>NZ_JBFANJ010000002.1:0-801185 GCF_040674795.1 Nonomuraea sp. NPDC049725 | reverse complement strand
ATACGAGACCACCCCAATCTCCACGGCCCCACCCCCCGCCCGCGCGCCGCCCCGCGCGCACACCCTGCCCACGCCCCCCCCCCCGACAAAATGGGGGGGGGCGCCCCGCGCGGGCCGCACCCCCTTTTTTTCGTCGTTCAGAGGTCGACGTCGAGCTTGCCGGGGGCGAGCCGTACGGAGTAGCCGAGGTCGTCGAGGACCTTGGCCAGCTCGTCGGGGGTGGTGGGCGTCAGGCCGCTCTCCAGGAGCTTCCTGGCGATCTCGCCCCGGGTGGCCTTGGCCATGTGGCTCACGACCCTGCCGTCCTTGAAGACCCGTACGGACACGCCGCGGTCGCCGGGGCGCCAGGCGCCCGCGTAGGTGGCCGAGCGCAGGTCGACGACCAGGCCGGGCAGCCGGTCCAGCTCGGCGGTGATCAGCGGGCGCCAGAAG
Source organism: Nonomuraea sp. NPDC049725 (assembly GCF_040674795.1). Taxonomy (NCBI): domain Bacteria; kingdom Bacillati; phylum Actinomycetota; class Actinomycetes; order Streptosporangiales; family Streptosporangiaceae; genus Nonomuraea; species Nonomuraea sp. NPDC049725. The sequence continues at coordinate 800,753 of NZ_JBFANJ010000002.1, read as the reverse complement.
GCCGCCAGCCCGCCCAGGGGCTTCAGCGACACGCCCATCGACAGGCGGTAGGGCGGGATGCGGTCGGACAGCCGCACGACCCCCCACAGCCCCGAGAAGATCAGCACGCTCTCCTCGGCCCTGGCTCGCGCGTCGGCGTCGAGGCCGGACAGCGCCAGGTTGTCGTAGAGCACGCCCGTGTAGAGCTCGGCGGCGGGCAGCGTGGCCGCCTCCTTGAGCGCGAGGTTCTTGGCCAGCTCGGGGGCCTGACCGGGCGACAGGCCGAGCACGCTCAGGGCGTCGCGGCGGCGCGAGGCCTTGATCAGGGCGCTCATGACCCGCCCGCGCGGGCGGCCGAGCTTGGGGAACGACAGCTCTCCGACGGGCGGGCCGTCTCCCGTGGACGCCTTGCCCTCGGACGGCGGCAGCAGAATCAGCACAGCCGAACCCTATACGCCCTGGTCATCACCGGTGCCCGGTGGTGGCGACGCCCTGCACGAAGTAGCGCTGCCCGGCGAAGAAGACGACGACGAGCGGCAGCGTGGTGATCACGCTCGCGGCCAGGACGAGCTCCCACTTGGGGTCGCCGCCCTGGTAGAACTGGTCGACGACGGCCTTCAGGCCCCGGGGCAGCGTGAACAGGCTCGGGTCCTGCAGATAGACCAGCGGCTTCATCAGGTCGAACCAGCTCGCCTTCAGTTCGAACACGAACGCGATGATCAGCGCCGGTTTCGCCAGCGGCACCGCGATCCGCCAGAACAGGTCCAGGTACGTGGCGCCGTCCACCCGGGCGGCCTCGAACACGTACCGGGGCACGCCGAGCAGGAACTGGCGCAGCAGGAAGATGTAGAACGCCGAGCCGAACAGGTTGCCCGCCCACAGCGGCACCTGGGTCCCGGTCAGCCCGGCGGCGTGCCAGATCAGGTACGTCGGCACGAGCGTCACCGCGGCAGGCAGCATCATCGTGCCCAGCACGCTCGCGAAGATCACATCACGCCCGGGGAAGCGGAAGTAGGCGAACCCGAACGCCACGAAGGCGCTCGACAGCGTCACCGCGAGCGCCGCCGCCAGCCCCACGAGCACGGTGTTCACCAGCCACGCCAGCATCGGCACGGCTTCCCAGACCACCGCGTAGTTCTCCGGCGCGAACGGGTCGGGCCACGGGACGAACGGGTCGGCGAAGGTGTGGGAGCGCGGCTTGAGCGAGGCGACGACCAGCCACACGAACGGGTACAGGAAGATCACCGATGCCGCCGCGAGCATCATCCAGAAGAACGGCCGCCGCCTCACGCCCGCTCTCCCGCCTCGTAGTGCACCAGCCGCCCGCCGAGCTTCCACTGCACGAGCGTGATCAGCGCGATCACCAGGAACAGCACCCAGGCCAGCGCCGAGGCGTAGCCCATGTGCAGGAACTGGAACGCCTGCTGGAACAGGTAGACGACGTAGAACAGCGCCGAGTCGCCCGACGCCTGCTGCGTCACCTGGTTGCCGAAGAACATGGCGTACACCTGGTCGAACATCTGCAGCGACGCGATCGTGTTGATGATCACGACGAAGAACAACGCCGGGCTGATCATCGGCAGCGTGATCCGCCGGAACCGCGCCCACGTCCCGGCCCCGTCGATCATCGCGGCCTCGGCCAGCTCGGCGGGCACGTTCCGCAGCGCCGCGAACAGGATGATCGTCGTCGAGCCCAGGTTCCACAGCGACATGAGCACGATGCCCGGCAGGATCCAGTCCGGGTCGGTCGTCCACTGCGGCCCCTCGACGCCGAACAGGCCGAGGAACTGGTTGACCATGCCCGCCTGCCCGTTCAGCAGGAACAGGAACAGCACACCCACCGCCACGTACGGGGTCATCGACGGCAGGTAGAAGATCGTCCGGAAGACTCCGGCGCCCCGGCCGCCGATCCGGTTCAGCATCAGCGCCAGGCCGAGCGCCAGCGTGATGGCCAGCGGCACGTGCAGGGCGGTGTAGAGCACGGTGTTGCCGATCGCCACCGCGACCTTGGGATCCTGCGCCATCCGCGCGTAGTTGGCCGTCCCGGCGAACTCCGGGCTGGAGATCAGGTCGTACTCGGTGAACGACAGGGCGAGGCTGGCGAGCATCGGGCCGAGCTGGAACAGCACCAGCCCGATGAGCCAGGGGAGCACGAAGACGTACGCCCAGCGGGTCTCCGGTCTCACGACGCCGCCCCGTCGATGGCCTTCTGGGCCTCGGCCTGGGCGCGCCCCAGGGCGTCGGCCGGCTCCTGGCCGCCGAGCAGCACGCGGGTGCCCGCGTCCTCCCACGCCTTCCTGAACTCGGCCGCGGCGGGCGACTGCGGCACCACGAACCCGGCCGGCTGCACCGCGCGGATCGTCTTGACCGCCGCGTCGAACGGCGCCTTCCCGCTCGGCCTGACGATCTCGCCGAAGATCGTCTCGTCGGCTCTGGCGTTGCCGGTGAAGGTGCCGATGTTGACCTTGCCCTCGCGGGTGCGCTTGTCCTGGCGGGCCCGCGCGGCGGCGATCCAGGTCTCGGCTGCGGTCATCGTCTTCATCCAGCGGCAGGCGGCCTGCGGGTTGCGCGCGCCCTTCGGCACGGCCCAGGCGTTGCCGCCCACCAGGTTGACCGGCTGTCCGTCGCGGCCCCGGAACGGCAGCACGGTGATCGCGACGTCCGGCGTGGTGCCGGCCATCGAGGAGACCAGGAACTGCTCGCCCAGCATCATGCCGACCTGGTCCTCGGCGAACGGGTTGCGGGCGCCGAAGAAGTCCCACGTGTCCACGAACGCCTTGAGCCGCTTCCACCCGCCCTGCGACTCGACCAGGCGGTTCGCGTACGTCATGGCCTCGACGACGGCGGGACCGTCGAGGCCGGCGGTGCGGCCGTCGGCGGACAGCAGGTCGGCGCCGTTGGCCTTGGCCCACAGCGGCAGGAACTCGGGCAGCTTCGGGTTGAAGCCGAACCGCTCGACCTTGCCGCCGTCCGTCCTGGTCATCTTCCTGGCCAGCTCGGCGAGGCGGTCCCAGTCGGAGGTGTCGACGCTCGCCGGGTCGATCCCGGCGTCGCGGGCCGCCCGGTCGTTGACGATGAGCACGATCGAGTTGGAGAACTCGGGGATGCCGTACCAGCGGCCGTCGTAGCGCACCTGCTGCCGCGCGGCCGGGTAGAAGTCGCCGGTCGGGATGGACTCGCGGCTGACGCAGTCGTCCAGCGGCTGGATGGCGCCGCGCGCGGCGTAGCTGCCCAGCCGCTCGCGGGCCAGGTAGACCAGGTCCGGCGGGTTGCCCGAGGCGACCGCCGACAGGAACGCCTGCTCGTCGAAGGCGCCCTCGTTGATCCGGACCGTCACTCCCGGGTACGCCTTCTTGAAGGCGTCCACCCGGACCGTGGCGATCTCGTCGGGCAGCCCGAAGCCCATCGTGGTCAGCGACTCGCCCGCCGGGCGGCTCGGGCCGCCCACGCCGCCGCACGCGGTCAGGAGGAGCATCGCGGCGACCGCGGCAGTTGACCTGGACATGGCGACCCCTTTCACGGCCCATGTGATGGGGGAGGCACTTACCTGGAGTGATGCCGTCAAACCCGGTCAGCTAGGCTCGCGGGCCATGAACGTCGACGCTCTCGTGCACCAGGCTTGGCCCGCCTACGAGCAGGTGCGCCACGACGGCTGGATCCTGCGCCACGCGGGCGGCGTGACCAAGCGCGCGAACTCGGTGCTGCCGCTCGGCGTCCCGGCCGACCTGGGCGCGGCCATCGAGGCGGCCGAGGCGTTCTACGCGGCGCGCGGGCAGGCGTGCGCGTTCTCCATCGGGCCGGGCGCCACGCCCGGCCTCGACGCCGAGCTGGACCGGCGCGGCTACGCGCGGGCCGACCCGACCGTGGTGATGTCCGGGTCTGTCCCCGGCGAGCCCGGCCATCCCGTACGGGTCGAGGACCGGCCCTGGGACGCCTGGACGCGGACCTGGTGGCAGGTCGACGGCCGCTACGGCGACGGGCTGCGCGAGGCGGGGCGCATCCTCACGGGCGTGCCCGCGCGCTACGCGGCCGTGGAGGAGGACGGCGTGCCCGTGGCGGTCGGCAGGGGAGTGCCGCAGGGGAGCACGGAAGACGCCACGGTCGGTGTCTACTGCATGGCGACGCTGCCCTCGGCGCGCAGGCGCGGGCTGGCGCGTAGCGTGCTGCGGGCGCTGGCCGGGGGCGGGCGGGCCTACCTGGTGGTCACGGCCGGCAACGCGGCCGCCCAGGCGCTCTACCGGAGCGAGGGGCTGGAGCCGGTGGCCGCGTATCACTACCGGGTGCGCTGACCAGGCGCGCTGATCTGCCGTGTGAACGCAGAACGGCGATCCCGAGCAGGCCCGGGATCGCCGTTCTGTTATGCAATATGTGGTTATCTCAAGGCCAGCGCGGTCAGCGCTCGCCGTCGGGGGCGTGGGATCGGGTTTCGCTGAGTCGTGCCGACTCGTCCAGGATGTCGGCGCCCTTTTCGCGCAGCGCCGCGATGTGCTGACGCCCGTGGTGGGCGCAGAACAGCAGCTCCCCGCCCACGGGCAGGGTCGCGCGAATGTATGCCTGGGCACCGCAACGGTCGCAGCGGTCGAGGGCCGTCAGCGGCTTAACGGGGGCAAGAGCTCCAGTCACGTATCGCCTTTCGGGTCACCCCCGCCGAAGCGAGGATCTGGCGTCAGTCACTTGGAACAACATCTAACCGGACGTGGACGTTCCCAACCTCCCCCTCGCTACGCCCAGAGCAGAATGTGTCCGAAAGTAATGCCCAGCAGCCCGGCGGTAACGGCAAACGTGACCGCATGGCAAGCTTGTACGCGTGCGCAGGGGAAGAACGGTAGGCTACGCACACGTGTTCGATGACAAGTGACCAGGGGAGCTGGAGTGACGCTAGTGGAGGCGGGTTACACAGCTCGTCACCTGTCGGTGCTTGAGGGCCTCGAAGCCGTCCGCAAGCGACCTGGCATGTACATCGGGTCCACCGACAGCCGCGGGCTCATGCACTGTCTCTGGGAGATCGTCGACAACGGCGTCGACGAGGCGCTCGGCGGCCACTGCGACCGCATCGAGGTAGAGCTCCACGCCGACGGCTCCATCGAGGTCCGCGACAACGGCCGCGGCATCCCGGTCGACGTCGAGCCCAAGAGCGGCCTGGCCGGCGTCGAGCTCGTCTACACCAAGCTGCACGCCGGCGGGAAGTTCGGCGGCGGCTCCTACGCGGCCTCCGGCGGCCTGCACGGCGTGGGCGCCTCCGTGGTCAACGCGCTGTCGTCCCGCCTCGACGTCGAGGTCGACCGTGACGGCCGGGTCCACGAGATCAGCTTCCGGCGCGGCGTGCCGGGCGTGTTCGACGGCGACGGGCCCACCGCCAAGTTCCGCAAGAAGTCCGGCCTGCGCGACGGCGGCCCGCTGCCCAAGCGCGTCACCGGCACCCGGGTGCGGTTCTGGGCCGACAAGCAGATCTTCCTGCCCGACGCCGAGGTCTCCCTCGACGAGATCCACGTCCGGCTGCGCCAGACCGCCTTCCTGGTCCCCGGCCTCACCCTGGTCGTCATCGACAGCCGCCACGAGGAGCGCGTCGAGGAGGAGTTCCGCTTCGACGGCGGCATCTCCGAGTTCACCGAGTTCCTGGCCCGCGACGAGGCCGTCTGCGACGTGCTGCGGCTGCAGGGCGTCGGCCACTTCCACGAGACCGTCCCGGTCCTCGACGACCAGGGCCACATGACGCCCACCGAGGTGCAGCGCGAGCTGACCGTCGACGTGGCCGTGCGCTGGGGCAAGGGATACGAGTCGACCGTGCGCTCGTTCGTCAACGTGATCGCCACCCCCAAGGGCGGCACCCACGTCACCGGCTTCGAGCGGGCGCTCGTGCGCACGATCAACGAGCAGCTGCGCGAGACCCGCCTGCTGAAGAACGGCGACGACCCGGTCAACAAGGAGGACATCTCCGAGGGCCTGACCGCCGTCGTCACCATCCGGGTGCCCGAGCCGCAGTTCGAGGGGCAGACCAAGGAGGTGCTGGGCACCTCCGCGGCCACCCGCATCGTCTCCCACGTGGTCAGCCGCGAGCTCAAGGAGCTGTTCGCCAACCCGCCGCGCGGCACGAAGCAGGCGCTGCGCGCCGTGCTGGAGAAGATCGTCGCCGCCGCCAAGGCCCGCATCGCCGCCCGCGAGCACCGGGAGAACCAGCGCCGCAAGAGCGCCCTGGAGAACTCCGCGCTCCCGGCCAAGCTCGTCGACTGCCGCAACGACGACGTCGACCGCAGCGAGCTGTTCATCGTCGAGGGCGACTCGGCGCTCGGCACCGCCAAGCTGGCCCGCGACTCGGAGTTCCAGGCCCTGCTGCCGATCCGCGGCAAGATCCTCAACGTGCAGAAGGCGTCCGTGAGCGACATGCTCAAGAACGCCGAGTGCGCCGCGATCATCCAGGTGGTCGGCGCCGGCTCGGGCCGCTCGTTCGACATCGAGGCGGCCCGCTACGGCAAGATCATTCTGATGGCCGACGCCGACGTCGACGGCGCCCACATCCGCTGCCTGCTGCTCACGCTCTTCCACCGTTACATGAAGCCGATGGTCGAGGCCGGGCGGGTCTTCGCCGCGGTCCCGCCGCTGCACCGCATCGAGCTGACCAACCCGGGCCGGGGCAAGGACAAGTACATCTACTGCTACTCCGACGGCGAGCTGCAGAAGGTGCTGCGCGACCTGGAGCGGCGCGGCAAGCGCTGGAAGGACCCGGTGCAGCGCTACAAGGGTCTGGGGGAGATGGACGCCGACCAGCTCGCCGAGACCACCATGGACCCCCGCCACCGCATCCTGCGCCGGGTCCGCATCGAGGACGTCGAAGAGGCCGAGAGCATCTTCAGCCTGCTCATGGGCAGCGACGTGGCGCCCCGGCGGGAGTTCATCGTCAAGAGCGCGGCCGAGGTCGACCGCGACCACATCGACGCCTGACCACCCCCGCCCTGCGGCCCGCCACGTTGCGGGCCGCCACCCAGCGGCCCGCCCTCCTGCGGCCCGCCCTCCTGCGGCCCGCCCTCCTGCGGCCCGCCCTCCTGCGGCCCGCCCTCCTGCGGCCCGCCCTCCTGCGGCCCGCCCTCCTGCGGGGCGCCATCCTGCGGGGCCGTCATCCCCGCGAGCCGGCGCTTCGCGGGGCGCTACCCCACGGGCCGCAACACGCCCGAGCGCACGTCGTAGATCGCTCCCTGCACCGGCATGTCCGCCGGTAGGAAGGGCGAGGACGTGATGCGGGTCAGGTCGTGCAGCAGCGCGGCGTGCTGGTCAGGCACCGTGTGGAACTCCAGGCTGCGCGTGTCGACGCCGTTGCTCTGCGTCAGGTCGTGCACGTCGGCGTCCGTCACCTTCGTCATGCCGCAGTCGGTGTGCGGCATGACGAGCACCCGGCGCACGCCGAGCAGGTAGACGCCCAGCACCAGCGTGCGCAGCACGTCGTCGGTGACGCGGGCGCCCGCGTTGCGCAGGATCTTGGCGTCGCCGGGCTTGAGCCCGAGCAGTCCGAGCGGGTCGATCCGTGAGTCCATGCAGGTGACCACCGCGAGCCCGCGTGCGGCGGTGCCGGTGAGCCCAGACTCCTTGAACTTCTTAGCGAACTTCGCGTTACCGGCGAAAACGTCGTCGAAGGCATCCATGTCCTTGATGATCCCATGCTCGTCCCTCGCGAAAACGCGGGGTGGCGGCCTGCCGTACTTCGCGAACGACCCCCGATCACTGCTAACTTAGCGCGATGATGTGCTAGCCCAACGTGACGTAGAAGAGGGTCGTCTTGAGCAGGTCCGAGTCGCTCGCCGCGTATTTCCGAGCCCAGGCCAGGCGCCGCCTGGACCGTGTGGAGTCCAACGACGGCGGCCGCAACGCCAGATGCGCCCTGGCCCTGCTCGACGCCGCCGCCTACGCCGCGGCGCTGCCCGACGACGACCCGCTCATCCTCATGCTCGACCAGGCCGGCTGCTACGGGCCGCTCGGGTGCGAGGACTTCAACCCCGGCCCGGCCGGCGACCGGCTGGTGCGCGGCTGGCAGGGCGGCGAGCCGCATGAGCTGCTGCTGTCGCTGCCCGCCACGATCACCGCCGCCACCGAATGGGAGTCACACTAGGCCGGCGCGTTGCCGGGCTTCCACTTGATGCCGCAGCCGATCGCCGGCACCTGATCCGCGCTGACCGGCACGCCCTCCAGCAGCGCGTCGATCGCGGCCCGCACCGACGAGCCCGTCACCGGCACCCCGTTGCCGGGCCGCGAGCCGTCGAACTCACCCCGGTAGGCCAGCCGGAAGTCGGCGTCGTAGAGGAACAGATCGGGCGTGCACGCGGCCCGGTAGGCCTTGGCGACCTCCTGCGTGTCGTCCAGCAGATACGGGAAGCCGAACCCCGCCCGGGCCGCCTGCTCGGCCAGGTGTGTCGGATCGTCGTCCGGGTAGTTCACGCTGTCGTTGCTGCAGATGGCGACGACCGACAGGCGTGACCCGTAGTCGGCGGCCAGCGCGCCCAGGCCGTGCTCGATGTGGCGGACGTACGGGCAGTGGTTGGACAGGAAGACCACGAGCGTGGCCGGCGAGCCGCGCAGATCGCCGAGCGAGACGCTGCCGCCGCTGACGGCGGTGAGGTCGAACGGGGGCGCGGGCGTGCCGAGAGGAACCATGAACGAGTTCGCAGCCATGCGGACCATCATCCCGGAGGTGAGCCATGAAGGGCATCGCGGAGTACCACTCCACGGTGATCGACTGCCCCGACCCGAAGAAGCTGGCGGACTTCTACTCCCGGCTGTTCGGCTGGCCGGTGATCTATGACGAGGACGACTGGGTCGTGCTGAAGGACACCGGTTCGTCGATGCGCCTGGCCTTCCAGCGGGTCGGCGACTTCCGGCCGCCCGTCTGGCCCGAGGGGGAACGGCCCCAGCAGCTCCACATCGACACCGTCGTCGACGACCTGGACGCGGCCGAGGAGCAGGTGCTCAAGTTCGGCGCCACCAAGCACGAGGTCCAGCCGAGCGAGAGCGACAACTTCCGCGTCTACCTCGACCCGGCCGGCCACCCGTTCTGCCTCACGATCGCCGACTGACCCAGGCACCGGCCTACGCGCCCGCGCCCCGCGCCCGGCCGTCCGGGCCCCCTGGCGACACGCCCGCCGTAGCCTCCAAGGCGCACGGCGGGCGCCAGGCCCCAACCAGAGGGACCAGACTCGCGCCCTGCGCCTGCCCGCCCAGGCCCCGCGCCAGCCCGCGTTGCCGGCCATCCGCCTGTGTCCAGCGTCCGTTCAGGGCCCGCGGCACCACGACTGTCCGCGCGTCCGGGTCCGCCTACGGGCCGTTCAGGGCGCCGCCTCAAATGGCGGGCGTCCGTACGGCCCGTCCGTGAAGGGCCCCGGCGCCGGCAGCGTGCCGGGGCTCAGGCGGCGGCAGCGTGCCGGGGCTCAGGCGGCGGCTACTCGGTGTCCTGGGGGGTTTCTTCCTCGGGGGCGTCAGGGGAGGAGGCGAGGGGGCCGCCGATGGCGCCGATGGTGTGGGTGAGGCGCACGCCCGAGCCGTCACGGCGGCCGATCTCGTCGGGGAGCGGCACGGGCTTGCCGACCGAGGAGACCGCCTTGGCCGGGGCGGGCCCGGCCCAGGCGAGCAGCAGGACGTCCTCGCCCTTGAGGAAGCGCTGGGCGCGTACGCCGCCCGTGGCGCGCCCCTTGGCGGGGAACTCGGCGTAGTCGGACACCTTGCCGCCGCCGACCTGGGTGCCGGGCAGCGCGGTGGAGGAGCCGGCGACCGTCACGACCTGGCCTGGCCGGGCCGGGTCGACGACGCCGAACCAGATGACCCGCGCCCCGCCGTCGAGCCGGATGCCGGCCATGCCGCCCGCGGGCCGCCCCTGGGGGCGCACCTGGGCCGCCTGGTAGCGCAGGAGCTGGGCGTCGGAGCTGATGAACACCAGGTCGTGCTCTTCGGAGTCGAGCTCGACGGCGCCGACGACGGTGTCGCCGTCCTTGAGGGTAATCACCTCGAAGTCATCACGGTTGGCCGGATAGTCGGGCACCACCCGTTTCACCACGCCCTGCGCGGTGCCGAGGGCCAGGCCGGGGCTCTCGGGGTCGAGGGAGCCGAGGCCGACCACGGTCTCGTCGGGCTGGAGCGACACGTACTCGGAGACGGGATGCCCGCCCGACAGGGAGGGCGGGCCGGCGGACGGCGGCAGCGTGGGCAGGTCGACCACCTGGACGCGGATGAGCCGGCCGAGTGACGTGACCACGCCCACCTCGCCTCTGACGGTGGTGCGCACGGCGGAGACGAGCACGTCGTGGGCGGTGCGGTCGCCGGTGGCGGCCAGCGGGTCGGCGTTGGAGGTGCGGGCCAGCAGGCCGGTGGACGACAGCAGCGCCAGGCACGGGTCGTCGGCCACCTGGAGCTCGACCGTCGCGGTGCGGGAGACGCCGGACGCCTCCAGCAGCACGGTGCGGCGCGGCGTGGCGTACTTCTTGGCCACCTCGGCGAGCTCGCCGGAGACGACCTGGCGCAGCCGCGTCTCGGACGACAGGATGCCGGTCAGCTCGGCGATCTCGTCGGTCAGCGTCTCCTTCTCGCGGTCGAGCTCCAGCTTGTCGTAGCGGGTCAGGCGGCGCAGCGGGGTGTCGAGGATGTAGGCGGCCTGGATGTCGGTCAGGTCGAAGACGTCCATCAGCCGCTCGCGGGCCTGCCCGGAGTCGTCGGAGGAGCGGATGACCTGGATGACCTCGTCGATGTTGAGCAGCGCGACGATGAGGCCGTCGACCAGGTGGAGGCGGTCCTCGCGCTTGCGCCTGCGGTGCTCGGAGCGGCGGCGGACGACCTCGATGCGGTGGTCGACGTAGACCTGGAGGAGCTCGCGCAGGCCCAGCGTGCGCGGCTCGCCGTCGACCAGCGCGACGTTGTTGATGCCGAACGTCTCCTCCATCGGCGTGAGCCGGTAGAGCTCGTCGAGCACCGCCTCGGGGATGAAGCCGTTCTTGATCTCGATGACCAGGCGCAGGCCCTTGTGCCGGTCGGTGAGGTCCTTCAGGTCGGCGATGCCCTGCAGCTTCTTGCTGGTCACCAGCTCTTTGATCTTGGTGACCACGCGCTCGGGGCCGACGTTGTAGGGCAGCTCGGTGACGACGATGCCCTTGCGGCGCGGCGTGATCTGCTCGACCGCGCACTTGGCGCGCATGCGGAACGTGCCGCGGCCCGTCTCGTACGCGTCACGCACCCCCTGCAGGCCGGTGATCGTGCCGCCGGTCGGCAGGTCGGGGCCGGGGATGAACTTCATCAGCTCGTCGAGCGTGGCCGTGGGCTTCTTGATCAGGTGGCGGGCGGCGGCCACGACCTCGGCCAGGTTGTGCGGCGCCATGTTGGTCGCCATGCCGACCGCGATGCCGGTCGTGCCGTTGACCAGCAGGTTGGGGAACGCCGACGGCATGACCGTGGGCTCGGTCTCCTGGCCGTCGTAGTTGGGCTTGAAGTCGACGGTGTCCTCGTCGAGCGACTCCACCATGAGCATCGCGGCCGGGGCCAGCCGGGCCTCGGTGTAACGCATGGCGGCGGGCAGGTCGTCGGGCGAGCCGAAGTTGCCGTGCCCGTCGACCAGCGGCAGCCGCATCGAGAACGGCTGCGCCAGGCGCACCACCGCGTCGTAGATGGCGGTGTCGCCGTGGGGATGGAGCTTGCCCATCACGTCGCCGACGACGCGGGAGGACTTGACGTGCCCCCGGTCGGGGCGCAGGCCCATCTCGCTCATCGAGTAGAGGATGCGCCGCTGCACCGGCTTGAGTCCGTCACGGGCGTCGGGCAGCGCACGCTGGTAGATCACCGAATACGCGTACTCGAGGAAGCTCGTGCGCATCTCCGAGGAGACGTCGATGTCGACGATCCGCTCTTCGAAGTCCTCAGTCGGGGGTGCAGGGGTACGTCGGGCCATGTCGAACATTGTGCCGAAGAAACGCGGGTGCCCGCGACACCGACGTGCTTCGCCGTGCGCCTGGACGCCCACATGATCACTTTTGTGCCGATCTTGCCCCGAAATCGCTAGGCCAGCGACCGCGCCCCGAACACGAGGACGAGGAACAACAGGACCTCGACGCCGTACACGATGTTGCGCCCGGTCGGACCGGCCACCACGAAGGCGACGGCGGCCAGGAAGCACCCGGCGGTCAGCAGCAGGTCGGCCACCCCGAGGACGAGCGCCAGGGCCAGCCGGACCAGGAACAGCACGAACCCCAGGCCGAACCACTGGTCGATGGTCGAGTCGTCGTAGGCCCACCGCGACAGCGACATCGGCGTGTAGAGGCAGCCGTCCCAGAACTCCTGCCACCGCTGCGCCAGCCCGCTGGGCCGCTCCTGCATGATCGCCTGGGCGCCCTGGAACTCGATGACCTTGAGCGTGCCGTCCGTGACGTCGATGAGCACTTCCTGGTTGGCGACCTGGATGACGGCCGTGCCGTTGACCACGGCGGTGAACCGGCCGCCCCCGCTCAGCACCTCGTACACCAGGTCGGTGCCCGTCACGGGCGAGCCGGGCAGGACCCCGTCGTGGTCGCGGAAGATGACGTAGAGGGCGTTCTGCTTCTTGGCCACGAGGCTGTGCTCGGCGCCCACGGAGAACACGCCGATCGGCGTGGCGATCGAGGCGTCGCCGGTGACCTTCACCCCGCCGGGCCCCCACTCGAGCTTGACCGGCAGGAACATCGGCCGGTAGGACGCCTTCACGTCCGTCCCCGCGCAGCCCGCCGCGCCCATCCCCACCACCAGCAGCACCACCGTGACGACCCGCGCGAAAGCAAGACGCGGAACCGCCGGCCGCCGGGCACGTCGCGCGAGTGACAACTCCGCCATGAACCCTCCTGAGGGCCGTGCTCTCCAGGGGTGACGTACGCTCAACGCTTCGCGCCGATGGCGGGTTCCGCCGCTCGCGGGCGCGAATCGTCGGGGAAACCTGGTAACAAGGGACACATGATTGACGCCCCCGACGCCGGGATGCTGCGCGAAGAGGCCGAGGAGAAGCTGCGCGCGCTGGCCGGCGAGCACGCCAGGCTCCGCGACGACCAGTGGAAGGCCATCGAGGCGCTGGTCGTCGACCGTCGGCGGGTGCTCGTCGTGCAGCGCACCGGCTGGGGCAAGTCGGCCGTCTACTTCGTCGCCACCGCCCTGCTGCGCGAGCTCGGCGAGGGGCCGACCGTCATCGTGTCGCCGCTGCTCGCCCTCATGCGCAACCAGATCGCCGCCGCCGAGCGCGCCGGCATCCGCGCCGTCACCATCAACTCGGCCAACCCCGAGGCGTGGGAGGAGGTCTACGGCCAGGTCGCCGACGGCCTCGTCGACGTGCTGCTGGTCAGCCCCGAGCGGCTCAACAACCCCGACTTCCGCGACAACGTGCTGCCCGAGCTGGCCGAGAGCGCCGGGCTGGTCGTCGTCGACGAGGCCCACTGCATCTCCGACTGGGGTCACGACTTCCGGCCCGACTACCGCAGGCTCGCCACCCTCTTCGAGGAGCTGCCGCCCGGCATCCCGGTGCTGGCCACCACCGCCACCGCCAACGCCCGCGTCACCCGCGACGTGGCCGAGCAGATGGGCGAGGACACCCTCGTGCTGCGCGGCCCGCTGGAGCGCGAGAGCCTCCACCTGAGCGTCGTACGCCTCCCGTCGGCCGAGCAGCGGCTGGCCTGGCTGGCCCAGACGCTGCACGAGCTGCCCGGCTCCGGCATCGTCTACACGCTGACCGTGGCCGCCGCCCACGAGATCGCCTCCTACCTGCGCGAGCAGGGCCACGAGGTGGCCGCCTACTCCGGCCAGACCGACCCGGCCGAGCGGCTGGCGGCCGAGGAGGCGCTGCTCAACAACAAGATCAAGGCGCTGGTCGCCACCAGCGCGCTCGGCATGGGCTTCGACAAGCCCGACCTGGGCTTCGTCGTCCACGTCGGCGCGCCGCAGTCGCCCGTCGCCTACTACCAGCAGGTCGGCCGCGCGGGCCGCGGGGTCGAGCGGGCCGAGGTGATCCTGCTGCCCGGCACCGAGGACCGCGACATCTGGGCCTATTTCACCTCGCTGGCGTTCCCGCCGGAGCCGGTCGTGCGCACCGTGCTGGAGACGCTGGCCGAGCGCGGCGTCATGTCCACGCAGGCCCTGGAGACCGCCGTCGACCTCAGCCGCAGCCGGCTGGAGATGATGCTCAAGGTCCTCGACGTCGACGGCGCCGTGCGCAGGGTCAAGGGCGGCTGGGAGTCGACCGGCGAGGAATGGTCCTACGACGCCGAGCGCTACTCCCGCATCGCCGCCGAGCGCAAGGCCGAGCAGGACGCCATGCTCGGCTACCTGACCACCACCGACTGCCGTGAGGAATACCTGCGCCGCCGCCTCGACGACGAGGCCGCCCGGCCGTGCGGCCGCTGCGACAACTGCACCGGACGCCACCGCTCACCCGAGATCGCCGCCGGGGCCGTCGAGACCGCCCGCGAGCGGCTGAGCAGGCCCGGCGTCGACATCGAGGCGCGCAAGCAGTGGCCGACCGGGCTGGCCGACCTGTCCGGGCGGATCAAGCCCGAGCTGGGCGCCGAGCCGGGCCGAGCGCTGGGCAGGCTCACCGACATCGGCTGGGGCAACCGTCTGCGCGAGCTGTTCGCCGGGGCCGACGGGCCGATGGCCGACGACATGTTCGCCGCCGTGGTCAAGGTGCTGTCGGCGTGGGAGTGGCGCGAGCGGCCGGTGGCCGTCGTCAACGTGCCGTCGGCGTCGCGCCCGCTGCTCGTGCGCGGGTTCGCCGAACGGCTGGCGCAGGTGGGCCGGCTGTCCTACCTCGGCGAGCTCGGCTACCGGTCGGGGCCGCCCGGACAGCAGTTCAACAGCGCCAAGCGGGTGCAGGCCGTGCGGGCGACGCTGGCGATGCCGCGCGAGGTGGGCGCTGCCGTGGCCGCCTGCGGCGGGCCCGTGCTGCTGATCGACGACCGGGTCGACACCGGCTGGACGATGACGCTCGCCGCCGCCCTGGTGCGCCACGCGGGCGCCCCGGCCGTCCTCCCGCTCGTCCTGGCCACCACGTCCTGAGCGCCGTAGGCCCCTGAGCCCCGCACGTCCTGAGCGCCGTACGTTCAGCAGCCCGTACGTTCAGCAGCGCGGGACGTTCGGGAGCGCGGGACGTTCGGCAGCTCGTACGGTGGCTCGGAGGGAGAGGCCCCGCCGGAAGGTCAGAGGCGGGGCCGCGCGCCCAGGTGCACGATCGCCTTGGCGGCCAGGGCGCACCCGGCGCCCAGCGACTCCGCCGGCGGCTTGCCCGCCAGCCACGCCGGCAGGAACCCGGCGCAGAACGCGTCACCCGCGCCCGTGCCGTCGACGATCCGGTCGACCGGCTCGGCCGGCACCCGGACCGGCTCCGGCCGCCCGTTGCCGAACCACAGCGCGCCCTCGGCGGTCATCTTGATGACGACCTGCGGGAACCACGCCGTCAGCACCTTGGCCGCCGCCTCCGGGTCGTCCCGCCCGGTCAGCACCTTGGCCTGGTCGATGTTGGCGAACAGCAGCTTGGCGCCGTTGGTCCACTCCAGGAACGGCTCGGCGCCCGTACGCTCGAGAGGCGCGGACGAGGCGCAGTCGACGGAGATCGACATCCCCGAGCGGCGCGCCATGTCGAGCGCGGCCAGCCCCGCGTCGCGCGAGCCCTCGTTGATCAGCGTGTAGCCCGACAGGTGCAGGTGGCCGCCGCCGTTGAACAGGTCACGCGGCAGGTCCTCCGGCGACAGCGCCGCGTTGGCGCCCGGGTCGGACAGCATGGTGCGCTCGCCCTTGTGCGTGACGAGCACCACGCAGGTGCCGGTGGGACGCTCGGGGTCCATGACGAGCCGGGCGTCGACGCCGTAGCCCATCAGCTCCATGTCGCGGTTGCGCCCCGTGATGTCGGCGCCCCGGCGGCCGATGAAGGCCACCTCCGCGCCCTCGACGGCTAGCCACGAGGCGATGTTGGCCCCGGACCCGCCACCGTGCATCGTGACGATCGCCGGGGTGTCGCTCGCCCTGGCGAGCGCATAACGGGCGCGCGCCACCGCGTCGGTCATGAGATCGCCCACCACGACGACCCGCGTCATGATGCCACCACCTTGCTGCCTACAGATCGAGCCTGGCCACGGCAAAACTAACAGCTTCCAGCCGGTTCGTGTGGCGGACCCCCGACACCCGGCCTGAGTCGATGCACAAGCGTTGCCCAACTTCTTGACATGTGGGACACGGGTTTACGCTCGTGACTGTGGAGGCACAATATCCCGCTCACTGGGAAGCCGACGTCGTCCTGGCCGACGGCGGCACCGCGCACGTGCGCCCGATCAGGCCCGCAGACGCCGATCGGCTGCGCGCCTTCTACTCGCGGCTGTCCCCGGAATCCATCTATTTCCGGTTCTTCGGGCCCCGGCCGCGCCTGTCCGACCGCGAGGTCACCCGGTTCACCACCGTCGACTACGAGAGCCGCGTCGCCCTGATCGCCACCATCGGGGCGGAGATGGTGGCCGTCATCCGCTACGACCGCACCGGGCCGGGCGAGGCCGAGGTCGCCTTCCTCGTCGAGGACGCCCACCAGGGCAGGGGAGTGGCCTCCGTGCTGCTCGAACACCTGGCCGCCACCGCCCGCGAACGCGGCATCGAGCGCTTCGTCGCCGACGTGCTGCCCGCCAACATGAAGATGATGGGCGTGCTGCGCCAGGCCGGCTACACGGCGGAGAGCAGCTTCGCCGACGGCGTCGTCCGCATGACGCTCGACCTCACCCCGACCGAGACCGCCGCCGAGGTCACCACCGCCCGTGAGCACCGCGCCGAGGCCCGTTCGATCGCCCGGCTGCTCACCCCCGGCTCCGTCGCCGTCATCGGCGCCTCCCGCGAGCCCGGCGGCGTCGGCCAGACCGTGCTGCGCAACCTGCTGGCCGCCGACTTCACCGGCCCCGTCTACCCGGTGCACCGCGAGGTCCGCGCCGTCGCGGGCGTGCGCGCCTACCCGAGCGTGACCGCCATCGACGGCGAGGTCGACCTCGCCGTCGTCGCCGTGCCCGCCGAGAGCGTGCTCGACGTGGTCAAGGAGTGCGCCGAGAAGGGCGTGCACGGCCTCGTCGTCGTGTCGTCGGGGTTCGGCGAGACGGGCAGCCGCGGCCGTGCCCGCCAGGACGAGCTCGCCCGCATCGCCCGCTCCTACGGGCTGCGCGTGGTCGGCCCCAACTGCCTCGGCATCGCCAACACCGACCCCGCCGTCAAGCTCAACGCCACCCTCGCCGCCACCGTCCCCGGCCGTGGCCGCGTGGGCTTCTTCAGCCAGTCCGGCGCACTCGGCACCGCCCTCCTCCAGCGCGTCAAGCAGCGCGGCATGGGCATCTCGTCGTTCGTCTCCGCGGGCAACCGGGCCGACGTGTCGGGCAACGACCTGCTCCAGTACTGGGAGGAGGACGACGCCACCGAGGTGATCCTGCTCTATCTGGAGTCCCTGGGAAACCCGCGCAAGTTCACCCGCCTGGCCCGGCGCATCGCCCGCACCAAGCCCATCGTCGTCGTCAAGAGCGGCGGCACCCCGTCCGGCCACTCCGCCGAGGAGCTCGGCCTGCCCGACTCCGCCGTCAGCTCCCTGTTCGAGCAGGCGGGGCTGATCCGGGTGGCCGACCTCATCGAGCTCTTCGACGTCGGCCAGCTCCTGGCCTACCAGCCGCTGCCCGCCGGGCCGCGCGTCGCCCTGGTCACCAACTCCGACGCGCTCGGCCTGCTCGCCGCCGACGCGTGCGTCGCCGCCGGGCTCGCCCCCCGGCCCCCGGCCAACCTCGGCCCCGCCGCCGGGCCGGACGAGTTCGGCACGGCCCTCGCCGCCGAGCTGGCCTCACCCGAGGTCGACGCGGCGGTCGTCATCTACATGCCGCCCATCCCGGGTGAGGCCGCGGGCATCGCCGACCGGCTCATGGAGGTGTCGCAGGGCTCGGCCAAGCCCGTCCTCGCCACCTTCCAGGGGCATCTGGGCATGCACCCCTGCCTCCAGACGGGCGCCGCCCCGGCGCGCGGCTCCATCCCCTCCTACGCGGCTCCCGAGGAGGCGGTGCGCGCCCTGTCCCACGCCGTCCGCTACGCCGCCTGGCGCGCCCGCCCCGCCGTCCCCCCGGCGGACCTGGAGGACATCGACACCCCGCGCGCCCGCGCGCTCGTCCACCGCACCCTCACCCCGCCGCCCCAGGAAGCACCCGGCACCACCGCGGACGAATCCGCCGCCGCCCCCGCCGTGCCGGACGCCGCGCCGGACGCTGGGCCGGACACCGCGCCGGACGCCGTGCCGGACGCTGGGGCGTTCGCCGAGGCGGGGCCGCCGGTCCTGGCCGACGCGGCCGAGCTGCTCGCCTGCTACGGGCTGAGCGTGTGGCCGGCCGAGGTGGCCGGGTCGCCGGACGAGGCCGTGGCCGCCGCCGAACGGCTCGGGTGGCCGGTGGTGCTCAAGCTCGCCGACCCCCGCGCCGCCCGCCGCGCCGGGACCGTACGCCTGGGCCTGTCCACCGCAGAGAGCGTCCGCCACGCGTACGCCGAGCTCGCCCGCCAGTTCGGCGACGCCACGGAGCTGGCCGTGCAGCGCATGGCCCCGCAGCCCGCCGTCCCCACGGTCGTGACCGTCGTCGAGGACCCGGCGTTCGGGCCGGTGGTGTCGTTCGGGCTGGGCGAGGTGACCGCGCGCCTGCTGCTCGACCAGGGGTTCCGTCTCGCGCCGCTGACCCGTGACGACGCCGCCGGCCTGGTGAGGTCCGTACGGGCCGCGCCGCTGCTGTTCGGCGAGTACGGCTACCCGCCGGTGGCCGTCGACGCCCTGGAGGACCTCCTGGTCAGGGTGGGCCGTCTGGCCCACGACCTGCCGGAGCTGGCCCGTCTCGACCTGGACCAGGTCGTGGTCGGCGAGAGCGGCGTGATCGTCCTCGGCGCGCGCGTGACCCTCCGCACCCCGCCCGGCCCACGGCTGGACGGCGGCCCCCGCCGCCTGGGCTGACCGGCACGGGGCGGCGGGCTCCGCCCCGGCGCGGGAGCTGGGGGCGAAAGAGAAAATTTCGGTGTTGAAGACGTTATAGAGCGTTATATCCGGCGGGTGAGTGCACTGCGACGCCCTGGCAAACTGGATCCATGAGGGAAACCCGAGTCTCAGCCGCGGGCCTGCGTGAAGCGATCGAGCGCAGCGGCTACTATCCCGACCTCGTCACCGATGCGGTCGAATCCGCGCTGGGCAAGGAGGCCGTGACCGCGTTCGTGGTCCATCACGAGGCCACCTTCGATCCCGCGATGGAGGTGCGCCGGCACGTCACCGTGCTGGTGCTGTCCGGCACGAGGCTGCTGGTGTGCCACACCGACGAGCACCCGGCGGTGGAGGGGGTCTCGACGGCGCACGCGTCCACGACCACGGAGGCGGTGCGGCTGAGCCGCGTCCAGTCGGTCGCGGTGACCCGGGTGGTTCCCGACCCCGCCTCCTACGTCCCGGGCGTGCCGCCCACCGAGGTGACGCTCACCATCGGCTGGGGCGCCATCTCCCACGTGGACCTCGAACCGGCCACCTGCGGCGACGAGAACTGCGAGGCCGACCACGGCTACACCGGCGCCATCACCGCCGACGACCTGTCCCTGCGCGTCAGCGAGGCCGCCGACGGGCCCGAGGCGGTCACCCACGTGCTGGCCTTCGCCAAGGCCCTGTCGGAGGCCACGGCCCGCGCCGCCGCCTGAGCGATCATCCCCCGTACGGCCACGCCGACGCTGTAGGTGGGCGCCGCCACGGCGTCTAAGATCGAGGGCATGGACAGCGTGCCGCTGGTGCCGGCCTACGGCGGGGCCTCGTTGCCCGACCTCGCCCGTTCCCTGCTCGCGGCCCTCGGCCTCGACGAGCCCAACCCGCTGGCGATCGCGCCCGCCACCCGCACCTGCCTGTTCCTGGTCGACGGCCTCGGCGCGGAGCTCCTGCGCGCCCACCCCGACGCCGCTCCCTTCCTCACGGCCGCCGCCGCGACCACCGCCACCGGCGGGACGATCGCCCCTCCGGCCCACGCGGCGCCGCCCGCCACCCTCACCGCCGGGTTTCCCGCGACGACCGTGACGAGCCTGTGCTCGCTAGGCACCGGGCTGCCGCCGGGCGAGCACGGCATGCTCGGCATGACGCTGGCCGTGCCCGGCGCCGGCCTGCTGTTCAACTGCCTGCGCTGGACCGGGACGCCGATGGACCCGGCCGAGTGGCAGCCGAGCACCACTGTTTACCAGCGGGCCGCCGCGGCCGGGATCGACGCCGTCTACGTGGCCCCGGCCGAGTTCGAGGGCACCGGCCTGACCGACGCCGTCTACCGGGGCGTCCGCTACGCCCCCGCCGAGACGCCGGACGAGCGCGTCACCAGGGCGCTGGCCGAGCTGGCCGGGCCGCGCGCCCACGTCACCGTCTACTACGGCGACCTCGACGCGGCCGGGCACATGACCGGCTGGGGCGGCGACGAATGGCTGCGGCAGCTGGCGATCGTCGACCGCATGGCCGAGCGCCTGGCCGAGGGCCTGCCCGACGGCGCCGCTCTGTACGTGACCGCCGACCACGGCATGGTCAACGCCGCCGACAAGCTCGACGCCGAGAAGACGCCCGAGCTGACGCGCGGCGTGGCGATGCTCGGCGGCGAGGCCCGCGCCCGCCACGTCTACGCCGAGCCCGGCGCGGCCGGCGACGTGCTCGACGCCTGGGCGGCGACGCTCAACGGGCGCGCCTGGGTGGTGCCGCGCGAGGAGGCGGTCGAGGCCGGCTGGTTCGGGCCGGACGTGCGCGGCGCGTGGCTGCGGCGCATCGGTGACGTGCTCGCCGTCCCCTACACTGACCTGGCGATCATCGCCCCGTCCGCGCATCGGATCGAGGCGCTCTTCACCGGCTACCACGGCTCCATGACCGCCGCCGAGCAGCTCGTACCACTTGTGGAGGTATCCCGCAGATGAGCCCGCTGATCACTCCGGACGAGCTGGCCGCGCTGGGCGACACGGCGAGCGTGCTCGACGTGCGCTGGCGGCTGGGCGGCCCGCCCGGGATCGGCCTCTACCGCGAGGGTCACCTGCCGGGCGCCGTCTTCTGCGACCTCGACGCCGACCTGGCGGCGCCGCCCGGCGACGCCGGCCGGCACCCGCTGCCCGGCGCGGACGCGTTCGAGCGGGCGATGCGGCGGCTCGGCGTGTCGGACGGCAGGCCGGCCGTGGTGTACGACGACGCGGGCTCGACGGTGGCCGCCCGCGCCTGGTGGACGCTGCGCTACTTCGGCCACCAGGACGTACGGGTGCTCGACGGCGGGCTGCCTGCCTGGATCGCGGCCGGGCTGCCGGTCACCAAGGACGAGTCCCGGCCCGAGCCCGGCGACTTCACGGCCACGCCGGGCGGGATGCCGGTCCTCGACGCCGGGCAGGCCGCGGCGCTGGCCGGCTCCGGCGTGCTGCTCGACGCCAGGGCGGAGGAGCGTTACCGGGGCGAGGTGGAGCCGGTCGACCCGGTGGCCGGGCACATCCCCGGCGCGGTCAGCGCCCCGACCACCGCGAACGTGGGCGCCGACGGCCGCTTCCCGGCCCCGGACGTGCTGCGGGTCCGCTTCGCCGGGCTGGGCGTGACGGGCGGCGTGCCGGTCGGCGCCTACTGCGGGTCGGGCGTGACGGCCGCGCACGAGGTGCTCGCGCTCGCGGTCGCCGGGATCGACGCCGCCCTCTACGTGGGCTCGTGGTCCAACTGGGTGGCCGACCCGGCGAGGCCCGTCGCCACCGGCTGAACGCCCGCCCGCGCGTCCGCCGTCGCGGGCCGGACGAGCGGCCGGTGACCGGCGCCGAAGCACACGAAGCCCGGCACCCCCGTCGCGGCCGACGAGACGGCCAGCGCGGCGTCGGGCGGCCGGCCGGCGGCGAGCAGCTCGTGGAAGGCCGTCATGAGCGCCAGCGCGTCCTCGTCGCCCACCGGCACCATCCCCGCCACCACGCAGGCGGCGCCGCGCGACAGGAACGTGCCGGCCAGCCCGAGCGGCGCCCCGTCGGCGGGCGTGCGCGCCATCCCCGAGTCGCAGGACGACAGCACCACCAGCCTCGGCGCCCGCTCCACCCGCAGCAGGTCGTACGCCATGAGGGGGCCGTCCTCCAGCGTGATGCCGGACAGCAGCGGGCTGCGCGCGTGGAACACCCCGTGGGCGGCCAGGTGCAGCACGTCCGCGCCCGCCAGCGCGTCGAGCACCGCCTGCCTGCGGCCGGGGACCGGGCGGGCGCCGGGGTGGCGGGCGAGCACCCGGCCCACCTCCTCCTCGGCGTGCGCGAGGCCGGGCCCGGCGGCGGCGACCACGGACGGCGGCCCGTCCCCGGCGCCGCGTCCGCTCGCCGCCAGCCATCCGGCCGCGCTCGCCGCCACGCTCACCGGACGGCCGCGCAGGCAGGGCAGCGCGCCCCACGGCATGGTGTGCAGCGGCCCGGTCGGCACCAGGACGAGCGGCCGGTCGCCGAGCTCGTCGGCGAGCTCGTCGGAGAAGGGCTCCAGCAGCAGCCGCCCGAGCTCGGCCCCGACGGCGTCGATCGGCTGCGGGGGCGCGGCGCCGCCCTCGCGCAGCCCGGCCCGGCGCAGCGAGTAGCGCAGCCGGATCAGCGTCTCGGCCACCGCCCGCAGCCCGCCGAGCCGCCGCAGCGTCACGCGCTCGCCGGTGACGACGACGCCCAGCAGCGACTCCTCGTCGGTGACGTACTCGACCAGCGCGGCCCGCCCCAGTTCCTCGCGCAGCCGCCCGGAGCCGGTCAGCGGGCGGGCGTGCGCGGGCGCGGCCACCGCCCGCCACCGCTCCGCCCACTCGAACACCTCGCCGGCGTCACCGTCGCGGATCGCCAGCCGCAGCCCGAACGCCGCCAGCCGCTCACCGGCGCGGGCCGCGTGGGCGCGCAACGCCGGATCGTCGAGCGTGTCCATGCGCCCGCCCATCTCGGCCAGGCCCTCCCGCACGGCGCGGAAGGCGCCCGGGACGTCCTCCTGCAGCGCCGCCTCCAGCGCGAGCGCGTGCTGGCGCACCACGGGCGGCACCTGGGCGGCCTGGGCCAGCCGCCGCTGCTGCGTCTCGCACGACAGCGGCGTCAGCCGGGTGCCGGCCGGCATCCACCGCTCCTGCGACCTGGCGTGCATGGTGAGCCGGGCGAGCTGGGCCGAGGCCGTCGGGTGGTCGTCGACGGCCAGCGCGGTCTCGGCCGCCACCAGCCGCAGCGCCGCCGCCCCGGCCAGGTGGGCGGCGTCGCGTTCGAGCTCGCCCGCGCACGCGATCAGCTCGGCGAGCAGCGCGGGCGTCGGCGGCTCCAGCGCCAGCCTGGCCCGCAGCACGACCTCCCTGGCCAGCGGCAGCCACGAGTGCCGCTCCTGCTCCGCCAGCTCGCGCCCGGCCCGCTCGGCCACCGTGATCGCCTCGCGGGCGTCGCCCGTCAGCAGCTCGACCTGGGCGAGCTTGAGCCGCGCCTCGGCCAGCGCCGCCCGGCCGCCGGACTGCTCCAGGTCGGGCACGGCCAGGCTGAGCAGCGCCCGCGCCTCGCCGGGCAGGTGGGCGGCCAGCAGGGCGCCCGCGAAGTCGGCGCGCATCGTGGCCAGCCGCTCGGTGAAGCCGAACAGCGTGTCCTGGGCGGCGCGGTAGTGGGCGAACGCCTCGCCGACGTCGCCGCGCCGTACGGCGAGAAAGGGCAGGTTGGCGGCGGCGAGCCGGGCCAGGTGGTGGAGCCCGGCGTGGCGGGAGATCTCCAGGCAGGCGGTGATGTCGCGCATGGCGTCGTCCCAGTCGCCCCGGTAGGCGTGCACCAGGCCCCGGTTGAGCAGCCCGCCCGCCAGGAACCTGCGGTCGTCGAGCGTGCCCGGCGCGGCCACGAGCGCCCGCAGCGCCCGGTCGCAGGAGGCGACGGCCTCCTGGTAGCGGCCCAGGCAGGCCAGCGCGACGGCCCGCTGCGTGTCGAGCTTGGCGCGGTCGAGCGGCGACAGGTGGGCCCAAGCCAGCGCGGCGACGCGCAGCGCCTGCAGCGGGTGGCCGCGCTCGGTGCGCACCGTCACCAGCGACAGCCGCGCCTGCGCCAGCCGCTCGCCGGGCGCCCCCACGGTGCCGATCGCCTGCCTGAGGTGCTGCTCGGCCGCCTCCAGATCGCCCAGCTCACGCTCGGCCAGGCCCATCGCCCGCAACGCTACCGCCGTCGCCTCCGCGCCCCCGGGGACGGCCGCCGCCTTCGCCAGGATCGTCCGGCCCGCCCGCAACGCCTGCGGCGGGTCGACCACGGAACGCTGCACCGCCATCTCCGCCGCGCGCACGAGCATGGCGACGACCGGGGACGCGTCCCGCTGATGCTCCGGTGTCGTCAGGTTCGGCTCGGTGTTCAAGGGCGGATGCGCACCCACCGGGTCTGGACGGGGGCGTTGCCGGGGCGGTGGCAGACCACGCTGAGCCAGCCCGGCGGCAGCCCGGTCACCGCGAAGTGGCCAGTGGGCGCCAGCCGCCTGCTCAGCGTCAGGTGCGGGGTGCGAACGTCGACGAGCGCCCCGTCGCCCGGAGTCGGGCACACCTGCCCCGCCACGTCGATCAGCCCGTCGCCGAAGGTCACCTCCAGGTCGAAGGTGAGCCCGTCAGCCACGAAGCGGACCATGTGCGGGCCCTCCGGCCCGCGCACGCCGCGCGTGGCGGTGCACTCGGCGGGGACGGCGGTGATCGCGCTGGGGACCCGGAGCCGGAAGACGTCGCGGGCGGCCGCGCTCACGTGTCCCGGGATGGGATCGCTCCCGGCGGCCAGCCTGAGGGCCGCCAGGAAGTATTCGTCGTTGATCATTGCACCGTCTCCTGTAGTGAGATCAGGGTGCGCAGTTTTTCCAGGCAGCGCGCCCTGGTAGGGCCGACGCTGCCGATCGGGACGCCCAGGCGCTGGGCCATCTGCCGGCTGCCGAGATCCGTCGCCACCAGCCGGAGCATGGTGCGGCAGGGCTCGTGCAGGGTGGAGACCGTCTGCCAGAGCAGGCGGTTGCCGTCGGCCTCCAGCACGGCGGAGGCCGGGTCGGGCGCGGCCGGGGGCTCCGCGGCCACGCTGTGCGGAGTCTTCCGCAGCAGCTGGAGCGCTTCGCGGCGGGTCGTGGTGGCCAGCCACGCCCCCACGGCCGCGGGCTCCCTGATCGCGTGCAGCCGCTCCAGCAGGCGCAGCCACGCGCCCTGGACGACGTCCGCCGCGTCGCTCTCGCCGAGACCGCAGGAGCGGGCCACCGCCCACATCCGCGGCCCGAAGCGGGACACGAGCTGGTCCCAGGCGTCCTGGTCGCCACCGGCCGCCGCCGCGAGCAGCTCCGCTGGGTCGCGCGTGTCGTGCATACGGCCTCCTTCCCGACCCTGCCGGGAGGCTGCCCTGCCTCCACGTGATCGCCCGGGGACTGAGCGTAAACTCTACAGACTCGACGGGACGAGAACTCCCAGATCGGGAATTTGCCGGGTGGCCTGCGGATCCAGCACCGCCTTGGCCGCCTGGGCCGCCGGCAGATCGCGCGCGGCGTCCGCGATGGCCCCCGCCACCAGGGCCGCGGCGAACGACGTGCCGCTCCACGAGGCGTAGCCGGCGAACTCGCCCCGCTCCGGGAACGTGCTGGTCAGCCACTCGCCGCGGGCGCAGGCGTCCACCCACGGCCCGTACGCCGAGAACGGGGCGCGGCGCTGCTGGGTGTCGTCGACCGCGCCCACCGCCACCACCGGCCCCAGCGCGGCCGGGTAGAAGGGCACGTCCGAGGCGGAGTTGCCCGCGCACGCGACCACGACCGTGCCGGGCAGCTCGGCCAGCGCGTCGGCCAGCAGCGGCGGCGGCCTGCCGTCGAAGGTGTGGCAGCCGAACGACAGGTTCAGCACGTCGGGCGGCCGCTCGCGCATCCGGTGCAGCGCCCGCACCACGGTCGCCTCGTCGCCCAGCCCCTCGCCGTCGAGCACCCGGGTCACCCGCAGCGACACGCCCGGCGCCCGCATCGTCAGCAATCCGGCCAGGAACGTTCCATGCCCCGCCTGGCGGCCCTCGGCGGCGTCGTCGTCCTCGGCCCGGCGCTCGGCGAACCAGTCGCTCCCGGCCCACCAGCGGTGCTCCGCCACGCCGGTGTCGAGCAGCCCGACCACCACCGGCGAGCGGGTGCGGCTGTGGCGGTGGGCGATGGGCGGGGCGGGGAAAGGGCGCGACGCCGGCCCGCCGAAGAACAGCGGCTGCCCGGCCAGCACGTGGTTGGGGGAGGCGCGGAAGCCGTGCTCGCGCAGGTCGGCGGTCAGCTCGCACGGGTCGACGCCGTCGGACAGGTGGATCACGCAGACGCCGTCGGCCTCCGAGACGGCCTGCGTCCAGCGCGAGGCGGCGGACAGCGCGCTGCGGTCGGTCAGCACCTGACCTGGGCGGATGAGCGCGTCGCCGACTTGTTGGATGTTCATGAGCGGGTATCTTTCCCCGCCGGCCGTCCTGTCACGTGTCACACGCGCACCAACTTGGTATGGCCCCCCTCTGGTGTCGGATTGCGACCGACGGTAGTCTCTCCCTAGTCACTTGTGATCATCCCGGGGCGAGGCCGTTGGGGAAGGCGCACCTCGTACCGAAACGGGAGGTCCGGTGTCTGCTCGTGGCGTGCTGTACGTCCACTCGGCTCAGCCCGCGCTGTGCCCTCATATCGAATGGGCAGTCGCGGGTGTCCTTGGCGTGCCCGTTGATCTTACCTGGACGCCGCAACCCGCCGCGCCCAACGTGGTGCGCGCGCAGGCCGAATGGGAAGGCCGGCCCGGCATCGCCGCCGCCATCGCCTCCTCACTCATGGGCTGGCAGCGCCTCAGGTTCGAGATCACCGAGGACGCCTCGCCGGGCGTCGACGGCTCCCGGCACGCCTACACCCCGACGCTCGGCGCGTTCAGTGCGGTCATCGGCGCCGCGGGCGACATCATGATCCCCGAGGACCGGCTGCGCGCCGTGATGCTGACCGCCGGTCAGGGCCGCTGCGTGCTGGAGGAGGAGCTCGACAAGCTGCTCGGCCGGCCCTGGGACGAGGAGCTGGAGCCGTTCCGCTACGCGGGCGACGGCGCGCCCGTCCGCTGGCTGCACGCCGCCGTCTGACGCGCGGCACCGCCCCCCGGTCCCACGCCCGCCGCCCCCTGGTCCCACGCCCGCCGCCCCCGGTCCCACGCCCGTCACCCCCGGTCCCACGCCCGTCACCCCCGGTCCCACGCCCGTCACCCCCGGCACGAGAGCAGACGCGAAAGGGGCCCCGCACCGAATCGGTGCGGGGCCCCTCGACGTCGTCCGGGCTACAGCGGGATGTTGCCGTGCGCGCCCCGGGCCGGGGTCGCCTGGGCCAGGACCTTGGCGATCGCGCCGCGGGTCTCCTCCGGCTTGATCACCTCGTCGATCACGCCCAGCTCCTGCGCGCGGCTGAGCCCGCCCGCGAGCTTCTCGTGCTCCTCGGCGAGCCGCTGCTCCAGCTCCGCGCGCTCGTCCTCGGAGGCGGCGGCGAGCTGGCGGCGCTTGAGGATGCGGACCGCGGCGACCGCGCCCATGACCGCGACCTCGGTCGTCGGCCACGCGAACACCTTGGTCGCGCCGAGGGCGCGGGAGTTCATCGCGATGTAGGCGCCGCCGTAGGCCTTGCGGGTGACGAGCGTGATGCGCGGCACCGACGCCTCGGCGAAGGCGTGCAGCAGCTTGGCGCCGCGGCGCACCACGCCGTCGTGCTCCTGGCCGACGCCCGGCAGGTAGCCCGGCACGTCCACCAGCACGACCAGCGGCACCCCGAAGGCGTCACACATGCGCACGAAACGCGCGGCCTTCTCGGCGGAGGTGGCGTCGAGGCAGCCGCCCAGCCGCATCGGGTTGTTGGCGATCACGCCGACGGTCCGGCCGCCGAGCCGCCCCAGCGACGTGACGATGTTGGGCGCCCACTTGGGGTGCAGCTCCACGCCGGGCTCGTCGAGCAGGCCGTTGACCAGCGGCTTGACGTCGTAGGCGCGGCGCGGCGAGTCGGGCAGCAGCGAGGAGAAGTCGACCTCGCCGATCTCCGACGAGCGGACCCGGCCCTGGTGGCCGAGCAGCACGGCGAGCTGGCGGGCCTTCAGCAGCGCGTCGGTCTCGGTCTTGGTGACGACGTGCACGACACCGCTGCGCTTGCTGTGCGGCTCGGGGCCGCCCAGGGCGGCGCTGGTGACGTCCTCGCCGGTGACGCTGCGGACCACGTCGGGGCCGGTGACGAAGATGCGGCCGGAGTCGGCCAGGATCACCAGGTCGGTCAGCGCCGGGCCGTAGGCGGCGCCGCCGGCGGCCGGGCCGACGACCACGGAGATCTGCGGCACGACGCCCGACGCCTTGGTCATGGCGGCGAACACCCGGCCGACGGCGTGCAGCGACTCGACGCCTTCGGCGAGTCGCGCACCGCCGGAATGCCAGATCCCGAGGACCGGCACCCGTTCGCGGACGGCCACGTCATAGGCGTGGACGATGTGCTCGCAACCCTCGCTGCCCATCGCGCCGCCCTGAAAACGCGCGTCGCTGCAGAATGCGACGACGGGGACTCCCTCGACGCGGCCCATGGCGGCCAGCACGCCGCTCTTGTCCTCGGGGGTGATGAGCCGCACCGATCCCTCGTCGAGGAGGGCGGCCAGGCGGACGGCGGGATCGCGGGGATCGGCAGGCTCCTGTTCGGGACCCTCGGTCGCCACGCGGTTGTCGAGCACGGTCATTTAAGCCCCCTTGAACACGACGGTCACGTTGTGGCCGCCGAAGCCGAACGAGTTGTTGACCGCGGCGATGTCACCCGCGGGCAGGGCGCGGTGGGCGCCGTGCACGAGATCGACCTCGATGCCGTCGTCGACGTTGTCGAGGTTGATGGTGGCGGGGACGATGCGCTCCTGCAGCGCCTTGACGGTGAAGACGGACTCGATGCCGCCGGCGCCGCCCAGGAGGTGGCCGGTCATGGACTTGGTCGAGGTGACCAGCGGGTGGTTGCCGATGGCCTTGGCCACCGCCTGCACCTCGATGACGTCGCCTGCCGGGGTGGAGGTGGCGTGCGCGTTGACGTGCTTGACGTCCTGGCCGGTGATGCCGGCGTCGGTGAGCGCCTGCGTCATCGCCATGATGATGCCCCGGCCCTCGGGCTCGGGCTGGGTGATGTGGTGGGAGTCGGCCGAGTAGCCGACACCCGAGGCGTAGGCGTAGATCCGCGCGTCGCGGGCGCGGGCGTGCTCCTCCGACTCCAGGACGAGGATGCCGGCGCCCTCACCCAGGACGAAGCCGTCGCGGTCGCGGTCCCACGGCCGGGAGGCGCGCTGCGGCTCGTCGTTGCGGGTGGACATGGCGCGGGCGGCGGCGAAGGCCGCCACGTTGAGGCCGTGGATGGCGGCCTCGGTGCCGCCGGCGATCACCACGTCGGCCCGGCCCGCCCTGATCATGTCCATCGCGTAGCCGATGGCCTCCGCGCCGGAGGCGCAGGCGGACACCGTGGCGTGCACCCCGGCCTGGGCGCCCCGGTCGAGGCCGATCCAGGCGGCGGGGCCGTTGGGCATGAGCATCGGCACCGTGAAGGGCGACAGCCGGTTCCAGCCGCGCTCCTTGTAGGTGTCGTAGGCGGACAGGGTGGTGTTGATGCCGCCGATGCCGCTGGACACGACGACGCCCAGCCGCTCGGGCGCCACCTCCGGCGCTCCCGCGTCCTGCCACGCCTCACGCGCGGCGACCATCGCGAACTGCTCGCTGCGGTCGAGACGGCGGGACTCGGGCCGGGGCAGCACCTCGGTCGGGTCGACCGCGGCCGTCCCCGCGAACGTCACGGGGACGGTGTCGATCCAGTCCTCGGTGAGGGTCCTGACACCCGACTGACCGGCGAGGAGCGCCGACCAGGACGAGGCGACGTCTCCACCGACGGGCGTCGTCGCGCCGAGCCCGGTGACGACGACACGTACCCGGTTTGCACTCACGTTTCGCACTCCTTGTCGATCAGGGGTAAGGACGTTCTAGTTCTGGATGAAGGTGAGGACGTCCTTGACCGTCTTCAGGTTCTTGAGCTGGTCGTCGGGGATCTCGACGCCGAACTCGTCCTGGGCGGCCACGGCGATCTCGACCATGGACAGGGAGTCGATGTCGAGGTCGTCCACGAAGCTCTTCTCCGGGGTGACCTCGGCGGCCGGGATGCCGGTGATCTCGTTGATGATCTTGCCGAGGCCCTGGAGGATGTCCTGCTCGGTGGCCATGTCGCTGGTTCTCCTTAGTTTTCCTGGTTCTGCACGGCTTCGCCGTACAAGCTTTTCTTAGGGGATCTCGATGACCTGACCCGCGTAGGTCAGGCCGGCGCCGAAGCCGAGGATGAGCGCGAGCTCACCCGAGCGGACCTCGCCGCGCTCCAGCATGCGCGAGAGCGCGAGCGGGATGGACGCTGCGGAGGTGTTGCCGGCGGTGACGATGTCGCGGGCGATGACCGCGCGCTCGGCGCCCAGCCGGCGGGCGATCGACTCGATGATACGCAGGTTGGCCTGATGCGGGATGAACGCGGCCAGCTCCGACGGGTCGACGCCGGCGCGCTCGCACGCCTGCTTGGCGACCGGGTGGAGCGCGGTGGTGGCCCAGCGGAAGACCGTCTGGCCCTCCTGCTGCAGCGAGCTGTGGCGGTCGTCGATGCGGATGGCCTCGGACTTGTCGCCGGAGCTGCCCCACACGACCGGGCCGATGCCGGGGGTGTCGGAGGGGCCGACGACCGCGGCGCCCGCGCCGTCGGCGAAGATCACCGCGGTGGAGCGGTCGGTCCAGTCGATCCACTGCGACAGCTTCTCCGCGCCGATGACCAGCACGTTGCGGGCCGAGCCGGCGCGGATGGCGGCGTCGGCGGTGCCGAGCGCGTAGCAGAAGCCGGCGCAGGCGGCGTTGACGTCGAAGGCGCCGGGGGCGTCGATGCCGAGCCGGTGCGCGACGACCGCGGCGGCGTTGGGGATCTGCGACTCCAGCGTGCAGGTCGCGACGATGACCAGGTCGATGTCATCGGCGGCCAGACCGCTGGCGGCCAGCGCCTTGCCGCCCGCCTGGGCCGCCATGTCCTCCAGCGTCTCGCTGTCGGCGGCGACCCGGCGCTCCTTGATGCCGACGCGGGACTGGATCCACTCGTCGTTGGTCTCCATGGTCCTGGCCAGCTCGTCGTTGGTGACGACGCGGGCGGGCTGGTAGTGGCCGAGGGCCAGCAGCCTGGCGCCGGGCGCGGTGTCGGCGATCCTCACTTGAT
Source organism: Nonomuraea sp. NPDC049725 (assembly GCF_040674795.1). Taxonomy (NCBI): domain Bacteria; kingdom Bacillati; phylum Actinomycetota; class Actinomycetes; order Streptosporangiales; family Streptosporangiaceae; genus Nonomuraea; species Nonomuraea sp. NPDC049725. Next base: position 769,564 of record NZ_JBFANJ010000002.1, on the reverse strand, counting down.
CAGCTCCCTGGCGGCGTCGAGATGTTCGGGGGTCTTGACGGCCACGGTCTTCACGCCGCGCAGCCCGCGCCTGGCGAGGCCGGTCAGCGTGCCGCCGGGCAGCAGCTCGATCATCGCGGTGACGCCCAGCTCGGCCATCGTCGCCATGCAGGAGTCCCAGCGCACGGGGTTGCTCACCTGGTTGACCAGGCGGCTCATGACCTCGTCGCCGCCGGTCACGACCTGGCCGTCGGCGTTGGACAGCAGCCGCACGGTGGGATCGGCCGGGGTGACGGAGGCGGCGGCCTCGCGCAGCCGCGCGACCGCGGGGGCCATGTGCGCGGTGTGGAAGGCGCCGGCCACGGCCAGCGGGCGGAGCCGGGCGCCGGCCGGGGCGTCGTCGGCGAAGGCGGCGAGCTGCTCCAGCGTGCCGCCCGCGACGATCTGGCCGGAGCCGTTGATGTTGGCGGGGGTCAGGCCGTGCTTGTCGATGGCCGCCAGCACGTCGGGCTCCTCGCCGCCGAGCACGGCGGTCATGCCGGTCTCGGTGACGGAGGCGGCCTCGGCCATCGCCCGGCCGCGCTCGCGGACCAGCGTCAGCGCCTGCTCGGGGGTGATCACCCCGGCCAGCGCGGCGGTCGCGAACTCGCCGACGCTGTGGCCGGCCAGCAGGTCGGGGGTCACGCCGAGCGCCTCGGCGCTGGCCAGCGCGGCCGCCACGAGCAGAGGCTGGGCGACGGCGGTGTCGCGGATCTCGTCGGCGTCCGCGGTGGTGCCGAACGCGATCAGGTCGAGCCCGGCGACCTCCGACCACGCGGCGAGCCGGTCTGCCACACCGGGCAGCTCCAGCCACGGGGTGAGGAAACCTGGGGTTTGGGCGCCTTGGCCCGGCGCGACGACTACAAGCACGAAATCCACCATGCCCTGTAGAACTTCGACACGCCGATGAAGATCTGAACGAACTTTGTCCGGGCTGTTTTGTAGGAACCCCACAGTAGGGGTTTCGGGAAGATTACGTTAGGGCCCGCCACATCTCGGCGCTGTCGGCGAGGCGCCCCAGGATGAGCCCCACCTGCAGGGTGAAGGCCGACCGGCCCTCGGTCGGCTGGTAGCCGGTCAGCTCGGTGATCTTCTTGAGCCGGTAGCGGACCGTGTTGGGATGGACGAACAGCAGCCGCGCGGTGGCCTCCAGCGACGTGCCCTGCTCCAGGTACGTGGCCAGCGTATCGAGCAGCGGGGTGCCCGCAAGGGGCAGATAGACGTTCTCGACGAGCTGCTCCCTGGCGTCCTCGTCGCCGTCGAGCGCCCGCTCGGCCAGCAGGTCCTCGGCGTGCACCGGCCGGGGCGCGTCGGGCCAGCCGGAGGAGGCCTTCAGCCCGGCCAGCGCGGCCCGGGCCGACCGCGCGGCGGCGTGCAGGTCGGGCACCTCGGGGCCGATCACGATCGGGCCCTCGCCGAACCGGGCGACGACCTGCCGGGCCGCGTCGTTCACGCTCTCGGCGCCGCCCACGATCACGATGAGCCGGTCGGCCTGGACACCGGCGAGCAGGTCCATGCCGATGCGGCGGCCCCGCTCGCGCAGCCCGTCGATGACGGCGCGCGGGTCGCCCTCGGGGGCGTGCCCGGCGATCACGACCACCGGCGAGGACGTCCAGCCGAGCGCGGCGGCCCAGGAGTGCAGCCCGTCGTCCACCTCGCCGCGCACCAGCGCGTCGACGATCAGCGCCTCCAGCCGCGCGTCCCAGGAGCCCCGGGCCTCGGCCTCGCGGGCGTAGACGTGCGCGGCGGCGAACGCCACGTCCCGGGTGTAGCGGAGCATCGCCTGCTGGAGCTGGTCCTCGCCGCCTGGCGCGGCCAGCTCGTCGGTCTGCGCCTCGACCACCTGGACGACGACGCGGACGATGTCGACCGTCTGCTGCAGCGAGATCGACCGCTTCAGCTCGCGCGGCGCGGTGCCGAAGAACTCGATGCTGGGCGTGGGCCGGTCCTCGCCCGCGTGCTGGAACCACTCGACGAACGCGGCGATGCCCGCCTGCGCCACCAGCCCCACCCAGGAGCGGTCCTCGGCGCTGAGCGCGCGGAACCACGGCAACTGGTCGTCCATCCGCGCCATCGCCGCCGTGCCGAGCGCGCCCATCGCGCGCTCGAGCCTGCGAGTGGTGTCCTCCCGGGTCCGGTCTGTCACGTCTCCTAGAGTGCCAGGTGATTTCAGATGACCGCGACGGCGGTTATCAGGCCGATCGCAATGTGGGTCACCGCGAGCAGCCGGGCGCCCGGCTGCAGCTCGGGCTCCTTGACCAGTTCGCGCACGGAGATGCCGACCACCCGGTCGAACAGCAGCATCGCCAGCGTCTGCACGGCGATGCCGACCAGGCCGAACACCGCGGTGCTCACCAGCCCCTCGGCCAGCCGCCCGCCGGAGCCCCAGATGGAGGCGGCCACGATCAGGCCGACCGCGGCCAGCGCCGAGGTGGCCAGCAGGGTCGCGTTCGGGTTGCGCTCGGTGCGGATGATCTGGCTGAGCTTGCCCGGGGTCGCCAGGTCGATCACGTAGAAGCCGACGATCATCAGGATCACGCCGACGGCGGCGTAGGAGGCGATGGAGCCCGCGCCGCGGGCGAGATGTTCCAGGAACACGGTGGTCACGGTCACTCGATTCGGTGAGGTACGAAGGAAGAGGTGTCGTCGGTGATCAGGCCGGTCGTCTCCCGGATGCCCAGGCCGGCCGCCTCGTCGGCGACCACCCAGGCGCCCAGGACCGGCCGCTGGCCGCCGAACTCCGGCAACGCCTCGAAGCCCTGGTAGACATACCCCTCCTGACCATAGGAACCGGGCGTCTCCAGGCCGCCGGACGGCGTGACGATCCGCATCGACGCGCCCTCCCGGCCGAGCAGCGGCTTGGCGATGTACGAGCCGAGGTCACGGGGGCCGTCGAGGTAGGCGGGCAGCAGGTTGGGATGGCCGGGGAACAGCTCCCACAGCACGGCCAGCAGCGCCTTGTTGGACAGCAGAGCCTTCCACAGCGGCTCGATCCACGTCGCGTGGCGCACCGCGTGGCGGCCGAACGGCTCGGCGAGCATCCACTCCCACGGGTAGAGCTTGAAGGCCGAGCGGATCCTGCGCTCCTCGACGTCGACGAAGCACCGGTTGAGCGAGTCCCAGCCGATGTCCTCCATGGCGACGGCCACGGTCTCCAGCCCGGCCTGCTCGGCGGTCTCCTGGAGGTAGGCCAGCGTCATGGCCTCCTCGCCGGTCTCGTCGCCGTTGGTCCAGGCGAAGTGGGTGGGGCCGGGCGGCAGCGGCATCGCGCGCCAGCGGTCGATGAGCCGCTCGTGCACGGAGTTCCACTGGTCGCCGCCGGGGTGGGTGTCCTGCAGCCAGAACCACTGGATCACCGACGACTCCAGCAGCGAGGTCGGCGTGTCGGCGTTGTACTCCAGCAGCTTGGCCGGCCCGGTGCCGTCGTAGCGCAGGTCGAAGCGGCCGTAGAGGTGGGCGTCGCGCCGCTCCCACGAGCGCGCCACGTCGTCGGCCGCCCACTCCGGGATGGCCAGATCGGCCAGGCGGCCGGTGGAGACCACGTGCTCGGCGGCCTGGAGGCACATCCCGTGCAGCTCCTCGACCTGCTCCTCCAGCGACTCGACCTCGTCCATGGAGAACACGTAGTGGACCGACTCGTCCCAGTAGGGCCTGCTCAGCCCCTCGGGGTGGGCCGCGCGGTGGTAGGCCAGGCCCTGGCTCTCGATCGTCTTGTCCCAGCCGTCGCGGGGAGCGCCCTGCTCGCGTCGCACCGGTCAGCTCCCGCTGCTGCGGCCGCTGCCGAAGCCGCCGCGCTGGATCTCGCGCCCGGTGCGGGTGGAGATGGTGACGTCGGAGGGGCGCAGCGTGGTGCCGCCGCGCACGCGGGTGCCGTTGCGGACGCCGCCGTAGTACCAGTGGTAGGCGCCCCGCGGTCCGGCGTAGTAGTGGGCGTGGTGGTCGTCGTCGCAGTAGTCCTCGTCCACGACCGGGTAGGAGCCGTCGGGGAGCTGCTGGCTGGTGTCGACGCAGTCGGCGGTGACCTCGTCGTCGTCCTGCGTCGCCGCGCAGTAGCCGACCACCATGACGGACACGACGCCGATGACGGTCAGGGTGATCGCTTTCGACGAGCGCTGTTTCGGTGGGGGCGGCTTGGGGGGCAATCGGGCTCCTTCGTGGGTCGCACAGCCTAGCGGGGGTTCCGGCCGGCCTTCAATCGCCCGTGATCCGACGGTGACCTGGCCCGTTGCCGCTTTTGATATGGATGAACGTATGGAACCGGTCGAAGCGTTCCGGGAAATCGCCTTCCTGCTGGAGCGGGCGGGCGAGCCCGCCTACCGCGTGCGCGCCTTCCGCCGCGCCGCCTCCGTCGTCGCCGACCTGCCCCGCGACGAGCTCGTACGGCGCGCGGAGTCGGGCGGCCTGGCCGAGCTGCCCGGCATCGGCAAGGTGACCGCGCTGGTCGTCACCGAGGCGCTGGCCGGTCAGGTCCCGACCTATCTGCGCCGGTTGCGCGCCACGGAGGGGGCCGACCTCGACGACGAGACGGCGGCGTTGCGCGCGGCGCTCAAGGGTGACCTGCACAGCCATTCCGACTGGTCCGACGGCGGATCGCCGATCGAGGAGATGGCCGAGGCGGCCGAGTCGCTGGGGCACGCCTACCTGGCGCTGACCGACCACTCGCCGCGGCTGACCGTCGCCCGCGGGCTGCCGGCGGCGCGGCTGCGCGAGCAGCTCGACGTGGTCGAGTCGCTCAACAAGCGGCTGGCGCCGTTCCGCATCCTGACGGGCATCGAGGTCGACATCAACCTCGACGGCAGCCTCGACCAGGAGCCGGAGCTGCTGGAACGGCTCGACGTGGTGGTCGCCAGCGTGCACTCCAAGCTGCGCATGCCCAGCTCCGAGATGACCCGCCGGATGGTGACGGCCGTCGCCAACCCGCTCGTGGACGTGCTCGGCCACTGCACCGGCCGGGTCGTGCAGGCCGGGGGAGCGCGCGGCTCGCGCAGGCCGGAGTCGGAGTTCGAGGCTGACCTGGTCTTCGAGGCGTGCCGGCGGTTCGGGGTCGCCGTCGAGATCAACTCGCGGCCCGACCGGCTCGACCCGCCCAAGCGGCTGCTGCGCCAGGCGTACGAGCAGGGGTGCGTGTTCGCGATCAACTCCGACGCGCACGCGCCCGGCCAGCTCGACTGGCAGCGCTTCGGCTGCGAGCGGGCGGCCAGGTGCGGGATCGAGGCCGGCCGGATCGTCAACACCTGGCCGGTGGACGAACTGCTCGACTGGGCCCGCTGACCCCCTTCCGGACGGCCCGAAACCCCGGTGCGCTCGGGATTGTCGGTGTCCGCGCGTAGCGTCGCGGGTGTGAACCGTACCGACCGGCTCTACGCGCTCGTCGAGGACCTGCGCGCCATCTCGCCCCGCTGCCGCTCGGCCCGCGAGCTGGCCGGCAGGTTCGAGGTGAGCGTGCGCACGATCGAGCGCGACATCACCGCCCTGCAGGAGTCCGGGGTGCCGATCTACGCCGAGACGGGGCGCAAGGGCGGCTACGCGATCGACAGGAAGATGTCCCTGCCACCGCTCAACTTCACCCCGGCCGAGGCGGTGGCCATCGCGGTGGCGCTCAGCCGGGCCGGCGACCAGCCGTTCGGCCGGCAGGCCCGCAGCGCGTTACGCAAGGTCGTCGCCGCCATGCCCGGCCGCGAGGGCGAGCTGGCCAGGGAGCTGGCGCGACGGGTGGTGCACGTCACCGAGCCCGCCGAGCCGGGCGGCGCCCGGCCGATGGGCGGCGAGGGCATCTCCCGCGCCATCGAGGAGGCGCTGCTGCGCCGCCGGGTGCTCCGGCTCGACTACGCCGACGCCAAGGGCGCGCTGACCTCGCGCGACGTCGAGCCCGGCGTGTTCCTGGGCGGCCGTGGCGGGTTCTGGTATCTGGTGGCGTGGTGCCGGCTCCGTGACGACGTGCGCGTCTTCCGGCTCGACCGCATCGCCGCCGCGTCCGTCACCGCCGAGCGCTGCCCCGACCGGCCGCTGGAGGGCTATGCCACCGACGTTCCCGACATGCTCGTGCACGGCACTTTGCTCGATTGAATGCTCGAAAAGTCAAGAGGAAACACCGACATAGGGTTGTCGCCATCACGTTAGATCGTTGTCTTGTTCGAAAGTGATGGAGGAGACGGCGATGGCTGACAACACGGTCAACTGGTTCGAGGTGGCCACCGACGACCCGGAGGGCGCCGAGCGCTTCTACGGCGAGCTGTTCGGCTGGACCTTCGCCCGGGAGGGCGACGGCTCGATGGACTACCGGTTGATCCGCTACCCGGGCGGTGAGCCCGTCGGCGGCCTGTTCGGCACCAAGGGCGAGTTCCCGGCGCACGCGGTCTTCCACGTGCAGGTGGCCGACGTGGCGGAGACCTGCCGGCGCGGCGAGGAGCTGGGCGGCAAGGTGCTGACGAAGGTGGTCGGCGACGCCCCGGGCACCGACTTCGCCTACGTGCGCGACCGGTCGGGCAGCGTCTTCGGCGTCTACCGGCCCCGCGCGTGAGCCGCCCCTGATCGTCGCGGGCCGGGTGCCGCCTTCCCCGCGTCCCGGTCCCGCGCGGGCCGCTCCCGCGAGCGGCCACCCCTGCCCTGGACACGCCGCCGACCGCCGAGTGGCGGCGCGTCCAGGGCCCGAAGCGTCAGGCCCGGAGCGTCAGGCCCGGAGCGTCAGGCTGCCGGGCAGGAGGCGCCGCGCTCGGGCACCTTGCCCTTGAGCAGGTAGCCGTTCACCAGCTCGGCCACGCACTTGCTGCCCGACAGGTAGGCGCCGTGCCCCTCGCCCTCGTAGGTGACCAGCGTGGCGGTCCTGAGCTGCCTGGTCAGCTTGGGCGCCCACTCGTACGGGGTGGCGGGGTCGTTCTTGCCGCCGACCACGAGGATCGGCGCCGAGCCGGTGGCGTCGACCTTCCTGGCTTCGTCGCTGCCCTTGACCGGCCACACGTCGCACAGCGCGCCCGAGCCCGCGCCGCCGAACAGCGGCGAGATCTTCAGCGAGGCCGTCTCGGTGCGCCGCAGCGTGGCCGCGTCGGGGCGTTCGGCCGTGTCGACGCAGGTGATCGCCGGGAAGCTGGTCGTCTGCGTGGTGTAGGAGCCGTCCTCGCCGCGGCCGGTGTAGGTGTCGGCCAGGTAGAGCAGCGCCGCCCCGTTGCCCTTGAGCGCCTGGCCGAGCGCGCTCTCCAGGAACGGCCACGTCAGCTCCGAGTAGAGGGCGGCGGCGACGCCGGTGGCGGCCAGCCCCTGCGTGAGCTGGCGGTGGTAGACCTTCATCGGCTTGGCGGCCAGGTCGTTCATCAGCTTCTCGACGTTCGAGCCCGCGGTGGCGACGTCGGCGCCGACCTCGCAGGTGTCCTTCACGCAGTCCTTCAGGAAGGCCTCGTACGACTTCTGGAAGCCCTTGGTCTGGGCCAGCGTGCGCTCCTCGAACGTCACCGTCGGGTCCAGCGGCGCGTCGAGCACCATCCGGCCCACGTTCTCCGGGAACTGCGTGGCGTACACGGCGCCGAGCTGGGTGCCGTAGGACATGCCGACGTAGTTGAGCTTCTCGTCGCCGAGGGCGGTGCGGATGCGGTCCATGTCGCGGGCGGCGTTGGCGGTGCCGACGTACGGCAGGATCTTGCCGGAGTCGCGCGCGCAGAGCTCGGCGAAGCGCCGGTTGGCCGCGTCGATCTCGGCGCGGGTCTGCGCGTTGGCGGGCAGCGTGTCGAGTGAGGTGAAGCGGTCGAGGTCGGCGGTGCCGCCGCAGCGCACGCCGGAGCTGCGCTCGACGCCGCGCGGGTCGAAGCTGATCAGGTCGTAGCGGGCGCGCAGCGCGCCGAGCGCCTTGCCCGCCTGGTCGAGTGTGTCGACGCCGGAGGCGCCGGGGCCGCCGAAGTTGAACAGCAGCGACCCGATCCGCTTCTTCTGGTCGGTCGCCGCGAGCTTGATCAGCGCCAGGTCGATCTTCTCGCCGCCGGGGTCGGAGTAGTTCAGCGGGACGCTCAGCTTGCCGCACCGGACCGTCGCGTCCTTCTCGACGGGCGGTTCGCCGTCGGGGCGGGCCACGTCCGTGCACGGGCCCCACGCGATCTTGTCAGTCTCCGGAATCACATCGGTGGCGGGCTTGGCCGTGCTCACACAACCCGTGGTTGCGGCGGCCAGGACTGCGGCGGCCAGTACGCGGCGCATGCGACATTTCCCCTCGTCAGCTCAGGGGGAAGTAGTGCCCACAATACGTGACGGCCCACCGGAAGGGGCGGGACGGCACGACCGTGCCGTCCCGCCCGTCCGGGTCGTCTCAGACGCCCATCGACTGGGTGTCGTTGCTCTCGGCGCCACCGGCCTCGGTCACGCCGTTCTTCAGGTGGTAGCGGGCGATCGCCTCGCGCAGCACCTCGCCGTCGAGCTCACCCCGCTTGACCAGGCTGGTCAGCACGGCCAGCGTGATCGAGGCGGCGTCGACGTGGAAGTGGCGGCGCAGCGCCGAGCGCGTGTCGGACAGGCCGAACCCGTCGGTGCCCAGCGAGGACCAGTCACCCGGCACCCACTGCGCGATCTGGTCCTGGACGGCCTTCATGTAGTCGCTGACGCCCACGAACGGGCCCTGCGCCTGCGACAGCACCTGCGTCACGTACGGGACGCGCTGCTCGGCGTCGGGGTTGAGCAGGTTGTGCTCCTCGCACGCGAGCGCGTCGCGGCGCAGCTCGGTCCAGGACGTCGCCGACCACACGTCGGCCGACACGCCCCACTCCTCGGCCAGCAGCCGCTGGGCCTCCATCGCCCACGGGCCCGCCACGCCGGAGGACAGGATGTTGGCCTTCGGCCCCTGCGTCTGCGGCCCCTCGGCGAACTTGTAGAGGCCCTTGAGCAGGCCCTCCACGTCGATGCCTTCGGGCTGGGCCGGCTGCAGGTAGGGCTCGTTGTAGACGGTCAGGTAGTAGAACACGTCCTCCGGCTGCTCGCCGTACATGCGCCGCAGGCCGTCCTTGACGATGTGCGCGACCTCGAACGCCCACGACGGGTCGTAGGAGATCGCCGCCGGGTTGGTCGAGGCGATGAGCGGCGTGTGGCCGTCCTCGTGCTGCAGGCCCTCGCCGTTGAGCGTGGTGCGGCCGGCGGTGGCGCCCAGCAGGAAGCCGCGCGTCATCTGGTCGGCCATCTGCCACATCTGGTCGCCGGTGCGCTGCCAGCCGAACATCGAGTAGAAGATGTAGATCGGGATCATGTGCTCGCCGTGCGTGGCGTACGAGGTGCCGACGGCGATCGCCGAGGCCATCGAGCCCGACTCGCTGATGCCCTCGTGCAGGATCTGGCCCTGCACCGACTCCTTGTACGACAGCAGCAGCTCCCTGTCGACGGCCTCGTACGTCTGGCCGTGCGGCGAGTAGATCTTCGCCGTGGGGAACATCGCGTCGAGGCCGAACGTACGGGCCTCGTCGGGAATGATCGGCACGAACCGGTGGCCGATCTCCTTGTCGCGCATGAGGTCCTTGAGCAGCCGCACGAACGCCATCGTGGTGGCGACCTGCTGCTTGCCCGAGCCCTTGGCGAACGTCTGGTAGGCGGCGTCGCCGGGCAGCTTGACCGGTTTGGCGCGCACGACGCGCTTGGGCAGCACGCCGCCGAGCGCGGCGCGGCGCTCCTTCATGTACGCGATCTCGGGGTCGTTCTCGCCCGGGTGGAAGTACGGCGGCAGGTCGCCTTCCAGCGCCGAGTCCGGGATCGGCAGGTAGAGCCGGTCGCGGAACTCCTTGAGCTCGGCCTTGGTGAGCTTCTTCATCTGATGGGTGGCGTTGCGCGCCTCGAAGTCCTTGCCGAGCGTCCAGCCCTTGATGGTCTGGGCCAGGATGACCGTCGGCTGGCCGACGTGCTCGCGCGCGGCCTTGAACGCCGCGTAGACCTTGTGGTAGTCGTGCCCGCCGCGCGACAGCTTGCGGATGTCGTCGTCGGTCAGGTGCTCGACCATCTTGCGCAGGCGCGGGTCGCCGCCGAAGAAGTTCTCCCGGATGTAGCCGCCCGACTCGACCGAGTAGGTCTGGAACTGGCCGTCGGGGGTGGTGTTCATCTGGTTGACGAGCACGCCGTCGACGTCGGCCGCGAGCAGCGGGTCCCAGTCGCGGCCCCAGACGACCTTGATGACGTTCCAGCCGGCGCCGCGGAAGTAGGACTCCAGCTCCTGGATGATCTTGCCGTTGCCGCGCACCGGGCCGTCGAGCCGCTGCAGGTTGCAGTTGATGACGAAGGTGAGGTTGTCGAGCTCCTCGCGCGCGGCCACGCCGATGGCGCCGAGCGACTCGGGCTCGTCCATCTCGCCGTCGCCCAGGAACGCCCATACGTGGCTGCGGCTGGTGTCCTTGATCTGGCGGTTGAGCAGGTAGCGGTTGAACCGCGCCTGGTAGATCGCCCCGATCGGCCCCAGACCCATCGAGACCGTGGGGAACTCCCAGAAGTCAGGCATGAGCCGCGGATGCGGGTAGGAGGGCAGGCCGTGGAAGCCGTGCGACAGCTCCTGGCGGAAGGCGTCGAGCTGGGCCTCGTTGAGGCGGCCCTCCAGGAAGGCGCGGGCGTAGATGCCCGGCGCGGCGTGACCCTGGAAGAAGACCTGGTCGCCCGACTCGCCGTGGTCCTTGCCGCGGAAGAAGTGGTTGAAGCCGACCTCGTACAGGGAGGCGGCCGAGGCGTAGGTGGCGATGTGGCCGCCCACGTTGGTGCGGGCGTTGGCGCGCGAGACCATGATCGCCGCGTTCCAGCGGATGTAGGCCCGGATGCGCCGCTCGACGTGCTCGTCGCCGGGGAACCAGGGCTCGCGCTCCGGCGGGATCGTGTTGATGTAGTCGGTGCTGCGCAGGCCCGGCACGCCGACCTGGTGCTCGCGCGCCCGCTCCAGCATGCGGAGCATCAGGTAGCGGGCTCTGGTGCGGCCCTCCGTCTTGACGACGTTGTCGAGGGACTCGAGCCACTCGTTGGTCTCACTGGGGTCGACATCAGGCAGCTGGCTGGGTAGGCCGTCGCTGATGATCGAGAAACGCTGGCGTCCGGAAGCCACTGGGTCTCGCCTTCCGAGGATGACTGATGTCTGGTCTGGGTCGCTTTCCATCCTGGTCGCTCGGCGTAGAAAGTGCATCTCTACTCACCGGTAACCAGGGTGTCGCGGCTGGCAGGGGTACTACTGGTGGCCTAGACCACCGATGGTAGGACGAATCAACCGCATAGGTTACATCCGTCCCGCATTTTAACAAGACGGGAAAAGCTACAAATTTTTGCCTTGCGCCCCTGAGTATCCCCCGGCGGGGTCGCCGCGTCACTCCCGGGGAGGGGGCAAGCGCCGCGCGGAGTCTAACGGCAGGCATCCGGGACCCTCCGGCCCCTCTCTTCCGGGCGTTCTCAGCGAACTCTCAGGTAACGGTTCGGTCATGATTGCGGCCGTTGTCGCGCCGCTCCGGCCGCCGCCCTCTTTTCGTACGGCCGCGTCCGTACGAGGCTGTAGCTATGAATGCGACGGTAGGAGACCGGCTCCTCGTGCACGGGAACACCGTTGGCGAAAGGGACCGGAGCGGAGTGATCATCGAGGTCCAGGGCGCGGACGGCGGCCCTCCGTACATCGTGCGCTTCGACGACGGGCACACCGGGCTGGTGTTTCCCGGCCCTGATGCCGTCATTGTGCCTCAGTAGAATTTCCCCGTGAGATCAGAACTCATCTCCGTGGCCACGGGTTCACGCGAGACGGTGCACGACATCACCGGGGAATGCGCCGAATTCGTCCGCGCGCGGGGTGACGACGGGCTGCTGCACGTCTTCGTCCCGCACGCGACGGCCGGCGTGGCGCTGCTGGAGCTCGGCTCCGGCAGCGACGACGACCTGCTGTCCGCGCTGCGTGACCTGCTGCCGGCCGACGACCGGTGGCGCCACGCCCACGGCTCGCGCGGTCACGGCAGGTCACACGTGATGCCCGCGTTCATTCCGCCGTACGTCACGGTCCCCGTGCTGGGCGGCAGATTGGCGCTGGGCACCTGGCAGTCCATCGCGCTGGTGGACCTGAATGTCGACAACCCGCAACGCCAGGTTCGGCTGTCGTTTTTGTCTGATTGATTCTGGCCGAGTAGGGCCGTACCCGTGGCGACCGTTGACGACTGAGGGTCACAGCGTGTGGACTGTCCCGAAGCGATAAACCGCATATGCGGGGCCACTCAAGCAGGAGGGATAAACGTGAGCGCGACCGCGGGTCAGGCGCAGGGCGAGCGCGGCCTGGCCGAACGACTCGGCCTCAAGCCGGGTCAGGTGGTGCAGGAGATCGGCTGGGATGAGGACGTCGATGACGAGCTTCGCGATTCCATCGAGGACCTGACCGGCAACGAACTGCTGGACGAAGACACCGACGACGTCGTCGACGTGGTGCTGCTGTGGTGGCGCGACGGCGACGGGGACCTGTTCGACGTCCTGAGCGGCGATGCCATGCGAGCACTCGCCGACGGTGGCCAGATCTGGTTGCTGACTCCGAAGGCCGGGCGCGAGGGCCACGTGGAGCCGAGCGACATCGGGGAGGATGCCACTACGGCCGGTCTATCGCAGACCAGCAGCATCTCCGCGGCCCCCGACTGGTCGGGGACCAGGCTCGTCGCCCCGAAGGGCCGGCGGTAGGAGCCTGACGACAGGAGCGCGGACGCCAGCCGTACGGCAGGATGGAACCGTGAACGGGCATCCTGCCGGGGTCGGCGCCCCGGCTCCCGAATTCGAGCTGCGGGACCAGCACGGCACTCCGGTGAGGCTTTCTCAGTTCCGGGGCAGGAAGGTCGTGCTGGTCTTCTACCCGCTGGCGTTCAGCGGCGTGTGCCACCGCGAGCTGTCCGATCTGCGTGACTTCGCCGCGGGTGACGCGCAGATCCTCACCGTCTCGGTCGACTCGATGTTCACGCATCGTGCCTGGGCGGACCAGGAGGGTTACGTTTTTCCCCTGCTCTCCGATTTCTGGCCACATGGACAGGTGGCGCGGGCGTACGGTGTGTTCGACGAGACGAAGGGCGTCGCGCGGCGGGGCACCTTCGTCATCGACGGCGAGGGCGTGATCCGCTGGTCGGTGGTCAATCCGGCCGGTGAGGCGCGCGACGTCGCCGACTACGCCAAGGCGCTCGCCGACATCTCGTAACGGAGGAAACGATGCCCTGCTACCGCTGCGGGGCCCGGCAGACCGACCCCGTCCGCGGGGCCAGCCCCTGGAAGCGCGCGGTGCGCCGGGAGCGGCAGGTGCTCATCTGCCCGGACTGTCAACGCCTGCACGACCTCGACCTGGAATCGTGCGGCTCGTGCGGGTCCACGTCGATGATCTGCCGGCTCGGCGAGGTCGAGTGCCGTTCCTGCGGCGCCGTCCGCACCGCCCGTGCCCTGGTCGACCCCGAGGCGCTGATCGGCTCCGGCGCTCCGCCCGGGCTGTCCGCGGAGGTCGAGGCGGCGCTCAACCGGGTGCTCGGACGCGCCTGATCTTGCAGGACTTTTCCAGACATTTGCTGAGCTGCGCTATCGTTCCGTTTCGTGTCCTCAACTAGTTCGTTCGTCGTCGCGCTGGACGTCGGTGGCACGTCCATGAAGGGCGGCCTGGTCAGCGAGACCGGCACCGTGCTGCTGAGCGAGCGCCGCTCCACCCCGCGCGCCGAAGGGCCCGAGGCGGTCGTCGCCGCCATCCGCGCCTTCATCAGCCACCTCGCCGCCTCCGGCGACGGCACGCCCGCGGGCGTCGGCCTGGCCGTCCCCGGCCTGGTCTCCGAGGACACGGCCCTCTACGCCGCCAACCTCGGCTGGAGCGAGGTCCCCGCCACCGACTTCACCGAACTCGACGTGCCCGTCATCCTCGGCCACGACGTCCGCACCGGCGGCCTCGCCGAAAGCGTCCTCGGCGCCGGGCGCGGCGTGCCCGACTTCCTCTTCCTCCCCATCGGCACCGGCATCGCCGGCGCCATGATCATCCACGGCGAGCCGTACGGCGGCGCGTCCGGCTGGGGCGGCGAGATCGGCCACATCCCCGTCTTCCCCGACGGCGAACAGTGCGCCTGCGGCCAGCTCGGCTGCCTGGAGACCTACGCCTCCGCCGCCTCCGTCGGCCGCCGCTACAGCCAGCGCGCCGGCGTCGAAGGCGTACGCGCCGAACAGGTCGTCGCCTCCGACGACCCCGTCGCCATCGAGGTCTGGGACGACGCCGTCGAAGCCCTCTCCCTGGCGCTGGCCACGTACACGCTCCTGCTGGACCCCTCGATGATCGTCCTCGGCGGCGGCCTCGCCGAGGCGGGACCCGCTTTGTTCGATCCGGTTCGTACGCGTCTCGTCAAGCGCCTCACGTTCCGCGACGCCCCGCCCCTGCTGCCGGCCGCCCTGGGCGTCGACGCCGGCATGCTCGGCGCCGCCCTCCTCGGCTGGCGCGCCGCCGGCCGCCCGGACCTGGGCGCCGGATGGGACGTGGAGGTGCGATCGGCTCCGTTGGTGTCGTAAGGTGTAGTGCCGATCAGGGGGCGGTTAGCTCAGCGGTAGAGCACTCGCCTTACAAGCGAGGGGTCACTGGTTCGAACCCAGTACCGCCCACCAGCAGAAAGAGCCCCGTTTCCGATCTCGGAAACGGGGCTTCGTGCCATGAGCGTGCCATCAGGTCGCGTTGATCTTGGCGTTCATCGCGTCGGCGATCTTGCGGTCGGCTTCCGCCGTGCTGGGGCGATCGACGGTCTGTGCTTCGTCCCTCAGCGCGGCTCACCGAGCAGTCTTGTCGCGGTCCGTGCCCGAGCCGAGGCAATCAGAGGCACAGGCGCCAACTCAGGAAGGGGCGGCGCGCCCGGCTGCCCCTATCGAGGTGACGGCTGTCGCCCATAGCCTGTCCCCGAAAAGGATCATTATCCAGGCTGGGGCGAAGGGGGAAACGTAATGGGCGACGCATCGCCGATGGCTTACGCCTGGTTCATCGAGGAATGTCAAAAGGACAGCGACCTGATCGGCGTGACGTTCGTGCGGGGCCTGTCTCCTGAGGAGGCATTGCACCGGGTCGGCGCCACTCCCGGTGACATTTCCCGCGAGGTGGGCATCGCCGCCTACGCGGGAGACGGAGGAGCGGTCCTGATTGACTACCATTGCCAGCCGCTCCCAGAGACCCTCTCTCACGGTACGGAGATGGCACGGGTCATTACAGGCATCACCATGGACGAGCACTTCGGCTACTCCGTCGATGGAGTGATGGTCACGGCATTCGAGCCGTTCTTCCCTGGCGAGCGGCACGGCAGCGATCCTGACCGCTTGCTAGCTCATATGCGAGAGCTGGGCATGCCGCTGGACGGAGAGGCCGACTCGCGGACTTCCACCGCTCTCGCCATTGCGCTGGCTGCACGAGTCACTGGAGTCACCCTGACTCCGGCTCACTATGGGGCGGAGCACGTCGTGGGATCGATCGACTGAAGGTCCCGATCCAGCGACCTGCCGTGCAATGCATGTAATGATCACGCAGCTCATCGTGGCGAGAGATCGTTCTGTCGTATGGAGAAGGCCGCTCCTGGAGAGCAACGAAGGAGGGTTACGGTGGCCGATCCGCTTGCCCCGTTCCGTTGGTTGGAAGCCTTTCCAGGGGACCATGACGATCTGCTTGGCGAGATTTTCTGCGTGTCCTTCTTTCGCAGGCTCGAACCTGCCGAGGTGCTGCGCCGCTTCGGGGTCGGACGCCCAGGGCGAGAGATGACCTTCCATGAACTCGCTGGAGAGGTCTGGGAGGCCATAGGAATGACGGACGACGACTATGTCGGGGTCGTCCAGGCCGGTGAGTGGGGCGTGGCCGTCGAACTGCGGGGTTTCCAGGCGGTGCTGGCCGATCGGCTGACCGGGCTGTCTCGGGGATGTGAGGTGGTGGCGGTGGCACGGCACGATCATGCGGAGGACAGCTTCGTGTACGCGGCGGATGGCGAGGTCGTCACCAGCTTCACGCCGCACTCGCCAGGCACTCGGTGGGGCAGAGACCCGGACCGGATCAACGAGCTCATGCGTGAAGCAGGCTTGCCTCCGGAGAAGTTGGATGAGGAGGCGTGGGAGGCGACGTGGGATGACTTGTACACGAACAGGATTTCGCGCGCGTTCTTGCTGGCAGCCAAGATCACTGGCGTGGTGTTCACTTCCAGCGTCCTCGACGAGCGTCTACTTGTCGGCGCCATCAGTCAGTGATCACGAGGGGCGTGCACTGCTGCGGGTGGCTATCGGGTTACCCCACCGTCAAGGCGGCGAGTCCGCAATGATCAGCTTGCGTCGGGTTGGAAGTCCTTGAATCTGTCCATGTCACTGGCCACAAGGTCGAAGAAGCTGCGATGGCGCTCGACTCCCAGCAGCCACGCGGCCGCGAAGCATGCTTCCCATTCTCCCGCCGGGCTGATGACGTGCGGGTTGAGGAAGAAGTCGCCCTCGTCGAACTGCCCGATCAAGATGGAATCGGGGAGGTATTCGGGGCGGTAGAACGCGGAATCCTGGTCGTCGCCGTAGACGAAGTACTCCTCATCCGATGCACTGTCGATCGGGTAGGGCTGATTGGGGTCCGCCAGTTCGGCCAGCCATGGGGCGAGGGTTCGCACGCGCCCGATTTCGTGGACAGGCCGGAAGATTCCCTCACCCCACCCGTTCGCGATGCAGAGGAAGGCGCGATAAGTCGGCGGGAGGCGTATACCAAGACGTTCCTCCCGCTCGGCGATTTCGGCCTCGCTTGCGCCTATCGCCGGGAACCCCGGTGCCTGCCCAAGGAGTTCACGCCATGCGTTGTCGGTGTCGCTCATGGCGGAGACCATAGCGATCAGATCTGACATGTCATCCGATGCCGCAGGTGACGCCTCATTGGCCGGGGTCGGCATCCATCCCTCTGGCGAGCTCGCCTACCGTGACAGGGCCAATCCGGAAGAGCTTCACCCGAAACCCGCTGGCCAAGTCCTTGAGCACATTCGGGTCATCGATCTGTTGTGCCCGCCAGCTTGATTGAATGGCAGGTGATCGGCATGGTCACCGTGCCATTAGTCAGCCTCTGAAGCGGTAGGGGTGGCCAGCGGTGTGAGGGTGGCCGCAGCCTGGGATCGGGGATCATGGCCGCTTACAAGCGAGGCGCCCACGGGATGCCGCCTGGGGGTCGGTCTCGTGTGGGAGGTTGCGCGCCGAAGAGCGACGGTCGGTCGGGCATCTCACGGACTCGGCGGATCGCCAAGGTCCCTGCGCTTAGCGGAAACCGTCCGTGAGGGCCAGGTAGGCGAGGAGAACCGCGCCGACAATTAGCCCCGCATAGGCCATCGAACCGAGAGCGCTGCCCGGTTTCGATGCCCGGGGCTTCTTGCCGGAGTTCTGGATCAAGGCCGCGAGTACAACCCAGGCGATGGCGATGAAGACGGCGGCGAACGTGTCAGTCATGGTGAGCCGATCATGCCTGAGGCTCAGGGAGCGAACAACATCGAGTCCGACATGCTGTTGCAGATCCCGGGGGACTCCGCTCCAGCAGGATCGCGAACACGACCTAAGCGGACTGTCGTGTTCGGCGAGGACTCTGATCTTCCCGCCTCGTCCAGGATGCCGCCAGAGCCCGGAGGGCGGAGGGTCAGGCCAGGCAGGAAAGCGGAGCCGTACACGGGCGGCGTGGCGCGGACCTGCCCATGATGTGGCCCCGGCGCTGCGCGAGATCTGTGCGGCTCGCGCCGGGGCGACGGTGAAACTGGTGCCGGCGTGTAGGGGGCTATGGATGTGCAGAGTGGGAGCTTGAGCCTTCTGGTGCTTTCTCGAGGCTCTTCGTGGCGGTCATGAGCCCGCCAGGGACACTTTCACTCCGTCTGAGAAAATCGAATCGTGAAGCTCGATCGAGACAGGCTTCACATTCTTCGGGATGTCGAACAGCACCACGCCGTCTACCGAGTTGCCAGGGTTGATCTTCTCATAGAGTGATTTCGAGTCATCCAGGTAAAAGGCTGCCTCTGACGACGCTTCGAATTCGCGGCCCTTTGCGTCGAACAGCTTCTGCTCGGCGCCCATGAACGACTCCGACTCATCGCCGATGTTCGTCACCTTGACGTGGACGAGCAGGAACACGCCTTGCGCGTCCTTGCTGAGGAATTCGCCGCCGACCCGGTCCCGCTTCTCCAGCCTGGTGACGGTGAACTCGAACTTTCCGTCTCGTACCCGTGAGCCGATCCCTGCGGTCTTCGGCTTGGCTTCCGGCTTAGCTTCTGCTTCTGCTTCTGCGGCATCGGATTCCGGTTCCGGTGCTTGGTCTTCGTCGGCGGGTTCGCGGTCGGCCACCACCGTCGTCGGGGCGCTGCTGCCCCCACCGGTAGCCGCGGCGATGAGCACCGCACAGCCGCCGAACACGAACACCAGCACCACGCCGATGATCAGCAGGATCAGTGGGGCGCTGCTCTTCTTCCTCGGAGGCGGGCCGGGTGGATAGCCGTAACCCTGCTGTGGAGGGTACGTCGGCTGCTGCGGCCTGTATCCGTAAGGGTCTTGCCCGTATGGCTGCGACATCGCAGGGGCTCCGAATCACGAAAGAAGAGAACGGGGGGTAGGGATTGGGACGTTCCAGCCTCCTGCTTGGTTGCCGTGGCTGAGGGGATGTGCGTGTCCGGATGCGGACACGCAGCTCGGCGGCCGTGGTGTTTGTAATGGTTTGTGGTGCTCTGTGTGTCCGGGGTCGGGCACCGTATGAAATGCAGCTCTCGAAGTGTGAGACCGGGTCGTGCGATAGCAGCGGCCCCACCGGTCGCCATTGCCCGCGAGAGTGCGTGGCCTGGCGGCAGGGCGTCCCGGTTGGGCGGCAGCGGCCAGGAACGGTAGTGGGTCCGCTTCTCGTCGGTGGAGAACGCCGGTATCTAGGTGCGGCCGTAGAACTCGCGGATGAAACGGTAACTTCGCGGTACCCTTCGGGCGGCCTCTTCCTTGTCTTGAGGGTCCCACTCCTCGTCCGTTGAATGAAACACTCCCGCGAACGTCTCACCTCGAGCTTCAAGAACGTCGTACAGGGCTTGGGTATCCGTGCCCGTCACCTCCTCCCAGGCGATCGGAGCCACATAGGCGAGGTCTTCCAGTTGCGGCCAGTCGTCATCGGTGCGGGGGAGCCGGTCTCGCTTCATGGTGAGAAAGCGCTGGACCTCGGGCACATCCGAAAGCGTGTCCGGGTCGGCGGTGACCTTTTCGAAGGTTTCACGGCCGAGGCCGACCAGCCACATCTGGAAATACTCGAAGCTGTCGCTACTGCCTGTCAGATATAAGATGTTGGACGCGCCTCCCAGCAGGTTGGTGTTGGCCTTGCGCCGAGCTTCGAGAATCCATGACTCAAAGTCGATGATGTCCTCGACGGGCCGTCGCGTGAGCTCCTGTTGCAGCCATTGCAGGCGCGCTTCGTTCGGACGATGTTGTGCGGATCGCTCGATCAGGTGCCAGAACTCCTCGATGTCCATAGTGATGATCGTGGCATATGCCGATGACAGAACTGGTGGGTCCGACAAGGGGTGCCGCCTCGTCGTCCGCCGGATGACGAGGCGCTGGATCGAAGAGACAAGCGGGACTCCGTGGGCAGGCAGGCTTGAGCGTGGGAGGGCGTCGCCATGAGCGGGAGCCACGAACCTGCCACAGCGCATCCCGCCGACAGGAAGATAGGCGCTGGGAACAATACGAGTGACCTGCCCCGTCACTGTATGGACAGTGGCCGGTGCGCTTTCGTCGACGGCGTAGACCGCGATGGCGAATGAGAACGGGTCCTGGGGGACGGCTGATGTGGGTCTCACCTGGTCCGCCGGGCGCCGTCCATGACGTGACCGCGACCCGGGTGCTTGGCCTGATCGACGCCCTGAGCAGCGTCGCGTACGAGTTGGTGGGGTTGCGGGACACGGGGGTGGAGGATGGGGCGTGAGCAGTCTCTGGCTTGTGGACATCGACGGCACGCTCGCGTTACGCGGCGATCGCGGACCGTACGAGTGGGATCGGGTAGGCGAGGATCAGCCGAACCCGCCCGTCGTCGCGATCGTTCAAGCGCTGCTGCGTGACGAACACCGCATCGCCTACGTGTCCGGTAGGAAGGAGAGGTGCCGGCGCCAGACGGAGAAATGGCTGTGCGCCCATGTCGGCTACTGGGACGACACGGAAGGGCTGTGGATGCGAGGGAACGGAGACAACCGGGCTGACACGGTCGTGAAGCGGGAGATCTACGAGCGGCATTTCGCTCACCTCAGGATCGCCGGGGTGATCGACGACCGGGCGTCCGTGGTCGCGATGTGGCGGCGGCTCGGGTTGACCGTGCTGCAGGTGGCTGGAGGCCGGTTCTGATGAACCTTCTCGATCTCACCGAGCCTGCCGCCCTCGACCACGTCGCCAAGTGTGCGGCCTGCAAGCACACCCTCAGGACCCCGGAGTCCCGCGCGTTGGGGTTGGGGCCTGGCTGTGCTTCCAAGCTGGGGCTGGCTCCCCGGAAGCCGTTGCGGATCACCGGAGTGCCGCGAGGATGGGCTGTCGAAGGGCAGATCGACCTGTTGGAGGAAGAGTGATCCTGGAACGGCATCCCGGAGAGTGGACGTAAGGCTCTGGGGTGGGGCGTTTATGGCCGACCTTGGCGGCGGGGCGGCGCTGTGATCACTGTCTGCGTGACCGAGGCAGGTGACAAGTACCATTCCTCCAGGACTGCCGGGATCTCTCCATGCCGCCCCAGAAGAGTGGCTGTGGCCAGGAGCCGATCGAGCCCGCGGAACTGAGCGAGGCCGTGGCGGAGGGCTGGCGGCCGTGCGGCACCTGCGGAGGGACGACGCCGTGACCAACCACCAGTGCACCTGCTCCGGTTCGGCCATTGGCGAGCGGTGGTGCTGCCCTGACTGCGGCACGCTGTGGGAACCGCTGCCGCAACAGGCAGCAGAGCACATCGGCCATCAGGCGGACATGCGGCAGGCGGACACACCGCCGTGGGCCGAAGAGCCGATGAGCACGAAAGGCGTCGTCATCGGTGTCGCCATGGGGTGCGCCGTGGGCCTCCCGATGCTTCTCCAGTACGAGATGCCGATTCTCGCCGGCGTGCTGGCCGTCGTGGGGATCGGGGTTCTCGCCTGGTGGTTCTGGCAGGTCGTCCGCGGGTGAGACGAATACGGTCCATCCCGCTGCCCGCCCGCCGACCATGATGCTGCCGCCGTTCTTTGCCGGGCGTGTCTGGCGATTCGGGTGTCCGGTCAGTCGTAGACGCGGATGGCGGCGGTGTTCTCCGCGACCACGGTGAGCCGGATCCTGTGGAGGCGCATTTCCGCGAAGCCGTATCGGCAGATCACTCTCGCGGTGTCGGTGGCGTAGCCGCGGTCCCAATATTCTTTGTCGCCGATCCGAAGGTCGAGTTCGGCGGCGCGGAGGCGTACTGAGCCGATCTACTGGCTTTTGTCGAGCGGTTCGACGCCGAAGAAGGCGCTGGCATAGGAGTTGCGGGGGAGTTCCTCGAAGCGTTCGGTGATCTGTGCGAGCGACTCCGGATAGCTGCCGAACATCCAGCGTCCGAGCTCGGGGATGGTCATCGGGCGGGATTCCGGGTGACCGCTTGTGTGAGCCTGCGGGTCGGGATCTCCTGGCTGTGGCCGGCCGCCGTCTGTGGCTGAGGGCGATCGCTGTTGCTCCCTGATCGGGTCGTGGGTCTTGCTTGGCGGAATTCGGGCTGGAGAGCGGGCTGTGGTCGTAGTATCTTCGCGCCGTGACCACTGTCGAGGTCTTCGGGACCCTCGCCCTCGTGGCGGTGGCCGTCATGTTGCTCGCAAGAGCACGGTGGCCAGGTCGGACGGATCGGGAGCGTAGGGATGCTCGTGTGGCAGTAACGCTGATGTTCGTCGCCTGGTTCAGTGCCATTCTGTACGGGAAGCTCGTTCTCTGGGCGAGTTGATCGGTTCCGACAGGTCGTTAGCCCTACGCTTACTCGCCATGAGAAATCGCGACATACTGCTCTGTTTCATCGGGCTCGGCTTACTCGCGCTGATTGTCGCCGCATTTATGTCGGGAGGCGTTTCGGGGGTCACCTTTGCCCTCATCGGGATTGCCTTCATGGTGGCGTCAGGGGTCATGGCGCTGGTGGAACGGAACGATCAGCACCATGTGCCTCCGGTGGGGCCTCGGGATGGCCGGGAGGGTGGCCCTGGCCGTCCCTAGTCCGTAGTCCGTAGGCCGGTGGCCTGAGAGGTTCGGGTGAGTGCGAAGGGTGGGCACACGCGGCGAAGTGTTCCACCTGTCATGGGCGGGGAGGGGGCGTGTCGGTGCGTCACCTGGTGCCTTGTGCTGACATTTGGTGACTCGTCCGAAAATCAGGTGTGACCCATCACGCCTCCCGCTACGGTGGAGGCAGTTCATGAGGCCCGAAAGCGCGCGGCATCGAATGCGGCGCCTTCCCGGGGCTCGTGAGCTGGTCAGGTCTGGTGCTGGTACGGGTCGAAGCTTGTCGGTTATCCACTTCTCATGGGGTTGTCGCAGGTTCGAGTCCTGCCCGAGGCTCCGGTCTCGGTAGCTCAGTCGGCAGAGCGCCAATACCGGCGGGCGCGCCCATATCCGTGCCGGTTCCAGACCTGATCGCTCGTCAGTCCCGTCGGTGGCGCGGGTCGAATCTGATCGGTTATCGCTCTGCAAAAGCGGAGACCCGGGTTCGAATCCCGGTGCCGCCCCTCGGGCGGTGTGGTGCAGCGGCCTAGCACGTCTAAAGCCGGTCAGTCCCTCCACATCCGCGCCACCGACGGGGCTGACGAGCGAGGGGAGCGGGTCGAAGGTCGTCGGTTATCGGGAACAGAGGGTCGCAGGTTCGAATCCTGCCCTCCCGGCTCGTCGGGAGGTGGCGCAGCCTGGACAGCGCATCTGTTTAACCCGGCGGTCGCCACCACATCCGCTCCCTTTTCTCATGTCCGCCCCCGGGCGGGCCGAATCGAAGGAGCGCACGATGGCACGTGACCCTCTCGCGAACGTCTCGACGATCGCCACCCCGCAGACCCTGCCGATGCCGGGCCGCGCCGACCAGGTGCGCAACGCCGCCGGCGGCTACGTGTTCGCCAAGGACCTGTGGACGCGCGTGGAGGACTTCCTGATCCTCTGCACCACGGGCGGCACGTACTACGTGGGCGAGGACCAGCTGACCGCCGAGAACGCGGGCGTGCTGTTCCGGGCGATCGCCGAGGACGGGCCGCGCGTCGTCGCCCTGCTCACCGAGATCTCGACGGCTCGGCCGCCGCGGGCTCCGAAGCAGGGCCCGGCGCTGTTCGCTCTCGCCGCGGCGTACGCGAAGGGGGACGCGGACACGCGCCAGGCGGCGAAGGCGGCGCTGGCGAAGGTCGCGCGCACCACGGATCATCTGGCGAAGTTCTTCGGCTACTACAAGAACCTCGGCGGCAAGCCGACCGCCCGCGGCACCGCCCCCAGGGTGGGGCGTTCGCTGCGGACGGCGCTCGGCTCCTGGTTCCTGACCGGGTCGCCGGACGACGTGGCGTTCCGGGCGTGCAAGGCCCGGCAGCGCAGGACGCCGCAGGGCGAGAGCCTGGACCTGCGCGACGTCCTCCGGATCGCGCACCCGGTGGCCGACGACGAGCAGCGTAAGACGTTGTTCGGGTGGATCGCCGGGAACGTGTCCGACGACGAGGCGCGTGACGAGCTGCCCGCCGTCGACCGGTTCCTGACCGCCAAGGCCGTCACCACGCCGGCCGAGGCGGTCCGGGTGGTGACGGCGGCGCGGGCGCCGTGGGAGTTCCTGCCGGACGCGATGCTGCGTGAGCCCTCGGTGTGGGAGGCGCTGATCGACACGGTCGGCCTGACCGCGCTGATCCGGAACCTGGCCCGCATGACGCGGATCGGCGCGCTGGAGCCGCTCGGCGACGGCACCGCCCGCGCCGTGGCGCGGCTGACGGACGGGGAGGCGATCACGCGTGCCCGCATCCACCCGATGGACGCCTGGCTGGCATTGCGCGTCTACGCCTCCGGCCAGGCGCAGCCGAACCCGCGCGCCGTCCGGCACACGTGGAAGCCGGTCCCGGCGATCCTGGACGCGCTGGAGCAGACGTACGAGCTCGCCTTCGGCACGGTCGAGCCGTCCGGGAAGCGGCTGCTGGTCGCGGTGGACTCGTCCGGGTCGATGGCCTGGGGCGGTGGCGTCCGCGTCGGAGGCTCGCCGGTCGGCTCGCCGTACGAGGTGGGCTGCGCGATGGCCGTCATGCTGTCCCGCGTCGAGAAGGGCAACGTCCACGTCATCGACGTCGACACGAGGGCGCGCGGGTCCAAGGTGACGCCGCGCACCAACCTGCGCGAGATCGCCCGCTGGCAGCCGTCCGGCGGCGGCACGGACCTGTCGCTGCCGTTCACGTGGGCGGCCCGCAAGGGGTTCCACGCCGACGGGATCGTGGTGTTCACGGACAACGAGACGTGGGCGGGGCGGTCCCACCCGGCCCAGGCGCTGGCCGCCTACCGGCGTACGGTCAACCCGGACGCGCGGGTCGTCGTCGCGGCGATGACCTCCACCGGGCACTCGATCGGCGACCCGGGCGACGACGGCGTGCTGAACGTGGCCGGGCTGGACGCGTCGCTGCCGCTGATCGTGAACGGGTTCGTCCGCACGCGGTAGCCGGGCCAGGAGTCAGGCCGGGCCTGCCCGGCCTGAAGGAGCGCGTCGGCCGGGCGGGCGGCGATATAGGGGAAGTATAGCGGCCCCGACAATTCTTCCTTCATCGAAGTTTATGGAGGAGAAGAATGACGGAGCTAAGTGCGGCCGCCGGTCTTGATTCGGAGCAGCGCAGCCTCATCAAAGAAATAGTCTGCGAGATTCTCGAGATCGACCCCGCGGAAATCACGGACGACAGCCTCTTCAAGGAGGACCACGACGCCGACTCCCTGCGCGCCATCGAAATTCTCGCCGCGATAGAGCGAGCCTGCAAGGTCACCATCGACCAGGCCGAACTGTCCAGGATGACCAGCCTGAACGGCGTCTACGCCGTCGTCGCAGAGGCCTAGGGCAGACAACCGCGGAGGCGTTGTGATGCGCAGGGTGGTCATCACCGGCATCGGAGTGGTAACCAGTATCGGGATCGGCGTCGGAGAATTCCTCTCCGGCATCAGGTCCGGGCGCAGCGGGGTCAAGCCGATCGGCGCGTTCGACACGACCGGGTTCGAATACGGCAACGCCTGCGAGGTCGCGGGTTTCGATCCGGAAGCGTATATCGAGAGGCTCGACCCGGCCGAGCTCGGGCGGGCGAGCCAGTTGTCCGTGGCGGCGGCCGGGATGGCCGTCAAGGATGCCGGGATGTCGCTCGCCGAGCTGCGGTCGCGGCGTTCCCTGGTGTCGGTGGGGACGACCAACGGCGAGGGGCGGGACTTCGACGTCCTGACCGGCCAGGGGGTCGACTCCGGGATGGAAGGGCTGGACCCGGCCCTCGCAGGCAGGATCGGCGCGGGGCGGCTGTCGTCCAGCATCGCGCGGGAGATGGGGCTGACGGACACCGAGGCCGTCACGCTGCCGACCGCGTGCGCGGCCGGCAACTACGCGATCGGCTACGGGTTCGACGCCGTACGCAGCGGTGACGTGGAGGTGGCGCTGTGCGGCGGCGCCGACGCGCTGTGCCGTAAGACGTTCGCCGGCTTCTACCGGCTCGGCACGATCGCGCCCGAGGTGTGCCAGCCGTTCGACCGGGATCGCAAGGGCATCCTGACCGGTGAGGGCGCGGGGATCCTCCTCATGGAGAGCCTCGACACGGCGCTGGCCCGGGGCGCGAAGATCTACGCCGAGGTGCTGGGGTTCGGGCTCAACTGCGACGCCCACCACCCGGTGGCCCCGGAGCGCGACAGCATCGCCTCCTGCATCCGGCTGGCGCACGAGGACGCGGGCATCAAGCCGTCGGAGGTGGACTTCATCTCCGCGCACGGCACCGGCACCAAGGCGAACGACGTCACCGAGGCGCAGGCCATCCACCAGGTGTTCGGCGGCAGCCCGCCGCCCACGGTGTCGATCAAGTCGATGCTCGGGCACTCGATGGGCGCGGCCAGCGCGCTCGCCGCGGCGGCCTGCGCGCTGGCGCTCACCGAGGGCTTCATCCCGCCGACGATCAACCACGTCGAGACGGACCCGGAGTGCGCCGTCGACTGCGTGCCGAACCAGGAGCGGGTCGCCGACCTGCGGGTGGTGCAGAACAACGCGCTGGCCTTCGGCGGCAACAACGCGGTGCTCATCCTCGGCAAGCACGAGGAGAGCTGATGTCGGGTGTGGCCATCTGCGGCGCGGGCGCCGTGGCGAGCGTCGGCTCCAGCCTGGGGGAGATCTTCCAGGCGCTGTGCGCGGGCCGCAGCGGGCTGGGCACGCCGAACGGGTTCGACCTCGGCAAGTACCGTACGCGGCTCTCGTTCGAGATCGACGACCGGCCCGAGCGCGGCCGGGACGTGCCGCTGCGCTCGACGCGCTGGCTGGAGCACGTGATCGAGGTCGCGGCGGCCGAGGCGGAGCTGCCGGACCTGCGCGGTGTGCCGATCCTGATCGGCACGACGCTGCGCGAGCTGCGCTCGGTGGAGCTGCGCTGGCGTGACGGCGTCGACTTCGACCTGGAGGAGCTGCACTTCGGGCCCGCGCTGCGCCGGCGTTTCGGCGCGGTGCGGGTCTCCACGGTCGCGAACGCCTGCGCCGCCTCCCTGTACGCGCTCGCGCTCGGGTGCGACCTCATCGGGACCGGGGCGTCGGACACGGTGATCGTGGCCGGGGTCGACAACATCTCCGAGAGCACCTACGGCCTGCTGGACCGCTGCTACCCGGAGGCCCCGGACGCGCTGCGGCCCTTCGACAAGGCGCGCCGGGGCATGCTGCAGGGCGAGGGGGCCGCGGCGATCGTGCTGCGCCGGGCGGAGAGCGCGCGGCACGGCTGGGTGCGCTCGGTCGCGGTCAACTGCGACGCGCACCACCCGTCCGCGCCGGACGCCAAGAGCATCACGATCGCGATGCGGCAGGCGCACACGCGGGCCGGGCTGACCCCGGCCGACATCGACCTGCTGATGCTGCACGGCACCGGCACGCCGCTCAACGACGAGGCCGAGGCCAGGAGCGTCGGCGAGGTGTTCGGCCAGAGCGCCCCGCCGCCGTGGATGACCGCGATCAAGTCGATGACCGGTCACACCGCCGGCGCGTCCGGGCTGCACAGCCTGCTCGTGGCCGTGGAGTCGATGCGCACCGGCACGATCCCGCCGGTGGTGGGCGTGCGGGAGGTCATGGACGAGATGGCCGGCCTGCGGCTGGTACGCGACGAGGCCGTGGGCGACGAGCTGCGGCTGGCGCAGGTCAACGCGTTCGGGTTCGGCGGGCTGAACGCCGTCGCGGTGGTGGAGCGCCCATGACGACCCCGGAAGCGGAGTGCCCATGACGACCCCGGACGAGGACATGCTGATCACAGGAGCGGGCACGGCGATCAGAGGCGTGGCGGGCCCGGCCGGCCTGCTGCGGCCCGCCGTGCCGGAGGCGTCCGCCGACCCCACGGCGAGCCTGACCGGGCGCGGCCTGCGCTACAAGGACCGGGCCACCAAGCTCGCGCTGTGCGCCGGCCGGGACGCGCTGGCCGACGCCGGGCTGCTGCTCGACCCCGGCCTCGCGGTGCCCGGCGAGAGCGTGGGCGTGGTCGTCAGCTCCAACTACGGCAACCTCGACACCGTCTGCGACACGGTGTCGGCCATCGCCGCGCACGACTACACCGCGACCAGCCCGATGGCGCTGCCGGGGACGGCCAGCAACGTCACCGCCTCCTGGGTGGCGATCACGTACGGGCTGCGCGGGGTCAACCTGACCCTGTGCAACGGGGCGACCTCGGGGCTGGACGCGGTCTCCTGGGCCGGCGTCATTGTCCGGGCGGGACGGGTGCGGCACATGCTGGTGATCGGCGTCGAGCCGGCCAACCCGGTGGTCGCCGAGCTGGTGGGGCCGACCTTCGACGGGGCGGCGGCCCTGGTGCTGGAGTCGGCGGAGACCGCGCGTGAGCGCGGCGCCACGGCGATGGCCCGGCTGGGACGCCACGCCAGGCGGGAGACGCACGCCCGGGCCGTCGGCGACGTGCTCGGCGGCCTGCCCGCCGGGGTGCCCGGCGACCGGGTGGACCTGTGGTGCCGTCCGGAGACGGCGCCCGGCGACCGGGTGGAGAGCGCCGAGGAGCAGGATCTCACCGCCCTGCTCGGGCCGGCCTCGGGCGCGCTCGGCGTCGTGCAGTGCGTGACGGGCGCCGCCTGGCTGAGCGAGAGGGCGGGCGGCACCGTCCTGGCCACCACCCAGGGCGTGGACGCCGCCGCGGCGACCGTCCTCACGGGAGCGGGAGCCGCCCGATGACCAGCACCCATCCCGCGCTCGCGCCCCGGCCCGCCATCGGCGGCCGGGCGGCGGGCCAGGGGCGGGCCCTGAGGCTGCGGAGGGAGGGACCGGCGGAGCCCGGGGTGCGGGCGGTGCTGCTGCACGGGCTCGGCGGCGGCCCCGCCACCTGGAACGCGTTCGCCGCGCTCGCCCCGCCCCGCCTGGAGCTGTGGGAGGCCGACCTGCCGTGGTCGGCGGTGGGGACGCGGGAGTGGACCCTCCAGCCGGACCCCGGCCGGTGGGTGGCGGACGCGGCCGAGGGGGCCGAGGTCGTCATCGCCCACTCCTTCGCCGCCAACCTGCTCCTGGAGTCGCTGGCCCGCGGGCTGAAGGTCGGCGCCGCCGTCCTGGTCGCGCCGTTCTACCGGGCCAGCCCGGCCGAGTTCGACTGGGCGACCATCGAGAGCTACCTGGCCGGATTCCACACGATCCTCGATCACGGCCTGCGCGTCACCTCCGGCGACCGGCTGCCCCCGGACACGCGCCACGACATGGCGGTGAAGCTCCGCGAGCGGCTCGGCCCCTACAGCTGGATGCGCTTCTTCGAGGCGTACCTGCGCTCGCCCCTGGTGGACACGGCGGCGGTCACCACGCCGTGCCTGGTGGTCAGCGGGCGCGACGACCGGGCGGCGCCGCCGCGTGACGGGCGGGCGCTGGCCGGGGCGCTGCCCCGGGCGCGCTTCGAGACCCTGGCGGCCGGCCACCTGCCGATGATCGAGCAAGCACAGGCCTTCGCCGAGCTCGTCGGCGACTTCGTTTCCGCGCACACCTTGGAGATCACGTGAACACCACCCGGCTCAGGCCCCGGTACGAAGGCGCCAACGTCGGCACCTGGATCGGCTTCAAACACCTGAACTACCTGGTGGAGGAGGCCGTCCTGGAGCACCTGCGCGGCGCCGGGCTCCGGGTCACCGACCTGTATCACGACCACGGCCTGTGCGTGGACCTCGTGGACATCGACACGCGGATCCTGCGCGCGCTGCGGGTGGACGACGTGGCGGTGGCCGAGGTGGCGGCCGACGGCATGTCGTACACCGTGAAGATCACCGCCGAGGGTGACGCGCGCAAGGCGATCCACGCGCGGGCCACCGTGGCGCTGCGGCTCGACCCGTGGGGCGAGGACGTCAAGGACGCCCCCGCCGAGCTGGCGCCGTACGTGGTGAAGCGGCTGGGGGAGGGCGGGGCGGGCGAGCGGCTGCCCGAGGGCGTGACGGTGGAGGACCACCTGACCGCGGGCCGCAACGCGTTCGCCTGGAAGTGGCGCATCCCGTACTTCTACTGCCATTTCACCGAGCGGCTGCAGATGTCCGGCTACCTGCGGCTGATGGAGGAGGTCGTGGACCGCTTCCTCGCCGACCGGGGGGTGTCGGTCAAGCGGCTGCTGGACGAGCAGCGGCTCATCCCCGCCGTGCCGCACTCGCGCATCACCATCCTCGACGAGGCCCTCATGGAGGAGGAGCTGTACGTCGTCTACACCGTCGAAGAGGTGTTCAAGCGCCTGACGTACACCAGCCGGATGGACTGCTACGTGCTGCGGGACGGCGTGCTCGTCCGGACGGCGACGGGCCGGATCACCCACGGCTACGCACGGCTGACCGGCAGGTCCGAATGGAGCCTGGTCGACCTCGACGACCGGCTCCACGACGCGCTGACCAACCGCCCGTCATGACGGACGTCCTGGTCACCGGGGTGGGCGCGGTGACGTGCCAGGGGTACGGCGCCGCCGCCCTGAGCGCCGCGATGACCGCCGCGGCGCCGCCGGTGCCGCAGCGGCTGACCGATACCCCGGCCGTCATGCGCCACCCGCTGATCCACCGGGTCCCGGGCGTGGCGTCCGGCGCGGTGGCGCTGGCGGCCTCGGCCGTGGGGGAGGCGCTCGACGACGCCGGCCTGGAGCTGCGGCCCGACCTGCGCGCCGGCGTGGTCCTCGGCTCCTGCCTGGGCGAGGCGGGCCCCGACGGGAGCCCGGACTTCCAGGTGGCCTCGGCGGTGGGGAGGCTGCTGGGCGCGTTCGGCGCCAACATCAGCGTCAGCAACGCCTGCGCGGCGGGCGGGTTCGCGCTGTGCCTGGCCGCCGACCTCATCCGCACCGGCGAGGCCGACGTGGTGATCACCGGCGGCGCCGACGCCTACTCGCGGGTCGGCTGGGCGTCGTTCGACCGGCTGGGCGCGGTGGATCCCGTACGGTGCCGCCCGTTCGACCGGGACCGCCAGGGCACGATCCTCGCCGAGGGCACCGGCATCCTGGTCCTGGAGAACGCCGAGCACGCGCACCGGCGCGGGGCGCAGGCGTACGCGAAGCTGACCGGGAGCGGGTGGAGCTGCGACGCGCACCACCTCACCGCGCCCGAGCCGAGCGGCGAGCAGATCATCCGCGGCATGCGCGAGGCACTGGCCGGGAACGAGCCCGGCTGCGTCATTCCGCACGGCACCGGCACGGTGCTCAACGACCTGGTCGAGAGCCAGGCCCTGCGCGCCGTCCTCGGGACGGCCGCCGACCGGGTGCCGCTCTACAGCGCCAAGGCCCTGCTCGGGCACACCGGCGGCGCGTCGGCGGCGATCGGCGCGGTGATGGCCTGCCTGATCCTGCGGGCCGGCGCCGTGCCGGCCAACGTCCCGCTCGACGAGCAGGACCCGCGCTGCGAGGTCTACCTCCCGGTGGACGCGCCGGTGCCGCTGCCGGTCCCGCGCGTCCTGGTCAACGCCTACGCCTTCGGCGGCGCCAACGCCTCGTTCGTGCTGGAGGCCGCATGATCGCGGTCACCGGGGCGGGCGAGGTCCACGCCCCGTCCGACGTCTCGCAGGAGCTGGGCCGGCGCGGCTACAAGTACCTGCTGCCCGCCTCCCGCTACCTGCTGGCCGCCACGCGGCGCGCGGTGGCCGGGGGCGGCCGGCTCGACCACGCGCCGGCCGAGCGCCGGGGCGTGGCGGTCGGCTCCAACACCGCCGTCCGCGAGTACTTCGCCCAGGCCATGACGGCCACCGGCCAGGAGGACCTGAGCCCGGCCATGGCGCCCTACTTCGCGATCAACGCGCTGGCCGCCCGCGTGACCGGCGAGCACGAGCTCAAGGCGTTCAGCCTGACCTGCACGTCGCCGCACGTCGCCGGGTTCGAGGCGATCGAGCTGGGCGGGCGCGCGCTGGCGGCCGGGCGGGCCGACGTGATGGTCGTGGCCGCGATGGAGGGCACGGGCGCGGTGGCGCTGGTCGTCGAGCCGGGCGCCGCCCACCTGCCCCGCGTGCTGGCGCGCACCGCGTTCGCGCCGCCGGACCTCGTCGCCTCCGACCAGGGACGCCGCAGGCTGCTCGCCGACGCCGAAGCGGTCGTCGAGCGGGTCAGGCCGACGCGTGTCCACGCGGTCGTCGACGGCTCGCCCGTGGCCGAGGCGGTCATCCGGGCCGTCGCCATCGCCGGAGACGGCGTGGTGCCGGTCGTCTCCGAGCCCGCGGCCGGCGGCTGCCTGGGGCCCATGACGCTGCTGTCCGACCTCCTGCGCACCGCGCGGGAGAACTCCTTAGTGATCACCGCGACGGCCGAGGGCCACTACGCCTTCGGCGCCTTCCTCCCGGGGGTACCGGCATGCTGACCTCACTCGACAAGACCTGGGGCCTGGTGCTGGGCGCATCCAGCGGGATCGGCCGCGCGTGCGCCCTCGCCATGGCCCAGCAGGGCATGAACGTGGTGGGCGTCCACTTCGACACCGCGGCCGCGGCCCGATCCGTGGCGGAGCTGGCCGACGAGATCACCGCCTGCGGCGTCCAGGCCCGCTTCCACAACCTCAACGCCGCGCGCAAGTCCACCAGGGACGAGCTCGTCGGCACGCTCGGCGAGCTGACGGACGGGGCGGGGCTGAAGATCCTCCTGCACTCGCTCGCCTTCGGCACGCTGGTCAGATACCTGCCCGAGCAGACCGGCGGGCCCATGCTCACGCAGCGCCAGCTGGAGATGACCATGGACGTCATGGCGCACAGCCTCCTGTACTGGGTGCAGGACCTGTGCGCGGCCGGCCTGCTCCGGCCCGGGGCCAAGGTCTACGCGATGACCAGCGCCGGAGCCGTGCAGCACCTGCCCAGCTACGGTGCCGTCTCGGCGGCGAAGGTGGCGCTGGAGTCGCACGTGCGGCAGCTCGCCTGCGAGCTGGCCCCGCGCGGGGTCGCGGTGAACGCGCTGCGCGCCGGCGTCACCCTCACCCCGGCGCTGCGCCGCATCCCGGAGCACGAGGAGTTCAGCCGCGACAGCGCGCGCAACAACCCGCACCACCGGCTCACCACCCCGCAGGACGTGGCCGAGGCCGTGGTCCTGCTGTCCGCGACCACCTCCTCGTGGATCACCGGCAACACGATCGGAGTCGACGGCGGCGAACTGCTGGCCGCGGGCGGCTCCTGGGCATCTCAGGAAGGGATTCGGCAGGATGGATGAGCTGGTCATCTCGGGATGCTCCGTGATATCCCCGTTCGGGCTCGGCGTCGACGCCTTCGCCGCGGGCCTCGCCTCCGGCGACCGGCCGACGACCGCCACCTCCGGCGGGCCGTACGCCGACGCCTGCCTCATCCCGGACTTCGACGTCCGCGCCGTCCTCGGCGCCAAGGGGACGCGGGCGATGGACCGGGCCACCGCGATCGCCGTGGCGGGCGTCGGCATGCTGCTCGACACCCCCGTGGCCGAGCACCCGCACCAGGTCGGCCTGGTCCTCGGAACGAGCTCGGGCAGCATCAAGAGCATCATGGACTTCACCGAGGAGTCGCTGACCGGGGACAAGCCCTACCACGTCGACCCGGCCCGCTTCCCCAACACGGTGATGAACCGGGCGGCCGGGCAGAGCGCGATCTGGCACGGGCTGAAGGGCCCCAACGCCACCGTGGCCGGGGGCGCCGCCACCGGCCTGCTGGCGCTCAACTACGCCACCCGGCTGCTGCGCCGCGACCGGTGCCAGGCCGTGCTGTGCGGCGCGGTCGAGGAGTACTCCGAGCAGCGCGGCTGGCTCGCCTGGCACGTCGGCCAGCGGGACGTCCCGCCGGGCGAAGGCTGCGCGATCTTCCTGCTGGAGTCGCGGGAGGCCGCGCTCGCCGCCTCCCGCGAGCCGCTGGCGGCCGTGCTCGGCTCCCGCTTCATGGCCTACGAGCGCGCGGTGGAGGTCCGCGCGATCCTGGCCGCGTGCGTGCGCGGGCTGCTGGACGACCTCGGCCTGCGCGCCGAGGACGTCGGCCTGGTCGTCTCCTCGGGCGCCGAGTCGGAGGACGCCGCCCTCGACGGCGTCGTGGGCCCGCAGGCCGAGCGGCGGAGCTGCCGGGACGCGCTCGGCGACACGGCCTCCGCCGCGTCCGCGTTCCAGCTCGCCGCCGCCCTCACCGGCGGGCCGTCCGGAGCCGTGACGCTGGTGACCTCGGTCGACCGCGACGGCGTCGTCGGATGCACGGCCGTGCGGCTGGAGCGCGCCGCATGACCGTGCTGGAGCAGATCAACGCGCTGCCCGAGGGCACCTGGCTGCGCTGCCAGGGCTGCGCCGTCCTCCTGCACCACGAGGCGCTGGCCAGGCACGAGCACACCTGCCCGAACTGCGGCCGGCACTTCCCGGTGCGCGCGCTCGACCGCGTCGCCATGCTGGCCGACCCGGGCAGCTTCACCGAACGCCACGCGAACCTGGCCCCGCTCGACCCGCTCGGCTTCACCGACCGGCTCGCCTACCCCGACCGGCTGGCCCGCGCCCAGGCCAGGACCGGGCTCAACGACGCCGTCGTCACCGGCCTGGCCACGCTCGGCGGGCGGCCGGTCGCGCTGGCCGTCATGGAGTTCGCCTTCTTCGGTGGCAGCATGGGCTCGGTCGTCGGCGAGAAGGTGGCCAGGATCGCCGGTGACGCCCTGCGCGGCCGGGTCCCGCTGGTCGTGGTCTCCGCCTCGGGCGGCGCCCGCATGCAGGAAGGCGTGCTGTCGCTGCTGCAGATGGCCAAGACGGCCGAGGCGGTGCGGTCGCTCAGGCAGGCCGGGGTGCCGTTCGTCAGCGTGCTGGCCGACCCGGTCTACGGCGGGGTGGCCGCCTCCTTCGCCAGCCTCGGCGACGTCATCGTCGCCGAGGAGGGGGCCAGGGCGGGGTTCGCCGGGCCCCGGGTGATCGAGCAGACGATCAGGCAGGAGCTGCCGCCGGGCTTCCAGACCGCCGAGTTCCTGCTCGAACACGGCCACGTGGACCGCGTCGAACGGCGTCAGGAGCTGCGCGGCCTGCTGGACCGCGTCCTCGGCATCCTGTCGGGGGAGCGCGACGCGGCCGCGCCCGCCGAGCCGCCCGCCGAGCCGCCGGCCGGGGACCTCGACGCCTGGGAGACGGTCCGGCTGGCCCGCGACCCGGGGCGGCCGAACGCCCGCCGCCGGGTGGAGGAGCTGTTCACCGGCTTCGTCGAGCTGCACGGCGACCGCCAGGGCGGCGACGACCCGGCGATCCTCGGCGGTCTGGCGCGGCTCGACGGCCTGCCCGTCGTGGTCGTCGCCCACCACAAGGGCGCCGACACCGCCGAGAACGTCGCGCGCAACTTCGGCATGCCGCATCCGGCCGGCTACCGCAAGGCCATGCGCCTGTTCCGGCTCGCCGAGCGCCACCGGCTGCCCGTGGTGACGCTGGTCGACACCCCGGGCGCGTACCCGGGGGTGGCGGCGGAGGAGGGCAACCAGAGCGGCGCCATCGCCGAGTGCCTGCTGCTCGCCGCCGGGCTGCGCACCCCCGTCCTGTCAGTGATCACCGGCGAGGGCGGCAGCGGCGGGGCGCTCGCGCTGGCCGTGGGCGACCGCCTGCTCATCCAGGAGCACGCCGTCTTCTCGGTGATCAGCCCCGAGGGCGCGGCGTCGATCCTGTACGGGACGGCCGCCCGGGCCCCCGAGACCGCCAGGGCGCTGAAGCTGCGCGGCGCGGACCTGCGGGCGCTGGGGGTCGTCGACGCCGTGGTGCCCGAGCGGAACCTCGGGCCCACGCTGGCCCGGCACCTGCGCGACCTGCTCGGCGTGCCGATCGACGACCTGGTGGCCGCGCGCCGCGGCCGATTGCGCTCCTACGGGGTGTGGAGCACGGAGGGAGAAGACCATGACTGATCTCCGCGCGACCGTCGAGGCCACGGGCCGGATCCTGGATCTGGTCCGCGGCAGCGACGTGCGCCGCCTGGTGGTCAGGGGCGAGGACGTCACGATCGAGATCGAACGCTCCGCCCCGGCCGCCGCCGCCGCGGAAGCCCCGGCGGCGGTGGCGCGGCAGGAGGAGGAGCCCCGCGAGGAGGCCGCCACGGCGGTGACCGCCCCGCTGATGGGCGTCTTCTACCAGCGGCCGGCCCCCGACCAGCCGCCGTTCGTCACCGTCGGCCAGCACGTCGAGGCCGGGGAGCAGGTGGCGATCGTCGAGGCGATGAAGATGATGAACCCGGTCGTGGCCGGGCGCGCCGGCGTGGTGCTGCGAGTCAACGTCGCCGACGGCGACGTCGTGGAGTTCGAGCAGCCGCTCATGGAGCTGGGGGCGGTGGGCTGAGGTGGAGCGTCTGCTGGTCGCCAACCGCGGCGAGATCGCGGTCCGCATCGTCCGCGCCTGCCGCGACCTCGGCATCGGCAGCGTCGTCGCGTACTCGTCCGCCGACCGTGACAGCCTGGCCGTGCGGATCGCCGACCGGAGCGTGCACATCGGCCCCGCGCCCGCGCGGCGCAGCTACAACGACATCCCGTCGCTGCTGTACGCGTGCGCGCTGAGCGAGGCCGACGCCGTGCATCCCGGCTACGGCTTCCTGTCCGAGGAGCCGCTGTTCGCGACGGCCTGCGCCGAGGTGGGCGTCACGTTCGTCGGGCCGTCGGCCAAGCACATCGCGCTCATGGGCAACAAGCTCGACGCCAGGGCGGCGATGCGGGCGTGCGGCGTGCCGGTGCTGCCCGGCTCCGACGGGCCGGTGGAGAGCGCGCACGAGGCCGCCGAGGAGGCCGCCCGGATCGGCTACCCGCTGATCCTCAAGGCGGTCGCGGGCGGCGGCGGCCGGGGCATGCGCGTCGTCCGCGATCCCGGCGAGCTCGCCAGGACGTGGGAGGAGACGCGGGCGGTCGCCCGGACGCTGTTCCGCGACGACCGCATCTACCTCGAACGGTACGTGCCGCGCGGCCGGCACATCGAGGTCCAGATCCTCGCCGACTCCTTCGGCAACGTCGTCGACCTCGGCGAGCGCGACTGCACCGTGCAGCGCAGGCACCAGAAGCTCGCCGAGGAGTCCCCGGCCCCGTCGCTGCCCGGCGACCTGCGCGAGCGGCTGCGCGCCGCCGCCGTGCTGGGCGCCACGTCGGTGGAGTACGTCAGCGCGGGCACTATGGAGTTCCTGGTGTCCGACGAGGGCGAGCCGTACTTCCTGGAGATGAACACCCGCCTCCAGGTGGAGCACCCGGTCACCGAGGAGCGCACCGGGATCGACCTGGTCGAGTGGATGATCAGGATCGCCCGCGGCGAGGCGCTCCCCTTCGGGCAGCGCGGTCCCGACCTCGGTCGGCACGCCGTCGAGGTGCGGATCAACGCCGAGGACGTGGCGCGCGACTGGGCGGGCAGCACCGGGCGCGTCGAACGGCTGCGGCTGCCCGGCGGCCCCGGCATCCGTGTCGACACCCACCTGTACGAGGGGTACGTGGTGCCGCCGTTCTACGACTCGCTGCTCGCCAAGATCATCGCGACCGGTCCCACCCGCGAGGTCGCGCTGCGGCGGATGGACCGGGCGCTGCGCGAGTTCAGCTGCGAGGGCGTGGTGACCAACGCCGACTTCCATCGAACCCTGCTGTCCGACGCGGGCTTCCGGGCCGGAGATTACCGGCTGGACCTGGTCGAGGACATCGTCGACAGGCTGTGCACGACCGAGAGGAGCACGACATGACCGCCTCCCTGGTGGACAAGGACGAACTGCGGAAGGTGATCGCGACGACGCTCGACATCGACGTCGACGAGGTCACCGACGACGCGCACTTCGTCCAGGACCTGGAAGTGGACTCGCTGATGGCGCTGGAGATCGCGGTGACGCTGGAGAAGCGGTTCCAGGTCAAGATCGACGAGACCGAGATGGCCGGGATCACCTCGTTGTCCAGCACGTACGAGCTGCTGTGCGGGTTGCTGGCGGAAGGCGCCGGACGGTGAGCGCGATCCTGCCGGCGGGCACGCCGCGTGACGGCGGCGTGCGCGTCGATCCGGGGCTGCCGGTGCTGGCCGGGCACTACCCGGGTTTCCCCGTCTTCCCCGGCGTGGGCGTGCTGGAGGTGGCCGACCAGGCGATCCGCGCGAAGTTCGGCGCGGACCTGGTGCTGAGCGAGATCGTCAGCGGGCGGTTCCTGCGGCCGGTCCTGCCGGGCGACACGATGACCGTGGAGGTCGCCGAGCAGGGCGAGGGGTTCGCCGCGGTGGTGAGCACCGAGCGCGGCGAGACCGCCCGGCTCCAGGTGCGCTACCGGGAGACGCCATGAGCGGCCCCGGGGAGATCGGCGTAGACCAAATCCGGAAGGTCATCCCGCACCGCTTCCCGATCCTCCTGCTGGACCGGGTCGTCGCCGTCACGCCGGGCGAGAGCCTGGTCGCGGTCAAGGCCGTCACCTGCACCGAGCCCTGCTACGAGGGCATCGGCGACGAGGCGGGGCCCGTCGCCTACGACTACCCGTGGCCGCTGCTGCTGGAGTCCTGGGCGCAGGCCGCGGCGCTGCTGGCGCTGTGGGAGTCGCCCAACCCCGACGTGCTGGCCGGGGACGTGGTGCTGGCCGGCGGCATGCGCAACGTGCGCTTCCACCGGCCCGCGCGGCCCGGCCAGGTGATCGAGCACCGGGTGCGCATGGTCCGCAAGGTCGGCGAGAACGCCGTCATGGAAGGCGAGTCGCTGGTCGGCTCGGAGGTCGTGCAGGAGATGGGAACCATGATCGAGACGACTCGGCCGATCGGGGTGCTGGCATGACCGTCGCCCTGGTCACCGGAGGTTCGCGCGGCATCGGCCGGGCCGCCGCCGTCGCCCTGGCGGCGGACGGTCAGGACGTCGCGCTCTGCTACCAGTCCAACACCGACGCGGCCGAGGAGGCCGCCAAGGAGATCGAGCGGCACGGCGTACGCGCCCTGATCAGGAAGGTCGACGTCACCGACCGGGCCGCGGTGCGCGCCTTCGCCGCCGACGTGGAGACCGAGCTCGGCCCGGTGCACACGGTCGTCACCTCCGCCGGGATCACCCGCGACCGGCCGCTCGCGCTGCTGCCCGACGACGACTGGGACCACGTCCTCGACGTCAACCTGGGCGGCACCCACAACATCGTGCGCGCGGTCGTCCTCGGCATGATGAAGCGCGGCGGCGGGCGGATCATCACGATGTCGTCGGTCGCCGGGGTGGCGGGCAACGTCGGGCAGACGAACTACGCCGCGTCCAAGGCCGGGATCATCGGCTTCACCAAGGCGCTGGCCAAGGAGGTCGGCCGCTACCGCATTACCGCGAACGTGGTCGCGCCCGGCTTCATCGAGACCGACATGACCGCCGACCTGCCGGAGAAGGCCACCGCCCAGCTCCGCGACCGCATCTCGCTCGGGCGCTTCGGCGCCGCGGACGAGGTCGCCCAGCTCGTGTCGTTCCTCGCCTCCGAGCGGGCCGCCTACATCACCGGGCAGGTCATCCGCGTCGACGGGGGGATGGCGCTGTGAGGTTCTACTTCAACTTCCGCAGCCCGTACTCCTGGCTGACCCTGCACGACCTGCTCGCCGAGCGGCCCGGCCTGGCGCGGCGGCTGGACTGGATCCCGTACTGGGACCCGGAGGAGGCCACGCTGCGCGAGCTCGACGCGGCCGGCGGCCGGTTCGGCTACTCGGCCATGTCCCGCGAGAAGCACCTGTACATCCTCCAGGACGTGCGGCGGCTGGCCAGGGCGCGCGGCCTGGAGCCGAGCTGGCCGCTGGACCGCGGCCCCCGCTGGGAGGTGCCGCACCTGGCCTACCTGGTCGCGGCCGACCACGGCGTGGGGCAGGAGTTCGCGGCGGGCGTCACCGAGCTGCGCTGGCAGCGGGGGGCCGACGTGTGCGACCCGCGCGTGGTCGCCGAGCTCGGGCGCTCGCTCGGGCTCGACGAGGCCGCGCTGACCGGCGCGGCGGACGACCCCAAGCTGCGCGAACGGGGCATCGAGGCGCTGCGGACGGCCGACCGCGACGGCGTCTTCGGCGTGCCGTTCTTCGTCCACGGGCGGGAGAGGTTCTGGGGGCTGGACCGGCAGGCGGCCTTCGCCGAGTCGGCCGGCGAGCAGGAGGCGGACGCGTACCCGCCGGAGGACCACCCCGGTGGCTGTGGCTGAGAGGAGGAGGGGATGAGCTCCATGGACTTCATGAGCACGCTGAGCAGGCACGCCGCCGAGTTCGCCGGCAGGCGCGCCGTGCTCTTCCACGACCGGCGGGGTGAGAAGGCGCTCACCTACGGCGAGCTCGACCTCGCGGCCCGCCGGATCGGCGGCTGGCTGGCCGGGCGCGTCGAGCCGGGCGAGCGGGTGCTGCTGTGCTACCCCGCCGGCCTGGAGTTCGTCGAGGTCTTCCTCGGCTGCCTGGCCGCGGGCGTGGTGGCCGTCCCGGCGCCGTTCCCCGACGCCTCCTCCCTGCACCGCGAGCGGGTCCTCGCGGTGGCCGCCGACGCCGAGCCCGCCCTGGTGCTCACCTCCGCGTCGCTCGCCGGGTCGCTGACGGCCGCGCTCGCGGACGGCGAGCCCGCCCTGGTGGCCGAGGCCGCCCAGTACGGCGAGCCGCTGCCCCGCCCGCACGCGACCGGGCCGGAGACGCTGGCGTTCCTGCAGTACACCTCCGGCTCGACCAGCGACGCCAAGGGCGTCATGGTCACCCACGGCAGCCTGGTCGACACCCTGCGGGTCGGCGCCGAGCTGCTGGACCTGCGGGAGGGCGCGCGGTTCTGCAGCTGGCTGCCCATGCACCACGACATGGGGCTGGTGGCCATGCTCCTGCTGCCGCTCCACCTGGGCGGCAGCACCGTGCTGATGTCGCCGACCGACTTCCTGCGCCACCCGTGGCAGTGGCTCGACCTCATCGGCCGGCACGGCGCGGAGGTCAGCGCGGCGCCGAACTTCGCCTACGACCTGTGTGTACGCCGCGTCACCGACCAGCAGTTGCGCGACCTGGACCTGTCCTCGTGGAAGCACGTGTGCAACGGCGCCGAGCCCATCGACGCGGGCACGCTCACGCGCTTCGCCGACCGGTTCGCCGCCGCCGGGCTCAAGCCGGAGTCGCTGACCGCGGGCTACGGCATGGCCGAGACCACGCTGTTCATCTCCGGCACCGCTCCCGGGCACGCCCCGGTCGTGACCACGGTCGACCCGTGGGCGCTGGAACGCGACACGCTGGACCCGGCCGCGACCGGCAGGGCGCTGGTGGGCTGCGGCCGGCCGAAGGCGCTGGAAGTCCTCATCGCCGACCCCGACACGGGCGCGGAGCTGCCGGAGGGCCGCGTCGGCGAGATCTGGGTGCGCGGCCCCGGCGTGGCCGCCGGATACTGGCGCAAGCCCGAGGAGACCCGGCGCACCTTCGGCGGCACCACCGCCACGGGCGAGGGCGGCTTCCTGCGCACCGGCGACCTGGGCGCGCTGCTGGAGGGCGAGCTCTACATCACCGGCCGGATCAAGGACCTGGTGATCGTCAACGGCCGCAACCTCTACCCGCACGACCTCGAACGCGCGCTGACCCGGGTGCACGCGGCGGTGGAGAACATGCCGTCGTGCGTCTTCTCCGTCGCCGTGCCGCGCGAGGAGATCGTCGTCGTCCAGGAGGTCAGGTCGCGGGCGCTCGCCTCGCCCGGCGAGCTGGTCGAGGAGATCAGGTCGGCGCTCAGCCGCAGGTTCGGCGTCGGGGCGGCCAACGTGTGCCTGGTGCGGCCGGGCGAGATCCGCAGGACGACCAGCGGCAAGATCCGTCGGCAGGTCACCAGGCAGCTCTTCGCCTCCGGCGGGCTGACCGCGCACCACGAGGCCCTGTCCCGCGCGGTGACCGCCCGCTACCGGAAGAGCGCCGATGGGTGAGCCGGTGCTGCCGCCGGTGCTGACCGTCGAGCGCTGCCTGGAGCTGGACGCGCGCGAGGAGTTCCCCGGCGAGATCTGCCGCGCCCTGACGGACCTCGGCGCGGAACGCCACTACCTGCCCGGCGTGCCCGCCGAACGCCTGCTCGCCCTCATCAGGAGCCTGGCCGGCCGCGACTTCACCGTGGCGCTCGCGCACTGCAAGACCTACCTGGGCTCGGTGGCCACCTGGGTCGGCGGCACCCCCGAGCAGGTGGCCGCGCTGTCGGCCCGCGTCTCGGGCGGCGCCGTGGTCTCCCTGGCGCTCACCGAACGCGACCACGGCAGCGACGTGCTGGCCGGGGAGGTCACCGCCACGCCCGTCCCCGGCGGCTACCGCCTCGACGGCGAGAAGTGGCTGATCAACAACGCCACCCGCGCCGACGTGGTGTGCGTGCTCGCCAGGACCGGCGACAGCGGCGACGCCCGGGGGTTCAGCCTCTTCCTGGTGGACAAGGACACGCTGCCCGCGCACGCCTACCGGTGCCTGCCGAAGGTGGCCACCCACGGCGTGCGCGGCGCCGACATCAGCGGCATCGCCTTCACCGGCGCCGTGGTGCCGCAGGAGGCGATGGTCGGGGAGCCGGGAACGGGCCTGGAGGTCCTGCTCAAGGGCCTGCAGCTCACCCGCACGCTGTGCGGCGGCATGTCGCTGGGCATGGGGGAGCACGCCCTGCGGATCGTGCTGGACTTCGCCGAGCACCA
This sequence comes from Nonomuraea sp. NPDC049725, assembly GCF_040674795.1. Taxonomy (NCBI): domain Bacteria; kingdom Bacillati; phylum Actinomycetota; class Actinomycetes; order Streptosporangiales; family Streptosporangiaceae; genus Nonomuraea; species Nonomuraea sp. NPDC049725. Next base: position 727,463 of record NZ_JBFANJ010000002.1, on the reverse strand, counting down.
CCACATGTACGGGCGGCCGCTGGCCGACCTGCCCCTCACCACCCGCGCCCTGGCCGACTCGTACGTGGACCTGCTGGTCGCCGAGGCCGTCACCGTGGTCTCCACCCGGTCGATCCACTCGCTCACGGGCGAGCAGAGCCTCGTCTCGGCCGTCGTCAAGTACTACGTGCCCACGCTGATCGACCGGACCCTGCAGCGGCTGGCCAAGGTGCTGGGCGCCCGCGCGCTGCTGACGGACGGGCCCTTCCAGAAGATCTGGCGCGACCACGCCATCGTCGGCGTCTTCGACGGCAACACCTGGGTCAACCTCGGCACGCTGGTCAACCAGTTCCCGGCGCTGGTGCGCGGCTACCGGCGCGGGCGCGTGGACGCGGCGGGGCTGGCGGCGGCGACCGGGCTGAAGCAGCCGCTGCCGCCCCTCGACCCGGCCCGGCTGAGCCTGGCCGCGCGTGACGGCTGCAGCCTGGTGCAGAGCCTGGCCGGCGACCCGGACGCGCCGCGGGAGCTGCGCGAGCGGGCCGACCGGCTGCACGAGGCGATGGCCGGGTGGCGGCCACGCGGGCGGGAGGTCCCGCCCGAGCTGTTCGGCCTGGCGCGCGAGTACGCCCGGCTGTACGCGGCGGCGGCCTGCGTACGGCTGTGGGCGGACAACGCCCTGGACGACGTGTGGCTGCGCGCCTGCCTGGCCAGGGTCTTCGACCGCCCGGACGCGGCCACCGATCATCTGCTGGACCTGACGCGGCGCGGCCGCACGTTTTCCTTCCTGCGAGGAGTCGACCATGACGCTTGACCACATCCGCAACTGGCTGCGCGCACGGGTCGCGTTCTACGTGGAGCGGACGCCCGAGGAGATCGACCCGGACGTCAAGTTCGTCGAGGTGGGCCTGGACTCGGTGTTCGCGATGAGCCTGAGCGGCGACATCGAGGACGAGTTCGGGCTGGTCGTCGAGCCGACCGTGGCGTGGGACCACCCGACCGTCAACGCGCTGGCCGACTACCTTCACGCGGAAGCGGCCTGATGGAGCTGACGATCGGCCAGCAGGCCCTGTGGTTCCTGTACCGGCTGGCGCCGGAGAGCACGGCCTACCTGATCACCGTCGCGCTGCGCGTCCACGACGTGCTGGACCTCGACCGGCTGCGCCGGGCCACCTCGGCCGTCATGGCCAGGCACGAGGTGCTGCGCTCGGTGTTCGACGAGGTCGACGGGGCGCCCCGGCGGTCGGTGGCCGATCGGCCGCCGCCGTTCACGGTCACCGAGCTGGGGGCGGTGGACGAGAGCGAGCTGCGGGCCGCGGCGGCGCGGGCGGCGGGGGAGCCGTTCGACCTGGGCGTGGGGGCGTTCCGGGTCACGCTGGTGCGCGGCGCGGGCGGGTCGGTGCTCCTGGTGACGGCGCACCACATCGTCAGTGACGCGATGTCGCAGTGGATGATCCTGCGCGACCTGCTGTGGGCGTACGAGCAGGACGAGCCCGGCTGGCCGGTGATCACGCGGACCTTCGGCGACTACGTCCGGCACGAGCGCGAGCTGCTGGGCTCGCCCCGGCGGGCGCGGCTGGAGCGCTACTGGCGCGGCGTCTGCGAGGGCGCCGAGCCCGGGGGGCTGCCGGCCGACCGGGCGCGGCCGGCGGGGGCGTTCCGGGGGGCCTCGGTGACCGTCGTGTGGCCGGAGGAGACCGGGGCGCGCCTGATCGAGCAGGCCAGGACGCTGGGGGTGACGCCCTTCGCGCTCGTGGTCGCCGGGGTGCAGGCGGCGCTGCACCGGCGGGGCGCGGGCGGCGACTTCCTCATCGGCTGCCCGATCAGCACCCGCTTCGCCGGGCGGGCGCGCGACGTCGTGGGCTGCTTCGCCAACACGGTGCCGCTGCGGGCGCGGCTGCGCCCGGGGACCACGCTGGGGGAGGCCGCCGTGGCCGCGCACCGCGAGCTGGTGGCGGCGACGGCGCACGGGGAGTTCCCGTCGGCGCTCATCCGGGAGCTGACGCCGGGCCGGGGCCTGCCCTACCAGCTCGCGGTGAACCTGCTGTCGATGGACGCGATGGACCCGCCGCTGCCGCTGGCGGCCGACGGCTCGATCGAGGGGCCGGTGACGACCTACCGGGGGCTGCGGTTCGCCGTTCTCGACCTCGCGCAGATGGAGGGCCAGTTCGAGCTGATGGTGGATGTGCGCAGGGCGGGCGCGCTGTTCACCGCCGTGGTCAAGTATGACGCCGCCCTGTTCGACCGGCTCACGATCGAGCGTTTCACCGGGCGGCTCCGTCAGGCGGTGGAGTCGGGTCCGGATTCGCCGATCGGCAGGCTGCCGGCGGTGGACGAGAGTGAGGTGGCGCGTTTACTGGCCTTCGGTGAAGCATGAGTCATGCTCATTGTTATTGGCTGACAAAGGCGCCCCGCAACCCCTAATAGAATATTGTTCCCCCCTTTTGGTTTCTGGGGTCTGTCCCGAATGATGGGTATAGTTGCGTTTGGCCCGATCGGGCGCAAGGTCCCATCCTTGTGAGCCTGCAAGGGGAGTTCGTATGGGGGATATTTCTGTTTTCGGGGCGATGCTTCGTCACGTCGAGGAAAGGCCGCAGGCTGACGCGGTCATATTCAAGGGGGACGGCGAAACTCGTATCGGCTACCTGGATCTCCACCTGGCCGCGAGGGAGGTGGCGTCGTGGCTGCAGACCGTGTGCAAACCGGGGGATCGGGTGCTGCTCTGCTACCCGACGGGCATCGAGTTCGTGCGGGCGCTGCTGGCCTGCCTCTACGCCGACGTCGTCCCGGTGCCGCTGCCGCTCCCCACGCACGCGGATCACCATCTCAGCACGCAGACCGGCGTCGCGCTTGACGCGGACGCCCACCTCGTCCTCACCGACACGGCCCACGCCGACGCCATCCACGCCTGGCTGACCCACGACGACCTGGGCACCTACGCCTGCGTCGCCACCGACGGCGTCACGTACGAGGACCCGGCCGACTGGGTCGAGCCCATGCGGTCCGGCGACGACGCGGCCCTGCTCCACTACACCAGCGGCCTGGCCGGCGAGCCCGTCGGCATCCCGCTGTCGCACACCAACCTGCTGCACAACGTGGAGACCCTGGCCGAGGCCTGCGGCCTGCGCCCGGGGACGCGCACGGGCGGCTGGCTGCCGCTGCACCACGGGCTCGGGCTGTTCTCCATGCTGCTGGCGCCGCTCCTGTCGGGGGGCACGGCGGTGCTGCTGCCGCCCGAGACGTTCTGCGTCGACCCGCTCGCCTGGCTGCGCCTGCTCGACCGCCACCAGGTCGAGGTGAGCGCGGCCCCGAGCTTCGGCTACGACCAGTGCCTGCACGAGATGACCGACGAGGAGTGCTCGACGCTGGACCTGTCGCGATTACGTCACCTGCTCGTGCTGGAGATGACGGGGCTGCCCCCGATCGAGCCGGACATGCTGCACGACTTCGCCGGCCGCCTGCGCCCCGCCGGGCTGCGCGCCGACGCCCTGCGCACCGCCTACTGCCTGCCCGAGGCCACGATGATCGCCTCGATCGGCGCGGCGGGCCAGGCCCTGGCCGCGCCCGGCTTCGACACGCGGGCGCTGGACAAGGGCCTGCTGCTGCCCGGCGCCGACGGGCCCCGGCTCGCCGGTCTCGGCCGGCCCGCCGGGCACGAGCTCCTCATCGTCGACCCGTTCACCGGCGTCCCGGCGGCCGAGGGCGCCGTCGGCGAGATCTGGGTGCGCGGGCCGCACGTCGCCGCGGGCTACTGGCGCAGGGACCGGCTCAGCGCCGAGCGCTTCGAGCAGAGCACCGCGACCGGGGAGAAGGGGTTCGTGCGCAGCGGCACCCTCGGCGCCACCGTCGACGGCCGCCTCCACGTGACCGGCACCTCCCGCGACCTGGTCCTCTTCCAGGGCCGCCCGCTGCACCTGGGCCGGGTCGAACGCAGCCTCCTCGACCTCGGCACCCTCGTGGCCTGCACCGCCTTCCCCGCGCCCGACTCCGCCGAGAAGATCGTCGTGGTCGCCCAGCCGGGCGGCGGCCGGGCCGGCGACGGCCTGGTCCGCGCCGTCCGCGACCGGCTCGCCCTGCGGTTCGGGCTGCAACGGGTCGGCGTGGTCCTGGTCAGGCCCGGCCAGTTCCCGGTCACGCCTGACGGCGGCGTCAACCGCCAGCTCGTCCGGGAGCTGCTCCGGGCCAACGCCCTGGACGTGCTCGACTCCACCGTCGCGGAGAACCGCTGACGGCGTCGCCCGGCTTGACCGGCTCCATTTCTCCGCACGCGGAATATAGGCGAGATATAGCGGCGTGCCCGGATAGTGAGCTGGCTGGTTCTGGTTGCGGAACCGGCGCAATTTCATGGACGGAGCCAGCGCTGTGCCAATATCCACCACGACTGGAATTATTTCGGCTATTGGTGGGACGCCGCTTGTCGAACTCGAACGGCTGGTCCCCGGACTGTTGGTGTATGCGAAGCTGGAGCGGTTCAATCCCGGCGGAAGCCTCAAGGACCGCAGTGCGCTCAGCATGCTGAGCGCGGCCATCGACGCAGGTGATCTCGTTCCAGGGATCTCCGTCGTGGTGGAGTCCAGTTCGGGAAACCTGGCGATCGGCATGGCGCAGATCTGCCGCTACCTCGGCCTCAGATTCATCTGTGTCGTCGATGCCAGGACCACGGAGCAGAACCTCGCGATTTTGCGGGCATTCGGCGCCGAGGTCGAGGTCGTGGAGTTCCCCGACCCCGACACCGGCGAGTACCTGCCGCGCCGGATCCAGCGGGTGCGCGAGCTCCTTGACAGCGTTCCGAACTCCTTCCACCCCAACCAGTACGGGAACCGGCTGAACGCGCGGGCGCACGTCCAGACGATGCGCGAGATCGCCGAGGCGCTCAACGGGGAGATCGACCACCTGTTCGTCCCCGTGAGCTCGTGCGGCACGCTGGTCGGCTGCGCCGACTACGTCGCCGAGCACGGCCTGTCCGTCGAGATCACCGCCGTGGACGCGATCGGCAGCATGATCTTCGAGGGGCAGACGCCGGGCCCCCGCCTGCTGCCGGGCCACGGCGCGGCGATCCGCCCGGCCCTCTTCCGCGAGGGCGCCGCCGACCGCGTGGTCCACGTGTCGGACCTGGACTGCGTGGTGGGGTGCCGGAGGCTGACCGAACGCGAGGCCATCCTGGCCGGCGCGTCGTCCGGCGCGATCGTCTCCGCGCTCACCGCGACCCAGCGGGACATCGCGCCCGGGTCGACGTGCGTGCTGCTGCTGCCGGACGGCGGAGATCGTTACCTCGACACTATCTACTCCGACGAGTGGGTGCGCCGCACCTTCGGCGAGGTCTCGCACCTGTGGAAGGAAGGGATCTGACCCATGCTGGTCATCCGACACGACGAGGTGCGCGACATCCTGCACGGCGCCGAGGACGCCGTGCTGGACCTGGTACGCGACACCTACCGCGAGCACGACGCCGGTGAGACGGTCGTGCCCCACTCCACGTTCCTGCGCTTCCCCGGGGACAGCGCCAACCGCATCATCGGCCTGCCCGCGTTCGTGGGCGGCGACCAGCCCGTCGCGGGCATCAAGTGGGTGGCGTCCTTCCCCGGCAACCTCGGCAAGGGGCTGCCCCGGGCCAGCGCCACCATCGTGCTCAACTCCATGGACACCGGCCGGCCGGTGGCCTTCATGGAGGGCGCGCAGATCTCCGCCGCGCGCACCGCCGCCTCCGCGGCGGTCGCCGCCCGCACCCTCACCGGCCCGGACCCCGTACGGTCGATCGCCGTGATCGGCTGCGGTCTGATCAACCTCGAGGTCCTGCGGTTCCTGCCCGATGTCACGGAGCTGACCCTCTTCGACCTGTCGCGGGAGCGCGCCGAGGAGTTCGGCGAGCGCGCCCGCGCCCTGCTGCCCGGCCTCGGCGTACGCGTCGCCGCCACCGCCGCCGAGGCCGTCGCGGCGGCCGGGGTGGTGTCGCTGGCGACCACCGCCGTCGAGCCGCACCTGACCCTGGACGGGGCCCGGCCCGGAACGGTCGTGCTGCACCTGTCGCTGCGCGACCTCACGCCGGAGACCGTCCTGGCCGCGCGCAACGTCGTCGACGACGTCGACCACGTGCTGCGCGAGCGCACCTCGCCGCACCTGGCCGAGCAGGCCACGGGCGACCGCGCGTTCGTCCACGCCACGCTCGGCGGGCTGCTGCGCGGAACCGCCACGCTGCCCGGCGGCGACTCACCGATCATCTTCTCCCCGTTCGGCCTCGGCGCGCTGGACCTGGCGCTGGCCCGGTACGTGTTCCAGCAGGCCGTCGCCCGGGGCTCCGGGCTGGCCGTCGAGGCCTTTCAGCAACCCGCGTGAAGGAGCAGTCCGCCATGAGCGACAAGTACCTGGTAGTGCTCAACGACGAAGAGCAGTACTCCATCTGGTGGGCGGACCGGGACCTGCCCTCCGGCTGGCAGGCCGAGGGGACCCAGGGCACCAAGGACGAGTGCCTGCGCCACATCGAGCAGGTCTGGACCGACATGCGCCCGCGGAGCCTGCGGTGAGCGACGGTCTCCTCGGCGACCTGGTGTGGCGGCAGGCGGCGGCCACACCGGACGCGGTCGCCGTCGTGGACGGGGACCGCACCCTGACCTACGCCCAGCTGGCCCGCCGGGCCGCCCGCCTGGCCCACCTGCTGGGCGGGTGGGGCATCGGCCGGGGCGACGTCGTCTGCCTCAACCTGCCGCGCGGCGCCGACTTCATCGTCGCCGTCCTCGGCGTGTGGCGCAGCGGCGCCGCCTACCTGCCGACCGACCCCGAGCACCCGCGCGAGCGCCGCGACCGCATCCTGCGGGACGCCCGGCCCGCCATCGTGCTCACCCCGGAGCTGCTGCGCTCGCTGCCCACCCCGGAGGCCGCGCCCGTCCCGGTCTCCGGCGCGGACGCCGCGTACGTGATCTACACCTCCGGCTCGACCGGGCGGCCCAAGGGCGTCGTCGTGACGCACGGGGGCATCGCCAACCGGGTGCTGTGGACGACGCGGACGCACGAGCTGGGCCCGCGCGACAGGCTGCTGCACAAGACGTCCGTCACCTTCGACGCGGCCGGCTGGGAGCTGGTCGGGCCGCTGGTGAGCGGCGGCACGGTGGTCGTCGCGCCGCCGGGCGCCGAGCGCGATCCGGCCACGCTCGTCGGGATGGCGCGCGAGCACGGCATCACCGTGCTCCAGGTCGTCCCGTCGCTGCTGCGCGAGCTGGTCCGCGAGCCCGGCTGGGCGGACCTGGGCTCGCTGCGGCTGCTGTTCAGCGCCGGCGAGCCGCTGCACGCCGGGCTGGCGCGGGCCGCCGCCCTGCCGGGGCTGGCGATGTGGAACACCTACGGGCCCACCGAGTGCGCCATCGACGTGACCGCGCACCTCGTCGACCCGGACCAGGACGGCGAGGCGGTGCCGATCGGCCGGCCGATCTCCGGCATGCGGGTGCGCGTCCTGGACGAGGAGGGCGGCCTGGCGCCCATCGGCGTGCCCGGCGAGCTGTGCGCGGGCGGGCCCGGCGTCGGCCGCGGCTACCTGGGCATGCCCGCCCTGACGGCCGAGCGTTTCGTGCCCGACCCCTTCGGCGACGGTGAACGGCTCTACCGCACCGGCGATCTCGTGCGCTGGTCCGAGGACGGCGTGCTGCACTTCATGGGCCGCCTCGACGACCAGCTCAAGGTCAACGGCGTCCGGGTCGAGCCCGGCGAGATCGAGGCCGTCCTCCAGGGCCATCCGGCCGTGGCGGCCGTGGCCGTCGTCGCGTCGGAGGGACGCCTGGTCGCGCACGTCGCCGGCGGCGTCGCCCCGGCCGAGCTGCGGCTGTTCGCCCGCGACGTGCTCCCCGACACCCACGTGCCGACCCGCTACGTCCTGCACGACAGGCTGCCTGTGCTGCCCAGCGGGAAGATCGACCGCGCGGCGCTGAAGGCTCCCGCCGAGGAGGCCGCCCACACGCCGCCGCGCACCCCCGCCGAGCGGCGGGTCGCCGCCGTCTGGTCCGAGCTGCTGGGCGTCGGGCGGATCGGCGCCGAGGACGACTTCTTCCAGCGGGGCGGCACCTCGCTGCTCCTGACCAAGCTCGCCAACCGGCTCGGCGTGCCCGTCCCCGACCTGTACGCGATCTCCACGGTGTCCGGCCAGGCCGAGCTCCTGGACCGGCAGGCCCCCGGGGACGAGCGCGTCGGCCCGGCCCGGCGCGGGGCCGCCGCCGAGGTCTCCTACGGCCAGCGCCGCCTGTGGTTCCTCGACCGGATCCAGCCCGGCAGCCCCGAGTGGGTCGCGCCGCTGTTCGTCAGGCTGGACCACGCCGACCCGGACACCGTCCGGGCCGCCCTGTACCGGCTGGCCGAGCGGCACGAGATCCTGCGCACCCGCTACGTCCCGGCCGACGGCGAGCCCCGGCCGGTCGTCGACGCCCCCGCGCCGGTCGAGCTGCGGGTCGCCGCCCCCGGCGAGGACCCCGCGACGCTGGTCGCCGAACAGCTCGCCCGGGGCTTCGACCTGGAACGCGGGCCCGTGTGGCGGGCGCTGCTGGCGGGCGACCTGCTGCTGATCACCGTCCACCACATCGCCAGCGACGGCTGGTCGACCGTGGTGCTCGACCGGGAGCTGCGCGCGCTCTGCGCCGGCCAGGACCTGCCGCCCGCCCCCCTGCAGTACGCCGACTACGCGGCCTGGCAGCGCCGCACCCTGACCGAGGACAGCCTCGCCGGCGACCTCGCCTACTGGCGCGACCACCTGGCCGGCGTGCCCGCGCTCGACCTGCCCACGGACCGGCCCCGGCCCGCCCAGCGCGACCCACGCGGCGCCCTGGTCACCTTCGACATCCCGGCGGACCTGGCCAACACCCTGGCCGCGTGGGGGCGCGAGCGCGGCGCCACGCTGGTCGCCGTGCTGCTGACCGCCTGGGCGATGCTGATCTCCCGGCACAGCGGGCAGCGGGACTTCGCCGTCGGCACCCCGGTCGCCGGGCGCGATCGCGCCGAGTTCGCCGACGTCGTGGGGTTCTTCCTCAACGCCCTCGCCCTGCGCATGGACCTGACCGGCAACCCCTCCTTCGAGGAGGCCGTGGCCCGCGTCAACGAGGTCTGCCGCGCCGGCTTCGCCCGCCAGCGCCTGCCCTTCGACCGGCTCGTGGAGGAGCTCCAGCCGGAGCGCGACCTGACCCGGACGCCGATCTACCAGGTCACCTTCGACCTGCACGAGGTCGGCCACACGGACACGGCGCTGGAGGCGGCGGACGCCGAGGTGATGGCCGGGTCGTGGCTGATCGCCAAGACCGACCTCAGCCTGCTCGCGCAGCGGCGGCCGGACGGCTCGGTGCTCGCCTCGATCGAGTACGCCACCGCGCTGTTCGACCGGGACACCGCCACGCGGATGGCCGGCCGCCTGCTCAAGCTCCTGCGCGAGGTCGCGGCCCGGCCGCGCACCCGGCTGTCGGCCGTCGACCTGGCGGACTTCGAGCAGCCCGCGCGCCGCGCCGCCCCGCCCTCCCGCTGCGTGCACGAGGCGTTCCAGGAGCAGGCGGCGCGCACCCCCGGCGCCCCGGCCGTGGACGGCATGACGTACGCGGAGCTGAACGGCCGGGCCAACCACCTGGCCCGCCACCTGCGCGCCCTCGGGGCCGGGCCGGGCGGCCTGGTCGGCGTCTGCCTGGAACGCGGCCCCGAGCTGATCGTCACGCTGCTGGCCGTGCTGAAGTCGGGCGCCGGATACCTGCCCCTGGACCCCGGCCAGCCCGCCGAGCGGCTCACGTACATGATCGAGGACGCCGCCGCCGCGCTCGTGGTCACCACGCGGGATCTCGCGGACCGGGTCACCGGGCCGGTGGTGCTGCTCGACGCGTTCCCGGCCGGCTCCTCGCCCGACGACCCGCGGACGCCGGTCGCGCCCGACGACGTCATGTACGTGATCTACACCTCGGGCTCCACCGGGCGGCCCAAGGGCGTCGAGGTGACGCACGCCAACGTGCTGCGCCTGTTCGGCGCGACCGAGGCGGCCTTCGCCTTCGGCCCCGAGGACGTGTGGACGCTCTTCCACTCCTACGCCTTCGACTTCTCGGTGTGGGAGATGTGGGGCGCGCTGCTCTACGGCGGCCGGCTCGTCGTCGTCCCCCGCGACGTGGTGCGCGACCCGGACCGGTTCCTGGACCTGCTGCGCGAGGAGCGGGTCACGGTGCTGAACCAGACGCCGTCCGCCTTCCGGCAGCTCGTCGCGTTCGCCGCCGAGGACGACCCCCGGGTGGGGGAGCTCGCGCTGCGCGCCGTGGTGTTCGGCGGCGAGAAGCTGGAGGTGGGCGAGCTGACGCCGTGGATCCGCCGGTTCGGCGCCGAACGCCCACGGCTGATCAACATGTACGGGATCACCGAGACCACCGTCCACACCACGCTCCACGAGATCCGCCCGGACGACCACGGCAGCCCGATCGGCGTCCCGCTCGCCGACCTCACCGTGCACCTGCTGGACGAGCACGGGGGCGTCGCGCCCGTCGGCGTGCCCGGCGAGATCCACGTCGAGGGCCCGGGCGTGGCGCGCGGCTACCTGAACCGGCCGGCGCTGACCGCCGAGCGGTTCCTGCCCGCCCCCGGCGGCGGGCGGCTCTACCGCAGCGGCGACCTGGCCAGGCGCAACCCGGACGGCAGCCTGGAGTTCCTGGGCCGCGCCGACGACCAGGTGAAGATCCGCGGCTACCGCATCGAGCTGGGCGAGATCCAGGCGGCGCTGCTCGGCCAGCGGAGCGTCCGCGACGCGGTCGTCGTCGTGCGCGACCAGGCGCTGGTCGGCTACGTCGAACCGGCCGGCGACAGCATCGACGTGGGCGAGCTGAAGGAGGCGCTGGGCCGGAGCCTGCCCGACTACATGGTGCCCGCCGCCGTCATCGCGCTGGACCGCATCCCCCTGACCGTCAACGGCAAGCTCGACCGGGCCGCCCTGCCGCTGCCCGGACGCGAGGAGACCGGCGCGGCGCGGTTCGTCGCGCCGCGCACCACGGTGGAGACGCTGCTGGCCGAGATCTGGCAGGACGTGCTCGGCGTCGACAAGGTGGGCGCGCGCGACGACTTCTTCGCCCTGGGCGGCAACTCGCTCCAGGTGCTCAAGATGATCTCCCGGGTCCGGGAGGAGCTCGACGTGGAGCTCGGCGCCCGCGAGGTCTTCGAGCAATCCGAACTCGCCCTGCTGGCCGGCCGCGTCGAGGCCGTCCTGCTGGACGAGGACTTCCGAGTGGAGGAAACGGCATGACGCCCCAGCACCTGATCTCGATCGACGACCTCTCGGACGAGGCCCTGCGCCACCTGGCCCGCCGCGGCCTGGACTTCCGCAACGGCGGCGTCACCACGCACCCGCTCGCCGACCAGATCGTCGGAATCTACTTCAGCAAGACCTCCACCAGGACGCGCACCGCCTTCACCTCGGGCGCGCTGCGCCTGGGCGCGCGCACGATCGCCTTCGGCCCGAACGACCTGCAGACCAACACCGGCGAGTCCGTCGAGGACACCGCCAAGGTGCTGAACCGGATGCTGGACGTCTTCGTCATGCGCACCGCGGGCGACCCGGCCGAGATGCGCATGTACGCCGCGGACAACCGCATGTCGGTGATCAACGCGATGAGCGCCACCGAGCACCCCACCCAGGCGCTGACCGACCTCACCACGCTGCTGTGGCGCTTCGGCGCGATCGAGGGCCTGCGCATCCTGTACGTGGGCGAGGGCAACAACACCGCCGCCGCCCTCGCCCTCGCGCTGAGCAGGTACGACGCGGTCGAGCTCGAACTGCGCACCCCGCCGGGCTACGGCCTGGCCGACGACGTGCTCGCCCGGGTGAACCCCAAGGTGGTCACCGAACGGCACGACATGCGGGACCTGCCGGAGGCCGTGGACGTCGTCTACACCACCCGCTGGCAGACCACGGGCACCGCCAAGCCCGACCCGGACTGGCGTGACACGTTCGCGCCCTTCCAGGTGACCGGCGAGCTGTGGCGGGCGAGCCCCGGCGCGGCGTTCATGCACGACCTGCCCGCCCACCGGGGCGAGGAGGTCACCGCCGAGGTCATCGACGGCCCGCACAGCATCGTCTTCGACCAGGCGGAGAACAAGCTGCACAGCGCCATGGCCGTGCTCGAGTGGTGCCGATGACAGTGGTGCCGATGACGACGCTGGACGAGCTTTTCGGGGACCCCTGGAACGCGGCGAACCCCACCGGGTTCGCCGCGGTCCTGGCCGCCGACGAGCGGGGCGAGCTGCTGGCCGCCGGGGAGGCCGTCCTCGACGGGGCGCGGCTGGCCGACCGGTTCGTCCCGGCCTCGCTCGGCGGCGCCTTCGCCGACGTGAACGGCCTCGTCCAGGAGATGCGGGCGGTCTTCAGGCGCGATCCCACGCTGGGCATCGGCTACGGGGTGACGAGCTTCATCGCCGCGGTCCCGGTATGGACGGCGGGCGACGCCGCCCAGCGCGAGTGGCTGGCCGGGCGGCTGCTCGGCGGCGACCGGGCGGCGGCGGCGTTCACCGAGCTGGCCCACGGCGCCGACTTCTCGCGCATGTCGATGCGCGCCGAGGCGCACGGCGACAGCCTGGTGATGACCGGGACCAAGCAGCTCATCAACAACATCGGCCGGGCCCGCGCCGTCACCGTGTTCGCCCGCACCCGCGACGATCCCGGCAGCCGCAGCCACTCCATGCTGCTGGTCGACCTGGCCGGCACCCGCGACTACCGCATCCTGCCCCGCCACCACACGTCCGGGCTGCGCGCCACCCCCCTGGCCGGGGTGGCGTTCGAGGGCAGCCGGGTGCCCGCGGACGCGCTGCTCGGCGAGCCCGGCACCGGCCTGGAGACCGCGCTGCGCGCCTTCCAGGTGACGCGGATCGCGCTGCCCGCCATCGCGCTCGGCGCCCTGGACACCCAGCTCCGGCTGGCGTTGAGCTTCGCCGGGGAGCGGGTGCTCTACGGCCGGCCGGTGGCCGACATCCCGGTCACCCGCGACTGCCTGGTGGGCGTCTTCGCCGACCTCCTGGTGTGCGACGCGTTCGGCGCGGTGGCCGGGCGCGCCCTGCACCTGCTGCCCGAGCAGACCAGCGTGCTCGCGGCGGCCTGCAAGTACGTGGTGTGCGCCCTGCTCGACTCGGCCTCCTACGACCTCTTCACGATCCTCGGCGCGCGCTCGTACCTGCGGGAGGGCCCCTACGGGATCTTCCAGAAGTATCACCGGGATCTCGCCGTGGCCGCGCTGGCCCATTCGAGCAGCGCCGCCTGCCTGGCGACGATCATCCCGCAGCTGCCCCGGCTGGCGCGGCGGAGCTGGCTGCGCGCCGACGCCGGGCCGGACGAGCTGTTCGACCTCGGCTCCGCGCTGCCCGAGCTCGACTTCGACAGGCTGGCGCCGGACGCGCGGGGCCGCGACAGCCTGACCGCCGCGCTGTCGCGGATCGAGGACGCCGAGCTGCGGGCGTTCTTCCTCGACCGGCTGGCCGAGCTGCGCACGCGCTGCGAGGAGCTGCCGCCGGGCGAGCGGACCGTGACGGCCTCGGCGGCCACGTTCGCGCTGGCCGAGCAGTACGCGTTCACGCTGGCCGCCGCCGCGTGCGCGGGGGTGACGGCGGCGCGGGCCGGCGACTTCGGCGCCGCCTGGCAGCGGGTCGCCCTGCGCCGGATCGCCGCCCGCCTCGGGGCGCCCGCCCGGTCGGCGGGCGAGGCGGGCGAGGTGATGTTCGCCGAGCTGCTGGCCCGGCACGAGGACTCGCGCACCTTCGACGTGATCCCCCGGCGGCTGGCCAGGCACGGGCGCCGGTGACGACCCGAGACGAGCTTCGTGATGAAAGGTGATGGGGTGCTGCACTTTCGCATACTCGGCCCGATAACGGTGAGCGGGGCGTCGGGCCCGGTCGAACTCAGCGCCACCAAAATCCGTACGCTGCTGGCGATCCTCCTGCTGTCGCGCTCGCGCATCGTGTCGGACTCCTGGATCGCGGAGATGCTGTGGGGGGAGGAGCTGCCCACCACCTCCGAGGCGCAGATCCAGATCTACGTCTCGCGGCTGCGGCAGAAGCTCGGCGTCTCCATCACCCGGCAGCGGCCCGGCTACCTCATGGAGGCCGACCCGGACGCGGTGGACCTGCTCGTCTTCGAGAAGCTCACCCGGCAGGGCAGGCACCTGCTGGAGAAGGGGGCGGCGGGCGAGGCGGCGCGCGTGCTGGGCGAGGCGCTGGCGCTCTGGCGCGGCCCGGCGCTGTCCGGCGCCACCGACCTGCTCACCGCCGTGGAGCGGCCCCGCCTGGAGGAGGCCAAGCTCGCCACCCTGGAGGACCGCGTCGACGCCGACCTGCTCCTGGGCCGGCACAGTGGCCTGGTGTCGGAGCTGACCGGGCTGGTGTCCAGGCACCCGTGGCGCGAGCGCCTGCGCGGCCAGCTCATGCTGGCCCTGCACCGCTCGGGCAGGCAGGCCGACGCGATCAACGTCTACGAGGACCTGCGCGGCCTGCTCGCCGACGATCTGTCCACCGAGCCCGGCCAGGAGCTGCGCGAGCTGTACGGCAAGGTGCTCGTCGGCGACCCGGCGCTCGACGCGGCGGGGGAGCGCGCGACGGTCACCACGCGCCTGCGCCCCGGCCAGCTCCCGCCCGACGTGGGCGACTTCACCGGCAGGTCCGCGGAGTCCGCCGAGCTCAGCGCCTCGCTCGGCAGCAAGGGCGGCCAGGGCGTCACGGTGGGCTCGGTCGTCGGCGGCATGGCCGGGGTGGGCAAGACCGCGCTGGCCGTCCACGTCGCCTACCAGGTCCTCGACCGCTACCCGGACGGGCAGCTCTTCGTCGACCTCGGCGGGCTGCGGGCCCGCCCGGTGTCGCCGTTCGACGCGCTCGGCGAGATGCTGCTGTCGCTCGGCGTGGACGCCTCGGCGGTGCCCGCCTCGTTCGAGGAGCGCGTCCGCCTCTACCGGAGCCGGATGATCCACCAGCGGATCATGGTGGTGCTCGACGACGCGGCCGGCGAGCAGCAGGTCCGGCCGCTGCTGCCGCCGGGCCCGAGGAGCGCCGTCCTGGTGACCGGCCGGACGCGGCTGGTGCTCGCCGGGATGCCGGCACTGGACCTGGACGTGCCGGCCGAGCGGCACGCCGTCGACCTGCTCGGCCGGATCATCGGCGCCCACCGCGTCCAGGCGGAGCCGGAGGAGGCCGCGCGCATCGCCGCGTTCTGCGGCCGGCTGCCGCTGGGCGTCCGCCTGGCCGGCATGCGCCTGGTGGCCAAGCCGCACTGGTCGCTGGGCCAGCTCGCCCAGCGGCTGGCCGACCCCCGGCAGCGGCTGGCGGAGCTGGGCGCCGCCGACGCCACGCTCAGGGACCGGCTGGGCCGCAGCTACCTGGCGCTGGCGCCGGACACCCAGCGGGCCCTGCGGCTGCTCGTGCTGCTCGACGTGCCCGCCTTCACGCTGTGGATGGCGGCCGTCGTCCTCGACACCAAGGTCACCCGGGCCCGCGACCTGGTCGAGCAGTTGCTGGACGCCCGGCTGCTGGAGAGCGTGCCCGGCACGCACGGGATGTCCGCGCAGTACCGCTTCCACCCGCTGGTCCGCGCGCTCGCGCTGGACTTCGCCGTGCGGGAGGACTCCTCACTGGACCGCCAGGCGGCCCTGGCCCGGATGACGGCCGCCTCCATCCAGATGGACGGCATCGGCTTCCGCGAGATCGCCCCGGCCCAGTGATCAAGAAAGACCAGTAATCGGGAGACGTCCGTATAGGGCGGATATGGCGGAGGTGTCGAGACTCCTCGCGACAACGCCGGCGCACCGGCGCCGCGCAGCGAGGAGTTCCCCATGACCGAGCAGCGAACCGCCGCCCCGTTCCTCGTCGTGCTCAACGACGAGGAACAGCATTCGATCTGGTGGGCCGACCGGGCTCTCCCGGCCGGCTGGAGACCCGAGGGGTTCACCGGGACCCGCGAGGAATGCCTCGCCCACATCGGGCGCGTGTGGACCGACATGCGCCCCGCGAGCCTGCGCCGTGAGACGGGCGCCCCCGTATAGGGCCCGTATAGGCGCTGATCCAAGGCTCGTTCTCTGATGGCCGACCACCTGTCTAGGGAGCAACGGGGATGAGCAACGAGCCAGTCTCGAATTCCGCTCGTGAGGAGCTGATCCGCCGGAGCCTTGAAGCCCGGCGAGCGCGCCGGGGATCACCCGCCGCGGGCATACCCCTGGCCGATCGCAACGCGCGTCTTCCGCTGTCGTTCGGCCAGCAGCAGCTCTGGTTCCTCAACCGGCTGGAGACCAGCAACCCGGAGTACCTCGTCCCCGTCGCGTGGCGGCTGCGCGGGCCGCTCGACGTGGCCGCCCTGGTGGAGGCGTGGCGGGAGGTGCTCGCCCGGCACGAGATCCTGCGCACCCGCTACCGCATGGCCGGGACCGAGCCCGTCCAGGTCGTCGACGCCCCCGGTGACCTGCGGCTGACGTCGCTGGACCTGTCCGCCCGCGAGGACCGGGACGCCGCCGTCGCCGAGCTCAGCGAGCGGGAGGCGCTGGCCCCGTTCGACCTGGAGCACGAGTGGCCGGTCCGGGCCACGCTGGCCCGGCTGGCCGACGACGACCACGCGCTGATCGTCGTCCTGCACCACATCGCCTGCGACGCCTGGTCGCTGGCCGTCCTGACCGCCGAGCTCGGCGAGCTGTACGCGGCCCGCCACGAGGGACGCCCGCCGACGCTGCCCCCGCTGGCCGTCCAGTACGCCGACTACGCGGCCTGGGAACGCGCCCAGGACTCCGAGCACCAGCGGCACCTGCGCTACTGGCGGCAGCGCCTGGACGGCATGGAGCCGCTCGACCTGCCCGCCGACCGGCCCCGGCCGGGCCACCGCGACCCCGCCGGGGACGTCCTCGGCTTCGAGATCCCCGGCGACCTGGCCGCCCGGCTCCGCGAACTGGCCCGCGACCGCGGCACCACGCTGTTCACCGTCCTGCTGACCGCCTTCCACGTGCTGCTCTCGCGCTACACCGGCAAGACCGACATCCCGGTGGGCACGATGGTCTCCGGCCGCTCCCGCCCCGAGCTGCGCGAGCTGATCGGCTACGGCATCAACAGCCTCGTCCTGCGCGCCCGCTGGGACGACGACGCCGCCTTCCAGGACCTGCTCGCCGACGCCCACGGCATGGTCGCCGACGCCTTCGACCACCAGGGCATCCCGTTCGCCCTCCTGGTGGACGAGCTGCAGCCGCAGCGCGACATGTCCAGGACCCCGCTGTTCCAGGTCGCCTTCACCCTGCAGCAGGGAGAGAAGGCCGGGCTGCGGCTGCCCGGCCTCACGGTCGCGCCGATCCCCGGCTCCTCCCGCTTCTCCCGCTTCGACCTGACCCTCCTGGTGGACGAGAGCGAGCACGACAGGCTGCCGGCCAAGCTGGAGTACGCGACCGCCCTGTTTGACCGGGACACCATGACGCGGATGGCCGGCAACTACGTGCGGCTCCTCCGGGCGGTCGCCGCCGACCCCGCCGCGCGGGCGGCCACGCTCGGCTTCATCGGCGCCGAGGAGCGCGCGCTGCAGATCGGCGCCGCCGAGCAGCCGGTCATCGACGGCCGCGTCCACGAGCTGTTCGAACGGCAGGCCGCCCGCACCCCCGGCGCGACCGCCGTCGTGTTCGGGCAGACCCGGCTCACCTACGCCCAGCTCAACGCCGAGGCCAACCGGCTGGCCCGCCACCTGCGCACCCTGGGCGCCGGGCCCGGCTCGCTGGTCGGCGTGTGCCTGGACAACGACCTCGCCCTCGTCCCCGCCCTGCTCGCGGTCCTCAAGTGCGGCGCCGCCTACCTGCCGCTGGACCCCGCCCAGCCGGCCGACCGGCTCGGCTTCATGGTCACCGACGCGGCCGCCCCCGTGCTCGTCACCTCGGCCGCCCGCGCCCGTACCGTCGCCGGGTTCTACGAGGGCACGATCGTGGACGTCGACCGGGACCGCGAGCTCATCGCCGGCCACTCCGGCGACGACCTCGCCGTCCCCGGCACGGCCGACGACCTGATCTACGTCATCTACACCTCCGGCTCGACCGGGCGGCCCAAGGGCGTGTGCCTGTCCCACGCCAACGTGGTCCGGCTGTTGCGGAGCGCCGAGCGGCACTACCGCTTCTCCGCGGCCGACGTGTGGCCCCTGTGCCACTCCTACGCCTTCGACGTGTCCGTGTGGGAGCTGTGGGGCTCGCTGCTGTACGGCGGCACCCTCGTCGTGCCGCCCCGCGAGGTGACCCGTTCCCCCGAGGACCTGCTCGCCCTGCTGGCCGAGCACGGGGTGACCGTGCTCAACCAGACGCCGTCGGCCTTCCGCGGCCTGGTCGGCCTCGCCCGGCAGGGCCACCCGGGCCTCGACCGGCTGAGACTGCGCGCGGTCGTGTTCGCCGGGGAGAAGCTGGAGATCTCCGAGCTGGAGCCGTGGGTCGCCAGGTTCGGCCTGCGTGGCCCCGTCCTGGTCAACATGTACGGCATCACCGAGACGACCGTGCACACCACCTACCACGAGGTGAACGAGGCCGACCTGCGGCCGGGCGCCGGCAACGCCGTGGGCCGCCCGCTCGCCGACCTGCGTGTCCACCTGCTGGACCAGTGGGGGAACCTGGTGCCGATCGGCGTCCCCGGCGAGATCCACGTCGGCGGGCCCGGCGTCGCCCGCGCCTACCTCAACCGGCCGGCGCTCACCGCCGAGAAGTTCGTCCCCGACCCCTTCGGCGCGCACCCGGGCGCCCGCATGTACCGCAGCGGCGACCTGGCCCGCAGGCTCCCCGACGGCAGCCTCGAATTCCTCGGCCGCATCGACCACCAGGTCAAGCTGCGCGGCTACCGCATCGAGCTGGGCGAGATCGAGACCGTGCTCACCCGGCACCCCGGCATCAGCGAGGCTGTCGTCCTGCTCAGGGAGAGCGGCTCCGCCGGGGACAAGCAGCTCGTCGGCTACCTGATCAGTGACGGCGGCGACGTCCCGCCCCCGGCGGAGCTGCGCGAGTTCCTCGCCCGCGACCTGCCCGAGTACATGGTCCCCTCGGCCTTCGTCGTGCTGGACCGCTTCCCGCTGACCAACAACGGCAAGCTCGACCGCGCCGCCCTGCCCGCGCCCGGCCGCGCCGAACTGGGCACCCGGGGCGACTACCTGGCCCCCCGCGACAGCGTGGAGGAGCGGATCGCCGCCATCTGGAGCGACGTGCTCGGCGTGGACAAGGTCGGCGTGCACGACGGGTTCTTCGACATCGGCGGCGACTCGATCCGCGCGGTGGCGCTCGCGGGCGCGCTGCGCGAGGCCGGGTTCGACGTCGGCGTCAGCGACCTGTTCGAGCACCGCAGCGTCGCCGCGCTGGCCGCCGCCGTCGGCGCGCCCCAGGACGACGCGCCCGAACAGGGGTACGTGCGGCCGTTCGAGCTGATCTCGCCGGCGGACCGGGCCAAGGTCCCCGCCGGGGTCGCCGACGCGTACCCGCTCTCCCGGGTGCAGGCCGGGATGGTCGCCGAGATGATGGCCGACCAGGAGCTGCGCGTCTACCACAACGCCACGTCGTTCCGGATCCGCGACGGGGCGCCGTTCTCCCCCGAGGCGTTCCGTGAGGCGGCCGCGATCCTCGTCGCCCGCCACGAGGCGCTGCGCACGGCCATCGACATGACCACGTACAGCGTGCCGATGCAGCTCGTCCACCGGGAGGCGGAGATGTCCGTCACCACGGCGGACCTCGGCGACCTCGACGACGCCGGCATCGATCGGGCGATGCGCGCCTACGTCGAGGCCGAGCGGGCCCGCCCGTTCGAGGACCTGGGCCGGCCGTGCCTGATCCGGCTGGCCGCCCACACCTGCGCGGACGGCTCGTGGTGGCTGTCGGTCACCGAGCACCACGCGGTGATGGAGGGCTGGAGCCACCACTCGATGCTGATGGACCTGCTGGGCTGCTACCGGCGGCTGCGCGACGGCGCCGAGCCGGAGCCGTGGGAGGCCCCCCGGCTGCGTTACGCCGACTTCATCGCCGCCGAGCTGCGCTCGCTGGAGTCGGAGGAGAGCCGGGCTTACTGGCGCGACATCGTCCGTGGCCACCCGAAGTTCGCCGTGACGCCCGGAACGGGCGAGGCCGAGCGGAGCAGCCACACGGCCGTCGTCTCCTTCCTCGACCTGGAGCCCGGGCTGCGCGCGCTGGCGGACGCCGCCGGCGCCCCGATGAAGAGCGTGCTGCTGGCCGCGCACCTCAAGGTGCTCAGCCAGCTCACCGAGGAGGAGTCGTTCCTGGCGGGCGTGGTGTTCCACGGCAGGCCCGAGGTGACCGGCGCGGAGCACGTGTACGGCATGTACCTCAACACGCTGCCGTTCGCCCACGAGACCGGCGCCCGGACCTGGCGGGACCTCGTCGAGCGGACCTTCGCCGGCGAGCGCACGATGTGGCGGCACCGCCAGTTCCCGATGCCCGCGATCCAGGAGCTGGCCGGTGGCGGGCGGCTGCTGGACACCATGTTCGTCTACCTGGACTTCCACCAGGTCGACACCGGGCTGGTGGACTACCTGGCCAGCATCGACGACAGCCCGACGGAGTTCCCGCTCGGCGTGGCGGTGCGCGTCGGGCACATCGGGATCAGCGTCGACACCAGCGTCATCAGCAGGGCCGACGCCGACAGGCTGACCCAGATGTACCGCAAGGTGCTCGCCGCGATGGCGGCGGACCCCGGCGGCGACGCCGTCGCCACGTTCCTGCCCGACGGCGACGAGGCGCTGATGGCCGCCTTCAGCGGCGACGAGCAGATCACCGCGCCGGCCGCGCGGGTGCACGAGCTGTTCGAACGGCAGGCCGCGCGCACCCCGGACGCCGTCGCCGTCGTGTCCGGCGGCACCGAGCTGACCTACGCCGAGCTCGACCGGCGCGCCAACCGCTGCGCCCACCGCCTCATCGAGCTGGGCGCCGGGCCGGAGACGCTGGTCGGCGTGTGCCTCGACCGGGGCCCCGACCTCGTGCCCACCCTGCTCGGCGTGCTCAAGTCCGGCGCCGCGTACCTGCCGCTGGACCCGCAGCAGCCGCACGAGCGGGTGAACTACATCCTGGCCGACTCCGGCGCGCCGATCGTGATCACCGACGAGGGCCGCGCCGCGGACCTGCGCGGCGCGCTCGTCCTCGGCGACGTGTCAGGCTACCCCGGCACCGCCCCGGCCGCGCCGGGATCGGCCGGCGACCTGTGCTACGTCATCTACACCTCGGGCTCGACCGGACGGCCGAAGGGCACCGGCGTCACCCACGCCAACGTCACGAGCCTGTTCGAGGCCACCGCGCGGCACTTCGACTTCGGCCTCGGCGACGTGTGGACCCTGTTCCACTCCTACGCCTTCGACTTCTCCGTCTGGGAGCTGTGGGGCGCGCTCTTCCACGGAGGCACGGTCGTCGTGCCGTCCCTCGAACAGGTGCGCTCCCCGGACGACTTCGTCGACCTGCTGGTCCGCCACCGGGTGAGCGTGCTGAACCAGACGCCGTCGGCGTTCCGCTCGCTCGTCGCCCTGGCCAGGGACGGCGACCCCCGGCTGGACCGGCTGGCCCTGCGCTACGTGGTGTTCGGCGGCGAGAAGCTGGAGATCGCCGAGCTGCGGCCGTGGACGTCCCGGTTCGGGCTGTCCCGGCCGGCCCTGGTGAACATGTACGGCATCACCGAGACGACCGTGCACACCACGTTCCACCGGATCACCGAGGCCGACCTGGAGCCGGGCGCGGGCAACCCGATCGGCAGGCCGCTGGCCGACGGCCGGGTCCACCTGCTCGACCGGCACGGCGCCCCGGTCCCGGTCGGCACGCCCGGCGAGATCCACATCAGCGGCCTGGGCGTGGCGCGCGGCTACCTCGGCAACCCCGCGCTGACCGCGCAGCGGTTCGTGCCGGACCCGTTCGGCGACGGCGGCGTGCTCTACCGCAGCGGCGACCTGGGCCGGTGGCGCCCCGACGGCACCCTGGAGTTCCTCGGCCGCGCCGACGACCAGGTCAAGCTGCGCGGCTACCGGATCGAGCTGGGCGAGATCTCCTCGGCGCTGGCCGCGCACCCGGCGGTCGCGGAGGCCGCGACCGTCCTGGAGGGCGGCGCCGACCCGAGGCTCGTGTCGTACGTGGTGGCCGGGCCGGAGACGGACGTCGCCGAGCTGCGCGGGTTCGTGTCCGGGCGGCTGCCCGGCTACATGGTCCCGTCGGTGATCATGGTGATCGACCGGCTGCCCGTGACGGCCAACGGGAAGCTGGACCGCCGGGCGCTGCCCGCGCCGGAGGCGGCCGCCCCGGTCGTCAGCCGCGCGCCGCGCACACCCCGCGAACAGGTGCTGTGCGACCTGTTCGCCGAGGTCCTGGGCGTCGAGCGGGTGGGCATCGACGACGGCTTCTTCGACGCGGGCGGCAACTCGCTGTCGGCCGTCCGCCTGGTGTCCAGGGCGCGCGCCGTGCTCGGCGTGGAGCTGCCGATCCGGCTGGTCTTCGAGGCACCGACGGTCGCCGCGCTGGCCGGGCACCTGGCCGAGGCGTCCGGGCGCGTCCAGCCGCCGCTGCGGCCCGTGGCCAGGCCCGACGTGCTGCCGCTGTCGTTCGCGCAGCGCAGGCTGTGGTTCCTCAACCGCATGGAGGGCCCGAACGCGACCTACAACATCCCCGCCGCGCTGCGGCTGACCGGGTCGCTGGACGCCGGCGCGCTGCGGCAGGCGTTCGCGGACGTGCTGGCCAGGCAGGAGAGCCTGCGCACCGTGTTCCCGGAGGTGGACGGGGTGCCGCGCCAGGAGATCGTGCCGGACGCCGCGATCGACCTGCCGTGCGCCGACGTCGAACCCGGGCGGCTCCGCGCGGTGCTGACCGAGGCGGCCGCCGAGGGCTTCGACCTGGCCACCGAGCTGCCCGTCCGCGCCCGGCTGTTCCGGCTGTCGGCCGAGGAGAACGTGCTGCTCATCGTCGTGCACCACATCGCGGGCGACGCCCTGTCGATGGGCCCGCTCGCCCGCGACCTGGCGGCGGCCTACTCCGCCCGCGTGCGCGGCACGGCCCCCGGATGGGAGCCGCTGCCCGTCCAGTACGCCGACTACGCCCTGTGGCAGCGGGAGGTGCTCGACTCGGCCGACGAGCTGGTCGCGTACTGGTCGAAGACGCTGGCCGGGCTGCCCGACGAGATCGCGCTGCCCGCCGACCGGCCGCGCCCCGCCGTGTCGTCGCACCGGGGCGCGTCCGCCGAGCTGCGCGTCGACGCCGAAACCCACCGGGCGCTGGCCGCCGTCGCGGCCGAGCACCGGGTCACCCTGTTCATGGCGCTGCAGGCCGGGCTGGCCGCGCTGCTCACCCGGCTGGGCGCCGGCACCGACATCCCGATCGGCTCCCCGGTCGCCGGCCGCACCGACCAGGCGCTCTCCGACCTGGTGGGGTTCTTCGTGAACACGCTGGTGCTGCGCAACGACACCTCGGGCAACCCGTCGTTCCGCGAGCTGCTGGCGCGGGTCAGGGAGACCGACCTCGGCGCCTTCGCCCACCAGGACCTGCCCTTCGAGCGGCTGGTCGACCTGGTCGCGCCGGAGCGGTCGGCGGGCCGCCACCCGCTGTTCCAGGTGATGCTCAGCCTCGCGCCGGACGAGCACGCCACGCTAGACCTGCCCGGCCTCGACGTCGCCCCGGTGCCGTTCGAGGAGGGCGTGGCCAAGTTCGACCTGCTCGTCCAGCTCACCGAGCACCGCACCGCCACCGGCGACCCGGCCGGGCTGAGCGGCGAGCTGAACTACGCCACCGACCTGTTCGACGCGGCCACCGCGCGGCGGCTGGCCACGCTGCTGGGCCGGCTCCTCACCGCCGTCGCCGCCGACCCCGACCGGCCGCTCGGCCACACCGCGCTGCTCACGGACGGCGAGCTGGAGCAGGTCCTGGTCCGCTGGAACGACACCGCCCGGCCCGGGATCGCGCGGACGCTGCCCGAGCTGTTCGAGGCCGCCGCCGCCCGCACCCCCGGCGCGCCGGCGCTGGTCCTCGGCGACACCGAGCTGACCTACGCGCAGCTCGACGCCCGCGCCAACGGCCTGGCCAAGGCGCTGATCGAGCGCGGCGCGGGCGCCGAACGGCTGATCGCCGTGCTCGCCCCCGCCTCCGTCGAACTGGTGGTGGCGCTCCTCGCCGTCGCCAAGTCCGGATCCGCGTACGTCCCGATCGACCCGGACCACCCGGACGCGCGGATCGCCCAGGTGCTGGCCGCCGCCGAGCCCGCGTTCGTGCTGGCCGCGCCCGGCCTGGCCGCCCGCGTCCCGGATGGCCACGCCGTCGTGCCGATCGAGGACGTCCCCGCCACGGCGGACAACCCGCGCCCGCCGATCGCGCTGGACCAGCCCGCCTACGTCATCTACACCTCGGGCTCCACCGGGACGCCCAAGGGCGTCGTGGTCACCCACCGCGGGCTGGCGTCCCTGGCCGCCGACAACATCGAGCGGTACGGGATCACCGGCACGTCGCGGGTGCTGCAGTTCGCCTCCTTCGGGTTCGATGCCTCCGTCGCCAACATGCTGATGGCGTGGGCGGCGGGCGCCGCGCTCGTCCTGCGCCCGCTGGACTGCCTGGGCGGCGACCGGCTCGCCGAGCTGATCGACGGCGCCGGCGTGACCCACGCGGTGCTGCCGCCCCAGGTCCTGGCGACCCTGCCCGAGCGCCCGTACCCGAGCTGGGAGACCGTGGTCACGGCGGGGGAGGCGTGCTCCGCCGAGGTGGTCGCCCGCTGGGCGCCCGGGCGCCGCATGTTCAACGCCTACGGCCCCACCGAGTTCACCGTGGCCGCGCTGGTCGCCGCCGCGCCGCCCGGCGCCGCCCCGCCGATCGGCACGCCGCTGCTCAACGCGCACGTGTACGTGCTGGACGAGCACTTCCAGCCGATGCCCGTGGGCGTGCCCGGCGAGCTGTACCTGGCGGGCGACGGGCTGGCGCGCGGCTACCTGCACCGGCCGGACCTGACCGCCGACCGGTTCGTGCCCTGCCCGTTCGGCGCGCCCGGCGAGCGGATGTACCGCACCGGCGACGTCGTCCGGTGGCGCGAGGACGGGCAGGTGGAGTTCCTCGGCCGCGCCGACGAGCAGGTCAAGATCCGCGGCTTCCGGATCGAGCCCGGCGAGGTCGAGGCGGTGCTGAACGAGCGCGCCGACGTCACCACCAGCGTCGTCGTGGCGCGCGAGGACCAGCCGGGCGTCAAGCGCCTGGTCGCCTACGTCGTCCCGGCGGGGGAGGCGGCGAGCCCGGACGAGCTGCGCGCCCACCTGGCCGCCCTGCTGCCGGACTACCTCGTCCCGTCGGCGGTCATGCACCTCGACGCGATCCCGCTGACCCCCAACGGCAAGCTCGACCGCCGGGCGCTGCCCGAGCCGTGGTCGCGGAACCTGGCCGCGCACCGCGCCCCCCGCACCCCGCAGGAGGAGCTGCTGTGCGGCCTGGTCGCCGACGTGCTCGGCCTGGAGCGGGTCGGCCTCGACGACGGGTTCTTCGAGCTCGGCGGCGACAGCATCATGACGATCCAGCTCGCGGCGCGGGCGCACCGGGCGGGCTGGCAGCTGACGCCCCGGGACGTCTTCACCCACCGGACGATGGAGGCGCTGGCCGCCGCCATGCGGCCGGCTCCGGCCGGGGTCACCGAGGACCCCGCGGAGGCCGTCGGCGACGTGCCGCTCACGCCCATCATCGCCTGGCTGGCCGAGCGGCACGGCTCGATCGACGCCCACCACCAGTCGGCGTTCCTGCCCACGCCTCCGGGCGTCCGCCTGGACCTGGTCACCCAGGGGCTCCAGGCGCTGCTCGACCACCACGACGCCCTGCGGATGCGGCTGTCGCGGACGGACGGGCAGTGGCGGCTCACGGTGCCGGAGAAGGGCGCCCTCGACGCCGCGACCTGCGTACGCCGGGTGGACGCGACCGGCCTTGACGGGGGCGGGCTGGACGCGGGCGGGCTGGACGGCGGCGGGCTGGACGGGGGCGGGCTCGACGAGGCCGCGCTCGCCCGGCACGGGCACGCGGCCGTGGCCGGCCTGGACGTGGACGCGGGCGTCATGGTGCGCGCCGTCTGGTTCGACCACGGCCCGGACCGCGAGGGCCGGCTGCTGCTGGTGCTGCACCACCTGGTCGTCGACGGCGTCTCCTGGCGGATCCTGCTGCCCGACCTGCACGCCGCCTGGACGGCGCTGGCCGCCGGCGAGCCGGTCGAGCTGGACCCGGTGCCGTCCTCGTTCCGCCGGTGGGCGCGGCGCCTGCGCGAGCTGGCCGGCGACCCGGCCAGGGAGGCGCAGCTCCCGTTCTGGACCGACGTGCTCGCCACGCCGGACCCCCTCCTCGGCAGCCGCCCGCTCGACCCGGTGCGCGACACCTCCGACCGGACGGCCGACGTGCGCGTGACCCTGCCAGCCGAGGTGACGGAACCGCTGCTGACCAGCGTGCCCGCGGCCTTCCACGGGCGCGTCAACGACGTCCTGCTCACCGGGCTCGGGCTCGCCGTCTCGCAGTGGCGGTCCCGGCGCGCGGCGGCCCCGGCCGCGCCGACCGCCGTCCTGCTGGACCTGGAAGGACACGGCCGCGAGGACATCGCCGGCGACGTCGACCTGTCGCGCACGGTCGGCTGGTTCACCAGCCTCTTCCCCGTGGCCGTCGACCCCGGCCCGGCCGACTGGGCGGCCGTCCGCGCCGGCGAGCCGGCCGTCGGCCTGGCCATGAAGCGGGTCAAGGAACAGCTCCGCGCCGTCCCCGAGAACGGCATCGGCTTCGGGATGCTGCGCCACCTCAACCCCGGCACCGCGCCCCGGCTGGCCGGGCTGCCCGCCCCGCAGATCGCCTTCAACTACCTCGGCCGGATCCAGCGCGCCGGCGAGGAGGCGCCGCCCGCGGCCCCCCGCCCGCGGCTGGCCGTGGGGCACCCGCTGGAGATCAACGCCGTCACGTACGACCTGCCCGCCGGCCCGCGGCTGGAGGCCACGTGGACCTTCCCGGCGGACTGGATCGACAGGAAGGACGTGGAAGAACTCGCCGAGCTGTGGACCGAGGCCCTGCGGGGCCTGGTCACGCACGTGCGGCGGGGTGACGCGGGCGGCCACACCCCGTCCGACCTGCCGCTGCTCGAACTGAGCCAGGAAGAAATTGACGATCTTGCCACCGAATGGGACAACGAATGAGAGTCCGCTCATGAAGCGCCGAGGTCTGGCCGATTACCTGCCCCTGTCGCCGCTCCAGGAGGGAATGCTGTTCCATTCCCTCTACGACCACGACGCCGTCGACGTCTACATGCCGCAGACGGTCCTGGAGTTCCACGGCGAGCTCGACATCGAGGCGCTGCGCGTCGCCGTCCGCGCCCTGCTGGAACGCCACGTCAACCTGAAGGCCTGCTTCCGCACCCGCAAGAACCGGGGCGCGCCGGTGCAGTTGATCCCCGTCGACGTGGAGGTGCCGCTGCGCCGGATCGAGCTGGCCGACCTGCCCGAGGCCGACCGGGACGCCGAGCTGGAACGGCTGCTCCTGGCCGACCAGGCCGAGCGGTTCGACCTGGCGAAGCCGCCGCTGCTGCGGATCATGGTGATCCGCTGCGCCGAGGGCAGGACGCTGCTGGTGCTCACGCACCACCACATCCTGATGGACGGCTGGTCGGCGCCGCCGCTGTTCAGGGACCTGCTCACCCTCTACCGGCAGCACGGCGACCCGGCCGGGCTGCCGCCGGTGACCCCGTACAAGACCTACCTGGAGTGGCTGGCGCGGCAGGACGCCGACGCGGGGCGGCAGGCGTGGACGCGGGAGCTCCAGGGCCTGGACGAGCCGACGCTCGTCGTGCCGGAGCTCGGCGACCACATCCCGGGGCTGCCCGGCACGGTCACGGCCACGCTGAGCGCCGAGCTCACCGACGGCCTCACCCGGCAGGCGCGCCGGGCCGGGCTCACGGTCAACACCGTGGTCCAGGGCATCTGGGGGCTGGCCCTGGCCCGGCTGCTGGGCCGCGACGACGTGGTGTTCGGCGCGACCGTCTCCGGCCGGCCGCCGGAGATCGCGGGCGTCGAGGACATGGTGGGCCTGTTCATCAACACGGTGCCCGTCCGGCTGCGGATCACGCCGGGCGACTCGCTCGCCGACGTGTGCGGCCGGCTCCAGCGCACCCAGGCCGAGCTGCTGCCCCACCACCATCTCGGCCTGGTCGAGATCCAGAGGCTGGCCGGCGGCGGGACGCTGTTCGACACGCTGATGGTGTTCGAGAACTACCCGCCGGCGACCGACGCCGACCGCGACATGGGCGCGATGGTGAGCGTCGTGGGCACGGCGGGCACCGACGCCACCCACTACCCGCTGTCGCTCGCCGTGGCCCCCGGCACCGGCCTGGAGCTGCGGCTGGACTACCAGACCGACCTGTTCGAGCGGGAGTTCGCCGAGCGGGTCCTCGGCTGGCTGGTGCGGCTGGCGGAGTCGTTCGCCGACGACCCGGCCCGCCCGGTGTCCGGCGTGGACGTCCTGCACCCCGCCGAGCGCGAGCGGGTGCTGGTCACCAACAACGCCACCGCGCACGAGGTGCCGCGCGCCACCCTGCCCGAGCTGTTCGAGGCCCAGGCCGCCCGCACGCCCGACGCGGTCGCGGTCGTGTCCGGCGGCGCCGCGCTCACGTACGCGGAGCTCGACGCCCGCGCCGGCCGTCTCGCGGCCGAGCTCGCCGCGCGGGGGGCCGGGCCGGAGCGCCTGGTCGGCGTGGCGCTGCCGCGCTCGCCGGACCTGATCGTGGCGATCCTGGCGGTCCTCAAGTCGGGCGCCGCCTACGTGCCCGTCGACCCCGACTACCCGGCCGCCCGCATCGCCTACCTCGTGCGGGACGCCGCGCCCGCCGTCGTCGTCTCGCGCTCGGACGTGCTCGGCGGCGGCGACCTGCCCGACGGGGTCGACACCCTGCTGATCGACGGCGACCGCGCCGCCGACCCGCCCGCCGTCCGGCTGCCCGCGCCGGACCCGGCGAACCCCGCGTACGTGATCTACACTTCCGGGTCCACCGGGACGCCCAAGGGCGTCGTGGTCACCCACGCGAACGTGGCGAACCTGTTCCACGACCACCTGGCCGGCCTGTACCGCCCGCTCGCGGGCGACGGGCGGTTCCGGGTGGCGCTGGCCGCGTCGATCTCCTTCGACGCCTCGGTCGCCGGGCTGCTGTGGATGCTGGCCGGGCACGAGCTGCACGTCCTGGACGACGACTGCCGCTACGACCCCGCCGCGTTCGTCGCCTACGCGCGGGCCAACCGGCTCGACCTGGTCGACGTGACGCCGTCGTTCGCCGAGCAGCTCGTCGCCGCCGGCCTGCTGGCCGAGGCGCCCCCGAAGGTGCTGGTCGTGGGCGGCGAGCCGATGAGCGAGCCGCTGCTCGACGCCCTCGCGGGCGCCACCGGGACCGCCGTCTACAACTGTTACGGGCCGACGGAGGCCACGGTCGACGCGCTCTACCACCGGATGGCCGGAGAGCGCGAGCAGGTCATCGGCAGGCCGCTGTGGAACGTGCGCGCCTACGTGCTCGACGCCCACGGCCTGCCCGTGCCGATCGGGGTCACCGGCGAGCTGCACCTCGCGGGCGCCGGGGTGGCCAGGGGCTACCTCAACCGTCCCGGGCTCACGGCCGAGCGCTTCGTGCCCTGCCCGTTCGGCGCGCCGGGCGAGCGGATGTACCGCACCGGCGACCTGGTCCGCTGGCGCGACGACGGCACCGTGGAGTACCTGGGCCGCGCCGACGAGCAGGTCAAGATCCGCGGCTTCCGCGTCGAGCTCGGCGAGGTCGAGAACGCCCTGGTCCAGCACCCCGGCGTGGCGCAGGCCGTCGCCGTGGCGCGGGCGGACCAGCTCGTCGCCTACGTCGTCCCCTCGGGCGGCGACGACGACGCGGCCGGCCGCCAGGTCGAGGAGTGGCTGAAGCTCCACGAGTCCATCGAGCACACCGACCTGGAGGAGACCCCGTTCGGCACCGACTTCGGCGGCTGGGACTCCAGCTACACGGGGGAGCCGATCCCGCTCGACCAGATGGAGAGCTGGCGCGCCGCCGTGATCGCGCGCATCGCCGAGTACCGGCCCCGGCGCGTCCTGGAGATCGGCGTCGGCACCGGCCTGCTCCTGGCCAAGCTCGTGGACGACGTGGAGACCTACTGGGGCACCGACCTGTCGCCCTCCGCGATCGCGCTGCTCGGCGAGCACGTCAAGGCCCAGGGCCTGACCGACAAGGTACGGCTGCGCTCACAGCCCGCCGACGTGACCGACGGGCTGCCTGCCGGGTTCTTCGACACCGTGATCCTCAACTCGGTCGTCCAGTACTTCCCCAACGGCGCCTACCTGCGGCAGGTGCTCAACCAGGCGATCGACCTGCTCGCCCCGGGCGGCAGGCTGTTCGTCGGCGACGTCCGCCGCGGCGAGACCCTCCGCGCGCTGCACACCGCGATCCAGTTCGGCAGGGAGAACAAGGCCGCCGACCAGGCCATGCTCGCCGGCGTCGAGCGGGCGATGCGGCTGGAGCGGGAGCTGGTGATCGACCCCGAGTTCTTCACCACCCTGGCCGAGGAGAACGGCAGCGTCGGCGCCGTCGACATCCGGCTCAAGCGCGGCGCCGACCACAACGAGCTGACCCGGCACCGCTACGAGGTCGTGCTGCACAAGACGCCCGTCCCCGGCCGGTCCGTGGAGGCGGTGCCCGAGCTCGTCTGGGGCAGGGACGTGCACGGCCTCGGCGACCTGGACGGGCGCCTCGGCCGGCCGGTCCGCGTGACCGGCATCCCGAACGCGCGCCTGGTCAACGAGGTCGCCGCGGCGCAGGCGCTCACACAGGGCGTGTCGCCGGAGCTGGTGCGGGCGCAGCTGACCGCCCCCATCCCGGCCGCCGACCCCGAGGCGCTGCACGCCTGGGCGGCGAGGACCGGCCACTCCGTCTACCTGACCTGGTCGCGCGGACGGGCCGACGCCTTCGACGCGGTCTTCCTGCCGCACGCGGCGGCGCCGGCCGCGCTCGACGGCCTCTACCTGGCCCGGGAGGACAGGCGGTGGCCGGACACGGTCAACGACCCCGCAGGCGCGCGCCGCACCGGCGAGCTCGCCGTGTCGCTGCGGCGCTTCGCCGGCGAATGGCTGCCCGGCCACATGGTGCCCGCCGCGATCGTCGTGCTGGACGCTTTCCCGCTCACCGCCAACGGCAAGCTCGACCGGGCCGCGCTGCCCGCGCCCGACCTGTCCGGCCTGGTGTCGAGCGGCGAGCCGCGCAACGCCAGGGAGGAGACCCTCTGCCGGCTGTTCGCCGAGGTGCTGGGGCTGGACCGGGTCGGCGTCGACGACGGGTTCTTCGAGCTGGGCGGCAACTCGCTGCTCGCGATCCGGCTCGCCGCGCGGATCCGCTCGGTGCTGGGCCACGAGCTGCCGGTGCGCGTCGTGTTCGAGGCCCCGACCGCCGCGGCGCTCGCCCGGCGGCTGGGCTCCGACGCCAAGGACGCCGGGCTGGGGGTGCTGCTCCCGCTGCAAACCGGCGGGAGCCGGCCGCCGCTGTTCTGCGTGCACCCGGCGGGCGGCCTGGCCTGGCCCTACGCGCGGCTCATCGGGATGCTCGACGCGGACCAGCCCATCTACGGCATCCAGGCGCGCGGCATCGCCCAGCCGGACC
This sequence comes from Nonomuraea sp. NPDC049725, assembly GCF_040674795.1. Classification (NCBI taxonomy): domain Bacteria; kingdom Bacillati; phylum Actinomycetota; class Actinomycetes; order Streptosporangiales; family Streptosporangiaceae; genus Nonomuraea; species Nonomuraea sp. NPDC049725. The sequence continues at coordinate 695,903 of NZ_JBFANJ010000002.1, read as the reverse complement.
TGAGCCCGCGCTCGATCGGCGAGATGGCCGCCGACTACGCCGAGCAGATGCGCACCGTCGCCCCCGAAGGCCCCTACCGCCTGCTGGGCTGGTCGTGGGGCGGCCGGATCGCCCACGAGGTCGCCGTGCACCTGCGCAGGTTCGGCCACGAGGTCGACCTGCTGGCGATGCTCGACGCCTACCCCGACGAGGAGCCGGGCGAGGTGCCGACCGAGGCCGAGTTCATCGGCAACATCCTGCGCGAGACCGGCGTCGACACCAGCGCCCTGGACGGCCGCCCGCTGTCGTTCGCGCTGCTGCGCGAGGTCCTCAGCGACATCGAGTCCCCCCTTCAGGCGATCAAGGACAACGGCGCGCCGCTGACGGACCTCGACGAGCCGACGTTGCGCTCGCTCTACCGCGTCTACCGCAACGAGGAGGGCATCGGGTCTCAGCCGCCGGACGCCGCCTTCGACGGCGACCTGCTGTTCTTCACGGCGGCTGAGGGCAAGCCGGTGGCATCGCCGGGCGAGCTGTGGCGGCCGTACGTCGCCGGGAGCATCAAGGAGTACGAGATTTCCTGCGCACACCACCAGATGGCCGATCCGGGCCCGCTGTCCGAGATCGCCGCCCTGCTGAAGGCCCACCTCGGGCAGGTGAACCGATGAGCGCCACCCAGTCGTCCGAGCCGGTCAAGAACCCGGTCGAGAGCCCCGTCGAAAGCTCCGTCGAGAACATCGTCCCGCTGGGCCGTAACCGGGACTTCATGCTCCTGTGGACCGGCGCCGGGTTCACCTCGCTCGGCGCCATGCTCACCATGACGGTCTACCCGCTGCTGGTGCTCTGGCAGACCTCGTCCACCGTGGCCACCGGCCTCATCGCGGCGGCGACCTCGCTGCCGCACCTGCTGGTCCAGGTGCCCGCGGGCGCGTTCGTCGACCGGTTCGACCGGCGGCGCCTGATGATCTTCTCGGACATCGGGTGCGTGGTCACGGCCGCCAGCGTGCTCGTCGCCGTCCTCGCCGACGCGATCTGGCTGCCCCACCTGATCATCGCCGCGTTCGTCCAGGGCAGCCTCAGCATCTTCTACGAGCTGGCCGAGCGCTCCGCCGTGCGCAACCTGGTGCACGAGAGCCAGGTGCCGGTGGCGCTGAGCCGCAACGAGGCCCGGATGCAGGGCGTGAACATGCTGGCAAACCCGCTGGGCAGCCTCCTGTTCAGCCTGGTGCGCTGGACGCCGTTCCTGCTCACCGTGGTCATGCACCTGGTCTCGCTGGTGCAGCTGCTGTTCATCCGCAAGAGCTTCCAGTCCGGCGACGCGCCGCCGCCGCGCGGCAGGCTGTACGCGGAGATCCGCGAGGGCGTCCAGTGGGTGTGGGGGCAGCCGTTCCTGCGGGCGGCGATGACGCTCATCTCCGCCAGCAACATGATTTTCATGGGGATGACGCTGACGCTGTTCGCCGTCATCCACGACGGCGGCTACTCGCCCGCCATCGTCGGCCTCGTCGTCACCGCGGGCGGCATCGGCGGCGTGGCCGGCGCGATGACCGCCACCATGTGGCGCCAGCGGGTGACCATGCGCACGCTCGTCTGCGGCGGGCTGTTCGTCTGGGCGATCTGCATCGCGCCGCTCGCGGTGGTCACCGACCCGTGGCCGCTGGCCGCGGTGTTCGCGCTCAACGGGTACGTGTCCGGCGTGTTCAACGTCGCCGGCTCCGTCTACACCATGCAGGTGACGCCCGACCACCTGTTCGGCCGCGTGCTGAGCGTGATGATGACGCTCGGCTCCGGCGCGAACTTCCTCGGCAGCCTGATCGCGGGCGCCGCGCTGAGCTGGTGGGGCGTGACGAACTCGGTGCTCGGCATGACCGCGCTGATGGGCCTGCTCGTCGTCGCCGCCGTGCTCAACCCGTCGGTCCGCGACGTCGTCAACACACCGCACGGAGGGCGGCTGCCGAGCGGCGGCGCGTGACCGCGCCCGTGCGTGAAGTCCCTGGCCGGGCCCCCGGTCAGGGACTTCGTCACGTCCGGGCGGGGGCTGTACCTAGTACCACCCGGAAACGGCAACAGGCACTCCCGACAGCCGCTCTCCCCGCTGCCACAGTGAAGAGCATGCTTAGTCGGATCGGCAGTTTCTGTTACCGCCGCCGAGGATGGGTTCTCGCGGCCTGGATCCTGATCGTCGTCGTGGGAGGGACGTCCGTCGGCCCCCTGCTCCACACCGTCAGCTCGGCCAACTACATCAGGGGCCTGGAGGCCGACGAGGGCCAGCGCGCCCTCGTGGAGGGCCGTACGCACGGCCGCGAGTTCACCACCGTGGTCGCCGGGATGGACCGGGCGGCCCCCGAGCTCGCCCGCGCGGTCGCCGACGTGCGGGCCATCCCCGGCGTCCACGCGGTCGGCGAGCCGTACGCCGGCGACCGCGGGACCGGCGCGGCCGTACAGGTCCGGCTCGTGAAGGCCGGCGACCAGAGCGTGCCGCTGCGGCAGGCGCAGGAGCGCCTCGGCGACCTGGCCGAGGAGCGGCCCGGGGTGAGCGTCCGCTTCGGCGGGATCGACCTGATCTCCGACGACACGAACGCGATGGCGCAGCAGGACATGGCCAACGCGACCATGTACTCGCTGCCGATCACGCTGGTGGTGCTGGTCTTCGTGTTCGGCGGCCTGCTCGCCGCGAGCATCCCGGTGATCACGGCGGTGGCGACCATCGCCTCGTCGTTCGGGCTGATGCTGCTGGCGACCCGCGTCCTGCAGATCGACAACACCGTGCTCAGCGTCGTCGACCTGCTGGGGCTCGGTCTCTCGATCGACTACGGCCTGCTGCTGGTGGCCCGCTACCGGGAGGAGCTGGCGGCCGGGCACGACCGGCCGGAGGCCGTCCGCCGGGCGTGGGCGACCGCCGGGCGCACGGTGCTGTTCAGCGCCCTCACCGTCGCCGCCGCGCTGTCCAGCCTGCTGGTGATCCAGCAGCCCCGCCTGCAGACGATGGGCGCCGCCGGCATCGCCTCGGCCCTGCTCGGCATGCTGGCCGCGGTCACCCTCGTCCCGGCGCTGCTCGGGCTGTTCGGCAAGCGGGTCAAGCCCGCACGGGTGCGGACCCGGCCGGACAACGGGGTGTTCGCCGGGATCGCCCGGGACACCCAGCGCGTGCCGGTGCTCGTCCTGGCCGGCGTGCTGCTCGTGCTGGCCGTCGCCGGGAGCACGCTGACCGGGCTCCAGATCAGGATGGCCGGCGCGGAGAGCGTCCCGCCCGGCACGCAGTCCCTCCAGGTCGAACGCGAGGTCTCCGCCCACTACGGCTTCACCAGCAACCCGCCGCTGCGCGTCGTCGCCGAGACCGGCCCCGCCGAGCTGGCCGCCTGGAGCGCCGCCTTCCGCGACGACCCCGGCATCGCCAGGATCGAGCCGCCCCGCGCCGAGGGCCCCGGCCTGTCGTCCGTCGGCATCCTCGTCCACGGAGACCCGCAGGGACCCGCCGCCGAACAGGTGCTGGACCGGCTGCGCGCCGACCGGCCGGACGGCGTCCGCTCGTGGGTGACCGGCGAGACCGCCGGCATGTTCGACCTGCTCGACCGGACCTCCCGCGACCTGCCGCTCGCCGTCGCCGTCGCCCTGCTCGCGATGCTCGTGCTGCTGTTCCTCATGACCGGCTCGGTGATCGCGCCGCTGGTCGCGGTCGTGCTCAACATCGTGTCGCTCGCGGCCACGTACGGCGTGCTCGTCCTGCTCTTCCAGCACGGCTGGTTGTCCGGCCCGCTCGACACCCTGCCCGTCTCCGGGCTGAGCGTCTACCTGCTGGTCACCGTGTTCGCGTTCGGGTTCGCCTTCGCCATGGACTACCACGTGTTCCTGCTGGCCCGGATCAAGGAGTACGCCGACCGCGGGCACGACACCAACACATCCGTACGCCACGGCCTCCAGCACAGCGGACGGCTGATCACCCTGGCCGCCGCCGTCATGGGCATCGTCTTCGCCTGCTTCGGCGCCTCGAAGATCGGCGACATGGAACAGCTGGGCGTGGCCCTGCTCGTCGCGGTGATCGTCGACGCCACGCTCGTGCGCTGCCTCCTGCTGCCCGCCACCATGACCCTGCTCGGCCGCTGGAACTGGTGGGCGCCGGGCCGGATGCGCCGCGCGCACGAGCGCGTCGGGCTGCGCGAGCACGAGCGCGACCTCCTGGCCAGGGTGTGATCACCGCAGGCTTGTCCCGGGGGCGGGCGCATGATTGCCTACCAACGGATTCGGCCGCAACGGGTGGAGAACGGGGAGGGCTCGTGACCGTCGGGGGACGGGTGTTACGCGCGCCGTGGCAGGCCCGCACCTGGCTGGCCACGTTCCAGATCGCCGCGGGCAGCGCCGTCGGGATGCTGGCGTTCACCGTGCTCAGCGTCGTCGGCTCCGCCGTGGTCATGCTCACCCTCGTCGGCGTCCGCTGGCTCCCCCTGTCGGCCCTGCTGTGGTGCGGGCGCACGTGCACGCGCATGCACCGCTCCCGCTTCGCCGCCCTGCGCGGCGCGCCCATCCCGGCCGCCGTCCACCCGCCCCCCGAAGGCCAGGGCCTGCGCTCGCGCGTACGGGCCGAGCTCCAGCAGCCGGTGGTCCGCTCGCGCCTGGCCTACAGCCTGGTCAGCGGCCTGGTGCTCACGCTGGGCGCGGCCGTCTCGGTGACGCTCTGGACGGCCGGCCTGCTCGGCGCCACGATCATCGGCTACGCGTGGGCGCTGCCGGCCCGCAACGGCTTCGGCTGGGGCCTGCACGAGCCCGCCACCCTGCTCGCGCTCACGGCGGCCGGACTGCTGTGCCTGTTCGGCACCCCGTGGGTGGTGCGCGGCCTGGCCGCCTGGGACGCCGCCGTCGCCACCCGACTGCTGACCTCCACCCACGTCGACCAGCTCGCCCGCCGCGTCGAGGTGCTGTCGGAGAACCAGATCCGCCTCCTCGACGCCGCCGACGCCGAACGCCGGCGCATCGAACGCGACCTGCACGACGGCACCCAGCAACGCCTGACCTCCCTGGCCATGAACCTGGGCATCGCCAGGGAGCTGCTCTCCGACCTCCCGCCGGACGCCCGCAAGCTGATCGCCGACGCGCACGAGGAGGCCAAGCAGGCCCTCACCGAGCTGCGCGGATTCGTCCGCGGGCTGCACCCCGCCGTCCTCGACGACCGCGGCCTCGACGCCGCGCTGTCCGGGATCGCGGCCAGGCTGCCGCTTCCCGTCCACCTCACCGTGGACGTGCGGCCACGACCCTCACGGACGATCGAGGCGGCGGCCTACTTCGTCGTCTCGGAGGCACTCACCAACGTCGCCAAGCACACGGAGGCCGACAACGTGCACATCGAGGTCAACCGGCGCGACGACCGGTTGCGCATCCGGATCGCCGACGACGGCGGCGGCGGCGCCAGCCTGGACAAGGGCTCCGGCCTGCGCGGGCTGCGCGACCGCGTCAGATCCGTCGGCGGCGAGCTGCGCATCGACAGCCCGGCCGGCGGGCCGACCGTGATCGACGTGGAGATGCCGTGCGTGTCGTGATCGCCGAGGACTCCGCGCTGCTGCGCGAGGGGCTGGTCCGGATGCTGGAGCTGGCCGGGATCCAGGTGGTCGCCACCGCCTCCGACTCCGACGGGCTGCTGGCCGCCGTCGAGGAACACCAGCCGGACCTGGCGCTGGTCGACGTGCGCATGCCGCCCACCCAGACCGACGAGGGCATGCGCGCCGCGCTGGTCGTCCGCGAGCGGTGGCCGCACGTCGCCGTGCTGGTGCTCTCGCAGTACGTGGAGGAGCAGTACGCCACCGAACTGCTCGTCGGGGAGTCCAGCGGCCTCGGCTACCTGCTCAAGGACCGCGTGGCGAACTTCCGCGAGTTCCTGGACGCCGTGCGCCGGGTCGCCGCCGGCGGCACCGCGCTCGACCCCGAGGTGGTGTCGCAACTGCTCGTCCGCCGCAGGCCCGACAGCCTCTCCCGGCTGTCGGCCCGCGAGCGCGAGGTGCTGACGCTCATGGCCGAGGGCAAGTCGAACGCGGGCATCGCGATGGGCCTGGCGATCAGCGAGAGCGCCGTCGCCAAGCACATCAACGGCATCTTCACCAAGCTCGACCTGCCCACGACGGACACCGACCACCGAAGGGTGCTCGCCGTGCTGAAATACCTGAAGGCATGACCGCCTCACGCCGGGCCCGGGCGGGCTGGATCACGCTCGGCGCGGGGGCGGCGCTGCTCATCGCCGTGCTGATCGGCCTGACGCTGTGGTCCTGGCTGGCCAGGCAGAGCGAGACGCAGCGCCAGACCCACCAGCGCCCGGCCGCCCGCGTCACGGTGGACCTCAGGATCGGCGAGGTGCGCCTGCTCCCCGGCGAGGCCGGGCGGGTCGACGTCGAACGGCGGCTGACCTGGTCGGGCCCCCGGCCGGCGCTGACGGAGCGGTGGTCCGGCGACACGCTCGGCATCCAGGCGCGCTGCGACGAGGACCTGCTGATCGGGGCCTGCTGGGTCAGCTACACGATCCGGGTCCCGGCGGGGACCGCCGTGGAGGCGCGGACCGCCGAGGGCGACATCACGCTGCGCGACCTGACCGGGGAGCTGCGGCTGGCCACGGAGACCGGCGCGATCACGGGCACGGGGCTGCGGGCGGCCGACGTCGAGGTCAGCGCCCAGCTGGGCGACATCGCGCTGAGATTCGTCCGGCCGCCGGGCTCGGTGCGGGCGGATTCGCAGGCCGGGAACATCGACGTGGAGGTGCCCGAAGGTGACGGATACGCGCTCGACATTCGCAGCGGCATCGGCGAGCCGGACGTCGGAGTACGCGCCACCGAAGGCGCGAAGAACAATATTTCGGTGCACAACAGTACGGGCGGGATACGGGTCGCGTATTTGGGGTCCTGACCAGCCGGGAGGCGCACGCCGGTCAGTCGCGGTCGCCGTCGGCCGGTCGCCCGGGCGGGTCGTCAGCCGCCGGCTCCGCCCGCGCCCGGTTGGGGCACCCGGCGCATTCGCCGGGCTGCGTGCGGCGCAGCAGGACCGGGCACCATTCCCGCGAGTCCGTATCCGTCATGCACACATCGTGTCAGGTTTCCTGGCAGGTGTCGGTAAAGGGGGCGCTACTTCCCACCGGTAGCTAACTCCACCTCGGTCGTGGAGCAGGCACCCGGAGGGCCTCATTGAAATGCTGAAACGGCACCCTTTCATGAAATGCTATAGTCTCACTATATTTGGCGGGAGTATTGGAATTCCGTCCATTGACGGGCAGGATTAGCCTGCGTATCGAGCCATCCGGGGGATATCGGCACGCGGCCCGTCCGGCCGCCGCACGGCTCGTCGACCCCGACCGTCGACCCCGACTGTCAACACAGTCGTCAGCGCGGCCGTCAAGACGGTCGCCGACGTCGTCCCCTCTGTCGCTGAAGGTGTGGAGGTTCGCCTGTGCTGAGCATCGCGATGAGCACGCTCCGGGAGCGGTGGGTGGCCTTCGTCGTGTCCCTCGTCGCCCTCGCCCTGGGCGTCGGCATCATCGCCACCATCGCGCTGGTGATGAACTCGGCCCTCACGGGCTTCCCCGGCCAGCGCGCCGCGCTGACCGGGACCGTGGTGCTGCTCAGCGTGTCGGCGGGGGTGACCGGGTTCGCCACCGTCTTCATCGTGGCCTCCACCTTCGCCCTGACGGTGATCCAGCGCACCCGTGAGCTGGCGCTGTTCCGGCTGATCGGCGCCACCCCGCAGCAGGTGCGGCGGATGATCGTGATCGAGGCGCTGCTCCTGGCCGCGATCGGCTGCGTGGCCGGGGTCGTGATCAGCCTCGTGGGCGCGCCGGTGCTGGCCTCGGTGCTGGCGTCGAGCGGCCTGGCGCCGTCCTGGTTCGAGGTGTCGATCTCGCCCGTGCCGCTCGTGCTGGTCTGCCTCGGCGGCATGGGGCTGACGGCGCTGAGCGTGTCGGTGGCCTCGCGGCGGGCGGCGACGATCCGGCCGACGCAGTCGCTGCGCGAGTCGGCCGGCGACCCGCCCGGGGCGCGGCCCGGCAGGTCCGCGCGGACCGGCTGGGGCGTCGCGCTCCTGCTGATCTCGCTCATGGGGATGGGCGTGGTCGCCGCCGTGCTGCCGGAGCTCGCCACGGTCCCCGTGGTCTACCTGTGGGTGCTGCTCACGCTGGTCGCGGCCGTGGCGCTGCTGGCCCCGGCCCTCGTCCCGCCCGTCCTGAGGCTGCTGACGCTGCCGTGGGCGCGCGGCGGCAGCGCGATCGGCACCCTGGTCCGGGAGAACACCCTCACCATGGCCCGGCGCACCGCTGCGACGACGCTGCCCATCCTCATCACCGCCGGCATGTCGATCAGCCTGCTCGGCGCGCTGGAGACGATCGGCCACGCCCAGTCGGTCGAGGCGGGCGAGCGGTTACGCGCCGACTACGTGCTGGTGCCCGAGGGCGGTCCCGCCATCAGCGCCGAGGCGCTCGATCGGGCACGGAAGATCCCCGGCGTCCGGATCGCCCCGCTCGCGCCGACGACCGTCCAGGTCACCGGCGAGGCCGGGCTCGCCGACGGGTTCTGGGGCTACGCCACCGACGCCCAGCGGTTCGCCGCGATGACCTCGCTGCCGCTGATCGACGGCACGCTGGAGGACTTCGGGCCCGGCGGCATCGTGGTGTCCGACATCTGGGAGCTCGGCGCCGGGCAGCGCGTCACGGTCACGCCGGACGGCGGCAAGCCGGTCCAGCTCACCGTGGCCGCGGTCGTCGGCGACAGCGCCGGAGGCGGCGACTTCTACCTGGACGTCTCCGACACCGGCCCGCGCCCGGCCGAGGCCGCGTACGTGCAGGCCGGGGGCGAGGCCGCGGCGGCGCTGCGGGAGCGGAGCGGCGAGCTGGGGGCCTCGCTGCTGACCAAGGCCGAATGGGCGGCCACGGTGGGCAACAGCGACCAGGGCACCGGCGTGATCGGCATGCTGGTGACGCTCGGCATCGCGATCGTCTACAGCTGCATCGCCATCGTCAACACGATGGTCATGGCCGCCACCGCCAGGCGGCGCGACCTGACCCTGCTGCGGCTGCTCGGAGCCACGTCACGGCAGGCGGTGGCGGCGCTGCTCGCCGAGTCGGTCGTGATCGCGGCGGCCGCGATGGTGCTGGCCACCGCCGCGTCCGCGATCAACTTCGCCGGGCTGCTGGCCGCGCTGACCCAGGTCGTGCCCGGGGCCACGCTGGCCGTCCCGTGGGCGCCCGTCCTCGCGTTCGCCGCCACGAGCGCCCTGCTCGCCATCCTCGCCACGACGCTGACCGCCACGGCGGCCGTGCGCACGCCCGCCCCGTTGTCAGAGTGACCTGCCAGAGTGACGCGCCAGAGTGACGACAGAGTGACGACAGAGAAGGTGACTGCCATGGACTTCGCCGTCGAGCTGCGCTCGGTGCGCAAGACGTACGGGGCCGGGAGCGCCGCGGTGACCGCGCTGGCCGATCTGAGCATCGGCTTCGCCACGGGCAGCTTCACCGCCGTGATGGGGCCCTCCGGGTCCGGCAAGTCCACGCTGCTCCAGTGCGCGGCCGGGCTCGACCGGCCCGACTCCGGCCAGGTGATCCTCACCGGCGTCGAGCTGGGCGGGCTGGACGAGCAGCGGCTGACCACGCTGCGCCGGGAGAGGATCAGCTTCGTCTTCCAGGCGTTCAACCTGATCACCGCGCTGACGGCCGCGCAGAACGTGGGGCTGCCGCTGCTGCTGGCGGGCCGCAAACCGGCCGCCGACCAGGTGCAGCGCGCCCTGGCCGAGGTCGGGCTCGCCGAGCGGAGCTCCCACCGCCCGGCCGAGCTGTCCGGCGGGCAGCAGCAGCGGGTCGCGATCGCCCGCGCCCTCATCACGCAGCCGGCGGTGCTGTTCGCCGACGAGCCGACCGGCGCGCTCGACACCCGCAGCGCCAAGGAGGTGCTGGAGCTCATCCGCGCGATGGTCGACCGGCACCGCCGCACCGTGATCATGGTGACGCACGACCCCGTCGCCGCCTCCTACGCCGACTCGGTGGTCTTCCTGACCGACGGGCGCGTGGTGGACACCCTGCACCGCCCCACCGCCGACCGCGTCGCCGGCCACATGACGAACCTGGAACGCCGATGAGCCCCTACCACGGCGACCTGTGGGTCCGCCGCTTCCACGAGCCCCGGCCCGGCGCGCCGCGCCTGGTGTGCTTCCCGCACGCGGGCGGCTCCGCGAGCTTCTTCGTGCCCCTGTCGCAGGCGCTCAGCCCCGGCCTGGAGGTCCTGGTCATCCAGTATCCGGGCCGCCAGGACCGGGTCGCCGAGCCGTGCGTCGAGGACCTGAACGCGCTCGCCGACGAGATCTTCCTGCGGGTGCGCAAGCTCGCCGGCCCGCCCCCGGCGCTGTTCGGGCACAGCATGGGCGCCACGCTCGCCTTCGAGGTGGCGCAGCGGCTCGAAGGCGACGGGGTCGCGGTGCCGCACCTGTTCGTGTCGGCCGCGCGCAGCCCCTCCTCCGAGCGGTCGGAGGAGGTCCACCTGCGTGACGACGACGGCATCATCGCCGAGATGCGCCGCCTCGACGGCACGGACGACGTGCTGCTCCTGGACCCCGAGCTGATGCGGCTCGTGCTGGGCCCGATCCGCAGCGACTACAAGGCGCTGGAGCGCTACCGCTACGCCGGCGGGGTGCTCGCCTGCCCGGTGACCGCGCTGGCCGGTGACGCCGACCCGGGCACCAGCCTGAGCGCGGCCCGCTCCTGGCGCGACCACACGGGCGGCGCGTTCACCTTCAGGCGGTTCCCCGGCGGGCACTTCTACCTGACCGGCGAGCTGGCCGGGGTCGCCGAGGAGATCAGGCGGACCCTGCAGCCGCCCGATCCCGGGTCAGTCGTCTAGCGTCTCCGCGCCCAGGAACGGCTGGGCCAGCAGGCCGGCGGAGAAGGGCAGGCCGGTGATGCGCTCGGCCAGGGCGAAGGCCCGCTCGATCGGACGGTCGATCTCGCCGCCGGGGACCAGGCCGGTCGCGCGCATCTCCGCGGCGAACCGGTCCGCGTCGGCGCCCGAGGGGAGTTCCGGGTGGCGCGGGTCGAAGGCGACGACCGGCGTGCCGTCGACGATGTAGGCGAAGCTGTCGGAGGCGTAGTCGTGGCGGCAGATCGAGACCACCTCCGTCCCCTGGGACACGGGCCCGTACACGTCGGGGTCGACGGCGAGCTGCCAGCCGCCCGGCTCGACGACCACGGTCCAGTCGCCGGCCTTCGTGGCGCCGATGAAGCCGGCCGCGTCCTCGCGCATGGTGTCGATCGAGCGTTCGCCGAGGTCGTCGAACGCCACCTCCTCCAGGGTGTCCTCGTCCACGCCGAAGCGGCGCAGGACCTCGTCGGGGGTGAGGTTGCGTACGAAGGACACGCAGTAGACGTCGTCCAGCGTGTCGGCGCCGGGGAGGGGGACGAGGTGTCCGGGGATCTCGGTCATGGTCGCTCCTGTGTCGATGTGAGCGGAATGATCGCAGACGTGGCCGACAGATCGGTGCGAAATGGTGGGCGCGCTAGCTGGCCAAAAAACCTATACAAACCGGACAGAAGGCCATAATCTCTACTTGTCCCAGTCGGGGGACGACTGGGACGCCAAAACTTTACGGCTCGGCCTGCTTGCGCTGCATGACCGCCGAGATCACCAGCAGCGCGACGGGGACGAGCAGGCCCAGCGCCAGGTCCTTGGGCTCGATGAGCCCGGCCAGCAGGCCGGCGGTGCCGCCCAGGCCGAAGGTGGCGAACACCACCCAGGCCCAGTGGCGGCGCGCCCAGCGCAGCGGACGCGGCCTCGGCCGGGCGGGCAGCAGCGGCTTCAGGGCCGCCGCCAGCGGCCGGTCACGGTCTCCGCGCCGGAGCACGACGACGCCCTCGGCCCAGACGACCCGGTCCGCGGCACGCGCCAGCGGCAGCGCGCGGATCCCGGCCAGCGTCTCCACGCACGGCCACACGCCCCACAGCGTGACGTTCATGTCGTGGTTGTTGGGCCACGAGCCGTCGTCGCACTGGTCGGTGACGATGCGGTGCACGGCCTCGGCCAGCCGGGCCGTCACGTCCGGCTCGGGCACACGCGGGTGGCGCATGAGCGCCGTGGCGGCGACCGGCAGCGCGTAGTGCATGAGCGGCGGGGGCCGCCAGATCTCGCCGCCGCCGGCGCTCGGCAGCCGCACCGCCGTGCTCTCCACCCGGTTGTGCTTCTCGTCCAGCGAGCCGGTGTCGACGTGTTCGAGCAGCCAGTCGAACCGGCCCCGCAGCCGCTCGTCGGCCGGGTCGGCCCCGGCCGCCAGCAGCGTCGTCAGCGCCATCGCCGTGTGCGCCACCCTCGGCGTCGCGCCCGGCTCCGCGCCCCACGCCCGGGGGAACCGGCGCTGGTCGAGGAGCCAGGCCACGCCGGACTCGACGGCCGGATCGTACGGGGCCGCCGCCACGAGCGCGCGCAGCGCCAGGCAGGTGAGCCAGGTGCGCGGCGGGCAGTCGGCGAACGATCCCCAGCCGCCCGAGGGGTGGCGGTTGCGGCGCAGCCACTCCACCGCGCGGTCCAGGTCGGGGGAGTCGGGCCGGGAGTCGCACCGGAGCGTCGCCAGGCACCGGATCACCCAGGCCGTCGCCTCGACGACCGGGCGCTCGCCGCTCGTGTTGGTCCACCAGCCGCCGTCGACGTGGGGATCGGCGTCGCGGAGCTGCCTGGCCCGCAGGAAGGCGAGGGCGTCGGTGAGCTGGTGCGGCTTCTCTCCTGCGGCGTGGAAGGCCAGAAGCGCCACCGCGGTGGCGGTGGCGCCCGGGGGAGGGGTTTCGAGCATGTGGTACCAGCCGCCACCGCCCGCGGGGCTTTCGGTGTAGGTCCGGCGCAACAGGCTCGTCGACCGGCGCAGCGCGCCCTCCACCTGGGTCAGGTCTATCTCGTACATCGAGCCCTTTCGTGCCGGGCCGCCTGAGATCTCGCACGCATCGTACCTATTGATGGTGTTGCCGGGGATGGTGCCGTTGAATATGTTTGGGGAGCCTTTCGTGATTGATCTGGATAAATCCTGTATTTCGGCGTCCCTTATGGAGCAGGAGCGCATGAACGAAGGCGACACGGCGGTCATCGGCGGAACACCGGAATGGGCAGGCTCCCTCCGCGACGGGGCCGGGCTCGTCCATCTCGGACCGTCCCCGGACGGCTACGCGGTGGAGGGGGCCGTGGTCAGCAGGCCCGCGGGCGAGGCCCTGCCGTACCCTCCGGGGTTCTTCCGGCGCGTCCACTGCGACCTGACGGCCGGCGCCCGCCTCGCGGCGGAGGCGCTGACGCTCCCCGCGCCCGGCGGGACCGTGACCTTGAGCCGGGTGCCGGAGGCCGAGCGGGAATCATGGCGCGAACGGCTCACCGCAGCCGGGCTCACCGCCGCGGAAAAGAACGGCGCGTTAATAGGGCGGAACAATGCAACCGCACGGGCGGAAGAAACGGACTGTGTTTTCTGCGCCCGTTATCGATTCCGGATGAACGCCGACGCCGGAGTGCCGGGAGCGGCCGGTGTGCTGTGGGGTGACGACGACCTGTGGTGCGCCCCCGACCTCGCCCCGCTGCGGCCCGGCCACCTGCTGATCGTGTCCACCGCGCACCGCCCGTGCTTCGGCGCGTGCCCGCCCGCCCTGCTGGACAAGCTCGCCGCCTGGCGCGCCCTGGTGACCGCCATGCTGGCCGGCGCGTACGGCCTGCCCGTCACCTTCTTCGAGCACGGCCCGGCGACCTCGCAGGGCGGCGGCGCCTGCATCGACCACGCGCACCTGCACTGCGTCCCCGGCCTGCCGTCCCTGCGCGAGCGCGTCGAGGCCGAGGGCCTGCGGGCCGGCCCGTACGGGATGACGGGCCTCTACCGCCGCCGGACCTCCTACCTGTACGTGGAGGACGCCTCGGGCCCGGCCGTCTACCCGTGCCGCACGGCGCTGCCCACCCAGTTCCTGCGCAAGGCCGCGACCGCCGAGGGACGGCCGTGGCGCTGGCAGGAGACCTACGGCACGTTGGCGACGCGCGAGCTCTTCCTGGCGACGTTGCGCGCGCTGCTGCCGTGGGCCGACCGGCTGCTCAGCGGCCAGGCCGACAGCAGCCAGCGCAGCTCGGCCGCCGTCACCGCGTCACCGAACCCCATGGGCTCGCGGGCCAGCTCGTAGCCGGTCTCGTAGTCGCGGTGGACGAGGCCGTGATGGTAGACCGTGGACCGGCCCATGTTGCCCGCCCCCGACCTGATCAGCCACACCGGGCCGCCCGGCAGCGCCGCGTCGAGATGCGGGAAGAGCTGCGCCGGCGTCGCGCACGGCGTGCCCAGCAGGCCGTTGAGCGTCTGCAGCTCGGCCACGACGACGTCGGCCGCGTGCAGCGCCGGCAGCCACCGGCGGGAGTCCACGCGCAGGTGGAGGTCATGGGGCACCATGTCGACGCAGACCAGGGTGCCGCCGGCGTGCGCGATGCCCGCGGCCTCCAGCACGGCGCGGGCCGAGCGCGGGTGGAGGAGCTCGTAGCCGGTCAGGAACAGCACGTCCGCCTCGGCGATCGCCCGCCCGGCCGCCCGCACGTCGGCGGGGGCGAGCAGCTGCCCCTCCGGCAGCGGCTCGGCGACCATGAGCCGCACCCCGTCACCCGGCCCGGCGTCGCGCACCACCACGACGCGGCCGGTGCAGACCCCCTCCACCACGGTCAGGCGCGGCTCGACGCCCAGGGCGGCGAGCTCGGCCAGGATCGTCTCGGTGAACGCGTCACGGCCGATCCTGGCGACCAGCTCGACCCGGTCGAACCGGCCGACCGCCTGCCGGGCCAGGCCGAGCGCCACCCCGGCGGGCGTGACGTCCACCGCGCCGTAGTGCAGGCGGTTGGCGTCCAGGTCGGCGAAACGCAGCGAGTCGAGCCGGACGCGCACGTCCACCCGGATCTCCCCGATCACGACCAGGCGGCCCGCACGCCCGCCCGGCGGCCGGGCCGCCGTCATGCCGAGAGGGAGTCGGTGAGCCCCCGCCGGAGCAGGCGGACGAAATGCTCGACGGCCTGGTCCATGCCGGGAATGAGCGGATATTCGGCAAGCTCGTCGAGCGCCACCCAGCGGACGTCGCTGATGTGGTCGCCGGGCACCTGGTGCGCGCGGGACAGGCGGCGCGACAGCGGCCGGCAGATCCGGCCCACCGCGATCGCGCGGACCCGGGAGCGGCCCTCACCGCGCATGAGCCAGTCCCACATGTGGAACGGCGGCCCCGGCTCGATGTCGATGCCCGACTCCTCGCGCACCTCGCGGACGATGTGCTCGTCCAGCCCCTCGGCGGGCTGCATGCGCCCGCCGGGCACTTCCCACAGCCCCGGATGGTAGGGGTCGGCTGCCGATTTGCGCACCAGGAGCAGCCGCCCGTCGTCGGCCAGGAACGCCTTCTGCACGAAGGTGACGTGCACGTGCTGACGGCCGGCGCGATCCGCCTCGGTCAGGCCGCCCAGGAGCTGCTTCGCCACGGATTCCACCCCTGCCGAATAGGGAACGTCCTTGCGTGAGCCGGCGCCCAACCATAGCGCCCTTTCATTCTTCGCAAGACTCGAACGCCCGGCTGCTTGCGATTCTCCCGGCTGGAAATGAGCGGATCTTGCATTCCCAGTATCGGGGTAAAGGCGCGGGAATGCCAGCAGGAGTCGCCGGACAGCGGTTATTCCATTATCGAATCGGTGAATTTCGGGCGGCTTAATGCGGGGCCGCGTTGATCAACCCGTGGCCCGCGCGCTCTTGATCTTCGGCGCGTTCACTGGGAACTTGTCGGGGTGTCCAAGTGGAGTCGCGTTCTCTGGAAAGGGCTGGCCGTCGTGCTGCCGGCCGCCGCGCTGGCCGGGCTCGGCGGCTACGCCATGTCGCTGGGCGGGCCCGGCCTGAGCGAAGCGCTGGCCTCGGCGCCGCCGGAGGCCACCTCCGTCACGGTCACCGGGCTGATCACGGCCGAGACGTACGCCCGCATCGACGGCGTCGTCCGCGAACAGGCCGGGGCGGCGCTCGGCGGGGCCGGGGGCGAGCCGGCCACCCGGTTCCGCTCCGACGCCTACGCGATGCCCGGCCAGGAGAACCTGCGCCGGCCCGAGCGGCTCCGGTTCGACAGCGTGAGCGACCTGCGCGAGCACGCCAAGCTCGTCGAAGGCGCCTGGCCCGGTCACGGCGGCGCCGACGGCACCGTGCAGGCCGCCGTCTCCCAGCCCGCCGCCACGCTCGCCAGGCTCCGCGCCGGACAGGAGATAACCGTCCAGGGGCGCATCGACGGCAAGCCGGTCAAGGTCCGGATCACCGGCGTCTACCTGCTCGACGACCCGTACGGGCCGCGCTGGGCCGACGACCCGATGCTCGCCAGGGGCGTCGACGAGCGCGACTACTACACCACGTACGGCCCGCTGATGGTCGACCAGCGGACCTTCCTCGACCGCTTCGCCACCAACGTCAAGGCGTCCTGGACGTTCGTCCCCGACCTGACCGGCGCTGACGCGCACGCGACGGCCGCCAGGGTCGAGCGCCTGCGCGAGAGCCTGCTGAGCGCCGGGTGCGCCGACTGCACGCCCGTCAGCGCGCTGCCCGCGACCGTGGCCCGCCTCGACGCCGTCACCGCCACCTCCCGGGCCGCCGTGCTCGGCCTCGCCGGCGCGCTGGGCGCGGCCCTGCTCCTGCTGCTCGTACGGCGGCCGGGCGTGCGCGGGATCTCCGTCGCCCTGGCCGCCGCCCTCGTCGTCACCACCGTGTCCACCGCCGCCACCTGGCGCACCTCCCAGGCCGACCAGGCGACCCACCAGGCAGGCGCCGACCTGCGCGTGCACGGCCCCGCCGAAGGCGGCACCCCGCACGCGCTCGGCCGCGGCAGCGCCTTCGCCGCGCTGCCCGGCGTCACCGCCGCCGTGCCCGCGCACCGGGTGACGGTCGTGGTCGACCTGCACGACGCCACCCTCGTCGGCCTCGACGCCGACCGCCTCGGCCAGGCGTACCGGATCCGCCCCGACCTGTCCGACCGCACCGTCGCCGAACTGGCCGCCGGCCTCGCCGCCGGACGCCCGGCCATCGGCGGGCTGCCCGTCCCCGGCACGCCGCGCACGCTCACCGTCGAGGCCGAGACGCCCGACGGGCCGCTGCCGCTCGTCCTGGTGGTCTCCGACGCCCTCGGCGCCTGGCACGGCGTGCCCGTGCCGCCGCTGCGCACCGGCGCCACCGACGTCGACCTGTCCGCGCTGGCCGGCCCCGGCGAGGAGATCGCCTACCCGCTCACCGTCCGCGGGTTTCTCGGCCGCGTCGTCGACGGCGTCCCCCGCACCGCGACCGTGACCGCCCTGCGCGCCGGCGACCAGACGCTCACGCTGCCCACCGGCCAGCAGTGGACCGGCGGCGAGCAGGCCGACAGCGGGCTGTTCACCGTGCGCGTCGCCGACAGCGCCGTCACCGTCCGGCCCGTGCCCACCGCCGCGCCCGTGGACGGGCCGCTGCCCGTCGTCGTCACCGCCGACCTCGCCGCCGCGCACAACCTCGAGACCGGCCGCGAATCGGTCATCCTCCTCGAACGCAAACCCGTACGCGTCAAGGTCGCCGGCATCGTCGACCGGCTGCCCGCGACCACGCCCGCGCTCCCCGGCATCCTCGCCGACTGGCCCACCCTCCAGGTCCGCGAGCTGGCCGCCGGGCGGCTCCCCGCGCCCGCCACCGACTGGTGGCTCGCCACCGGCGACCCCCAGCGCACCCGGGCCGCGCTCGCCGCCCACCCCGGGTGGGACGTCCACCTCGCCCGCTCGCGCGACCTGGCCGCACCCCTCCTCGGCGACCAGCGGGCCGCCCTCCTGCTCGGGCTGGCCGCCGCGCTCGCCGTCCTCGTCCTGGCCGCGCTGCTCGCCGGGGCCCGCGCCCTCTTCTACGCCGCCGGGGGAGTGGCGGCCGGGCTCGGGCTCGCGTACGCGCTCGCCCCCGCGCTCGTCCGCGCCGCCCAGGCCGCCCCCGTCGTCCCGGAACCGGTGCCCGACCTGGCCTGGCCCGTGGCCGTGGCCATCCTGGTGCTGCTCGCCGGGCTGTCGGGCCTCGTCCACGTCCGGCGCGGCCGGGCCCGGCCGGAGGCGGCCCCCGTGCCGGTACGCGTCTGAGACCCTTTCGCCGGACAGCCGCGGGCGGGCGCGTATAGCCTCGCCGATGGTTCCCCCGCTGTCCCCCGCTTTCTCCCCCCGACGAGGACTGGCCTGTGGTGCGCTCATGGTCGCGATCACCGGCCGGCCGGGTGGTGTGGGCCGGGGCCGACCCCGACGCGATCGAGCTCGCCGCCGATCCGCTGCCCGAGGACGGCCCCGCGATCGTCACCTACACCGCCCGCCCGGCCCGCACCGCCGCCGACCTCGTCGCGGCGGTCCTGGACGAGCTCGACGCCGCCGCGCTCGCCCTCTTCCCCGCCTGGCTGCCGGCCGCCGCGACGCTCGACGGCCCCGGCGGCGCCGCCCCGGCCGCGGTCTGCGCCCTGGCCCTGCGCGAAGCCGCGACCAGCCCCCACTTCGGCCCCTTCCTCGCCGCCCTGGCCACCCGCGCCCTCATCACCCACACCCCCGCTCCCGAGCCCGGCCTTGTCCCGGGCTCCGCGCCCGGCTTCGGCCCTCTCCCGGGTACGGGTCCCGCCCCTGCCTTTGACCAGGGCGGGGGCGCGGGCCGAGGCCAGAGCGCGGCCCGGGATCAGGCCGGGGCTCGGGGCCAGGGCGGGGACCAGCGCGGGGACCAGGGCGGGGGCGGGGGTCGAGACCAGGGTTGGGGCCAGAACCGGGGTCGAGGTCGGGGGCGGGGGCGGGGGCGGTTCGGGCCGGAGGCGCGGGCGGCGGGGCTGGCGCGGGTGCTGGCCGCGAGCTTCCGGCGGGAGTGGACGGCCATCCTGGTGCGCGTCCCCGGTGAGCTGCCGCCCGCCGCGCAGGAGGTGCTCGTCGCCGGCTGCGAATGGCTCGCCCAACGGGGTGGGTTCGGCGTGTGGCTGGCGGGGGCGCCGCTGCCTGCCGTGGACCGGGTGCCCGCCGTCCCGCTCCCGCTCCGGCCGCTCCGCATTCCCGCCGTCCGCGCACTCCCCGGCGAGCGCGTACGCATCCCCACCGACCAGGCGGAGAGCGTACGGCCGGCCGGTTGGACGCCGGATGACGCGCGCCCGCCGCACGGGAAGGCGGAGGGCGGAGGGCTGGGGTATCCGCCGGTGGCGGGGCGGCCGCACCCGGCGAGCCGCAGCGAGCAGGCGCTGGAGGACGCGCTCGCGCCCCGGCCCTGGGCCGCCGGGCGGGCGTGGAACCGGACGTACCAGCCCCACCCGCTGGCCCCGCCCATCCGGGTGGACCTGCTGTGGCAGGCGGAGCGGTGCGTCGTCGAGATCGACGGCCCCGACCACCGGCGGCCGGCCAAGTTCGCCGACGACCGGAGGCGGGACGTGCTGCTCCAGCTCGCCGGTTACGCGGTGCTGCGCTTCACCGATTCCCATGTGTTGACCGATCCCGGATCGGTGGCCCGGCAGATCGAGCTGTTTCTGCGGAGCCGCCGCGGGACTACCGAAGGATGAGCCATGTCAGACAAGGCCCTGTCGCTGCCCGAGTTCTCGGCGCTGGTGGCGCTGGCGGTCGAGGCCCGGGAGATCTCCAACACGGAGCTCAAGGCGCGGCGCGGGCTGTCGATCGACGGGAAGAAGCGGGTCAGACTCAATGAGCTGAAGCTGGTCGACAGCTGGAAGCAGGGGCGCGGGTTCGCGCACGTGCTCACCGACGCGGGCTGGGCGCGGCTGGGGGAGGACCTGCGCGCGGGGCGGCTGCCGGTGTTCGGCGGCTCGTCGGGGGTGATCGCGCGGGCGCTGCTCGGCTGGCTGCCGGAGTTCCTGGAGCGTACCGACCAGCGGCTCGCCGACGTCTTCCAGCCGCCCGAGTTCCAGTCGCCCGAGTTGCAGCCGCCCGGGTTCCAGCCGCTGGAGCCGCCGGGGGAGAGCGCGGACCTGGAGGGGCGGGTCCGGGACGCCTACACCCGGCTCGCGGCCTCGCCCGGCGCGTGGGTGAGCCTGACGCGGCTGCGGGCGCTGCTCGGCGACGTGCCGAGGGAGGCGCTCGACGGGACGCTGACCCGCATGGAACGCCTCGCCGACGTCAACCTCGTCCCCGAGTCCAACCAGAAGACGCTCAGCCCGCAGGACCGCGAGGCCGCCGTCCGCATCGGCGAGCAGGACAAGCACCTGCTGTGGATCGGGCAGTGACGGCCGGGGCCGCGGCCCTGGCGGCGCTCCGCTTCAACTACGCCGAGGGCGCCGACGACGTCTGGCGGCACTCCGACCACCACGTGGACGGGCTGCACGGGCCGTCCGCCGGGATCGTGCTCACCGGCCTGACCGAGGCCGCCGAGGGGCGCGACACCAGCCCGATCGGCGTCGTCGTCCAGGGGCAGCGCGGCACCGGCAAGACCCACCTGCTCGGCTGGGTACGCGAACAGGCGCAACGCCGCGGCGGCTACTTCGTCCTCGTCGGCCTGCTCGACGCCAAGGGCTTCTGGGAGAGCACCGTCGTGTCCGTCCTGGACAGCCTGTCCCGCGACGCCGCCGAAGGGCAGAGCCAGCTCGGCCTGTTCCTGACGCGGCTGGCCTCGGCGGCCGACCTGTCCCGGATGGAACGGCGCGCCGTCAGCGGCAGGAAGGCCGTCACCCGGGAGGTGCTGGACCGGTTCGTCACGGCGCTGCGCCGGCTCGACCGGCAGGTCGGCAGCCAGGCGCAGGACACGGCGCGGGCCCTGGTGCTGTACGCGTCCGACGACCTCGCGCTGCAGGACATCGGCGAGGCGTTCCTGTCGTCGGCCCCCGAGGGCGAACCCGGCGAGCGGGCCCGCTGGGGCATCCGGCAGGTCGACCGCACCCCGCAGGAGATCGTCAGGGACGTCTCGCGGCTGCTGGCCCTCACCGGGCCCGCCATCGTCGCCGTCGACCAGATCGACGCGCTCGTCGCCCAGTCGCCCGTCGCCACCGATCCGCTCGCCCGCGAGCCGGGCGAATCGGCCATGATCGAACGGATCGCCGGCGGGCTCATGGACCTGCGCGAGGTCACCCGGCGCACGCTCACCGTCGTCACCTGCCTGCCCGCGACCTGGACGCTGATCGAGAAGGTGGCCGTCGACACCGTACGGGACCGGTTCCGGCAGGCCGTGCAGCTCAAGACCCTGCCCGACGCGCAGACGGCGGCGCGGCTCGTGGCGCGGCGGTTCGAGGTGCAGTACGCCGCCGCCGGGTTCGAGCCGCCGTACCCGACCTGGCCCGTCCGGCCGGAGGCGTTCGAGCAGGCGCCCGGGTTCACGCCCCGGCAGCTGCTCATCACGATCGACGACCACGTCCAGGGCTGCGTACAGGACGGGCAGGTCCGCGAGCTGACCCGGCTCACCGGGTCCGGCACCGGCACGCCGCGCCAGAGTCCCGCCCCCGACGCGGGACTGCTCGCGGCGATCGACACGCGGTTCGCCCGCCTGCGTGACGCCGCCGAGCCGCCCGAGCTCGACGCCGCCACCGAGGACGTCATCGTCCCCGCGCTCCTCGCGGCGGGGCTGACGGCCTGGGTCGGCGAACGCGGCGAAGCGGGCAAGGCGTTCAGCGTCGACCCGCCGCCCAGCGCCAAGCCGCCGCTGCACGCCCGGTTGCGGCACACACTCGACGAGGAGACCGAGGACGAGGCGCACTGGGCGTTCCGCGCGGTCAGCGCCGCCCACGGGAACGCGGCGCTCAACCGGGTGCGCAAGGCGTCCGTCGCCGCCGGGCTGGATCCGCGCGTGCCCAAGCGGCGGCTCTTCCTGCTGCGCAACGCGCCCTGGTCTCCCGGGGTGCGCACCAAGGAGGCGATCGCGGCCTTCGAGCACGCCGGAGGGCGCACCCTGCCCGTGACGCCGGCCGACCTCAAGGTCCTGGCGGCGCTCAAGGCGCTGCTGGCCGAGAACCCGCCGGGGCTCGCGTCCTGGCTCACCACCCGCCGCCCCACGTCCGCCGTCCCCTTCCTCACCCAAGCCCTCACCGGCCCGTGGACCGTTCCCCCCGAACCGCCCCAGTCCGGTGCGTCCACGCCCGGGGGGTCGCCGTCCGGTCCGGGCGGTGGCACGCCGGAGGCGCCCGCCCCCGCTCCTGGAGCGGCTGCGTCCGGTTCGGGTGGGGGCGCGGTGCGGGTTCCCGGTTCGGGAGGGGCGGGGTCGCAGACGGCTGCGCCCGCTCCCGTCGTGTCGGGTGTGTCCGTTTCGGGGGACTTCGACGGTGGGGAGTACGTGGACGTCGGGGTGCGGGTGGGGTTGGAGGGGCTCAGGAAGCATGTGGCGATCTTCGCCGGCACCGGCTCCGGCAAGACGGTGCTGATCCGGCGGCTGGTGGAGGAGTGCGCGCTGCGGGGTGTGTCGGCCATCGTGCTCGACCCGAACAACGACCTGGCGAGGCTGGGGGACCGGTGGCCGGAGCGGCCGGAGGGCTGGGCGGAGGGCGACGAGCGCAAGGCGGAGGCGTATCTGGCGGGCACCGATGTGGTGGTGTGGACGCCGAGGCGGGCGGCGGGCCGGCCGTTGAGCTTCCAGCCGCTGCCCGACCTGGCCGGGGTGGCCGCCGATCCGGACGAGTTCGGCGAGGCGGTGGAGGCCGCGATGGCGGCCGTGGCCCCGAGGCTGAAGCTGACCGCGCAGACCGTGAAGGCGCAGCGCGGCCAGGCGGTGCTGCGCAAGGCGCTCGAATGGTACGGGCGGCGGGGCGGGACGACGTTGCGCGGCCTGGCCGGGATGCTGGCGGCGCTGCCGGAGGGCGTGAGCGAGCTGGCGGACGCGGAGCGCATCGCCGCGGATCTGGCCCAGTCGCTGCGGGCGGCGATGGACAACGATCCGCTGTTCGGCGGCGAGGGGACGCCGGTGGACCCTGGCCTGCTGCTGACGCCGCCGCCGGGCAGGCGGGCCCGCGTGTCGGTGGTGAGCCTGGCGGGCCTGCCGGGGGACGAGCAGCGGCAGAGCTTCGTCAGCCAGTTGCAGCTTGCGCTGTTCGCCTGGGTCAAGAAGAACCCGGCGGGTGACCGGCCGCTGGGCGGCCTGTTCGTGATGGACGAGGCGCAGACGTTCGCCCCGGCGGCCGGCGGCGCCACCGCGTGCCTGCGCAGCACGCTGGCGCTGGCGTCGCAGGCCCGCAAGTACGGGCTCGGCCTGGTCTTCGCCACGCAGGCGCCGAAGGGCCTGCACAACCAGATCCCCGGCAACGCCGCCACCCAGTTCTTCGGCCTGCTGAACGCGCCCATCCAGATCGGCGCGGCCCGCGAGATGGCGCGGGCCAAGGGCGGCGACGTGCCCGACGTGTCGCGGTTGCGGTCCGGCGAGTTCTACGTGGCACTGGAGGGGCGGGGCCCGGTCAGGACGCGGGTGCCGATGTGCCTGAGCCACCACCCCAGGGCGCCGCTCACGACGGAGGAGGTCATCGCGCGGGCGGCACGGCCATCTCCCCCAGCTCGGACCAGCCGTCCTGCGCAATCGTCGTGTTGACGATCCGCGGGGTCTCCGCGAGGTGCGGCGGCAGCGTCCGCTGCGCCTCGCGGAAGTGGTCCGACCGGACGTGCGCGGCGCCGGCCTCGTCGTCGCGGAACGCCTCGACGAGCACGTACTCGTTCGGGTCGTCGAGGCTGCGCGACCAGTCGAACCACAGGCAGCCGGGCTCGGCCCGGGTGGCGGCGGTGAACTCGGCGGTGATCTCCGCCCACCTGGCGGCGGACTCGGGCAGTACGCGGAACTTCGCGGTGATGAAAATCATCGGGCCTCCTCAGGTCTCGGGGACGATCGTATGGCGGGTGGCCTGACCTGCCGTGACGCGCCCGGCGGAAAACTTCTCGGCCGCGTGTCGATCCGGCGGCCGGTCGTTCGACGCGCTGGTGAGGGGGAGGTTCCCCCGCACGAGAGGACGACGTCATGCAGAAGGTCACGACATTCCTGTGGTTCGACGACCAGGCCGAGGAGGCGGCCACGTTCTACACCTCGCTCCTGCCGGACTCGCGGATCGTGGACGTCCAGCGGGTGCCGGGGGGTGCGGCGATGACGGTGACGTTCGAGCTGGCCGGGCAGCGTCACATCGCGCTGAACGGCGGCCCGGGCAAGGAGTTCAGCGAGGCGACCTCCCTGTACGTGGACTGCGCGTCGCAGGAGGAGGTCGACGAGCTGTGGGCCCGGCTGACGGAGGGCGGCGAGGAGGGCCGGTGCGGCTGGCTCAAGGACCGCTACGGCCTGTCCTGGCAGATCATCCCGCGCGCCCTGCCGGAGCTGATGGGCGGCCCGGACCCGGCGGTCGCGGCCAGGGTCGCGCAGGCCATGCTCGGCATGAACAAGATCGAGGTGAAGGGTCTGCTCGAAGCCGCCGCTGGCTGAGGTAAAACCTGTTGTCCCGGCGGCCGCCGATCTGGTGTGCTGCCGGGACACCGACGAGCGGAGGAGCTTCACGATGCGAGCCACAACCATGTCCCCCCAGCTGAGCACTTCCATCCACTCAGAGGACATGGCGGTTCGTGAAATTCCTGAATTTGGGCGTCCTTGCGCATGTAGACGCCGGTAAGACCAGCCTGACCGAGCGGCTGCTGCACGCCGCCGGAGTCATCGACGAGCTCGGCAGCGTCGACGACGGCAACACCCAGACCGACTCCCTCGCCCTCGAACGCCGGCGCGGCATCACCATCAAGTCCGCCGTCGTCTCCTTCCCGCTGGGCGACGTGACGGTCAACCTCATCGACACGCCCGGCCACCCCGACTTCATCGCCGAGGTCGAACGGGTGCTCGGCGTGCTCGACGGCGCGGTGCTCGTCGTGTCCGCCGTCGAGGGCGTCCAGGCGCAGACCCGCGTGCTGATGCGGACGCTGCGGCGGCTCGGCATCCCCGTGCTGATCTTCGTCAACAAGATCGACCGGAGCGGGGCGCGCTGCGCGGGCGTGCTGCGCGACATCGCGGCCAAGCTCGCCCCGGCGAGCGTCGCGATGGGCGCCGTCACGGGCGAGGGCCGGCGCGACGCCCGGTTCGTCCCGTACGGGCCGGGCGACGCGGACGACGCCCTGGCCGAGACGCTCGCCGAGCACGACGACGCGCTGCTGGCCGCGTACGTGGAGGGCACGCCCGTCCCGTACCGGCGGCTGCGCCGGGCGCTGGCCGGGCAGACGCGGCGGGCGCTCGCGCACCCGGTGTTCCTCGGCTCGGCCATCACCGGCGCGGGCGTCCCGGAGCTGGTCGGCGGCATCCGCGATCTGCTCCCGGCCGCGCGCGGCGACGCCGGCGGGCCGCTCTCCGGCACCGTCTTCAAGGTCGAGCGCGGGCCCGCCGGGGAGAAGGCCGCCTACGTGCGGCTGTTCTCCGGCACGGTCCGCGTACGGGACGTCGTGCCGTTCGGCGACGGCCGGGAGGGCAAGGTGACGTCGATCGCGCTGTTCGACCGGGGCTCGGCCGTCCGCGCCCCGGCCGTCGAGGCGGGGCGCATCGCCCGGCTGCACGGGCTCACCGACGTGCGGATCGGCGACGCCGTCGGACGGCCCCCGCGGCTCGCCCGGCAGCACTTCGCGCCGCCCACGCTGGAGACCGTCGTCGTGCCCGGCGACCCGTCCGGCCGGGCCGCCCTGCACGCCGCGCTCTCCCAGCTCGCCGAGCAGGACCCGCTGATCAACCTGCGCCAGGACGACGTGCGCCAGGAGATCTCCGTCTCCCTGTACGGCGAGGTGCAGAAGGAGGTCATCCAGGAGACGCTGGCCGCCGAGTACGGGCTCGGCGTCACCTTCCGCGAGACCACCACGATCTGCGTCGAGCGCCCCGCGGGCACCGGCGCGGCCGTGGAGCTGATCGGCAAGGACGGCAACCCGTTCCTCGGCACCGTCGGGCTGCGCGTCGAGCCCGCGCCGATCGGGTCAGGCGTGGACTTCCGGCTGGAGGTGGAGCTGGGCTCGATGCCGTACACGTTCATGCGGGCCGTCGAGGACACCGTCCGCGAGACCCTGGGCCAGGGGCTGCACGGCTGGCAGGTGCTCGACTGCGTGGTCACGCTCACGCACTCCGGCTACTGGGCCAGGCAGAGCAGCGCGCACGGCGGGTTCGACAAGAGCATGTCGAGCACCGCCGGCGACTTCCGCCACCTGACGCCGCTGGTGCTCATGGACGCGCTGAAGCGGGCCGGCACCCGCGTGTACGAGCCGATGCACCGCTTCACGCTGGAGCTGCCGGCCGACGCCTCCGCCGCCGTGCTGGCCGAGCTGGCCCGCCTCGGCGGCGTGCCGGGCGCCGCCGGGCCGGCCGGGAGCGCGTACCGGGTGGACGGGGTGATCCCGGCGGCCCGGGTGCACGAGCTGGAGCAGCGGCTGCCGGGGCTCACCCGGGGGGAGGGGATGCTGGAGAGCGCGTTCGACTCCTACCAGGAGGTGCGCGGCCCCGTGCCCGCCCGGCCGCGCACCGACCACAACCCGCTCAACCGGAAGGAGTATCTGCTTCACGTGATCCGGCTCGTGTAGGTCCGGAAGTGCGATACAGTTGAGGAGTCGACGCGGGGTAGAGCAGTTCGGTAGCTCGTCGGGCTCATAACCCGAAGGTCGTAGGTTCAAATCCTTCCCCCGCTACTCTTCACGAGATCCCGTCCGGTTGGGCGGGATCTCGTCGTTTCCCGGCAGATACGCGCAGCGGGCCCCCGTCCGCACGGCGGCCCGCAGCTCCACGCCGATGACCGGGTCCGCCTCCGCGATCCGCGCCAGCGCCCGCCTGACCGCCTTGCCGACGGCGATCCTGGCCCGCTCCCCGCCGCCCGCCCGGTCCTCCTCGACCAGGTCGGCCGCCGGGACCTCCCGGCCGGGCCGCGCCACCAGGACGGCCAGGTGGCGCATGCCGACGCTGTCGGCGACGAGCGTGCGCCGCCCGCCCAGCGTCACCCGCCACTGCCTGCCGTGCGGCTCGATCCGGCACGCGCCCGGCCCGGCGGGCAGCATCATGCCCAGCTCCCTGGCCTCCTCGGCGGCGGCCGACCGCTCCCGGCGGGCCGCCTCGTCGTCGAGGCCGTGGCGCAGCGCCAGCGCCTGCGCCAGCCGGTGCCGCGACAGCGCCGCGGCGGGCCGGTGGCCCAGCGCCACGTTGTCGCGCACCGCCGCGCGCAGCTCCGCCACCGCGCCGTCCACGTCGCCGGTCGTCAGCGCCGCCATCCCCAGCGAGTGCCGCACCGAGCCGAGACACGTCACGCCCGGCCCGGCCACCGCCGGCAGCCCCGCGTAGGGCGCCAGCAGCTCGCGGGCCCGCGCCGCCGTGCCCGTGTCACGCAGCAGGTACGCGGCCTCGGCCAGGAAGTAGAGCGTCGCCAGCCAGCTTCCCGAACGCGGCAGGTTCTGGCCGCGCAACCGGGCCAGCACCCCCGCCGCCGTCCGATGATCGCCGGCCGTCGCGGCGGACACGGCCAGGCTCGCCGCCACCGCGTGGTCCACCGGGCTGAGCGTCGGCGACCCGGCCAGCTCGCGCAGCGACGGCACTAGCTCGCCCGCCCGCCCCTGGAACCAGCGGATCGCGCCGAGCTGCTCGCCGTACCAGCCGGGCGCGTCCACGTGCCCCGCCTCCGCGCCCCGCTGCGCGCACGCGCCCGCCAGCGCCTCCGCCTCCTCGAACCGGCCCGCCCGCGTCGCCAGCATCACCTCCGCCGCCCGCGCCACGAACCCGACCGCCAGGTGGTCGCCCGCCGCCAGCGCCGCCCGCAGCTCCCGCAGCGACGGCTCCGCCTGCGGGTCGGCCGCCTTGAACAGGTCGACCGTCCGCCACATCAGCCCCATGAGCAGGTCGCCGCGCCGCCCGGTGCGCGCCGCCACGCCCGTCAGCTCCGACGCCAGCGCCAGCCGCGTGCCCGCGTGGGCCGGGCCCAGCAGGCAGTGGTGCGCCAGGCTCAGCGCCTCCGCGAGCGCCACCGGGTCACCCGCCGCCCTCGCCTCCTCCAGCAGGCGCAGGGTCCCGGCGTGCTCGCCCGCCCGGTAGTCGTCCTCGCCGCGCATCCTGATCCGCAGCCGCAGCGCCAGCGGGGAGCGCGGGCCGACCAGCGCCAGCGCCCGCCGCTGCCGCGCCCGTACCGTCTCCTGGCGCGGGCCCGGCCGATGCTCCTGCACCCAGATCCCGCCCAGCCCCAGCGCCGCCCGCGCCAGCGCGGCACGGTCGCCGCTCGCCTCGGCCCGGCCGTGCGCCGCCTCGAAGCAGCGCCGCGCGGCCCGTAAGTCGCCCTCCTCGTACAGCGCCCGCTCGCCCGCGGTGATCGCGAACGCGCCGTCGTCACAGCGGGCCAGATCCACGCCCCCCACCGAACAGCCACCTCCCGGGAACGCGCGCGCACGCCATCCCAACAGGCCCCCCGCCCCCCGGCGCGCACCACGCCTGCGCATCGTCGCACGGGGACGGGCGAAAAGGGTAGGCGCGCAGGTGTCATACGCTTGCGCACATGATTCGCCCCGCCACTCCCGACGACGTGCCCGTGATCAACCAGCTGGTCCGCGACCTGGCCGAATACGAGAAATCCCTGCACGAGGTCAAGCTCACCGACGAGCGGCTGAAGGACGCGCTGTTCGGCGACTCCCCGGCGGCGTACGCCCACGTCGCCGAGAGCGACGGGCAGGTCGTCGGCTTCGCGCTGTGGTTCCTCAGCTTCTCCACCTGGACCGGGACGTACGGGATCTATCTGGAGGATCTGTACGTTCGGCCGGAGAGCCGGGGCGGCGGGCACGGCAAGGCGCTCATGACGGAACTGGCCCGCATCGGCGTCGAGCGCGGCTACGAGCGGTTCGAATGGTCGGTGCTCGACTGGAACCAGCCGTCGATCGACTTCTACCGGTCCATCGGCGCCGAGCCGTGCGACGAGTGGATCCGCTACCGGCTCTCGGGCGACGCGCTGACGACCTTCGCCGGCCGGTCCCGATAGCCGGTCAGTCGCGGTAGCCGGTCAGTCCCGGTAGATCGTCAGCTCGTAGGAGTAGCGGTCGGCCCGATAGAGCGACAGCGCGCGCTCGACCGCCCGGCCGCGCGCGTCGTACGCCGTCCGCTGCACCAGGAACGCCGGCGAGAACGCCGCCACCCGCAGCTCCCGCGCGTCGGCCGGGTCGAGCACCGTCGCCCTGATCGTCTGCTCGGCCCGGCGCAGGGCCAGCCCGTGCCCGGCCAGCTCCTCGTACAGCGAGCCGCGCAACGCCTCGCCCAGCGTGCCCGGCACCAGCGCCGACGGCAGGTAGGAGTGCTCCAGGCAGATCGGCTCGCCGTCGGCCGTACGCACCCGCCGCACGTGCAGCACCTCGGCCGACGGGCTGATGCCCAGCGCGTAGCCGACCTCCGCCCCGGCCGGGATGCGTTCCTCCGTCACCGCCAGCGAACCCGGCCGCAGCCCCCGCGCCCGCATGTCCTCGCTGAACGAGGTCAGCTCCACCGACTTGGCGATGCGCGGCTCGCTCGCGAACGTCCCCGAGCCCTGCACCCGGTAGACGCGGCCCTCCCGCTCCAGCTGGTCGAGCACCAGCCGCACCGTCAACCGGCTCGCCCCGAACTCCTCCGCCAGACTGCGCTCGGTCGGCAGCCGGTCGTGCGGGGCCAGCTCGTCGCCCAGCAGCGAGAGCAGATGCCGGCGCAGCCGTGCCGACTTGCCCTCCGCCTCCTCGTTCACAGCGGGCAGTCTAGCCCTCCCCAGAATTGGGCTATACCATTTCGCCGAGCGAATCCCCCTTGTCGTGGGGGATCAGGTGGATTGGGCTATACAACCATGCTGGAACAGATCCGGGGCGGCCTCGTCGTCTCCTGCCAGGCGCCCGACGGGCACCCGCTGCGCGACCCCGAGACCATCGCCCGGCTCGCCCGCTGCGCCGAACTCGGCGGCGCCGCCGGGCTCCGGATCAACTCCGCCGCCGACATCCGCGCCGTCCGGCGCCACACCGCGCTCCCGGTCATCGGCCTGCACAAGATCCCGTACGCGCACCGCCACCTCATCACCCCCACCCTCGGCCTCGCCCGCGACCTGGCGGCGGCCGGGGCCGCGATGGTCGCCGTCGACCTGACCCGCGAATCGCCCGCCGACGCCGAGCTGGTCGCGGCCGTGCGCGCGTTCGTGCCCGTGATGGCCGACGTCTCCACCCTCGACGAGGGCCTCGCCGCCTGGGACGCGGGCGCCGCCGTGGTCGGCACCACCCTGTCCGGCTACACCGCCGCCCAGCTCCCCACGCCCGACGACCCCGACCTCGCCCTCGTCGCCGCCCTCGCCGGGCGCGGCGTGCGGGTCGTCGCCGAGGGGCGCTACCGGACCGAGGACCAGGTACGGCGCGCGTTCGAGGCCGGGGCGTGGGCCGTCGTGGCCGGCGGCGCGATCACCGACCCGGTGTCCCTCACCGCCCGCCTCACCCACGCCACCCCGGCAGCCTCCCGATGACGACGAACCGGCCAGTCGACCTGTCCTGGGACCGCGGTGGGGAGCCGGGCACTCGTTCCCAGGCCCCCGGCGTCGGCTCCCGGGCTTTCAGCGGTGGTGGCGGGGCGCTGGCCGTGGCGGTGGACATCGGCGGCACCAAGATCGCGGCCGGGCTGGTGGACGCGGCCGGGCGGCTGACCGGTGAGCGGCGCACGCCCACCCCGGCGGCCGACGGCGGCGAGGCCATCATGGCGGCCGTCCTGGACTGCGCCCGTCCCCTGCTGGCCCTCGGCGGTGACCGGGTGGTGGCGTGCGGCATCGCGACGGCCGGCGTGGTCGACGCCGGCGGACGCATCTCCAGCGCCACCGACCTGCTCACCGGCTGGGCGGGCACCGACGTCAGGTCCGTCGCCGGGCACGCCCTCGGCCTCCCGGTGACCGTGGTGAACGACTGCCACGCCGCCGGAACCGCCGAAGCCCGCCTCGGCGCCGCCCGGGGCGCCCGCACCGCCCTGGTCGTCGCCGTCGGCACCGGCATCGGCGGCGCCTTGGTGACCGGCGGCACCACGTACCCCGGCCCCACGGGCACCGCGGGCGCCCTCGGCCACCTCCCCGCCCCGGCCGCCGCCCTGGTCGCCGGTCGCAGATGCTCGTGCGGCGCGACGGACCACATCGAAGCCCACGCCTCCGGCCCCGCGATCGAACGCACGTACCACGAACTGACCGGCCACGAGCTGGCAAGCCACGAGCTGACAGGCCACGAGCTGACAGGCCACGAGCTGACAGGCCACGAGCTGACAGGCCACGAGCTGACAGGCCACGAGCTGACAGGCGACCGCCTTGACCTGGCCGCCATCGCCGCCCTGGCCCGATCCGGTGACCCGCGCGCCGCCCAGGTGATCAGCACCGCCGCGACCCTCCTGGGCCGCACGCTCGCGGGCGCCGCCAACCTCCTGGACCCCGACGTGATCGTGATCGCGGGCGGTGTCTCGCGACTCGGCCCCCTCCTGCTGGACCCGCTCCGCCTGGCCTACCGCGCCGACGCCCTGCCCGGCCCCCGCCGCGCCCCGATCCACCCGGCGACCCTCACCGACCAGGCCGGCCTCATCGGCGCCGGCCTGACCGCCCTCCCCCCACCCTCCTGACCAGCCCGTCCTGGCCGCAGCAGGCCCGGATCCGGGCAACCACCCGCCCGTACGGACCGCGCCCGTACGGACCGCTCCCCGTACGTACGAGCTCTCTTCCGTACGGGGGCGCGCCCGTACGGAAGAGGGCCCGCCTCATGGCCGCCCCCGCACCGAGCTCGCCCGAACGGTCGTCTCCCAGGGGCGACCCCGTAAATGCGGACGGGCCTCGGCGGGGCGTGGTGGCGGCCCGGGTCCGGTTAGGATGCCGCGCATGCCGCGTCCCTCCGCTCTTCGGCTGGCTGCCGGGCTGCTCGCCGTGTTCTGGCTGGGTCTCGTCGGCGGTGCCGTGCTCGTGTGGGGGACCGCCGCCGCGCCGTTCGAGATCTTCGCCGGGGTGTTCTGGAGCTCGGTCTGGTGCTTCTGGCTCGCCCGGGTGTGGCTGGGCGGGCCGATGGCGATCGGGCTGATGCGCGTGGCGGTGCTCGGGATCGGCTCGATCCTGCTCGTGGGCGCGGTGCTCGCCGCAGGGGTCTCCGGTGGCGGGGTGTACCCGTCGCAGGGGATCGGGGCCGGGGCGGCGCTGTGCGGTGTCGCGGGCGGGCTGCTGCTGGGGCGCGAGGACGTCAAGCGGTGGAGCCGTTCCACGGCCAGGGTGCGGGTGGTGCGGCAGCCGCCTGACGGGACCGCGTTCGACCTGCGGGGCGCCGCGCTCAGGCAGGGCCGGGGGATGTTCGGCTGCCTGATGCTCGTCATCTCCGTCGCCGTGCTGGTCGTCGTCGGGGTGATCGGCGCGACGCTGCCCGAGGACCGGGGGGTGGACGCGCCGGACTACCTCGCGTTCATGGCCGGCGTGGTGCTCGTCGTGATCATCGGCATCGCCGGATATATCCGGATCAATCTGCGCGCCAAGGCCCTGGGCGTCCTGACCGTCACCGAACGCGGCATCAACGAGCACCCATGGCCCAGAATCCGTTCGGCCGCCCTCTCGTACACCGGCGAAGCGAAGACCGTCAACGGCGTCCGCCGCTACCCGGGGGCCCGGCTCGACCTGTCGTTCCACGACGAGCCCGGCGAGCGCCACCTCGCCCTGCCCGGCGACGCCAACCTGCACGGCTCGATCGCGGCGGCCCTGGCCACGCACTGCCCCGACGGCACGTTCCTGGGCTGGGTGCCGCGTACCACCCGATGACCGTCCACGCCGGGCCGGTGACCGTGCCGCCGCGTCGCCCTCGCCCGCCACTCGGCAAGCGCGAGACCGACCAGCTCCGCCACGCCCTGATTCGCCTCCGCGAGATCACCGACCCCTACCGCTGACCACCAGCCTCCAGGCCTGCCTCGATATCCGCCTCGATGCCCGCGACGAGCGTGCGCAGGCCGTGCTCGAACGCCTCCTCGCCCAGCGGGCTGCCCCCTTCGCGCAGCGCCGCCGCCAGCGTCTCGCCGGGCGGCCCGGCCGGCTGTCCGCTCTCGGGGCGTTCCGCCTGCTCCTGCAGCACGAACCCGTTGACGTAATGGGTGACGTGGGTGATCGCCCGCAACGCGAGCACCGGCCCGAACCCGCGCCTGACCAGCTCCGCCAGCTCCTCGTCGAACCTCGCGACCGTCTCCGCGCCGAGCCGCGTGGCCCCGGCGACGATGCGGGCGCTGTCGCGGTGCGCGAGCAGGCAGCGCCGGTACGCGCGGGCGCGCCGGGCCAGCCACTCCTGCCACGTCTCGTCCGCGCTCGGCGGCCCCATGCCCGCCGCCAGCACGATCGCGTCGGCCATCCCGTCCAGAAGCTCCTGCTTGGTGCGGATGTGCCAGTAGAGCGCCGGTGACCGCACGCCCAGCTCGGCGGCCAGCCTGCGCACGGTCAGCCCGTCGAGCCCGACCTCGTCCAGCAGCCGCAACGCGGTCTCGACCAGCACCTGTGGGGACAGCGCGCCCCGCCTGTTCTCGCCCATCGACGCCCTACCTTAGCAATGCTAAAGTCGCCCTTAGCGTTGCTAAGGAGGCATCGTGCTCACCCTCCCCACCCCCGACGGCGCCGGCGTACACGCCACCGACGAGGGCCGCGGCCCCGCCGTCCTCGTGGTGCACGCGGGCCTGGACGACGGTTCGCAATGGCACAAGGTCGCCCGCCTGCTCAGCCCCCGCCACCGGGTCGTCCGGATCCACCGCCGCCAGTACCGCCTCGACCTGCGCCCCCGCTGCACCATGGCCCAGGAGGCCGACGACGTCCGCGTGGCGGCGGCGGCGCTCGGCGGCCCGGTGCTGCTCGCCGGCCACTCCTCCGGCGGCGTCGCCGTCCTGGAGGCGCTCGCCGCCGCCCCCGGCGCGTTCGCGGGCGCGGTCCTCTACGAACCCCCCGTCGTCACCGGCCCCCCGCTCGGCGGCGAGGCCACCGCCCGCACCCGCGCCCTCGCCGACGCCGGCCGCCCCGGCAAGGCCATCGAGATGTTCGTCCGCGACGTCGTCGGCATCCCGCCGTTCGCCTCCCGCCTCGTCGGCCTGTACATGGCGGCCGCGCCCAGGATGCGGGCCCTGGCGCCCCGGCAGATCGACGACCTCGAGGCGATCGACGAACTCGGCGACCGCCTCGACGCGTACGCCGCCATCGACGCCCCCGTCGTCCTGCTCGGCGGCGACCGCAGCCCCGCCCACCTGGCC
The DNA here is from genome assembly GCF_040674795.1 of Nonomuraea sp. NPDC049725. Taxonomy (NCBI): domain Bacteria; kingdom Bacillati; phylum Actinomycetota; class Actinomycetes; order Streptosporangiales; family Streptosporangiaceae; genus Nonomuraea; species Nonomuraea sp. NPDC049725. The sequence goes on along the minus strand of NZ_JBFANJ010000002.1, from coordinate 661,796 downwards.
GCCCGCCTCGATGCCCTCGAACGCCGCCTCCCGAACGCCCGCCGCGTCACCCTGCGCGGCCAGGGACACAGCGCCCACCTCCGCTCCCCGGCCGACGTCGCCCACGTCATCGAAACCCTCGCCACCGAAGTCCTCACCGCCCCCGGGAGTGCGTAGGCCCCAGGAGCCCGCTCCGCAGCGCAGGATGCCGAGCCGATCGCAACGGTTCGCCTACACTGTGAGATGTGAGTGCCGCGCCGGAAGAGTACGAGGACATGCATCGGCTGGTCGACCGGCTGACGGCGGATCAGCTGCGCGAAGTCCGCGCCCACACGCTGAGGCTCGTGCACGGCGCCGGCTCCGACGGCGACACCCACTGGCCCCCGGCCTGGTTCGCCTCCATCACCACCGACCGCGACGACAATGCCGAACGCGCTGAGCGTCGTTACTCCTGACACGGCACCGATGACCCTCGCCTGACAGCCCGGACAAGCCATCGAGCGGGTGTCGCTCCGCATCTCCGGCGCTTCTTGGACCGGTATGGCGGTATGCCGGGCCGATCACATCGGTCAGGGGCGGGTGAAGAAGGCTCGGAGGTCGGCGGCCAGGGAGGTCAGGTGTTGCCCGGCTTCGATCCAGGTGGTGACGGACGCCTCCCACTCCGGGAGTGTGAGCCCTTGGGGGCGGAGTGTCCAGGTCAGCGCGATGTGCCCGCCGGAGTGGAAGGCGGCTGTGAGGGTGAGCTGGTTGGTGTGCCAGGTGCGCTCCCCGGTCCAGCCGCGGAAGTCGTCCACGAGTGCCTGCAGGAAGCCGGGAATGTCGCCGTCCCTGTCCCAGACGGAGACGATCGCGTCGGGAACTCTGGCCAGCAGGCCGTCAGCCTGGGCCTCGATGGTGAAGCTGGTTTCGTAGGCGTCGACGAACTGCCTGCCGGTGAGGTGAACGGTGAGGCTCGGGTCCTGCGAGCACCGGACAGTCACGCAGGGCGGCTCGGGGGGTTGGTGATCTCCAGTGTTCACCTGGGCAGGGTAGCCCCCGTCCCGGGAATGCGGGTTCGACGCCTGCCGTGCCGAATCGGCCAAGGGTGCGGCGAAAGCCGGGAAGGCGTCCGAACGAAGTGAGGCCCATCGATCCGGGCGGGCGGAGGGGCGCAGCCACGGAATCGGTCAGCGGGTGGGGGAGAGGCGCCCGAACGAAGTGAGGCCCTTGGGGTGGGCAGCCACGGAATCGGTCAGCGGGTGGGGGAGCAGGCCATGTCCGGTGAAGGACATGGCCTGCCTGGTGTTCACACGCCGGCGCCTGCCCGGATCCTCTCCGACTGGCGGCCGGTGTGGCCGTACATCTCCTCCTCCGTCTGCGCGTCCGGCCCGTGGGTCTCCTCGATGCGGAGCGCCACGCCCATGCAGAACAGCGTCGGTGCCCATTGGCCGATGAAGATCCCCCACCGGTCCGCGCGGTCCATGCCGGCGTTCTCGATGTTCTTGGACGTCATCCAGGTGGCGAAGGCCAAGCCAACGGAAGCGATTCCGGCCAGATAACAGTGGTTTGACTTAATGCCCATCTTGTGGAGCGTTTTGATCATGATTCCCCCCTTGCTGTGATGCTGTTACCCCGCGTGACCTTCCGTAATCGTTCCTGGGGGCTGGGGGATGGAGGCTCGGCCGGCGCGTTCCGACAGGGTGCGGAAGGCGGCCAGGAGCTCGGGCGGGCCGTCGACGTGGAAGTCGGCGTCGAGCATGAGGATGTGCAGCGCGAGCCGCATCGGCGTGTCGCCGCCGGCGTGGACCGCGCAGGCGTGGTCGCCGCGCGGCTCGACGGCGACGGACGGGGGCAGCAGGGCGCGGACGGCGGCGACGGGCGCGTGCACGGTGACGGTGGCGCGGTGCCGCATGAGCGCCGTGTCGACGCCCTGCGGCACCACGTCCGCCGGTGGCGCGGCGCGCGGGGTGAAGCGGGGGCCGTGCGGGGTGCGTACCGTCATCCGGTCGACCCGGAAGGTGCGCCAGCCGGCGCGGTGCACGTCCCAGGCGATCAGGTACCAGCGCCGTCCGGTGTGGACGAGCTTGTACGGTTCGACGTCGCGGACGCGTCCGTCACCGGTGTGGGTGCGGTAGTCGAACCGGAGCCGGTGCCGGTCGCGGCAGGCGGCGGCGACGGCCGTCAGCGTGCCGGTGGCGACGGGCGTGCCGGGCGGCCGGAGCGACACGGTGTGCCGGTGCAGCGCCTGGACGCGGTGGCGCAGGCGGGCGGGGAGGACCTGTTCGAGCTTGACCAGGGCGCGCAGCGCGGTCTCCTCGAACGCCCCGGCGGTGCGCAGCGCGACGGCGACGGCGACGGCCTCCTCGTCGTCGAGCAGCAGCGGCGGCAGCTTGGCGCCCGCGCCGAGCCGGTAGCCGCCGGCGACGCCGGGCGCGGCGTGCACCGGGTAGCCGAGGCTGCGCAGTTTGCCGATGTCGTAGCGGACGGTGCGCGGGCTGACCTCCAGCCGTTCGGCCAGCTCGGCGCCGGTCCAGTCGGCCCTGGCCTGGAGCAGTGAGAGCAGGCGCAGCAGCCGCGCGGAGGTTCCCAGCATGCCCGCATTCAATCCAGGCAAGGACTTTGCCACAAGGGCTGCGACGGTGGGGTCATGAGCGAAGAGATCAGGGACTTCCGCATCGACATCCCCCAGGCGGACCTGGACGACCTGCGCGAGCGGCTGGGCCGGGCCCGGCTGCCGGTCCAGACGCCGGGGGCGGGGCCGGAGCGCGGCCTGCCGGTCGCCGCGCTTGCCGAGCTGGCCGAGCACTGGGCCACGGACTACGACTGGCGCCTGCACGAGAAGCGGCTCAACGCCCTTCCGCAGTACGTCACCACGATCGACGGCCAGGTCATCCACTTCCTGCACGTCCGCTCGCCGGAGCCGGACGCCACGCCGCTGGTCCTGACGCACGGCTGGCCGGGCTCGGTGGTGGAGTTCCTGGACGTGATCGGCCCGCTGACCGACCCGGGGGCGCACGGCGGCGACCCGGCCGACGCCTTCCACCTGGTCGTCCCGTCGCTGCCGGGGTTCGGCTTCTCCGCGCCGCTGGCCGGGCCTGGCTGGACGCTGGAGCGGATCGCCCGCGCCTGGGCCACGCTGATGGCCAGGCTCGGCTACGACCGTTACGGCGCGCAGGGCGGCGACTGGGGGTCGGGCGTGTCGCGGGAGCTGGGCCGGGTCGACGCCGGGCGCGTGATCGGTGTGCACGTGAACTACCTCATGACCTTCCCTCACGGCGACCCGGCGGAGCTGGCCGGGCTCGGCGAGGAGGACCGGGCCAGGCTGGCCGGGCTGGAGCGCTTCACGGGCGAGCTGGGCGGCTATCTGGCGATCCAGTCGACCCGGCCGCAGACGCTCGCGTTCGGGCTGGCCGACTCGCCGGTGGGGCAGCTCGCCTGGATCGCGGAGAAGTTCGCCGAGTGGACCGAGAACGGCGTGGACCGCGACCGGCTGCTCACGAACGTGTCGCTCTACTGGCTGACGAACACGGCCGACTCGGCGGCGCAGATCTACTGGGAGTTCGCGCACGCGTGGAGCATGCCGGAGCGCTCGCCGACGCCGACGGGCGTGGCGGTGTTCGCCCACGACTACGTCAAGCCGGTCCGCGCGCTGGCCGAGCGGACCGACACGATCGTGCACTGGTCGGAGTTCGCGCACGGCGGGCACTTCGCCGCGCTGGAGCAGCCGCAGGCGCTCACCGAGGATGTGCGGGCCTTCTTCCGGGCCCTCCGGGGCTGATTACCAGCATGTTTCCGGCGTGACGCATATGTATTGCGTGTTGCCCGGGTGAGTCACATGTAACCGGCGCACAGCCACGGACCGTCCATGTGCGTAACGCCGGGTTCCTACGTTCGTCCTCACCAGAACGTAGGAGGAACGATGACGCGCTGGATCGCCGAGTGGCATCCCGACGACGCGGCCTTCTGGCAGCACACGGGCCGGAAGGTCGCCCGCCGGAACCTCGTCTTCTCGATCCTGGCCGAGCATCTCGGCTTCACCGTCTGGACGCTCTGGAGCATCGTGGCCGCCCGGATGGGCGCCTACGACTTCTCGACCGACCAGCTCTTCTGGCTCGTGGCGGTGCCGAACCTGGTCGGCTCGGCGCTGCGGGTGCCGTACACGTTCGGACCGGCCAGGTTCGGCGGGCGCAACTTCACGGTGGCGAGCGCGCTGCTGCTGATCGTCCCGGCGGTGCTGCTCGGCGTGGCGGTGAGCAGCCCGGACACCCCGTACTGGGCGTTCCTGGCCATCGCGGCCGTCGCCGGCGTCGGCGGCGGGAACTTCGCCTCCAGCATGGCCAACATCACCTACTTCTACCCGCGCGCCCGCCAGGGCGTGGCGCTCGGGCTGAACGCGGCGGGCGGCAACATCGGCGTCAGCTCGGTGCAGCTCGTGATGCCGCTGGTGATCGGGGCGTTCGGGCTGGCGGCGGCGGGCTGGTTCTGGGTGCCGTTCATCGTGGTGGCCGCCGGCTGCGCCTACTTCTTCATGGACAACCTGTCCAGCGCCAAGGCGAGCCCGCGCGAGCAGCTCGCGGTGGCGGGCCGCGCCCAGACGTGGATCCTGTCGTTCCTGTACGTGGGCACGTTCGGCTCGTTCATCGGCTACGCGACGGCGTTCCCGCTGCTGAGCATGAGCCTGTTCCCGGACGCGCCGTGGGCGGCGGTGGCGTTCGCCGGGCCGCTGGCCGGGTCGCTGATCAGGCCGGTGGGCGGCTGGCTGGCCGACCGGCTCGGCGGCGCGCCGGTCACCCTGTGGAACTTCGCCGCCATGGGCGCGGGCGTCGTGCTCGTCTGGCTCGCCTCGGCGTCCGGCGGCTTCTGGCCGTTCTTCCTCGCCTTCCAGGTCCTCTTCCTGACGGCCGGGATCGGGAACGGGTCCACGTACCGGATGATCCCGGCCATCTTCCAGGCCAAGGCGGTCGCCGAGCGCGGCACCGGCGAGGAGGCGCTGCTGCACGGCAGGCGGCAGGCGTCGGCGGCCATCGGGATCATCTCCGCGGTCGGCGCGCTCGGCGGGTTCCTCATCAACCGGGCGTTCGGCATGTCGTTCGCCGCGACGGGCAGCCCGGCGGTGGCGTTCGCCGCGTTCGGCGCCTTCTACGCCGCCTGCTTCGCGCTGACCTGGTGGTGCTACACGCGCACCGTCGGCGTGACCCGGATCGCCTCCCTCGCCCATGCGCGGGTGTGAGCGATGACGACCGTCGACACCCACTGCCCGTACTGCGCCCTGCAGTGCGGGATGGCGATCGGCGCCGAGGGGACCGAGATCACGATCACCCCCCGGGCCGACGTCCCGGCCAACGCCGGCGGCGCGCTCTGCCAGAAGGGCTGGACCGCCGCCGAGCTCCTCACCAACGGTGAGCGGCTGACCGGCCCGCTCCTGCACGGGAACCCGGTGTCCTGGGAGGAGGCGCTCGACCACGTGGCGGCGCGCCTCATCGCTCTCAGGGACGAGCACGGCCCCGACGCCGTGGCCGTGTTCGGCGGGGGCGGGCTCACCAACGAGAAGGCGTACCTGCTTGGCAAGCTCGCCCGGGTCGCGCTCGGCACCAGCCAGATCGACTACAACGGCCGCTTCTGCATGTCGTCGGCCGCCGCCGCGTCGATCCGCGCGTTCGGCATGGACCGGGGGATGCCGTTCCCCGTCACCGACCTGGCCGGGGCCGACGTGGTGCTGCTGGCGGGCGCGAACCCGGCCGAGACGATGCCGCCGTTCGTGCGCCACCTGGAGGGCGCGCGGCTCGTCGTGATCGACCCGCGCCGCACCGCGACCGCCCGGCTGGCCTTGCTGCACCTGAGGCCCGCGCCCGGCACCGACCTGGCGCTCGCACTCGGCCTGCTGCACCTGGCCGTGGCCGAGGACCTGGTCGACGCCTCGTACGTGGCCGCGCGCACGACCGGGTTCGAGGCCGTGCGCACCTCGCTGGCCTCCTGGTGGCCCGAGCGGGTCGAGCGCGTCACCGGCGTGCCGGTCCAGCGCATGCGCGAGGCCGTGCGCGCGCTGGCGTTCGCGCGGAACGCGTACGTGCTCACCGGGCGCGGCGCCGAGCAGCACGCCAAGGGCACCGACACCGTGAGCGCGTTCGTCAACCTGGCGCTCGCGCTCGGCCTGCCCGGCAGGCCCGGCTCCGGGTACGGGTGCCTCACCGGGCAGGGCAACGGCCAGGGCGGCCGCGAGCACGGGCAGAAGGCCGACCAGCTCCCCGGCTACCGCAGGATCGACGACCCGGCGGCGCGCGAGCACGTCGCGGGCGTGTGGGGGGTGCGGCCGGAGGACCTGCCGGGGCCGGGACGGTCGGCGTACGAGCTGCTGGACGCGCTGGGGACGCCCGGCGGGCCGCGCGCGATGCTGCTGTTCGGCTCCAACCCCGTCGTGTCCGCGCCCGATTCGTCCAGGATCGCCGCCCGGCTGCGGGCGCTGGACCTGCTCGTCGTCTGCGACGTGGTGATGTCGGAGACGGCGGCGCTGGCCGACGTGGTGCTCCCGGTCACCCAGTGGGCCGAGGAGACCGGCACGATGACGAACCTCGAAGGCCGCGTCCTGCTGCGCCGCCGGGCGCTCGCGCCGCCGCCCGGCGTCCGCGGCGACCTGGAGGTGATCGCCGGGCTGGCCCGCAGGCTCGGCCACGACTTCGCCGACGACCCCGCCGAGGTGTTCGAGGAGCTGCGCCGCGCCAGCGCGGGCGGCACGGCCGACTACGCGGGCATCACCTACGAGCGGATCGCCGGCGAGACCGGCGTGTTCTGGCCCTGCCCGGAGCCGGGGCACGCCGGCACGCCCCGGCCGTTCCTGGACTCCTTCCCCACGCCCGACGGCCGGGCCAGGTTCGTGCCCGTCGAGCACCGGCCCCCGGCCGAGGAGGTCGACGACGACTACCCCGTCCATCTGACGACGGGCCGCGTGCTCGCCCACTACCAGAGCGGCGCGCAGACCCGCAGGATCGCCTCCCTGACCGCCGCCTCGCCGCACCCGTACGTGGAGCTCCACCCCGACCTGGCCGAACGGCTGGCGATCGAGGCGGGCGACCTGGTGCGGGTGACCAGCAGGCGCGGCACGGACGAGGCGGTGGCCAGGATCAGCGACGCGATCAGGAGCGACACCGTGTTCATGCCCTTTCACTGGGAGGGGGCGAACCGGCTGACCAACCCCGCGCTCGACCCCGCGTCCCGGATGCCGGAGTTCAAGGTCTGCGCCGTACGGGTGGAGCGGGTCTCATGAGGCTCGTCGTGGTCGGCAACGGCATGGCCGGATCACGGCTGGTCGGCGAGGTCCGGGCGCGCGACCCGCGGATGACGATCACCGTGTTCGGCGCCGAGCCCGGCCGCCCCTACAACCGGGTGCTGCTGTCGAACGTGCTCGCCGGCAAGGCCAGGCCCGAACAGCTCGGCCTGCACGACCTGTCCTGGTACGCCGCCAACCGGGTCGAGGCCGTGCTCGGCGGCGAGGTCGCCTGGATCGACCGGGAGGCCCGCGCCGTGCACACCGCCGACGGCCGCCGCGAGCCGTACGACCTGCTCGTGCTCGCCACCGGCAGCGAGGCGATCGTGCCGCCGATCCCCGGCGTGGCGCGGGCCGTCCCGTTCCGCACGCTCGACGACTGCGAGCGCATCCTCAAGGCCGCCGAGCACAGCCGCCGCGCCGTCGTCGTCGGCGGCGGGCTGCTCGGCGTCGAGGCCGCCCGCGGGCTGGCCGGGCGCGGCCTGCCCGTGACGCTGCTGCACCTGGCCGGCCATCTGATGGAACGCCAGCTCGACGCCGAGGCCGGGCTGCTGCTCGGCGAGACGCTGGCCGGGCTCGGCGTCGAGACCCGCACCGGCGTGTCCGCCGCGTCCGTCGAGGAGACGGGCGTCCGGCTGGTCGGCGGCGAGCTCGTCGAGGGCGACCTGGTCGTGCTCGCCTGCGGCGTCCGCCCGCTGACCGCGCTCGCCGCCGAGGCCGGGCTGGAGGTGCGGCGCGGCGTCGTCGTGGACGACGAGCTGCGCACCGACGACCCGTCGATCTTCGCGATCGGCGAGTGCGCCGAGCACGACGGCACCGTGTACGGGCTGGTCGCGCCCGCCTGGGAGCAGGCGTCCGTGGCCGCCGACGTGATCACCGGAGGCAAGGCGCGCTACCGGGGCTCGCGCCTGGTCACCCGGCTCAAGGCGAGCAGCGTCGAGCTGGCCGCCATGGGCGAGACGCAGCTCACCGACGAGCACGCCGAGGTGGTCCGCTTCAGCCACCGCGCCAGGGGCACCTACCGCAAGCTCGTCATCCGCGACGACCGCCTGGTCGGCGCGATCCTGCTGGGCGACAGCGACGCCGTCGGCACGCTCACCCAGCTCTTCGACCGCGGCGGGCCGGTGCCCGGCGACCGGGCCGGGCTGCTGTTCCCCGGCCTGTCGGCCGCGCCGGTCGCCGACAGCCCGGTGCTCATGCCCGACGCGGCCAAGGTGTGCCAGTGCAACAACGTGACCAAGGGCCAGATCCGGGCCTGCTGGGAGGCGGGCGCCAGGGACGTGGCCGGGGTGGCCGCCGCCACCCGCGCCACGACCGGCTGCGGCACCTGCCGTGACGCCGTCGCGGGCATCGTCGGCTGGCTGTGCGAACAGGAAGGGGTCTCCGCATGAAGAAGATCGTCGTGGCCGGGTTCGGCCCGGCAGCACACCGGCTCGTGGAGGCGCTGCTCCAGCGCGGCTTCGACGGGCGCGTCACGGTCATCGGGGAGGAGCCCCGCCCGGCCTACGACCGGGTGGCGCTGACCTCGTACCTGTCGGGCGTGAGCGCCGAGGACCTCGCCTACCCGGTGCCGTCCGGGGCGGTGACCAGGCTGAACAGCCGCGTCACCGGCATCGACCGGCAGGCCCGCGTGGTCACGGTCGAGGGCGGCGAGCCGGAGCCGTACGACGTGCTCGTGCTCGCCACCGGGTCGGCGCCGTTCGTGCCGCCGGTGCCGGGGGCCGGGCACGCCTTCGTCTACCGCACGATCGACGACCTGGACGCGATCAGGCTGGCCGCCAAGGAGGCCGCTGACGGCGTCGTCGTCGGCGGCGGGCTGCTCGGCCTGGAGGCCGCCGACGCGCTGCGCTCCCTCGGCCTGCGCACCCACATCGTCGAGATGAGCCCGTGGCTCATGCCCCGCCAGGTCGACGAGGGCGGCGGCTCGGTGCTCAGGTCGCACATCGAACGGCTCGGGCTGAGCGTGCACGCCGGCTCGGGCGTCCAGGAGATCGTCACCGACGACCGGGGCCGGGTGGCCGGGCTGCGCACGCCCGGCGGCACGCTGATCGAGGCCCAGGTCGTCGTCTTCTCCGCCGGCATCAGGCCGCGCGACGAGCTGGCCAGGGCCTGCGGGCTGGAGGTGGGGGAGCGCGGCGGCGTCGTCGTCGACCCCGGCATGCGCACCTCCGACCCGTCGATCTACGCCATCGGCGAGTGCGCGCTGGCCGGCGGCATGGTGTACGGGCTCGTCGGGCCGTGCTTCACCATGGCCGAGGTCGCCGCCGACCGGATCATGGGCGGCGACGGCACGTTCGACGGCGCCGACCTGTCCACCAAGCTCAAGCTGCTCGGCGTCGAGGTCGCCCAGTTCGGCGCCATGACCGGGGCGCTCGACGTCACCTACATGGACCCGGTCGCCGGCGTCTACAAGAAGCTGTTCATCAGCGACGACGCCCGGACCCTGCTCGGCGGCATCTGCGTCGGCGACGCCGCCCCGTACACCTCGCTGCGCTCGTTCGTCGGCAAGCCGCTGCCCGCGCCGCCGTCCGACCTGCTGTTCACCGGCGGCGGCGCGAACCTCGACCTGCCCGACGACGCCCAGGTGTGCTCGTGCAACAACGTCAGCGCGGGCGAGGTGCGCGCCGCCGTCACCGACCGGGGCTGCGCCGACGTGCCCGCGCTCAAGGCGTGCACCCGCGCCGGCACCACCTGCGGAAGCTGCGTGCCCATGCTCAAGCAGCTCCTGGAGAAGTCCGGCGTCGAGGTCAGCAAGAACCTGTGCGAGCACTTCGCCCACTCCCGCGCCGAGCTGTTCGACATCGCCCGGGTGCGCGGCATCACCACGTTCTCCGAGCTCATCGCCCGGCACGGGCAGGGCCGGGGCTGCGACATCTGCAAGCCGGCCGTCGCCTCCATCCTCGCCTCCCTGCACAACGGGCACGTCCTCGACGGCGAGCGCGCCGCGCTCCAGGACACCAACGACCACTTCCTCGCCAACATCCAGAAGAACGGCACGTACTCGGTCGTCCCGCGCATCCCGGGCGGCGAGATCACCCCGGACAAGCTCATCGTCATCGGCGAGGTCGCCCGCGACTTCGGCCTCTACACGAAGATCACCGGCGGGCAGCGGATCGACCTGCTCGGCGCCCGCGTCGAACAGCTTCCGGAGATCTGGCGGCGCCTCGTCGAGGCCGGGTTCGAGTCCGGCCACGCCTACGGCAAGGCGCTGCGCACGGTCAAGTCGTGCGTCGGCTCCACCTGGTGCCGCTACGGCGTGCAGGACTCCGTCGGCCTGGCCATCGCGCTGGAGCTGCGCTACCGGGGCCTGCGCTCGCCGCACAAGCTGAAGTCGGCGGTCTCCGGCTGCGCCCGCGAGTGCGCCGAGGCCCGCTCCAAGGACTTCGGGATCATCGCCACCGAACAGGGCTGGAACCTGTACGTCGGCGGCAACGGCGGCTTCAAGCCCCGCCACGCCGACCTGCTCGCCGGCGACCTCACCACCGACGAGCTCATCAGGACCATCGACCGGTTCCTCATGTTCTACATCCGCACCGCCGACCGGCTGCAACGCACCTCCGCCTGGCTGGAGTCGCTCGACGGCGGCCTCGGCTACCTGCGCTCGGTGATCGTCGACGACGCGCTCGGCATCTGCGCCGACCTCGACGCCCACATGGAGCGGCACGTCGCCACCTACGTCGACGAATGGCGGGCGACCCTGGACGACCCTGACAAGCTCTCCCGGTTCGTCAGCTTCGTCAACGCACCGGGCGTGCCCGACCCGTCCATCGTGTTCGCCGCCGAGCGCGGCCAGATCAAGCCGGTGGTGACCCGATGACCTGGGTGAACGTCTGCGGCTACCAGAACCTGCTGCCCGAGCGCGGCGTCTGCGCGCTCGTCGGCGACCGCCAGGTGGCGCTCTTCCGCACCCACGACGGCTCCGTGCACGCGCTCGGCAACCTCGACCCGTTCAGCGGCGCGTACGTGCTCTCGCGCGGCATCGTCGGCACCAGGAAGGGCGAGCCGACCGTCGCCTCGCCGCTGCACAAACAGGTGTTCTCGCTGGTCACCGGCCACTGCCTGGACGAGCCCGACATCGCCGTGCCCGTCTACCACGTCCGGCTCGACGGCGACCTCGTGCAGGTGGCCGTGAGCGTTTAACGGGTGGCGCCCCGGGCATTCAGCTGGCATTCACGTGCTGGAACTCGGGGGAGGTGCGGATGCCGGCGTTCGACGCCTCCGCTTACGGCCGCGGCATCGCCGACATCTACGACGCCACCGTACGCGGCCTGCCCACGGACCAGGCCGTCGACCTGCTTCACGAGCTCGCCGAAGGCGGGCCGGTGCTGGAGTTCGGCATCGGCACCGGCCGGCTGGCCCTGCCGCTGGCCGCCCGCGGCCTGGAGGTCGCGGGCATCGACGGCTCGGCGGAGATGGTCGAGGTGCTGCGCGGCAAGCCCGGCGGCGACCGCGTGCCCGTCACGATCGGCGACTTCTCCACGGCCACCGCCGGCGGCTCCTACGCGCTCGTCGTGCTCGCCGCCAACACCGTCTACGCGCTGCCGTCGCAGGACGCCCAGGTCGCCTGCTTCCGCAACGCCGCCGCCCACCTGCGGCCCGGCGGCAGGTTCGTGGTCGAGGCGTGGGTGCCCGACCCGGCCGCCTTCCGCGACGGCAGCGCGCTGCGGCTGCTGTCGATGACCGAGGACGCCGTCGTCGCCGAGGCGGCCGTGCTCTCCCCGGCCGGGCAGCACATGCACACCACCCGCATCCGGCTGACCGCCGAGGGGGTGCGCCTGCTGCCCGCCAACCACCGCTACGCCTGGCCCGCCGAGCTCGACCTGATGGCCCGGCTGGCCTCGATGGAGCGCGAGCATCGCTGGTCGGACTGGGCGCGCACCCCGTTCGGCGACGACAGCCGCGCGCACGTGTCCGTCTACCGCCGGAGTGCCTGATGCGCCTGCCTGCCGCCCGGGGCCCGATCAGCGACCAGCTCTTCTCCTGCCTCACCGGGCCGCCCGGGGAGCTGGGGGAGCTCGGCCCGCTGGAGCCCGGCGCGCTGCCGCTCGGCGACGACGACCTGCAGCTCGCCCTGTTCGTCTGCTACGAGCTGCACTACCAGGGCTTCGACGACGTGGACGAGCGCTGGGAGTGGGAGCCGTCGCTGCTGCGGGCCCGCGCCGCCCTGGAGCGCGGCTTCGAGGACGCGCTCGCCCGGGCCGTGCCGCGCCCCGCCCCGGTCGAGCCGCGCCACGTGCGGCGGGCGCTCACCGCGCTGGCCGTCGCCGACGAGGGCCCGCCGCTGTCGCAGCACCTGCAGCGCACGGCCGACCTCGCCCAGTTCCGCGAGTTCGCCGTCCACCGCTCGATCTACCACCTGAAGGAGGCCGACCCGCACACCTGGGCCATCCCGCGCCTCCAGGGCGAAGCCAAGGCCGCGCTGGTCGAGATCCAGGCCGACGAGTACGGCGGCGGACGCCGCGAGCGCATGCACTCCGAGCTGTTCCGTGCCACCCTGCGCGGCCTCGGCCTCGACGACGCCTACCTGGCCCATCTCGGCCGCGTCCCCGGCATCACGCTGGCGATCTCCAACGCGATGTCGCTGTTCGGCCTGCACCGGCGGCTGCGCGGCGCGCTCGCCGGCCACCTGGCCGCCCTGGAGATGACCTCCTCGCTGCCCAACCGCCGCTACGCCACCGGCCTGCGCCGCCTCGGCGGCGACGCCACCGCCACCCGCTTCTACGAGGAGCACGTCCAGGCCGACGCGGTGCACGAGCAGATCGCCGCCAACGACCTGTGCGGCGGGCTCGCCGCCGCGCAGCCGTCGCTCACCGGCGACATCCTGTACGGTGCCGCGTGCGCGCTCACCCTCGAACGCCTGTGGGCCGAGCACGTCATGGACTGCTGGGAGCGCGGCGTCTCGTCGCTGACCGAGCTGGAGACGGCCCTCGCGAGCCCGTGATGGACCTCGACTACGTGCTGCCGCTGCGGTGGGAGGACGACGCCGGGCTGGACGAGCTCACCGCCTACCTGACCGGCCTGGCCCGCCACGCCCGCGTGATCGTCGTCGACGGGAGCCCGGCCGCCCTGTTCGACCGGCACGCCCGCCGCTGGCGCGGCCTCGTCACCCACGTGCCGCCCGACCCCGCGCTCGGCTACGCCAACGGGAAGGTCACCGGCGTCACCACCGGCGTGCGCCTGGCCCGCGCCGCGCACGTGGTCCTCGCCGACGACGACGTACGCTACGGCCCGGCGGGGCTCGCCAGGATGCGGGAGCTGCTCGCCGGGGCCGACCTGGTGCGCCCGCAGAACTACTTCTCCCCGCTGCCCTGGCACGCCCGCTGGGACACCGCCCGCAGCCTGCTCAACCGGGCGTTCGGCGCCGACTACCCGGGCACCCTCGGCGTCCGGCGCGACTTCTTCCTGGGCATGGGCGGCTACGACGGCGACGTGCTGTTCGAGAACCTGGAGCTGATCCGGACCGTCCGGGCGCGCGGCGGGCGCGTGGTCTCCGCCCCCGGCCTCTACGTGCGCCGCCTGCCCTGCCAGGCGCGGCGCTTCTGGTCGCAGCGGGTCCGGCAGGCCTACGACGACCTCGCGCAGCCGTGGCGGATGGCGGCGTTCCTGGCGGTGGCGCCGGGCGTGGCCGTCGCGCTCGCCCGCCGCCGTCCCGCCGCGCTGGCCGGGGCCGCCGCCGTCACCGTGGCGGTCGCCGAGCTGGGCCGCCGCCGCTGCGGCGGCCACCGGGTCTTCCCGGCGACGTCGTCGCTGTTCGCGCCCGTGTGGGTGGCCGAGCGGGGCGTCTGCAGCTGGCTCGCCCTGGCCGCCGCGCTCACCGGCGGCGTCCCGTACGCGGGGCGGCGGCTGCGCCGGTCAGCCAGCTCCGCCCGCAGGCTCCGCCTCCTGGCCGCTGGGGGCGCGGAAGCCGGCCGTCTTGTGTGAGCCGTCGCAGAACGGCTTGGCCGCCGAGCGGCCGCACCGGCACAGCGCGACGGTGGCCCGGCCGGGCGGGATGCGCTCGCCGTCCTGGGTCACCAGCGCGAACTCGCCTCGAATGAGCAGCGGGCCGTCTTCACAGGGGGTCACCGTGACCGGTTCATCCGACATTCGCGTCAATTGCCCGAAATGGCACTTTTGAAACGATGTCAGAGTCGGAGATCCGTCTCCGCAGGTGGGAAAACATGCGCGCCATGATGCGCGGGCGGGAGGACGCATCGCCGCCCCGAATAGGCGGAGGCGCAACGCTCGGCGTCGTCGCGCTGCGGCAGAGGATCGGCGGGCGGAGCGGGGTTCGCCTTGATATGCGGCACTAGAGGGACGGTATCGGCGGCGCGCCGGGCAACGGGTCTCAGTGGCGCAACGATCAGACCTCTGAACGATCTCGCCGAATTCTGTGAACCCCAGGGTGAGAAAATACCGCGCACGTTAAAAGGGTCGTGCGAACTGGATAAAGACCGCATTCGCCCTTGATCGGGGCGGGAATCAAAGCGGCCATGAGCATGAATTCTCTGCGCAGGGGCCTCCTGCTGGCCGCGATCGTACCGGCCCTGTTCACCGCCGGCTGCGCCGCGGGCGGCACCGGGCAAGCGATGAAGGGCGCCGCGAGCCCGGCGTCCCCCACAGCCACCGACACGGGCATGACACCCGGCGACTCCGCCTCGCCGACCGACACCACGACCGGCACCGGCAGCCCGTCGCCCACCGACACCGGCGCCGGCCAGGGCTCGCCCCGCGGCGTCGTCGAGAGCTTCTACAAGGCGCTCGAATCGGGCGACTCCGCCCAGGTCGTGAAGCTGTTCACCTCCGACGCCGTGGCCGCCGTGGCCGGCGAGCAGACCGCCGAGGGCACGCAGGCGCTCACCACGCTGTTCGAGGGCATGGGCGAGGGCCAGGGCGGCACGCCGACGATCGAGGAGTCCCAGGTCGCCGGCAAGCAGGCGTTCGTCCGCGCCACCAGCGGCCAGGGCTCCGACGAGACCCGCGCGTTCTTCCTGCTCACGCAGGACAACGGCGACTGGAAGATCGACCGCTACATGAGCAACAGCCCGTCCTAGCCCTCCGGCCCACGCCCGGACCTAGGCTGGGGTGATGCAGGACCTCTCGAAGTACCAGCACCCGCGCTTCGCCCGCGCCTACGAGAGGATGACCGAGCGCGCCGATCCCGCCACCGCCGCACTGCGCGAGCGCCTGCTCGCCGGGCTGACCGGGCGGGTGATCGAGATCGGCGCGGGCAACGGGCTCAACTTCCCGCACTACCCGGCGGGAGTGCGCGAGGTCGTCGCCGTCGAGCCCGACCACCTGCTGCGCGCCGCGGCCGAGCGGGCCGCGGCCCGCGCCCCGGTGACCGTCCGGGTGGTGCCCGGCCACGCGGGGGCGCTGCCGGGCGGGCCCGGCGCGTACGACGCCGCCGTGCTGTCGCTCGTGCTCTGCACCGTGCCCGACCCGGCGGCCACCCTCGCCGAGGTGCGACGGCTGCTCGCGCCCGGCGGCGAGCTGCGCTACTTCGAGCACGTCCGCTCGCCCCGGCCGGTCCGCGGCGTCCTGCAGGACCTCATCACCCCGCTCTGGCGGCGCGTCGGCGGCGGCTGCCACCCCAACCGCGACACCGCCGCCGCCATCCGCGCCGCCGGGCTGCTCGTCGAGGAACAGCGGAGCTTCGCCCACCGGCCCGTCCCCGGCAGTCCCACGCTCACCCACATCCTCGGGCGGGCCCGCAACCCCTGACCGGTCAGCCCCGCCGCTGATCCAGCGCGGGATGGACGGCGACCACGGGAAGCCTCCTCGTCCCCGAGTCCCCCCATTCTGGGCCCCGGCCGGAACTCCGGGCGCGCCGCCGGTGTATGCACGCCGGAGGTGTCCCATGAGAAGACTCGCCACCGTCGTGGCCGCCCTGCTGCTGGCCGCCGGGCCGCTCGCCACCCCCGGGGCGGCCGCCGGCGGATTCGCCGTCACCTACCTCGACCCGCTCCCGGGCAGCCTGCAGGCCGGCACGTCCTACACGGCCGGCTACTGGGTGCTCCAGCACGGCAACCACCCCTACCAGGGCGACCTCGGGCCCACCGGGCTCCGGCTCACGGACGCCCGGGGCGAGGCCACGCTGTTCGCCGGCACGCCGCTGCCCGAGCCCGGACACTACGCCGCCGCCCTCACCGTCCCCGCCGCCGGGACGTACCGGGTCGACGGCATCCAGGGCATCTTCGCCCCGTACGCCGTGGGCACCCTCACCGTGCCGGGCGGCCTCGCCCTCAACCCCTTGCAACCCGGCCTCGCCCGCGCCCTGAAGGAGCCGCAGAACCACTGGGGCGCCATCCGCCCCCCAGGCTTCCCCCCAGGCCGCCCTACCCCGGACCCCCAGCACCCCGCACCGGGCACCCCCGACCGAGGTGACGCCGAGCCGGGCGCGGCCGAGGAGGGGCGCGCTGAGCCGGGGCGCGCCGAGGAGGGGCGTGCCGAGTCGGGCGCGGCCGTGGCGAGCCCGCTCGCGGCGGGGCCGTCGCCGGGCACGCGGCCTTCCGGCACCCCGGACCCGGACGAGGCGGCCACCGGCGACGGCGCGGCCCTCAGGGAAGGCGCGGCCACCGACCGCGGGGCGGCCCCTGCCTTCCCAGGCGGCGCGGACCCCAACGGCGGCGCGGTCACCCAGGGTGGGGCGGCCACGCAGGGTGGGGCGGGCTCCGGCGGGGTTCCGGTCTATGGGCTGGTGGTCGCCGCCGTGGGCGGGGCGGTGGTCGCCCTGGTTGCCGTACGGGGGCCGTGGGGGAGGCGGGAGCCGGAGCCGCCCGTGGACGACGAGGCGGACACGATCACGATCGGCGGGTGAGCGCCCGGGTCACAGGTCGCGTTCCTGGCGGTCGAGGATGCCGACCGAGACCGCCACGGCCGCCGCCGCGTCACCGGCCTCGATGGCCGCCAGCAGCTCGTGGTGGGAGCTGTCGGGCCGCAGCGCCGCTTCCTCCAGGTCGCGGACGCTCTCGCGCACCGACTCGCTCATGCTCCGGTAGAGGTCGCCGAGCAGCGGGTTGTGGGCGGCGTCGGCGACGCACAGGTGGAAGGCCACGTCGGCGTCGGCGAAGGCGTCGAGGTCACCGGCGTCGGCGGCGGCGTCACGGCGGGCCAGGGCCTCGCGCATCCCGGCCAGGTCCTCGTCGGTGCGCTGGGCGGCGGCCAGCCGGGCGGCCACCAGGTCGAGCCCGCGCCGCACGTCGATGATGTCCATGGCCGCCGCCCGGTCCAGCCGCCGCCGCAGCGCCACCTGCGACTCGTCGGTGGCCGTCACGTACGTGCCATCGCCCTGCCGGGTGGCCAGCAGCCCGGCGTGCGCCAGCACCCGCAGCGCCTCGCGCACCGACAGGCGGCTCATGCCGAGCGTCTCGGCGAGCCGGCTCTCGGACGGCAGCTTGGTGCCGACCGGCCACGCGCCGCTGGTGATCTGGTCGCGCAGCTGTTCGATGGCGGCGTCCACCAACGAGGTCCGTGCCACGTTCCGCATGCCCATCCTCTCGACCCGCATGGTCAGATCTTGTCAGGCTTCCGGGCGTCTGAGAGATTGCTCGTACTTTTGGTACAGCCACGGAGGTCACGCGTGCCACAATTACGCCCGGCCCTCATCGCCGCAGTCCTCGTCCTGGGCACGGCGACCCCCGTCCACGCCGCGGCCTCAGCACCCGCGGTCACCGTCGAGAACGGCCGTACGCAGCCGGTCTTCTCCTACGCGGACGCGGTCCGCGAGCACGTCTACGTCGAGTCGCCGGTCGACAGCGACGCCGACGGCCGGCTCGACCGGGTGCGCGTCGACATCATCCGTCCCAAGGAGTCCGGTCCCGGGCTCCGCGTCCCGGTCATCATCGACGAGAGCCCGTACTACGACAACTCCGGACGCGGCAACGAGGGGGAGCGCAAGGAGTACGGCGCCGACGGGAACGTCACGAAGTTCCCCCTGTTCTACGACAACTACTTCGTGCCGCGCGGCTACGCCGTGCTGAACGTCGACATGATCGGCACCACCCGCTCCGACGGGTGTCCCGACGTCGGCGGGAAGGCCGACGTGCTGGGCGGCAAGGCGGTCATCGACTGGCTGAACGGCCGGGCCAAGGCGTATCGGGCCGACGGCAGCCCCGCCGTGGCCGACTGGACGACCGGCAAGTCCGCGATGATCGGCAAGTCGTACGACGGCACGCTGGCCAACGCCGTGGCCGCGACCGGCGTGCGCGGCCTGGAGACGATCGTGCCGATCTCCGCCATCAGCTCCTGGTACCGGTACCAGCGCTCGAACGGCGTGATCTACAACTACGACTACGCCTCCTGGCTGGCCAACTACGTCGACACCGACCCCGAGGCCAAGTGCCAGGCGGTGCGCGACCGGATGGACGCCGGGGACGGTGACGACACCGGCGACCACAACCCGTTCTGGGCCGAGCGCGACTATCTCGGCGGGCTGCTCGGCGATGCCTCCAAGGTGCGGGCCAGCGTCTTCGTCGTCCACACGTCCAACGACCTGAACGTCAAGCCGGACAACTTCTCCACCTGGTGGCAGGCGCTGGCCGAGCGCCGGGTGCCGCGCAAGATCTGGGTCGGCCAGTACAACCACGTCGACCCGTTCGACTTCGAGGGCCGGCGGGACGTGTGGGTCGACACGCTGCACCGCTGGTTCGACCACTGGCTGCACGGGGTGCGCAACGACATCATGCGCGAGCCGCGCGCCGACGTGCAGGTCGGGCCGACGGAGTGGATCACGCAGCGCGACTGGCCTGCGCCGCACGCCACCCGGCTGACGCTCCGGCCCGCCGCCGACGGCACGCTCGGGCTGCGGCCCGACCGGCGCGCCACGGCGACGTTCACGGACGTGGCCATGACCGAGTCCGCGATGGTCGCCGACGTCGGCGCCGCGAACCCGGGACGGCTGGCGTTCACCACGGGCGCGCTGCCGGTCGACCTGCGCCTGTCCGGCACGCCCACCGCCGACCTGCGGGTCAAGCTCGACCGGCCCGCCTCGAACCTGACCGCCCTGCTCGTCGACTTCGGCGACGACACCCGCCTGGACTGGCGGCGCGGCCAGGGCGTCACCACGATCGCCGAGGAGGACTGCCACGGCGAGAGCACCGCTGCCGACGACGGCTGCTACAAGAAGGTCGTCACGAACGTGGCGAACCGGCCGGTGGAGGTCGTCGCCCGGGGCTGGATCGACACCCGCAACCGCCATTCGCTGACCCGGCCGTCGCCCATGCCGGTCGGGAAGTACGCCAAGGTCAGGTGGGAGACGCTGCCGCACGACTACACCTTCAAGAAGGGGCACCGGATCGGCCTGATCATCGCGGGCACCGACGCCTCCTACAGCTCCGAGACGGGCACCGGGGCCGCGGTGACCGTCGACCTGTCGAGGACCGGCGTGACCGTCCCGGTCGTGCCCGGCGCCCCGCTGGCCGACGTGCCGAAGGACACCGCCAGGTTCCTCGGGCCGCGTGAGCTGACGCTGCCGGAGCCGGAGCCGGGCTTCTCGTTCTTCTGACGGGAGACGGGCTTCTGACAGCTGACGGCCCCGGGCGCGATGCCCGGGGCCGTCACGTGCGTGGCTGGTGCATGGTGCTTGTCTGTTTCACTCGCCCTTAGGGCAATTGCTCCAATAACCGCCTCCGTTCGTGTCGGGGATGAACGCTCCTCGGTTCGTGGTCACGGTCCACGAAACGATCATGGTGAGGGTGCCGTCGCCGGCCGTGGTGCCCTCCGTGGTCCTGCCGTCGCCCGTGGCGGTGCCCGACCAGCCGACGGTGATCACGCCCGACTCGGTCACGGGCGGCCCGGCGCAACCCGGCCGCTCGGCGGGCGCCCGTACGGTGAAGGTGTTGCCCTCGACGGTGATGCCGTTCGTCCCGGAGAACGAGGTGACCCGGCAGTCGCCGGTGCAGGTGAGCCTGAACCGGCCGCTGCGCTTCTCGCCCAGCCGCACGGACGCGGGCGTCAGCCTGGCCGCCGGAGGCTCGGGCGCGGGCAGCGCCGTGCCGGGCTCCTCTGCCGCGCCGGTGGGCTCCCGCGCGGGAGGGTCCTGGAGCGTGGGCTCCTGGACGAGCGGCTCCTCGGCGGTGGGCTCGGGCCCGGTCTCTTGAGCGGTGGGCTCCTGCGCGGTCGGCTGCGGGGCGGTGGGGGGCTGGGCCGCCGCGGCGGGGGCGGCGGTCGTTGCCGCCTGACGGGACTGGGGCTTGAGCACCGACCACGTCAGGCCCCCGGCCAGCAGCACCAGGCCGAAGATCAGCGCCATCCGGACCAGCCAGCGCAGGGAGATGCGCGCCTCCGGGTCGTCCTCGTCGGGGCGCTCCCGCCAGAAGTCCTCCCACCGGGCGTCACCCCCGTCGTCGCGCGGCGGCGGCCGGTCACCGGCGTGGACGAGCTTGTCGCCGGGCTCGGCCCTGCGCCGCTCGCCCGGCCGCGCCGCCGGCCGGGCGCGCTCCCTGGCCCGCAGCGGGTCGTGCGGGGGGACGGGGTCGGGCGGCAGGTAGTACTCGCGCCGCTGCCCCGACCCCGGATGCGCGGCGTGCACGAGCGCCTGCCCGGAGCCGGCGCCGTTGCCGCCCCGCCGGACCCGGGCCTCCTCCACGACCCTGACCCCACGCCCCTCCCCTTCCTCCGCCACCGGGGCGCGCGGCACCGGGCGAGGGGGCACCCAGTCGTCCTCCGGAGGCTCGGGCGGGGTGGGGGCGGGGAGGGGTTCCTGGCCGGCGACGGCCGCGCCCGTCGCCGGCCAGGGGTTGTCCCTGGTCTCCGTCGTGGGGCCGGGGACCAGGGAGATCAGGGCCGGAGGCGGCTCCGCCAGCCCGCGCGCCTGGACGGGGAAGCCGTCCGGGCGCCAGGCGGTGTCGTCGTCCGGCAGCGGCTGCCCCCAGGCGGGCTGCTCGCGCAGGGTGCCGGGGGTGTCGGCCAGGGGGAGGCGGCGCAGCAGCGTGGCCGCGCGGAGCGTCCGGGGCGCCGCCTGACATTCCGGGCAGGTCAGGATGTGGCGGGCGATCCGCGTGCGGTTGCGGCGTCCGGGGGTCCTGGCCCAGTCGGTCAGCCGGGAGGCCAGCCGGGCGCAGCCGTCGCGGGTCCTGGCCGCCCGCACCGCCGCGAACCACTGCTCCAGCGTGTCGGCCGCCTCCGTGACGATGGCGGTCACGTCACCGGTGTCCGCGTCGAAGATCAGCGCGATCTCGTCGTCGGACAGCTCGTGCCGTACCGAGAGGTCGAGCAGTTCGCGGTGCGGGCCGTCGAGGGCCGTCAGACCCTCGGGCACCAGGTCGGGCGCGGGGCCGGGACGGGACCAGGAGCCGATGCTGGCCGGTCTGGCGGCGGCGACGGCGGCGCGGTGGGCGCGGGCCAGGGCGTACAGCCACGGCCGCAGCGCGTCCGGCGACGGGAGCCGGCCGGCGTGCGCGTGCGCCGACAGCAGCGCGCCCGCGACCGCCAGCTCGGCGTCGGAGCCCGCCAGCGCCGTGCGGCAGTAGTCGTACAGGTGCCGCCCGTGCTCGTCGCAGAGCGCGCCGATCGCCTCGCGCGCCTCGTCCGTCAGCGTCCGCCACATCTGATCGAGCACTCCTCACGTCACCGCGCCGACCCTCGCCCGGTCCTCGCAGGGGATGGGCCCGTCAGGCGGCCTCCGCGGCGGCGCCGGGATCGCCGGCGCCGGACCGCGTGCCGCCCGGACCGGCCGCAGGCCCGGCACGGCCGCGAGCCGGAGCGCCGGCGACCCTCGTCTGGGGGCAGGGGAGGGCGAGCGCGCCCGGTGCGGCGCTCACGAGGCCCTCCGGTGCGGGGAGCGGTTGAGCGTGACGGGCTTGCCGGTCGCCCGCGACAGCGCCCACCAGGCGGTGCACAGGTTGGACGTGAGCAGCACCCGGTCGTTGCCGGCGCCCAGCGTGCCCAGCGCCGGCAGCGTCGCCATGCCGCTGCCGACGAACAGCAGCACGCCGTCCCGGGGCAGCCGCGCCTGCTTCACCTGCTCCACCAGCTCGGCGGGGGTGATCGTGTACGGGGACCAGCCGCCCTGGGCGCGGACCGGGAGCACCCCGGCGATGCGCAGCCCGGCGGCCTTCCAGAAGCGCTCGGCCAGCTCCGTCAGCCACGGCTGGAACGGCGAGACGATGTGGACCTCCTCCAGCCCGAGATGCCCGATCGCCTCCAGGATGGCCACGGTCGCCGAGGCGAACGGCACCCCGCACCGCTCGGTCAGCCGCAGGCAGCCCTCGCGGTCCTCGTCCGGGTCGAGCAGGTAGCGGGGGGCGTCGCAGGCCATGACGAGCGCGTCGAGCGGCAGGTCGCCGAAGGCGTGCGTCATGGCGGGCAGCGCCGCGTTGTAGCTCTCCAGCCGCTCGGCCGGGGCCAGCCCGGGGCGTACCGGGAAGCGGGCGGCGTGCATGTCGGCGCGTGAGCCGAGCAGGCGGGTCAGCTCCGGCTCCGCCGACGGGTTCGCGGGCGGCACCAGCACGCCCACCCTGCCGCGGCTCATGTCCGCCTCCCGCCGTGCCGCCGCACGGGCCGCAGCCGCCGCACCGGGTGCGTGATCGGCGTGACGTCCGCCCGTGGCCCCGCCGCCTGGTCGAGGGGCGGCCGGTCGGGGGGTGGTGGCGGGCGGGTGCCGCGTACCGGGACCTCGCAGGGCCGGTGGCGCGGCCCGCGGACCTCGTCGGTGAGCATGATCACTCCTGTCAGGTCAGGGCGCCTGCGTCCGATGGGGACAGCAGGGCGTGGGGCGGCGCGGTCGCCTGGTTGGGCACGCTGGCCGCGACCAGCCGCTCGGACAGGCCCGTGGCCAGGCCCGCCGTCAGGTGCGGGAAGCCGATGCGCGGGGGCGGCTTGCCGCCGGTGACCGAGGTGGCGACCCGGCCGGCCAGCGACAGGTGCTCG
Source organism: Nonomuraea sp. NPDC049725 (assembly GCF_040674795.1). Taxonomy (NCBI): domain Bacteria; kingdom Bacillati; phylum Actinomycetota; class Actinomycetes; order Streptosporangiales; family Streptosporangiaceae; genus Nonomuraea; species Nonomuraea sp. NPDC049725. The sequence goes on along the minus strand of NZ_JBFANJ010000002.1, from coordinate 638,728 downwards.
GCGCAGCGGTCGCGCACCCTGGCCTCCAGCCCGGCGATCTGGGCGAGCCGGTGGCGCAGCGGCTCCAGCGTGGCGGTGCGTTCGAGCCCGGCGAGGTCGGCCAGCCGTCCCGGCCAGCGCAGCTCCTCGCGCAGGCGCGCCTCCACCTCCGGGACGACGCGTTCGGCGGCCAGCCCCTCCTGGAGCAGCCGGGTGGCGACGGTCACCGCCATGAACGACGTCAGGTCGTAGTCGGCCAGCCGCCCGGCCAGCGCGGCGTCGAGCACGAGCACCCGGTACGACAGGGCTTCGGCGCTCCAGCCCAGCACCATGAGGCGGTCGGTGCCCGCCTCGGCGTGCCAGCCGGCGAGCCGCAGCTCGCGCGCCATCCGCTGGTACAGGCTCCACGTGCCGCCGTCGCCGTCTGTCCAGATCTGGACCCCGCCGAGAGGCAGGTCCGATACGTTGACCGTTGTCCCGGCCGGAGCGATCCGGGAGCAGATGCGCTGGATCACCCGCTCCTGCGCCGGTGAGGCCGTGCTCTTGGTGAACCAGGGGCTTATCTGGTGATCGATGGTCACGTTCGGCCACCTCCCTGCCGGGGGCCTCCGAAGGGGCCGGCTGTCAGGTAACAGTTTCCACGTGTCGTACGATACTGGCCAAATGCGGGTTATGGTGTCAACTCTCAGTTTTCGACAATACGTGAGCGGCTCCGGTACGGGAAGAGCGCCCTGCGCGGACACGCCGGGCGGCGTCTAGGCTGGAAGAGCGTTCACGGGTAGCAGGAGGTCCGCGTGGCGAAGTTCGCCGAGCGACTCGATCTCGCGCTCAACAAGCGAGGTTTCACAGGCGCTCAAGTCGCCGCCGCGCTCACCGAGGCCGGCATCCCGATCACACGCGCCTACGTCAGCCAGTTGCGCACCGGCAAGCAGACCAACCCGACGCTCCAGGTGCTGCGCGCCCTGGCGGCGTGCCTCCAGGTGAGCGTTGGCTGGCTCGTAGGTGAGGATTACCTGGAGTCCGGGGCGGTGGAGGACCTTCAGCTCCGCGCCGCCGCCATCGGCGTGTCCGCCTCCGGGCTGTCCGACGCCTCGCTGACCGTGCTGCGAGGGGTGATCGAGCTGGCCCGCAGGGCCGAGGGCCTGCCCGAGGAGCCCGAGCCGGCCATGGAGATCCCCGACGCGGCGGCGCCGCTGGAGGAGCCGATGCGGGTGGCGCTCGGCGAGCGGCTCAGATCGCTGCGCCTGGCCGCGCAGATCAGCCCGGAGAAGGTGGAGACCGCGCTCGGCAAGGGCGCCGTCGCGGTCGAGGCGATCGAGGCCGGCCGCATCACGCCCGCGCCGGCCACCGTCGAGCGCCTGCTGACGCTCTACGGGGTGACCGCCGTGCCCGCCCGCGAGTACGTGCTCTCGCTGGCGCGCGGCGAGCGCGAGCTGGCCTGGTACGACGCCAGCTCGTTCCCGGTGTGGCTGGCGACGACCTGCGCCATCGACAGCCGGGCCTCGGTGATCCGCACCTATCACACCCACTTCGTGCCGCCGCTGCTGCAGACCGAGTCCTACGCGCTGGCCGCGATCGCCACGGCCGACCAGGGCTCGTTCCGCCACACCACGGCCGACGCGGCGGTCGACATCCTGGCCGCCCGGCAGCGGCTGATCTTCGGGCCCAACGGCCCGGTCGTGTGGGCGGTCATGGACGAGGGCGTCCTGCTGCGCTCGATCGCCGACCCGGAGGTCATGCTCGACCAGCTCGACCGGCTGATCGCCTACGCCAAGCGGCCCAACATCTCGCTGCACATCGTGCCGATGGAGGACCCGGCGTACGTGCCGCGCACCGGCCCGTTCACGCTGTGGCGCTTCGCGGAGGCGTTCGAGCCCGACATCGCGTGCTCCCACGCGCTGGAGGCCGACGAGCTGATCACCGACGGGGTCGTGGTGGAGGCGTACCACCAGGCGTTCACCAAGCTGTCGGTCACCACGACCACCCGCGACGAGACGATCGACATGCTCTGCGCGCATCGCGAAAGACTTTCACGTACGCCCGCGAATTGATCTCCGGGAATGCGAAAAGTCATATTTCCTCAAAATACACTGCCCCATGTAGTTGAATAAGAGAATTTATGGATCATTATTAACATTGGTCATCCGAGTGGGGTCAGAGACCGGAACTTTCCCGAATGGACGCGGCGAGGGGAAAGGGGCGACACGCAATGCGGCAACGTGCCATCCGAAACCTGGCCAATCTCGACACCGCACACGCGAGGATCACGCGCATCCTTGATGCCGCCACCGGAGGCAAGAACAACTTCCGGGCCGACCGTGAAGCGGTGAACCGGTACGACGTGGCAGCCGCGGTGACGACCGCCGCGGCTCGGGCCGTCCAGGGGTATCTGTGCCGGGCCGTACGGCACCTGGCCGGTGAAGGCGTTGACCAGTTCATGATCGTGGGAAGTGGTGTCCCCAGCGGCCTGCCACCCGGCGGGCAGCTGCATGACATCGCCCGCGACACGCTCCGTACCTCTTGTGCGCGTGTCGTCTATATAGAGAATGACCCGATGGTGCTGGCCAACGCGCAGGCCACCATCGAACCGATCACCGACTCGGTCCGCGTGGTCGAGGGCGACATCCGCCAGATCGACGAGATCCTCGACGACCGGGTCGTGCGCACGTTCGCCGACTGGAACCGGCCGATGGCCTGGGTGGTGGTGTCCACCCACAGCCTCAGCGACGACGAGCAGGCGCGCTACGTCGTCAAACGCCTGCGCCAGTCGGTGCCGGAAAGGAGTTATCTGGCGATCCTGCAGACGACGTTCGACGGCATACCGCCGGAGTTGCTGCCCGCCATCAACGACCTGCTGGCCATGACGCTGCCCGGGCACGCGGTGCGCTCCCGCGACCGGGTGGAGGCGTTGCTCGACGGTCTGGACCTGCTGGAACCGGGATTGGTGTGGGTCCCGGAGTGGCGGCCTGACGAGGGCGACCCGCACTGCGCCGACCAGCCGGGGACGTCGGGCAACTACGGGGCGGTGGCCCGCCTGCCGTGATCGGGACCCGCCGCCCGCCGCCGGGCGGGCGGCGTCAGTCCCACCAGAACGACCAGGCGTGCTCGCCGATGATCTGCTGCGCGTAACCCCGCAGGTCGCCCGGCCCCTGGACGACGTTGTCCGGGCAGAACGTCCAGTGCTCGGCCGCGACGCGCATGGCGTGCTCCGGCTCCACGGGCGGCGCCGCCACGCTCAGCTCCAGCGTGTTGAAGCCGACGCCCACCACCCGCGCGCCGAAGCGCTCCTCCCAGCTGCGCACCACGGCGGCCAGTGGCACCATCCACTCGTTGTGGTGCAGCGCGCCCTGCCAGCCCATCACGGCCAGCGCGTCGGCGCCCCGGGGCGCGGCCACCAGCCCCAGCGGCATCCCCCGCTCGGCCAGCACCCCGGCGTACCAGGCGGCGACCTCGTCCGGGTGGGCCACCGGCGTCCCCGGCGGGGCCAGACCGGGACAGATCGCCCCGTAGGGGTCGAGCTCGTCCAGGGCGTCCTGGGCGGGCATCTGCGACACCCACTCCTGCCACACCTCGGCCATGAACCCGTCGGCGGTGAAATGGTCGATCTGCACCGGCTCGTCGGGCACCACCTGCCCCACCGACCACGGCTGCGCGCTCTCGTCCAGCAGCACCGGCCACAGCCCGCTGCGCGGGTGCTCGGCGTGGAAGCGCCGCCAGTCGGCCCCGGAGACGGGCTCGTCGCTCATCCAGAACGCCGGCCGCGCCGCCGGCCCCTGCCCGGTGTAGCCCGGATCGGGCCACACCATGCCGCCCTCGGGCACAGCGATCCCCAGAGCCCGTCCCCTGCCGCCGTCGGCGAACAGCGGGCACAGCTCCGGCGGCAGCTGATGATCGTTCATGCCCTACCGTTCCGATACCGAATCCCGTCTCGCAGATGGTAATGCCGGGGACATTTGTCCTGGGCGATCCCGGATGCATGAACCTTCCGGCGTCCCGGGCGCTTCCGCGACCGTTGAGGCATGAGAACACTTCTCGCACTGGCCGTCCTGCTCACCGCCTGCGGGACCGCGACGAGCACCCAGGCCGCCCCGGACCCGGCGGTCGTCCGGACCGACGCCGGTACGGTGCGCGGCAGCGTGTCCGGCGAGCACCGGATCTTCCAGGGCATCCGCTACGCGACCGCCGGCCGCTGGGAGCCGCCCCGCCCGGCCCCGGCCTGGCAGGGCGTCCGCGACGCCACCGCGCCCGGCGCGATGTGCCCGCAGGTCGGCTCGCCGTACGCGCCCGTCCGCAGCGAGGACGAGGACTGCCTGTTCCTGAACGTGACCACCCCCGCCGAGCCCGCCAAGCCGGGCGCGCGGCGGCCGGTGATGGTGTGGCTGCACGGCGACGGCGCGCTCGGCGCCGGGCACTACTCCGACGCCCGCCGGCTGGCCGCCAAGGGCACGGTGGTCGTGACGATCAACTACCGGCTCGGCGTGTTCGGCGGCTTCGGGCACCCGGGCCTGGCCGACGGCGGCACGTACGGGCTCCAGGACCAGACCGAGGCGCTGCGCTGGGTGCGGCGCAACGCGGCGGCCTTCGGCGGCGACCCGGGCAACGTGACCGTGTTCGGCATCTCCTACGGGGCCTCGTCCATCGGCGCGCTGCTCACCTCGCCGGGCGCCAAGGGCCTGTTCCACCGGGCGATCATGCAGAGCGGCGAGACCATGATGGACATGCCCGCCGGCAGCATGGTGCCGGGCCTGGAGGCGCTGCCGTCGTTCATGTGGCGGCCGAAGGCCGAGATCGCGGCCCTGGGCGAGGCGTACGCCCGGCAGCTCGGCTGCGACAGCCTGGCGTGCCTGCGCGCGCTCCCGGTCAAGAAGATCCTCGACGTGCCGCAGATCATGAACGTGTTCCAGGTGTACGCGTACGGCAACCGGGTGCTGCCGCAGTCGCCGGACGAGGCCCTGCGCAAGGGCCGCTTCCACCGGGTGCCGGTGCTGGCCGGGGCGACCCGGGACGAGCATCGCCTCTTTGTCGCGATGAATTACGACATTCAGGGTAAAACGCCGAATTATCCCAAACTTGTACGGGAAGCGTTCGGCAGGAAGGCGCCTGACATTCTTCGTAAGTACCCGGTAAATCGGTATAAGTCTCCTAGTATTGCGTGGGCCACCGTCCTCACCGACCGCATGTGGGCCCGCGCCACCCACGAACAGAACACGCTCCTGGCCCGGCACGTCCCCGTGTACGGCTACGAGTTCGCCGACCGCGAGGCGCCGATGTTCCTGCCGCTGGAGAGCGGCTTCGACTGGGGCGCCTACCACGCGGGCGACCTGCCGTACCTCTTCGAGGAGAAGGACACCCCGCTCCCGCCCGCCCAGCGCGCGCTGTCGGACCAGATGATCGGCTACTGGACCAACTTCGCCCGCGCCGGCGACCCCAACGGCGACGGCCTGCCCACCTGGCCCCGCGCCTCCTCCGGCACGCTCGCGCTGGAACCCGGCAAGATCCGCGTCATCGACTACGCTGCCAGGCACCGGCTCGGTTTCTGGAAGTAGGACGGCGTTGATCAAGCTCCTGATCGCCGAGGACCAGGGCATGATGCGCGACGCGCTGGCCCTGCTCCTCGGGCTGGAGGACGACCTGGAGATCGTCGCCCAGGTGTCGTCCGGCGACGCGATCATGGCGGCCGCCGAGACCCACCGGCCCGACGTGGCGCTGCTCGACATCGAGCTGCCCGGGCGCTCCGGCCTCGACGTGCTGCCGGAGCTGCGGGCCGCGCGGCCGGACTGCGCGGTGCTGATCCTCACCACCTTCGCCCGGCCGGGCTACCTGCGCCGCGCGATGGAGGCCGGGGCCGCCGGGTTCCTGGTCAAGGACGGGCCCGTCGAGGAACTGGCCGCCGCCGTCCGCCGGATCGCGGCGGGGGAGCGGATCGTCGACCCGGCGCTGGCCGCCGCCGCGCTGCGCGCCGGGCCCAGCCCGCTCACCGACCGCGAGCGCGACGTGCTCGCCGCCGCCCTCGACGGCGCCACCATCGCCGACGTGGCCGCCCGGCTGCACCTGTCGGAGAGCACGGTGCGCAACCACCTGTCGTCGGCCATCGGCAAGACCCACACCCGCAACCGCATCGAGGCCGCCAGGCTCGCACGGCACAATGGATGGCTGTGACCTCCACCGAAGCGACGCCCGCCGGCCAGACCCCCGCCGGCCGGACCCCCGCCGGCGCGTTCCCGTACGACGCCGTGCTGTGTGACCTCGACGGCGTCCTGCGCCTGTTCGACCTCGACGTCCAGGACGCCATCGAGGCCCGCTACGGCCTCCCCGTGCGGCGCACCGCCTTCGCCCCCGAGATCCTCTCCCCGGCCACGCTCGGCCGCGTCACCGAGGCGCAGTGGGTCGACTCCGTCGCCGCCGCGCTGGGCGGCGACGAGCGCGCCAGGCAGGCCGCCGCCGAGTTCGCCGCCGTGCCGTTCCGGGTCGACGAGGAGGTCAGGGCCCTGCTCGCCAAGGCCCAGGAGCACGCCCCGGTGATCATCGTCACCAACGCCATGGACAGCCTGGACGAGCACCTCGACCGGCTCGGCCTCACCTACTTCGCCGACGCCGTCGTCAGCAGCGCCCGCGTCGGCGTCGCCAAGCCCGACCGGCGCATCTACGAGATCGCCGCCGAGCTCGCCGGGGCCGCGCCCGAGCGCTGCCTGTTCGTCGACGACCGCGCCGAGAACGTCGCCGCCGCCGTCGCCCTCGGCATGACCGGAGTCCACTACCGGCAGGCCGCCGACCTGGCCGTCGCCCTCGGCTAGCCGAGGGCGTCAGACATGGCCCTCGGTTAGCCGAGGGCCATGTCGAAGAAGCGGCGCTCCAGCTCGACCGCCCGGCCGAACACCTCCAGCACGCGCCGCCGGCCCGCCTCGCCGAGCCCCGGCCCGAGCCGGTCCAGCTCGCCGCGCAGGAAGTCCACCCACGCGCGGAACTCGGGGCCCTCGTGCAGCCCGATCCACTCCCGGTGCACGAAGCCCTCCGGCAGCGGCTCGACCGCCCTGGACGCCCAGCCGAGGTAGGACCACTCGGCCACGCACAGCACCGCCGCGACCGACGGGTAGTCCTGAGAGGCGCGCACCTCGTCCATGAGCTGCCGGAACTCCGCCGTCACCGGCTCCGTCGCCGCCTGCGTGCTGCCGCCGAGCGCCGCCAGCGCCCGGTGGAAGTACGTCTTCTCCTCCGTCGTCGCCACCTGGCCGAGGAACTGCCCGTACGGGACGCGCGCCTCGAAGGTGTCGGCACAGGCGACGGCCGCGCCGAGGAGCGCGGTGAAGGAGTCGACGAACTGGAAGTCCTGCTCCAGGTAGCGCCGCATGTCGGCCTCACCCGTCGTGATCGCCGTGGCGAACGGGTGGGTCACCACCGCCGTCCACTCGGGCTCGCACTGCTCGCGCAGCCATGCGCTGAAGGTCTCGGTCACGTACCCGACTCTAGGCCCTGACCCCCGGCTCCCGGCGCGGGCCGGGGGCCGCGCCGGGAACGCCCGAAGGTCAGTAGCCGCCGTACGGCTGGCTGGGGGCCTTCGTGGGGGCCTTCGTCGGGGCCTTGGTGGCCGGGGCCGCCGGGGCGGCGGGACGGGAGCCCGCCGGGCGGATCACACCGAGCAGGCCGTGCGTGCCGCCCTCCAGGCCGGCCGAGAACCACAGCGCGTTCTCGCCGCCGTTCGCCGCCGTGCCGGGCTCCAGGTCCCACAGCCCCGGCAGCGTGATCGCCTTGCCGCCGGCCGTGCGCAGCGCGCCCAGGTGGCGGTTGCCGCGGTAGGCGTGGATGGTGCCGTCGCCGAAGTTGCCGACCAGCAGCGCGCCCGCGTACTGGCCGAGGCGGCGCGGCGCCTTGGTGATCGCCCACGGCGCGTTCAGGCCGGTCCGCGCGATGCGCCCGGTCAGCCTGCCGTCGAGGTCGAAGCGGCTGACGAAGCCCTTGCCCGCCCCGGCGACCGACTTGCCGGTCTTCGGGTCGCGCAGCGCGTACGCCACCCACACGTTGCCGTTGACCACGGCCACGTTGAACGGCGAGTAGTTCGCCGGGACCGCCGCGTCCCTGAACTGCGAGCGCGACAGCCGCACCCGCCGGAAGTCGGCGTCGAAGGCGTGGATCCGGCCGCCCGCGAAGTCGGCCGCCAGCAGGAAGTCGCCGTCGTCCGTCTCGGCCAGCGCCAGGCCCTTGTAGTCGGCGCCGCGCGTGAACGCGCCGATGATCGCGTTCTTCGGGTCGGCCTCGGCGTTCCAGCCGCTGATCGCGCCGCTCGGGCTGGAGAAGACGAACGTGGCGGGTTTGCCCTTGACGGTGAAGCCGTCGCCGGGGTTGAACACCTGGCCGGTCGGGGCGCCGCCCGGCACGACCACCTCCGTCGCCTCCTTCTTGCCCTGGCCGGAGTAGACGGTGGCGCTGCCGGTGCCCGTGTTGGACACCCACAGCGTCTTGCCCATGGCCAGCCCCCAGGGGTTGACCAGCTTGGGATCGGTGAGCGCCGCCTTGCCCTTGACGTCCGACACCAGGTTGACGACGTCGAACCGGGTGCGGTGGCTCGTGGCCTGTGCGGGGGTGTTGAGAGTGCTGCCCATGACGACCGCGACAGCGCCCAGGGCGATGATGCGTGACCGCATCCGTACCTCCTTGATAGCGCTTGTGACGCGAGATACGCGAGAGCCGCCTCCCGGGTTCAGTTAGGGTCCCTGGAGGTGTTTCGCGGCCGTGTACGGGGGAGTGGAAGACGCATGGACGTGCTGGGCATCGACATCGGCGGCTCGGGCATCAAGGGCGCGCCCGTCGACCTGGAGACCGGCGAGCTCACCCGGGAGCGGCTGCGCGTGCCGACGCCGCGCCCCGCCGTGCCCGGGGCGGTCGCCGCCGAGGTGGGGCGGATCGTCGAGCACTTCGCCTGGACGGGCCCCGTCGGGGTGGCCGTGCCCGGCGTGGTGCACGGCGGCGTGATGCGCGACGCCGTCAACCTGCACGAGTCGTGGGCCGGGGCCGACGCCGCCGAGCTGTTCGGCGGGGCGGCCGTGGTCAACGACGCCGACGCGGCCGGGCTGGCGGAGATGACCTACGGCAAGGGGCGCGGGGAGCGCGGCACCGTGCTCATGCTCACGTTCGGCACCGGGATCGGCAGCGCGCTGTTCGTCGACGGCGTGCTCGTGCCCAACACCGAGCTGGGCCACCTGGAGCTGCACGGCCACGACGCCGAGCACCGCGCCTCCGACCGGGCCCGCGAGGAGCACGACCTCGGCTGGCGGGAGTGGGCCGGGCGGGTCCAGGACTACCTGGAGCACGTGGTGATGCTGCTGTCGCCGTCGCTGATCATCATCGGCGGCGGGGTCAGCAAGAAGGCCGACAAGTTCCTGCCGTACGTCCAGGTGGGCGTGCCCGTCATCCCCGCCGCGCTGCGCAACGAGGCGGGCATCGTCGGGGCCGCCGCGACAGCCGGTAATCGGCGCAGCACAGCGCTGCCGTAAACGTGATCAAACAGAGGCAACCCGGAGGCTGTTCCAGGAGTCTCATAGACGTGACCGTGGCCCGCCACGACTCAACTCTGGGGAGAGTGGGCCGGTCGTGGCGGGCCACGGTCACCCAGCGGCACGACGGGGCCCCGATATTGGGATGCGCCGCGCCGCGCGGTGGGGCACGATGGGCCGTTGGCTCCCGGCGAGCGGGGCCCGAATATCCTTGAAGCAGTATGGGAACTCCTGCGTTGTCCTCTCCACTCACCGAGCTCCAGTCCCGCCTGCCCGGTCTGATGCCGCGCGACCAGCGGCGGCTGCGGCGCAGGCTCGACGGCGTGCGCCGGGTGCGCTCCCGCGAGGCGCGCGAGAAGATCGCCGCGGAGATCCTCGCCGACGTCGAACGCGCCGAGCAGCGGCTCGCGCGACGCCGCGAGGCCCTGCCGGTCGTGACCTATCCGGACAACCTGCCGGTCTCGCAGCGCAAGGACGACATCCTGGCGGCCATCCGCGACCACCAGGTCGTGATCATCGCCGGTGAGACCGGGTCCGGCAAGACCACCCAGATCCCCAAGATCTGCCTGGAGCTGGGCCGGGGCGTGCGCGGGCTGATCGGCCACACCCAGCCGCGCCGCATCGCCGCCCGCACCGTGGCCGAGCGCATCGCCGAGGAGCTCGGCACCGAGCTCGGCCAGGCCGTCGGCTACAAGGTCCGCTTCACCGACCAGGCGAGCGACCGCACCCTGGTCAAGCTGATGACCGACGGCATCCTGCTCGCCGAGCTCCAGCACGACCGGCTGCTGGAGCAGTACGACACGCTGATCATCGACGAGGCGCACGAGCGCAGCCTCAACATCGACTTCATCCTCGGCTACCTCAAGCAGCTCCTGCCGCAGCGGCCCGACCTCAAGGTCGTCATCACCAGCGCCACCATCGACCCCGAGCGGTTCTCCCGCCACTTCGACGACGCGCCGATCATCGAGGTGTCCGGCCGCACCTACCCCGTCGAGGTCCGCTACCGGCCGCTCGACGACGAGGACGACCAGACGCAGGGCATCGTGCACGCCTGCCGCGAGCTGATCGGCGAAGGCCCCGGCGACATCCTCGTCTTCCTCAGCGGCGAGCGGGAGATCCGCGACGCCGCCGACGCGCTGGCCAAGGCCGAGTTCCGCAACACCGAGATCCTGCCGCTCTACTCCCGGCTGAGCGCCGCCGAGCAGCACCGCGTCTTCCAGCGCCACACCGGCCGCCGCATCGTGCTCGCCACCAACGTGGCCGAGACGTCGCTGACCGTCCCCGGCATCAAGTACGTCGTCGACCCCGGCTACGCCCGCATCTCCCGCTACAGCCACCGCACCAAGGTGCAGCGCCTGCCCATCGAGGCCATCTCGCAGGCCAGCGCCAACCAGCGCAAGGGCCGCTCCGGCCGCACCTCCGACGGCATCGCCATCCGGCTGTACGAGGAGGAGGACTTCCTGGCGCGGCCGGAGTTCACCGACCCGGAGATCCTGCGCACCAACCTGGCCTCGGTCATCCTGCAGATGACCTCCATCGGGCTGGGCGACATCGAGGCGTTCCCGTTCGTCGAGCCGCCCGACCGCCGCCAGGTCAAGGACGGCGTCAACCTGCTGCACGAGCTGGGCGCGTTCGACGCCCACGGCAAGCTCACGCCTGTCGGCCGCAAGCTCGCCGCGCTGCCCGTCGACCCGCGCCTGGGCCGCATGGTGCTGGAGGCCGAGCACAACGGCTGCCTGCGCGAGGTCATGGTCATCGCCGCCGCCCTGTCGATCCAGGACCCGCGCGAGCGGCCCTCCGACAAGCAGCAGCAGGCCGACGAGAAGCACCGCCGCTTCGCCGACCCCGAGTCGGACTTCCTGTCCTACGTCAACCTGTGGAACTACCTGCGGGAGAAGCAGCAGGAGCTGTCGTCCAGCGCGTTCCGCCGCATGTGCAAGGCCGAGTTCCTCAACTACCTGCGCGTGCGCGAATGGCAGGACATCTACAGCCAGATCCGCCAGTCGCTCGGCGCCCACCCCGGCACCGAGACGGCCGACCCGCGCCAGGTGCACGCCTCGCTCCTGGTCGGGCTGCTGTCGCACATCGGCGTCAAGGACGTCATGGACAAGCGTGGCGACGGCGGCCGCCGCCCCGTCCAGGAGTACATCGGCGCGCGCAACGCCCGCTTCGCCATCTTCCCCGGCTCCGCGCTGGCCAAGAAGCAGCCGCAGTGGGTGATGTCGGCCGAGCTGGTCGAGACGTCCCGGCTGTGGGCGCGGGTCAACGCCAAGATCGAGCCCGACTGGGTCGAGCCGCTGGCCCAGCACCTGGTCAAACGCTCCTACTCCGAGCCCCACTGGGAGAAGAACCAGGGCGCGGTGATCGCGCTGGAGAAGGTCACCCTGTACGGGCTGCCGCTCGTGGTCGGCCGCAAGGTCAACTACGGCCGGATCGACCCCGACCTGTCGCGCGAGCTGTTCATCCGGCACGCCCTCGTCGAAGGCGACTGGGACAGCCACCACAGCTTCCTCAAGGCCAACCGCAAGCTGCTCGAAGAGGTCGAGGAGCTGGAGAACCGGGCCCGCCGCCGCGACATCATGGTCGACGACGAGGCGCTGTTCGACTTCTACGACCAGCGGGTGCCCGCCGACGTCGTCTCCGCCCGGCACTTCGACGCCTGGTGGAAGAAGGCGCGCACCGAGCAGCCGGAGCTGCTCACGTTCTCGCCCGACATGCTCGTCAACGAGGGCGCCGACGTCAGCGCCCGCGACTACCCCGACACCTGGCGGCAGCTCGGCCAGCGGATGAAGCTGACCTACCAGTTCGAGCCCGGGGCCGACGCCGACGGCGTCACCGTGCACGTGCCGCTGCAGGTGCTCAACCAGATCAACTCCGACGGGTTCGACTGGCAGATCCCCGGCCTGCGCGAGGAGCTCATCACCGCGCTCATCCGGTCGCTGCCCAAACACCTGCGCCGCAACTTCGTGCCCGCCCCCAACTACGCCAAGCAGGTGCTGGCCGCCGTCAAGCAGGGCGGCGAGCCGCTGCTGGAGGCCGTCGAGCGCGAGCTGCTGCGGCTGACCGGCGTCCGCGTGCCGCACGACGCCTGGCAGCTCGACCAGATCCCCGACCACCTGCGGATCACGTACCGGGTGATCGACGAGCGCAAGCGCACGATCGCCGAGGACAAGGACCTCGACGCGCTCAAGCGGCGCCTGGCGCCGCGCCTGCGCAAGTCGCTCTCGCAGGCGGGCGACGACCTGGAGCGCACCGGCCTGACCACGTGGAGCTTCGGCACCCTGCCCAAGGTGTTCGAGCAGGGCCGCATGAAGGGCTACCCGGCGCTTGTCGACGCCGGCGACTCCGTCTCCATCAAGATCTTCGAGACGGAGGCCGAGCAGCGCCGCTCCCACTGGACCGGCACCCGCCGCCTGCTCCTGCTCAACGTCACCAACCCGGCCAGGTCGCTGCTCGGCGGCCTGTCCAACCAGGCCAAGCTCGCGCTGTCACGCAGCCCCCACGGCGGCGCGGTCGCGCTGTTCGACGACATCGTCAACGCCTCCGTCGACAAGCTGACGAACGACGTCGGCGGCCCCGCCTGGGACCCGGTCGCCTTCGACCGCCTCTACCAGCACGTACGGGCCCACCTGTGGGACACCGCCGCCGAGGTGCTGTCGCGGGTGGAGCAGATCCTCACCGTCTGGCACGCCATCGGCACCCGCCTCGACGGGCTGCGCGCCGGCGCCTCCACCCAGGACGTACGCGACCAGCTCGGCAGGCTCGTCTTCCCGGGGTTCGTCACCGCCACCGGCCACCGCCGCCTCCCCGACATCCTGCGCTATCTGCGTGCCGTCGAGCGCCGCCTCACCAAGCTGCCCGAGGAGCCGTGGCGCGACGAGGAGTGGATGGACCGGGTGCACCGGGTGGAGGACGACTACCAGGACCTTCTCGACCGCCTGCACCCGGCCAGGCGCTCCGACCCGGACGTGGTGGAGATCCGGTGGATGATCGAGGAACTGCGGGTCAGCTTCTTCGCACAGACGCTCGGCACCCCGACCCCGGTGTCGGAGAAGCGCATCGCCAAGGCGATGGACAGGCTCAGCCCTTGAAGATCGACGTGTCCAGCTCGAACCCGACCGGCTCGGGCAGGGTGATCGGCGAGCCGACCGTCACCTTGGTCATCGAGGTGTAGGCGCCGTCGACCGGCTTGCTGTAGACGGTCACGCCCGGCTCGTCGCCGATCGGGTCGATGAGCAGGTAGACGGGCACCTTGCCCTTGGCGTAGACCTTGGGCTTGTCGTCGCGGTCGATGCGGGCGCTGCCCGGCGAGACCACCTCGGCCGCGAGGAGGATGCCGGAGGAGAGCAGCTCCAGGTGGCCCCAGCGGGGGCAGTCGGGTGGCGAGAGCACGTAGTCGGGCTGGCAGGAGTCGCGCGGGCCCTCGATGCAGACGTTGACGCCGCCGGGGGCTCCCCGCCAGCCGTGCTCCCTCCTGAGAGGCAGGAGCGCGTCGTGCAGGTCGCTCGCCATCCAGCTGTGCTCGGGGGTGCCTAGTGGGCTCAAAATGACCTTCCCTTCGATGACCTCTGCCCGGACGTCGGGCATGGGGGGTAGGGCGTCGAAGACGTCTCGGAGATGATGCGGTGCGGTGTCGCTCACGGCGGGCTCCGGCTTGCTGATCGTCATGGTCGCCATGAACATGTCCCTTCGTGTTCGAGCAGGCACGCTCAGTATTTCACGCGGGAAGGCTGGACACGTCCCGGTCGTAGAAGCGGTGGGCGGCGACGGCCTCGGCGAACGGCTGGGCGATGTCGTCGCCGGTGACGACGCCGGTGCTGCCGGGCAGGCGGGCGGCCTCCACGAGCTGCGCGCCGGAGCCGACGGCGCCGATGGGCTTGCCGTGCTTGTACGCCTCCATGATCCAGAACTGGGCGCGGCCCATGGCGGCCAGGGCCTGGCCGTCGGCGGCCACGACCGCGTCGTACAGGACCGAGTTGGCGGCGCTGAGCTGGCGGTCGACCGGGATGCCGCCGATCGAGCCCTCGTGCGGGGCGATGATCTCGCAGATCGCGCCCTGCCCCTCCAGCGCCTGCTTGAGCGCGGTGACGGCGGCGGCGTCGGTGCCGTCGGCCATGAGGATGGCGATCTTGCGGGTGGCGACGCCGCCGGGCTGGTTCGTCATGCTGAGCGCGGGCGAGGCGTCGGAGTGCACCGGGCCGCCCTGCGGCACGGGCAGGCCGAGGCCGTGGGCGACCTGTTCGGCCAGGTCGGGGTGGACCGAGCCGAGCTGCTTGAGCACGCCCTCCTTGATGTGCTTGCGCTCGACGTGTCCCAGCTCGAACAGGAACGCTGAGACGATGTGCCGCTTCTCCCAGTCGGCCATGCTGTTCCAGAAGAGCGTGGCCTGGGTGTAGTGGTCCTCGAAGCTGGGGCTGCGCTTGCGGATCTTGGTTCCGTCGATCTTCTCCTGGTAGTGCTTGTAGCCGTCGATGGCGGCGGGGCAGCCGCCGCTGATGGAGTTGATCGCGTAGCTGGTGCGCGACTCGTGGATGAGGTGCTGGTGGAAGCCGTCACGCTGGTCGTTGCGCACCGGGCTGACGGGCTGGTTGACGGGGATCTGCGGGAAGTTCGGGCCGCCCAGGCGCAGCAGCTGGGTGTCCAGGTAGGAGAAGAGCCTGCCCTGGAGCAGCGGGTCATTGGTGAAGTCGATGCCGGGCACCACGTTCCCGAGGTGGAAGGCGACCTGCTCGGTCTCGGCGAAGAAGTTCTGCGGGTTGCGGTTGAGCACCATCCTGCCGATGGGCTTCAGCGGCACCTGCTCCTCAGGGATGATCTTCGTGGCGTCGAGCAGGTCGAAGTCGAAGTCGTGCTCGGCCGACTCGGGCACGAGCTGCACGCACAGCTCGTACTCGGGGTAGGCGCCCCGCTCGATGGCCTCCCACAGGTCGCGCCGGTTGAAGTCGGGGTCGTTGCCCTGAATGCGCAGCACCTCGTCCCACACCAGCGAGTGGGTGCCGAGCACGGGCCGCCAGTGGAACTTGACGAACGTGGCCCGCCCCACGTTGCTGACGAACCGGAACGTGTGCACGCCGAAGCCCTGCATCATCCGGTACGAGCGCGGGATGGCCCGGTCGGACATCAGCCACATGACCATGTGCATCGTCTCGGGCTGCATCTGGACAAAGTCCCAGAACGTGTCGTGCGCCGACTGCGCCTGCGGGATCTCGTTGTGCGGCTCCGGCTTGACGGCGTGCACGAAGTCGGGGAACTTGATGCCGTCCTGGATGAAGAAGACGGGGAAGTTGTTGCCGACCAGGTCGAAGTTGCCCTGGCTGGTGTAGAACTTGGTGGCGAAGCCGCGCACGTCGCGCACGGTGTCGGCCGACCCGCGCGAGCCCGCCACGGTGGAGAAGCGCACGAACACGGGGGTCCGCGCCGTCGTGTCGTTCAGGAACTCGGCGCACGTCACGTCGGCCATCGACTCGTAGACCTGGAAGTAGCCGTACGCGCCCGAGCCCCGGGCGTGCACCACCCGCTCGGGGATGCGCTCGTGGTCGAAGCGGGTGACCTTCTCGCGGAAGTGGAAGTCCTCCATGATGGTCGGACCCCGGGTGCCGGCCTTCAACGAGTTGTCGGTGTCGTCGACCGGGCAGCCCTGGTCCGTGGTCATGGGCGCGTCGTCCAGCGGCACCCGGTACTGGCGGAGCTGGGTGTCCTTGGCGTCGGTCTCAGGCTTCATGAGGTCCCCCCTGGCTGTCGAACCACACCTACCCCGGGGGCATCACTGGCCACTCCGGCGGATCCGTACAGTGGAGGGAAAATTCCAGATAACGGATGGGTTTTGATGATCAAGGCAGTGGTGCTGGACGTCGGTGAGACGCTCATCGACGAGACGCGCATCTGGTCGCGGTGGGCCGACCGGCTCGGGGTGCCCAGGTTCGTGCTGATGGGCGCGCTCGGCGGGATGGCCGCGCTCGACCGGTCCCACAGCGACGCGTTCGAGCTCGTACGGCCCGGCTTCGACTTCGAGGCGGAGAACGCGGCGTGGGAGCGGGACGAGCCCGGCAGCCTGCGCAACCATTTCGACGCCGACGACCTCTACCCGGACGTGCGGGAGGCGCTCGCCGCGCTGCGGGCGGCCGGCTACCAGGTGATCATCGCGGGCAACCAGCCGGAGCGGGCCTACGACGCGCTGGTGGCGATGGAGCTGCCGGTCGACTCGGTGCACACCTCCGACGGGTGGGGGGTGGCCAAGCCCGCGCCGGAGTTCTTCGGCAAGGTCGCGGCGGTCGCCGGTCGGCAGCCGGGGGAGATCCTGTACGTGGGGGACCGGCTGGACAACGACGTGCTGCCGGCCTCGGCGGCGGGCATGCGCACGGCGCTGCTGCGCCGGGGGCCGTGGGGCTACCTGCACGCCGAGCGGGCACAGGCCGCCCAGGTCGCCGACGTCATCGTCGACGACCTGCACGCCCTGCTCCCCGCCCTGCGCGGCATGGCCTGACGGCGGGGAGTCACTCGTCGTCGCGCTCGATGTGCACGGCGCGTTCCTCGGCCGACAGGTCGCCGCCGTCCTCGCCCCAGTCGGAGCCGATCTCGCGGTCCTCCGCGTCGGCCTCCAGGCCCTCGTCCGGCTGGGTCAGCCGGTGCTCGGGCCGGGGCGGGTGGCGCAGCCTGTCGGGCAGCTCGCGTCTGAGCCGTTCGTCGAGTGAGTCGCGATGCCGGGGATCATCCTCGGTGATCTCGTGGTTGAGACCCCGGTCGTCGGTCCATTCCTCGACCGTGATCCCCTGCTCGTCGCTGTATCCGTATCGGTCCGGAGGCTGTTCGGTCATACGCGTCCCCTACCCCGTGGACGGGCCGAAATCCTAGGTTCCGGCCTGCCGCAGGGCGTCACGCAGTTCCTGCTTGTCCATCCGCGACCTGCCGGGGATGTCGGCGCGCTGCGCCTGCTCGTACAGTTCGGCCTTGGTCTCGCCGGTGACGGTCAGCGCGCGCAGCTCCTCGTCGCGGCGCTGCTTGAAGGCCTGGCCGAGCTCGCGCAGCCGTTCGGGGGTCGCGGACTCGGTCAGCTGGGGGAGGAGTTCGTCCTCTTCCTCCTTGACGTGGTGGGTGACCGCGGCCTCGAGCCGCTGGAGGGTCTGGCGGAACTCCGCGCTGCCGGGCTCGGCGCGTACCAGGGAGTCGAGCAGGACCTCGGCCTCCTTGTGCTCCTCCACGCCGTGGTGGGCGTCGAGCTGGGGGTAGACGCGGTCCTCCTCGGCGCGGGAGTGGGCGGTGAGCAGGGCGTGCAGCTCGGCCGCGGTGGCGGCCTGGTCGCCCTGGCCGCTCCTGAGCCGTTCGAAGAGGGCTTCGACCTCGCGGTGGTCCTGGGTGATGAGGGAGATGACGTCGCTTGTCATGAGCACCGGGGCTACCCCGCCGGCGGCGGTCCAATCACGGTGGCGGGCACCGGTCAGGCGTTCTCCAGAACCGGGTTCAGCGTGCGGGCGGGCGCGGGCCGTACGGGCTGCGGGGCGCGCTGCGGGGCCGGGGCGGGGGCGGGGCGGCGGGCGAGCCTGGCGAACGCCACGGCGGCCAGCAGCGTCGCCGCCACGCAGGCCACGCCGCCCGCCTCCAGGGCCGCGCGCGGGCCGAAGGCGTCGCTCAGCCAGCCGAGCACCGGGCCGCCGAGCGCGCCCGAGGCCGCGCCGACCATGCCGACCGCGGCGATGACCCGGCCGCGCATGGCGTCGGGGCTGTCGAGCTGTGCCCGCGCCGAGACCGTGGTGTCCACCAGGATGGCCCCGGCCGCGATCGGCAGCATGGCGACGGCGAACGCGGGCAGGGTCGGCAGCAGCCCGCTCAGCGCCTGCAGGACGCTGATGGCGAGGGCGGAGACGAGCAGCAGCCGCAGCGTCAGCCGCGCGCGGGAGGCGGTGATGACGCCGCCCACCACGGTGCCCACGGCGAAGACCGTGGACAGCAGGCCGTAGCCGCCCGCGCCGCCCTCCAGCGGGCCCGCGCTCATCGCGGCCATGGTGACCTGGTAGTTGCGCCCCAGGCTGCCCAGCACCAGCGACAGCGCCAGCATCACGAGCAGCCACGGGGTGCGCAGCACGTACCGGAGCCCGGCGGCGATGGCGCCGGGCTCGCGCGCGCCGCTCTCCAGCTCGTGGAACTCCGACGCGCGCATGGCGGCGACCGCCGCGATCACCGCGAAGAACGTGACCGCGTTGATCACGAACAGCCCGCCCTGACCGGTGACGGGCAGCATCACGCCCGCGATCGACATGCCCAGGATGCGCCCGGCGGAGTTGATGACGGAGCCGAGCGCCATCGCGTTCGGCAGGTCCTCGCGCGGCACCACCTCCGCGCCGAACCGGCCGAGCGCGGGCCCGCCGAGCGCCGAGACGACGCCGCCCGCCAGCGCCACCGCGTAGATGGGCAGCATGGAGTCCACGCCCGTCAGCGCGATCACGGCCAGCACGGCGGCCAGCGCGGCCTGGGCGAGCTGGGCCGCGATCACCACCGGGCGGCTCGGCAGCCGGTCGGCCAGCGCTCCGCCCCACATGCCCAGCAGCAGCGTCGGCAGCGCCTGCATGACCAGGCTGAGGCCCATGCTGGTGGCCGACCCCGTCATGGACAGCACGAGCCAGTTGACCCCGAGGACCTGCATCCAGGTGCCGGTGATGGAGACCAGGTCCGCGCCTGCCCAGAGCCGGTAGTTGTGATGACGGAGGGCGCGGAACGTGGAGGAGGTGAGGGACAAGACTTTTCCTGTGCTTGACGGGGGCGACAGGTGGTGAACACGCGCTTTACGGACACGGATTCCGGTATGTCCGAAAAGTGAGGTAAGTCACGTTTAAAACGCGCGGAAGTCGGCCAGGGTCGCCAGGGCCGTCACGTCCAGGATCTCGATCCGCCCGTCGACCGGCCGGATCAGCCGGCGTCGCCGCAGGTCGCGCAGGGCTTTGGCGGCCAGGTCCGGGTCGGCGCCCGCCAGCGCCGCCAGCTCCGGCCCCGACAGCGGCACGCCGACGTCCAGGCCCCGAGTCCCGTGCCTGCCGTGCCGCCCGGCCAGCGACAGCAGCAGCCGTGCCAGGCACGCCCCCGTGTCGTAGCCGGCCAGGTCGAGCCTGCTCTGCTCGGCCCAGCGCAGCCGGTCCACGATGAACCGGCTCATCGCCAGCCCCGCGGGCGCCGAGCTCCTGACGAAGTCCAGGAACGCCGGCCCGCTGACGACCGAGGCGCGCACGGCGCCGCAGGTGGTCACGGTGGCCGTGTGCAGGCTGTGCGTCAGCGGCACCATGTCGCCCACCACGTCACCGGCCACCCGGACGGCCAGCAGCGACTCGTGGCCGCCGGCCGGCCTGGCCGACACCTTGGTGACGCCCTCCAGCAGCACGAAGATCGGCGTGCTGGCCTCGCCCTGGCGCATCAGCACCTGCCCGGCCGCGTAGTGGACCTCGGCGCCCAGGGCCAGCAGCCGCTCGCGCACGGCGGGCGGCAGGTAATGGAGGAAGGTGCCCTCGGGAAAGCTGCGCAGACCGGTCATGTCCCCCTCCGGCATCCCTCGCCTGTCGCGAATATGGCACCGGATCGGGGATCAGACCAGTTCGAGTGGGCTATCCCGGTTGGCCAGAGCCGCGTAGTGCCCGCCGGCGGCCATGAGCGTGTCGTGGGTGCCGCGCTCCACCACCCGGCCGCCGTCCAGCACGACGATCTCATCGGCGTCGCGGATCGTCGACAGGCGGTGCGCGATCGTGATCGTGGTGCGGCCCCTGGCCAGCGCGTCGAGGGCCTCCTGGACGGCCCGCTCGGTCTGGGTGTCGAGCGCGCTGGTGGCCTCGTCCAGGATCAGCACCGGCGGGTCGCGCAGCAGCGTGCGGGCGATGGCCAGGCGCTGCTTCTCGCCGCCGGAGAAGCGGTGGCCGCGCTCGCCCACGAGCGTGTCGTAGCCGTCGGGCAGCGCGGCGATGTGGTCGTGGATGCGGGCAGCCCGCGCCGCCGCCTCGACCTCCTCGTCGGTGGCCGACGGGGCGCCGAAGCGCAGGTTGTCCGCGATCGAGGCGTGGAAGAGGTACGTCTCCTGCGAGACCACGCCGACCGTCTCGGCCAGCGACTCGAAGGTCAGCTCGCGCACGTCCACGCCGTCGATCGTGACCCGCCCCTCGGCCACGTCGTACAGCCGGGGCGGCAGGTAGCCGAGCGTCGTCTTGCCCGAGCCCGTCTCCCCCACCACGGCCAGGCTGCCGCCCGCCGGGACGGTGAGGTCGATCCCGCTGAGCGTGGGCGCGTCGCCGTAGGAGAAGCCGACGCCCTCGAAGCGGACCTCGCCGCGCACTCCGCGCAGCGTGCGGGTGCCGGGGCGGATGTCGACGGGCAGGTCCAGGTACTCGAAGATGCGCCCGAACAGCGCCAGCGAGCTCTGCACCTCCACGCCCAGCCGCAGCAGCGACACCGTGGGCCTGAACAGCGCGGCCTGCAACGTGGTGAAGGCCACCAGGGTGCCGACCGAGATCGCGCCGGTGTGGCCGACCGCCCAGTAGACGGCCGCGGGCATCGCCGCCATGATCACCTGGATGGTCGACTGCCGCCACCGCCCGGCCATGCTCGCCTTGACGCCCAGCGCGGCCAGCTCGTCGGAGGAGCGGGCGAAGCGCCCGGCCAGGTCCTCGGCGCGGCCCATCGTCCGGCCGAGCAGGATGCCGCTGATCGACAGCGACTCCTGCACCATGGCGGAGATCGCCGCCAGCTTGCGCTGCCGCTCGGCGGTGATGCGCTTGCGCTCGCGGCCCACCTTGCGGCTGATCCACACGAACAGCGGCAGCAGCAGGAGCGAGACCGCCGTCAGCCGCCAGTCGAGCGCGAGCATCGCGACGATCGTGGCGATCACCGTGGTCAGGTTGGAGACCAGGGAGGTGGCGGTCGAGGTGACGACCGCCTGCATGCCGCCGATGTCGTTGGCGATGCGCGACTGGATCTCGCCCGTCTTCGTGCGCGTGAAGAAGGCCAGGGACATGCGCTGGAGGTGGCCGTAGACGGCGGTGCGCAGGTCGTGCATGACGTGCTGGCCGACGGTGGTGGACACCAGCGTCTGCACCACGTCGAACACGCTGGTGGTGACGGCGACGGCGATCATGCCGAGCGCGAGCAGCGTGAGCAGGCCGGTGTCGCGGGACGGGATCGCCACGTCCAGCACCTCGCGCAGCAGGAACGGCGAGGCGAGCGAGACCAGGGAGGCCAGCAGGATCAGCGCGCCGACCAGGGCCAGGCGGCCGCGGTAGGGGCGGAAGAGGGTGATGATGCGCCGCAGGGGCGCCCGTGGCTCATCGGCCAAATCAGTACCTCGTTTCTGATGTTGTCTCAAACTGAGGTTACCTCAGTAAGCTGGCGTCATGGAGGACACAGAGCTCGCCGAGCTGTTCCACCAGGTCGGGCGGCGGCTGCGGCACCGCTACGCGCACCTGCTGGAGCCGCACGGCCTCAACCCGGGCCAGGCGCGGGCGCTGCGCGCGCTCGCCGACGCGGGGCGCCCGCTCAGGATGGTGCAGCTCGCCGAGGCGCTGCGCATCGTGCCGCGGTCGGTCACGCCCGTCGCCGACGCGCTGGAGGAGGCGGGGCTGGTGCGCCGGGAGGTCGACCCGGCCAACCGCCGCTCGACGCTGGTCGTCCTCACCGGCGCGGGCCGCGCCGCCGTCGAGCGCGCCCGCGAGGCGCGCCGCCAGGCCGGGCAGGAGCTGTTCGCGGTCCTGTCCGAGGACGAGCGCGACCGGCTCAAGGAGCTGCTGCGGGCGGTGGACGGCCAGTTCTCCTGAAGGGCTCAGGTGACCGTCCGGCCGCCGACGACGGTGCCCAGGCAGCCGGACCCGCCCAGCAGGGCCGCGTACGGGTAGCGTCCCCGGGCGTCGAAGACCGCGAAGTCGGCCCGGCCCCCGGCGTGCAGCGAGCCCGCGCCGCCCGGCCCGCCCGCCATCCCCAGCGCCCGCGCCCCGCCGAGCGTCGCCGCCCGCACCAGCCGCTCGTCCAGGTCCCGCACCCGGCCGCCGAGCCCGCGCACGCCCTCGCGTACGGCCGCCGCCCGGGCGAGCGGGCCGGCCGCGGGCGCGTCCCCGGGGCCGGTGCCGAACGCCAGGACGTTGCCCTCGTCCAGCAGCGCCAGCCACTCCTCCGGGTACGGCGGCGACGGGCACAGGGCGACGGCGGCGCCGCGCAGGCGCAGGAGCTTGCGCTCGCCGGGGTCCAGGGCCCGGGCGCAGGCGACGTGGCAGTGCGGGCCGAGCAGGCCGGCCTCGTCGAGGGCGGCGGGCGCGTGCCGGTCGAGACGCACCAGCAGCCGCAGGCCGAACGTCCTGGCCAGCACCGCCACGTCCTCCAGCACGTGCGGGTCGCGGGTGACCGGCGCGACGCCGACGCCGCACGGCCGGTCCACCTCGCGGATCGCGGTGATGAGGGCGTCGCGCCCGCGTTCCTCCCACTCCCGTTCCGAGGCGCAGCGCACCTCGGCGTAGCAGACGCCGGGGAGTGCGCCGGGGTCGGCGGCCACGACGGCCCGCGCGGTGACCCCGGGGGCGGGCGGGCCCGGCGCGGCGCAGGCGTCGACCAGCCCCGCGACGATCATCCCCGGCCAGCGCCGCTCGCTCGCCACGGGGCAGGAGGCCAGCAGCTCCGCCCGTGGGCCCACCGCCAGCACCCGCTCGCCCCGCACGGCGACGGCGCCGTCGCGGACCGGTCCGGCGGTGATGGGCAGGACGAGCGGGGCGGAGTGCAGGACGACGGGTGCGGGCGCGCGGGCGTTCAGCGTGGTTCCGGAACGCCGCGCGGACCTCATCGGAGCTCCCGTCTCGACTGGCGGATTGTCCCCCTTTATGGCATTAAACGGGGTCTTGTCCTACCTGCGCAATCACCTGGTGAACGCCACGCGGGCGGTAACGGCCCGACAGCCGGGCCAGCTTGAGGCTCAGGTGGAGCGCCAGCCGCTCGCCGCCGTCCTTCAGGTCCGTGCGGGCCAGCTCCTCCACCCGTTGCAGCCGGTAGTAGAGCGAGGTCCGGTGCAGCCGCAGCGCCCGCGAGGTCGCCACCGCGCTGCCCGCCAGGTCCAGGTACGTCTCCAGCGTCTCCAGCAGCGGCAGGTGCTGGTCCTCGGCGAGCAGCAGCTCCAGCCCGGGGTGCAGCTCGTGGTCGGGCAGCCCGGTGAGCATCCGGTAGACGCCGAGCCGGTCCCAGCGGGCCGTGTGCCCGAGCCCGGGAACCCGCGCCGCCACCTCGGCCGCGTGCCGGGCCTCGGCGTACGAGCCCGCCGCCTCGGCCAGCGACGGCCGGGGCCGCCCGACGCCGACGACGACCCGGACCGACAGGGCGGCGTGCAGCTCGTCCGGCGCGAGCGGGGCGCCGGACACGAGCAGCACGGCGTGGTCGTAGCGGACCAGGTGCAGCGGATGGTGGCCGCTCAGCCGCCGCCGCACCGCCAGCAGGCCCTGCTCCAGCGCCAGCCGCACCGCCTCGTCCGGCTCGCCCGACGGCGGCCTGGCGACCAGCGCGGTCACCGGCTGGCCCTGCGGGAACGCGCCGGCCTCGATGAGCTGCCTGGCCGCGTCGCGCTCGCCGCGCAGCAGCCCGGTCACCGCCTCCAGCTCCCGGTGCGAGGCCAGGCCGGTGGCCAGGCTCTCGTGGTAGAGCGCCAGGGCCAGCCCGGGTGCCGCCGCCGCGGCCTCCTCGACCTGGTCGGCGGTCATGGGCGGCGGGGCGTCGATGAACCACAGGAAGCCCAGCAGCCCGGCCTCGTGCCGTACCGGGACGCACACGCGGGGCAGCAGGCCGAGGTGGGGCGCGCCCGGGGTGCGCAGCGGGCCGGGGGAGTCGTGCGCCCCGGCGTCGCGCAGCCACTGGCGGACCTCGGGCGTGGTGTGGCGGCGCAGGATGGAGTCGCGGCGGATGTCGTCCATGACGCCGTTCTGCTCGCTGTAGGCGACGACCCGTTGCAGGCGGTCCTCCAGCAGCAGCGGACGCTCGAGCCGAGCGGCGAGCTCGTCGACGATCCGCTGAAGATCCGCCACAGACGCCCCTTTATGTGGGTTTTTCAACAAATGTCGGAACGGCCACTACAGCTCTTCCCTACAACTGAACGGTGATCTCGGTCAATAGGGTCTATACCGTCAACTCGTGAACGCCCCGAAGAAGCTGCTCAAGGGCTTGCTAGCGGTCATCGTGACGATCCCGCTGAGCCTGATGGCGACCCCCGCTTCCGCAGCACCCCCCGCAGACGACCCCGAGCACCCCTGGCGGCTGGAGCACTGGCCGCAGACCCAGCCGTGGCAGCGCGACGCGCCCGAGGAGGCCCCGTCGCTGCGCCGCGACCGCCCCTCCACCGGCGTCAAGCCGATCGACCCGCAGAACTGGGTCAACCCCGACCACATGACGTGGGCGGACTACAAGCAGATCCCCGGCACCAAGTGGAACGACCCCGCGGTCAAGGGCTCCAAGCGCACCTTCAAGGGCGCCCTCGTCCTGCTGGACTACCCCAACCAGCCGTTCGTGGTGACCCAGCCCCGGGGCTCGACCATCTTCGCCAACCCCAGCGCCCAGGCCCACGACGTGCCGCGCGACCAGGTGGCCAAGTTCTACCAGGACTTCCTCAACACCCCGAACGACCTCAACCGGGGTCACACCATCCACGAATACTGGATGGAGGACTCCGGCGGCCGCTACGGCGTCGAGCTGACCGGGTTCGGCCCGTACACGATGCCCGGCAAGGACCACGAGTACGCCATGGAGATGCAGGGCGGCGAGGGCTGCCCCTCGGGCGACTCCTGCAACAAGAACCTGCGCGCCGACGGCAACGCCGCCTGGCTGGCCGACGTCGGCAAGGAGACCGCCGACCAGTTCGACTTCGTCTTCTACCTGAGCGCCGGCCAGGACGAGTCGTCCACCTGGCAGGAATTCGGCATGATGAAGTTCCCCACCAAGGAGGACGTGCCCGACGAGTGGGGCCCCGAGGGCGACCCCGCGCTGCCCAACTGGTCCAGGACCCGCTACGTCGAGTGGACCTCCTGGCAGTCCGGCTCCACCTTCTGGCCCAACGCCCGCTTCGGCGTCGACTCCGTGCAGGCCGAGAGCTCCGGCATGGGCGTCTACGCCCACGAGCTGAGCCACATCATGGGCATCGCCGACAACTACAACAACCCGTACGGGAAGCCGCCCCGGCGCGCCTACACCGGCATCTGGGAGATGCTCAGCCGCGGCAGCTTCAACGGGCCGGGCGGCCCGCACTCCCGCTGGCTGATCCCGCCCACCTCCGGCGGCTCGATGGGCGCCCAGCACATGCTCCGCAACAAGATCAAGCTGGAGATGGTCGACGAGGCCAACGTGCTGCGCCTGTCACGCGAGGCGCTCGACGAGTCCGGCCTGGTCACCGCCCGGATCACCGCCCGCGCCGCGCAGCCCGGCCCGAAGGGGCTGGCCGGCGTGAACATCCAGTTCGACACCCGCGACGAGAGCACCGGCTCCTGTGACGAGAAGGTCGACCCGCTCTGCGACGGCGGCGGCTACGACAACTACACCGTCGAGGTCGTGGACCGGATGGGCACCGACTCCTTCACCCCCGACTCCGGCGTCCTGCTGGCCAAGACCAAGAACATCGACGACGCCCCGTTCGAGTGGGTGATCGACGCCAACCCGCAGGACATCGGCATGACCGACTACGTGATGCCCGACGGGACCAAGGTGCCGATCACGATCGGCGACTACCGGCAGCTGTCCGACGCCCTCTTCCACGCCGGCACCGACTCCGGCAGCGAGTACGAGTACGTCGACGAGGCCAACCGGCTGCACTTCTACATCACCGACGTGCACCGCGACCGCCAGGGCGTGCTGTCCTACACCGTCGCCGTCCGCTCCCTCGACGGCGCGGGCCCGCAGCGGCGCGGCGTCCGGCTGCTGCCCGCCGCCGGCGTCCCGACCGGCAAGAACCTGTCCACGTGCAAGTTCCCGCTCTTCAACACCGGCCGCTCCGGCCCGGTGCGCGGGCAGCACCCCGAGGACGTCAGCGCCTACCTCGGCTCCGACGTCTACCGTCTCAAGGCCGAGGTGTCGGGCAAGGGCTGGACCGCCCAGCTGCCCAACGCGCTGGCCTCCGTCGCCGCCGGCGAGCACGCCAAGGTGACGGTCAACGCGCTCCGCGGCGACGGCGGCTCCCGCCTCGCCCGGGTCAAGCTGACCGCCACCTCGGAGAGCGACCCGGCCAAGTCGATGACGGCCACCTGTCACGTGATCGGCCTGTAGCTGAACGACGGGGCACGGGCTGGCGCGGCCCGTGCCCCGTCGGTTTGAATCACCCCCGGAAGGGGGGTCACGTACGTGACAGCTGAGTTGGACAAGCCGCAGCGCCGGCGCAAGCTCGGGGTGGCCGCGCCCGTCGCCGCCGGCGTCGCGGCCGCCGCGGCCAGCATCCTCGCGGCGGCCCTCGAATGGGAGATCCCGCCCCTGGCCAAGGTCGGGGTCACCGCCGGCGCGGCGCTCCTGGTCGGCCTGGCCACCTGGGCCACCACCGAGAGCCGGCCCCGGCGCGGCGTCCCCGCCGAGCCGTCCTCACGCCCGCCCGACCAGTGGCCGCCCGTCCCCGAGCACTTCACCGGCCGCGCCGAGAGCCTCGCCGAGCTGCGCGAGGTCTTCGCCGCCCGCCGCCGGTCCGCCGCCGGCTCCCCGCCGCTCGTGGTCTCCCTGTACGGGCGCGGCGGCGTCGGCAAGTCGGCCCTCATGACCCGCTTCGGGGACGAGGTCGCCGCCTGGTTCCCCGACGGCCGCCTCTACGCCGACCTGCGCGGCGGCGTCGACGCCCCGGTACGGCCCGAGGAGGTGCTGACCGGGTTCCTGCGCGCGCTCGGCGTCCGGCTCACCATCGACCCCGGCGGCCTGGAGGAGCTGCGCAAGCTCTGGCTGACCTGGACCAAGGGCCGCCGCATCCTCATCGGCCTGGACAACGCGCACGACGCCGAACAGGTCAAGGCGCTGATCCCGGCCGAGCGCGGCTGCGCGGTGCTGGTCACCTCCCGCCAGCCGCTGTTCCTGAACGGCACCCACGACACGCGGCTCGGCGTGTTCAGCGAGGCGCAGGGCGTGGAGCTGCTGGCCCGGCTGGCCGGCGGCGCCCGGGTGAGCGACGACCTGGAGTCGGCCCGGCGCATCGTCCGCCAGTGCGACCACCTGCCGCTGGCCGTCACCATCTGCGGCGGCCGGCTCGCCACCCGCGAGCAGTGGACGCTGCGCCAGATGGCCGACCGGCTGCACGACGAGCGCCGCCGCCTCGACCAGCTCGAACTCGCGCCCACCGTGGACAAGAGCGTGCGCGCCTCCGTCCAGCTCAGCTACGACGACTGCACCGGCGTGCAGCGCCGGCTGCTGCGGCTGCTCAGCGCGCTGCCCGCGCCCGACGTGCCCGCCTGGGTCGCGGGGGAGCTGCTCGACGTCTCCGGGCTCGACGGCGCCGACCAGCTGGAGGCGCTCATCGACGCCCAGCTCGCCGAGTGCTCCGGCACCGACGCCACCGGCGCGCTGCGCTACCGGCTGCACGACCTCGTCGCGCTGTTCGCCGCCGAGCTGGCCGGCGAGGACGACCCCGAGCGGCGCGGCGACGCCATCGAGCGGGTGCTGCACGGCTACCGCCGCCGCGCCGAGGAGGCCGCCCAGGACCGGTGGCCGCAGGACTGGAGCAAGGGCGGCCGCCGCTCCAGCACGGAGGGGCAGATCCACGCCGGCGACTGGCTCAACGCCGAGCGGCTCACGCTCATGTCGATGATCACGCTGGCCAGGCAGCTGGAGATGTGGGAGCTCACCTGGGGGCTGGCCAGGGCGTTCTGCTCGCTGTGCCACTCGCTGCGCGCCTACTGGGCCGACTGGCACACGGTGGCCGACCTCGGCTGCGAGGCCGCCGAGCGGGCCGGCGACCGGCGCGCCCAGGCGATCTCCATGCTCGACCGCGCCGCCGTACAGGGTGGTCAGGGCGGGCAGGAGCGGGGCCGCGCGGACGCCGAGTGGGCGCTGGAGGTCTTCACCGAGCTCGGCGAGCCGTGGTGGGCGGCCAGGGCGATGCGGGCCATCGGCATGACGCTGTTCAGCGACGGCCACCTCGACCGGGCGCAGGAGCATCTCATCGGCGCGATCACCGCGTTCAGGGGCGAGGAGGACTTCTGGTGGATGGCCCGCACCCAGCGCAACCTGGCCGAGCTGCGGCTGGCCGAACGGCGGCCGGAGGAGGCCAGGCGGCTGCTGGAGGACTCGCTGGAGGTCTTCGAGCGGGCGGGCAACCGCTACTCGGAGGCGCAGACGTTGCGCGTCTACGGCGAGGTGCTGGCCGCCCAGGCGCGCGGCCTGCGCCGGGCCGGTGAGCACCGGGCCGCGCAGGACAGCTTCGCCCGGGCCGGCCACAGCCTGGACCGGGCGGCCGAGATGTTCCGGCAGCGCGGCGAGCTGTGGGAGGAGGCCCGCTGCCTGCGCGCCGCGGGCGAGGTCGGCGACCCGGCCAACGGCCCGCGCGAGCTGGAGCTGGCCCGGCGGGCCGAGGAGATGCTGGCGGTGCTCGGCGACTCCTGGGGGGTGGCCCGCACCGCCGCCTCCATCGGCCGGGCGCTCGGCCGGCTGGGCCGGATGGCGGAGGCCGAGCACGAGCTGCGCCGGGCCGTGGGCGCGTTCGAGGAGCTGGGCGACCGCTGGTGGATGGCGCTCAGCCTGCGCTACCTGGGCGAGGCGCACCTGGACAACGGCGGGCGCGCCCCGGCGGTGCCGCCGTTGCGCCAGGCCAGGGACCTCTACCGCAGCCTGGGCAACGAGGCGGGCATGAGCAGGACGCTGGAGCTGCTCAGACGAGCGGAGACCTGAGCAGCTCGCCGGCCGCCTGCCTGGCCTCGTGGATGCTCTGCTCGAACAGCCTGCGCACCTGCGTGGCCTGGTCGGACAGCTCCTTGATGTGCGCGCGGGCCAGGTCGTCGCGCACGGTCTCGGCCACGAGCTGCTGGTAGTCCGGGGTACGCGCGGCCAGCGCCTCCAGCCGCTGGTGCGCGTGGAAGACCCGGTCGGCCTTGACCACCTGCTTGGCGTACTTCTCCAGGTTGCGCACCCGTCTGCACAGGGACGTCCAGGCGGCGTCGAGTGCCGAGCTGTAGGGCTTGAACGCGTCCTCCAGACCGGAGGGCAGGTCGCGGGGGACCAGCCGGCCGTGCTCGGCGTGCATGGCCGACAGCTTGGCCAGCCGCCGGCTGATCTGCCACAGCTCCTCCGGGAGCGTGACGCGGTTGTCGGTCGTGTCGATCAGTCCGGCCCGGTGCACCTGTGAGCCGAGGATCGCGTCGGCCGCCGCCTGCGCCCGGCGCAGCAGCACCTGGCAGGGGTGGTCGAGGTCCTCGGGCAGCACGTAGTGGCCGGCGTACTCGTAGGCGAGCCGGAGACGCCGCCTGGCGGCGCGGTTGGTGGCGTCGACCGCCATCCACCGCAGCATCGCGATCAGGCTCAGGCCCACCGCCGTCATCGCCACGCCGGCCACGCTGCCGGTCGCCAGCCAGATGAACAGCAGTGCGCCCGGCACGACGAACAGCCAGGTCGAAGAGTGGGAGGGCTCCATCCGCCGGCCGGTCCTGGCCATGCGGAGCACCTGAGGGCTGGAGCGCAGTTCGGCCGAGATGTCCGGGGGCAGCGATGGATCGATCACCATCCGTGGGGGCAGGGAGCGCGGATCCATACGTTCATGCTGCGTTATGGAGACCGAATCCGCTCAGTTTTGCCGGACATATAGGGTCAACGTGATGAACGCGATGACGAGATGGATCGATCTGGAAGGCGCGGTCAACGTCCGGGACCTGGGCGGGCTGCCCACCCGGGACGGCGGCGTCACCCGCTACGGCCGGATCCTGCGCTCCGACAACCTTCAGGCGCTCACCCCCGCCGACGTCTCCCGCCTGGTCGGCGACCTGAAGCTCCGGCACGTCGTGGACCTGCGCTCCACGGCCGAGGTCGCCCTTGAGGGGCCCGGCCCGCTCACCGCGGTGCCCGAGGTGACCCACCACCACCTGACGCTGTTCGCCGAGGGCGGGCGGCACACCGACGTCGAGGCCGACACCATCGACGCCGAGCGCGTGCTGCCCTGGCACGAGCGGCAGATCGACGAGGAGCTGCGCGTCACCGGCTTCTACTACGGCTACCTGCGCGACCGGCCCGACGCCGTCGTGGCGGCGCTGCGCGCGATGGCGCTGGCCGACGGCGCGGCCGTGGTGCACTGCGCGGCCGGCAAGGACCGCACCGGCGTGCTGTCGGCGCTGGCGCTGGAGATCGCGGGCGTGACCCGCGAGGCCATCGTGGCGGACTACGCGGCCACCGGCGAGCGGCTGGAGGCCGTCCTGCGGCGGCTGCGCGGCAGCTCCACCTACCGCGACGACCTCGACTCGCGCCCGGCCGACGACCACATGCCGCGCCCGCGCTACATCCAGCAGTTCCTCGCCGTGCTCGACGACCGCTTCGGCGGGCCGCAGGGCTGGCTGGCCCGGCACGGCTGGACGCCGGACGACACCGCCACGATGCGGGCCCGCCTGCGCGAGTGATCGGCCGAGGCTGACGGGCGAGCGGTCAGCCGAGGCTGATGACGGCCGACTCCTCGGCCGACCGGCGGGCGGCCTCGATCACGGTCAGCGCCTCGACCGCGCTCTCGGGGCGCACCGGCACGGGCGCGCCCGCGCGCAGCGCCCGCTCGACGCCGCGGTAGAAGCCGAGGTAGTCGCCGGCCTCGGTCGGCACCGCACGCAGCTCGTCGCCGGCCCCGAGGACTCCCCACCGGTCCTCGGGCTCGTCGCCGAACCCCGCCTCGCCGGGCGAGCGCCCCGCCCGCAGCCGCTCCTCCTGGACGTCCAGGCCGTGCTTGACGTAGGCGGCCTTCGAGCCCAGCACCCGGAAGCGCGGCCCGAGCTGGGCGGCCAGCGAGCTCGCCCACAGGTGGGAGCGGGCGCCGCCCGCGTGCGTCAGCGCCACGAACGTGTCGTCGTCCGCGCCTACACCCTCGCGCCGCACGTCGCTCTCGCAGTAAACCGACCGGACCGGGCCGAGCAGCTGGATCGCCTGGTCGACCAGGTGGCTGCCCAGGTCGTACAGCAGGCCGCCGGCCTCGCCGGGGCCGCCCGACTCGCGCCAGCCGCCCTTGGGCGCCGGCCGCCAGCGCTCGAAGCGCGACTCCAGCCGCAGCACCTCGCCCAGCTCCCCGTCACCGGCCAGCCGGCGCACGGTCAGGAAGTCGCCGTCCCACCGCCGGTTCTGGAACACGGTCAGCGGCAGCCCGCGCTCGGCGGCCAGCCGCACGACCGGCTCCGCCTCCTCGGCGGTGCGGGCGAACGGCTTGTCGACGACCACCGCCCTGCCGTGGCGCAGCGCCTCGGTGGCCAGGCTCGCGTGGGTCCGGTTGGGAGAGGCCACCACGACCAGGTCGCAGCGATCCCACAGCAGGTCCACGTCGCCGACTCCCTCGGCGCCGTAGCGCGCGGCCACCTCGGCCTGCCGCTCCGGGTCGCGCGTCACCACGGCAGCCAGCCGCAGCCCGCCGGTCGCGTGGATCAGCGGCGCGTGGAAGAACGCCCCCGCGGTCCCGTAGCCGACGAGGCCCACCCGGACCGGCTGCTCACTCATCGTCGCGCTCCGCCAGGAACCGCTCGAACTGGGCGGCGAGCTCGTCGCCCGTGGGCATCGGGGTGGCGTCGGCGATCAGGTTCTCCCGCTCGGAGCCGGCCGCGAACGCGTCGTACTGCTGCTCCAGCCCGGTGATCGCGCTGGACAGCTCGGCCGACGCGCCGATCTGCTCCTCGATCTCCGACGTCGTGCGCTGGGCCGCCTCGCGCAGGCCGTCCATCGGGAAGACCAGCCCGGTGTTGCGGGTGACCGCCTCCAGCCCGGTGACGGCGGCGGTCGGGTACTCGGCCTGCGACAGGTAGTGCGGCACGTGCACGGCGTAGCCGACCGCGTCGCGGCCCTCGGCGCCGAGCCGGAACTCCAGCAGCGCCGCCACGCTGCCCGGCACCTGCACCCGGCCGAACGCGCTGGTCTGCGGGCCGATCAGCTCGGGGCGGCTGGCGTGCATGGTGATGCCGAGCGGCCGGGTGTGCGGCACCGCCATCGGGATGCCGTGCAGCGTGACCATCCGGCTCACGCCCAGGCGCTCGACCAGGGTGGCGACCGCGCGGGTGAACAGCTCCCACTCCCGGTCCGGCTCCGGGCCGCTCATCAGCAGGAACGGGGTGCCGGTGGTGTCCTCGGCCGCGTACAGGGCCAGCTCGGGGGTCTCCACCTCCACCCATCTGTCGGTGTCGAACGTCATGATGGGCCGGCGCGAGCGGTAGTCGAGCAACCGGTCCACGTCGAACGTCGCCACGACCCGGTGCTCCAGCTCGGCCAGCAGGTGGCCCAACGCGAGGCGCCCGGCGGCGCCGGCGTCGACGAAACCGTCGAAGTGGTACAGCAACACCGGATCGGTCAGCTCGGGGACATCGTCTGCGAGCTTGTAGAGATCCGTCGGGTCGAACACGTCTGGTCAGCCTTTCCTTAGGTACTCATCTCCAGAACCCACGGCGAGCCGGAACGATTCCGTGATCGGCACCCTATCGAGGCACAATGGGCTCATGGACGGGGACCCGGAGCTCGAAGAGTTCGCCACCAGGATGTTCGACCTGGCCAGGAGCGGTGACACCGACGCGCTGCGCGCGTACGTGGAGGCCGGAGTCCCGGCCGATCTCACCAATGGCAAAGGTGACACTTTGCTGATGCTCGCGGCCTATCACGGGCACGCGGCCACCGTGAGCATGCTCATCGAGCGGGGAGCCGATCCGGGGCGGGCCAACGACCGCGGCCAGACGCCGCTCGCGGGCGCGGTGTTCAAGAAGGAGCCGGCCGTGGTCAGGGCGCTGCTCGACGGCGGGGCCGACCCGGCCGCCGGGAACCCGTCGGCCGTCGACACGGCCAGGATGTTCGCACACGACGAGTTTTTGGAATGGTTTGGGGCAAAGTAGTTCATAATATGAAATATGTACGAATGAGGGGAGTATGGCCTTTCGAACGGTCCATCGTCATGCTGGATGAGTGGCTAATTCTGCGCATTCCTTCAGTAGGCGACCACTCCAGATCCCTCCGCTGCCCTGCCCGTTCCCCAATGAGATAAACGAGCACGCCGCCGAGGTCGACGCCGAGAGCCATAGCTGGCTGGCCGCCTCACACCTGCTGCCCGGAGCCGAGACCCTCGAGCACTTCCGGCGCTCCAAGATCGGCATGCTCGCCGCGCGGACCAACCCCTTAGTGCCCCGCGACGCGCTCCGCCTGATCAACGACTGGTACAACTGGCTGTTCGCCTTCGACGACGCGTTCTGCGAAGGCGAACTGATGGGGCACCGCGCCTCCGCGCTGGCCCGCGCCCTCCCGCCCCTCCTGGAGATCCTCGACCGGCGCCGCGAACCCGACGGCGGCGACCCGTTCGGCGTCACCCTGCGCGAACTCCTCGACCGCATCGCCGAGTCCGGCACCCCCGCCCAGGTCGACCGGTGGCGCACCACGGTGAAGGAATACCTGTTCGCCCAGATCTGGGAGGCCGCCAACCGGGAGGTCGACCTCATCCCCACCCCCGAGGACTACGTGCTCATGCGCCGCATCACCGGGGCCACCTTCACCTGCTTCGCGCTCATCGACGTCGGCGGCGGCTACAGGCTCGAAGCCGAAGAATGGCACCACCCCGACGTGCGCATGCTCTCCGACCTGGCCTGCGACCTCATCGGCTGGGACAACGACCTGCTCTCGTACGCCAAGGAACGGGGCAACGACAAGGCCCGGCACAACCTCGTCACGGTGCTGGCCACGCACCGGACGTTCAACCTCCAGGAGGCGCTCGAAGAGGTGTCGAAGATGCACAACGCGGCCATCGCCGCCTTCGTCGAGCGGCGCGCGGCGCTCGACAAGTGGGCGTCGCTGCCCGTCCGCCGATACGTGCGCGGACTCGAACACTGGGTGCGCGGGCACATCGAGTTCTCCCTCGGCAGCGCCCGCTACGTGCACGCCTGGCCCACCGACACCCGCTGGCCGCAAGCCGTCTAGGTGAGCGCGGGCTCCATCGTCACACCCCGCCCAGGTCCCGGACCCCCTCAGACAACGCCGTCCTCCGAGGCGTCCAGGTCGCCGAGCGCGAGCGCGGACGCCTCGTCGAGGTCCAGCCGCCCGCCCTCCTCGAACGCCGCCTGGTAGTCCCGCTCGCCCATCGCCTTCTGGCACTCCTTGACGCACTGATCGTGGTCACCGGTCAGGAACGGCGCGCCCAGCATCGGCAGGCCCGCCGTCTTCCAGTTCTGCTGCAACGCGCCCAGCAGCCGGGCCGCCAGCGGCTCCTGCCCCATCGCGGCGAAGATCCGCGCCGTCGTCTCCAGCACCAGCAGCGTGCCCAGCGTGTCGTGGAAGTGACGCTTGATCCGCAGCCCCTCGCGGGCCGCGTCCAGCGCCTCGCCCGGCCGGTTGCTGCCCAGCTTGGTCAGCGACATCGCCCACTGCGCGTAGGAGCTCACCCACAGCTCACCGCGCTCCTTGCACACCTGGAGGCAGTCGTTCAGCAGCGACTCGGCCTCGTACAGCTCGCCCTGCGCCGACAGCACCAGCGACAGCTCCACGATCGCCGGCAGCAGGCCCGGGTTGAGCTCCTTGTTGTCGGTGTTGAACTCGATCGCCACGCCCAGCAGCGCGCTCGCCTTCTGCAGGTCGTCCTGCAGCAGCGCGGCGGTGCCCTGCATCTTCGAGGCCAGGATCACCGCCCTGGAGTCGCCGACCCGCACCGCCTCGGTGCTGCACCGCTCGGCCGCCTCCAGCGCGCCCACGCTGTCACCCTGGGCGCTGCGCACGTACGACAGCACCCACAGCGCCTTGCAGCGCTCCTTGCTGAAGCCCTTGTTGGCCTCCAGCGCCCGCTCCAGATAGAGGCGGCCCTCGCGGACGAAACCACAGCACACCCACATGAACCACAGCGACGACAGCAGCGTCAGCGCCAGAATCGTCTCACCCGGCGTGCGCAGCGCGTGCTCCAGCGCGAGGCGGACGTTGTCGTGCTCCTGCCGCATGCGCACGAACCAGTAGATCTGCCTCGGCCCCGACCAGGCGTCCTCGCTGCGCTGCGCCAGGCTCAGGTAGTAGGCCAGGTGCTTGTGGCGCAGGTTCTGCTTCTGGCCGAGCTTCTCCAGCCACTCCTCGCCGTACTCCGCCAGCGTGTCGATCAGCTTGTAGCGGACGCCGGCGTGGTTGCTGCTGATCATCAGGATCGACTTCTCCACCAGCCCCGTGACCAGGTCGGTGATGTCGCTTTCCGGCAGCCGCTCGTCGGAGCAGACGGCACGCGCCGCCTCCAGCTCGAAGTCACCGGCGAACACCGACAGCCGCGCCCACAGCAGCCGCTCGGCCGGCTCGCACAGCTCGTGACTCCACCCGATCGCCGCGCGCAGCGTCTGATGCCGCGGCAGCGCCGTCCGGCTCGCGCCCGCCAGCAGGCTGAACCGGTCGGCCAGGAGCGCCAGGATCTGCTCCACCGACAGCGCCCGCAGCCGCACCGCCGCCAGCTCGATCGCCAGCGGGATGCCGTCGAGACGACGGCACAGCTCCGCCACCGCGTTGATGTTGTACTCGTCCAGCGCGAAATCGGGCACCACCGCCCCGGCCCGCGCCGCGAACAACTGCACCGACTCGTTGGTGAACAGGTTCTCCACCGGGTCGTCGCCCGGCACCTGCAGCGGCGGCACCGGCACCACGTGCTCGTACGGCAGGTGCAGCGACTGGCGGCTGGTGGCCAGCACCTTCAGGTTGGGCGCCGCCTCCAGCAGCTCGTGCACCAGCTCCGCGCAGCCCTGCACCAGATGCTCGCACGTGTCGATGATGAGCAGCATGTCGCGCGTGCCCACCCACTCTGACAGCGTCTCCGACTCCGCCCGCGACGACTGGTCGGCGATGCCGAGCGCGGACGCGATCGTGTGCCGGACCATGCCCGCGTCCTGCAACCGGGCCAGATCGGCGAACCAGACACCGTCGGGATAATGGTTGCGCACCTGGTGCGCCAGCCGCAGCACCGTGCGCGACTTGCCCACGCCGCCGATGCCCGTGACCGTCACCAGGCGGGACTCGCCCAGGTGCCGCTTGAGGTTGGCGAGCAGGCGCGTCCGGCCGACGAAGCTGGTGAGCTCCGCCGGCAGATTGCCTTCTCGCCGCCATCCTGTCGGGGTGGCCATGGGCAGCCTCTCGGGGGGATAGGCGACAACCTGCTTAGGCATCGTACCGCCGAGATCGCCGGGTGTCCCGGCGCCTGGAACGCCCGCGGGGTCGGCTTTGTATCACTCGGTAGCATGTATTCCGTGCAGAATTCTCTCCCGGAGCAGACCTCCGACGACACCGACCTCGGCTGGGGCGACTGGCCCGAGACCGACCCCGACGCCTTCTACCTCGAAAACAAGCCGCCGCACTGGGCATAGTCCTTCAGCTCGATGCCGGTCGCGAACCAATCCGTGGCCTTGAGCATCGCCCGCATCATCACCCTGCGGCGGAGCATCCAGTTGCGCATCCTGATCCGCGCCGGCGTCGCCGGCGCCAGGAACGACCCGGCGTTCCCCTGCCGCGCCACCTTGGCGTAGCCGCGGAACGCCTCCTGATAGGCCGCGAACCCGGCCCGGTGATCACCGCCCGCCGCCGCCAGCTCACCCGCCAGCACATACGCGCCCACGAGCGCCAGACCGCTGCCGAAACCGCCCAGCGTGTTCCCGTACGCCGCGTCGCCCAGCAGCACCACGCGGCCCCTGGCGTACTCGTCCGTCTCGACCCGGCTGATCGAGTCCAGATGGATGTCCTCGACCCCCGCCAGCCTGTCCAGCACCTCCGGGATCCGCCACCCGGCGCCCCGATAGGCGTCCATCAGGACGCGCCGCTGCTGCTCCACGTCATAACGGTCGTAGTCCAGCGGCTCGGAGGCGAAGACGAAGAAGCTCGGCGCCTTCACCCCGCCCAGCGCCGCCATCCTGCCCGGCTCGTTGTACATCTGGCTGCCCGACTCCAGGTCGAGCTGCACCAGCGCGTAGTAGTGGCCCAGGAAGCGGACGAACTCCTCCTCCGGGCCGAACGCCAGCCGCCGCACGTTCGAGTGGATCCCGTCCGCCCCCACCACCAGGTCGAACGTACGCGGCGCCGCCCGCTCGAACGTCACGTCCACGCCCCCGGCCGACTGCGTCAGCGACGTGATCGAGTCGCCGAAGACGTACTCGCAGCCCTCCCGCGTCCGCTCGTACAGCAGCTCCGCCAGGTCGCCCCGCAGGATCTCCACGTCGCCGCCGGTGAACTCGCCCGGCATCACGGCCAGCCGCCTGCCCCGCGCGTCGACGATCTCCTGGTCCGACCCGCCGGTCCGGCGGCGGTACACCTCCTCCAGGATGCCCATGCGCTCCAGCACGGTACGGTGCACGGCGCCCTTGAAGTCGACCGCCTGCCCGCCCAGCCGCAGCGCGGGCGCCTTCTCCACCACGGTGACGCGGCACCCGTACCGGTGCAGCCAGTAGGCGATCGCGGGGCCGGCGACGCTTGCGCCGGAGACGAGGACCGAGGTGTTCTTCATAGCGGTGTCCATGGGACCGAGCATGGGCGCCACCGCTGACAACCCACCGCGCCCCCGCTGACACCCCGGCCGGCCGCACCCCCGCACTGTCAGCGGACCGCACCGGGCGCCGTGCGGGCCGGGCGCCATGCGGACCGGGCGCCGCGCGGGCCGGGCACCATGCGGGCCGGGCGCCATGCGCACTGGGCGCCGGCGGGCTGGCGCCGGCGGGCCTGGCGCTAGCCGGTCCGGTGCGTCGGGGGGTCGCCCTCGCCGGTCAGGCGCGCCCCTTCGGCGGTCATTCGGCGGTCAGGGCCGTCAGCACGTCCGCTCGCGTCAGGGCCCTGCCACGGGCGTGCGCGCGGTCGAACGCCTCGGCCCCCAGCACCTCGCGTGCCGCCTCGGCGGTCGCGGCAACCTGCCGATCACCGGCCACCGCCGCCCCCCGCACCGCCACCCCCGCCCCCAGCAACACCGCCGCCCTCTCCGCCACCCCCGCAGAAACCGCACCCTGCCCCGCCACCCCCGCGGCCCACCCGGCCACGCTCTCCAGGACCAGCGCCCCGGCCAGCCCCTCGGCGACGTCCGCCAGGTCGGCGGCCAGGCCGACGTCGAGCACCGCCGTCACCGCCTCCCCGTACAGCCGCCGCGCCTCCCCGTCGCCCCCGGACCCCCGTACACCGGCCCGCCGCTCGGCCTGCAGCTCGGTCCGCCGCTCGGCCGCCGTGAGGCGGGCCAGCGCGACGAGCACGCGCGCCCGCGCCTGCCGCGCCCCGAACCCGCCGCTCCCCGACGCCGCCAGCGCCCGCTCGAACCGCCGCCGCGCCTCACCCGTGTCACCCGCCGCCTGGGCCAG
This sequence comes from Nonomuraea sp. NPDC049725, assembly GCF_040674795.1. Classification (NCBI taxonomy): domain Bacteria; kingdom Bacillati; phylum Actinomycetota; class Actinomycetes; order Streptosporangiales; family Streptosporangiaceae; genus Nonomuraea; species Nonomuraea sp. NPDC049725. The sequence continues at coordinate 599,832 of NZ_JBFANJ010000002.1, read as the reverse complement.
CTCGCCCAGCCCCACCTCCACCATCACCGGCGCCCCGCCCCGCCCGGCACGCAGCGCGGCCTCCTCGGCCCGCCGGTAGGCGGCGGCCCCGCCCGCCAGGTCGCCTTCGCGCACCAGCGCCTCGGCCTGCCGCCCGAGCACGTCCGCCATCTCCTCCAGCGCCCCCAGCTCGCCGAGCAGGTCCAGCGCCTCCCGCCACATCTCCCCGGCCCGCCGCCAGTCGCCACGCCACCCGGCGAGCATGGCCAGCCAGTCGAGCCCCTGCGCGATGCCCCACCGCTCGCCCACCGCGCGGAACCGCCCGAGCACGTCCTCCAGATCCCGCTCACCCCCGGCAGGATCGCCGTCGATCACCCGCAGCAGTGCCCGCCCGAGCCGCCCCAGCGCCTCGCTCCACGGGTCGGAGCCGAGCACCCAGTCGGTCTCCGGCCCGACCGGCCGCGCCGGCGGCCCCACCGTCATCCCCCACAGCGCGGCGGTGATCGGATGCCGCAACGGCCGGTCCAGCCCGGCGACGAACGCCGCCGCCCGCTCCCAGTGCTCCGCCGCGGCCGGGGGAGAGGCGTGCACCACGCACATCACGTACCCCTCCTCCAGCCCTTCGACGGGCCGCCCGACGGCCTCCAGCAGCTCGGCGGCGGGCTCCCCGGCCTGGCTCTGCCGCCCGCTCAGCCACCAGTAGGACGCCAGGGCCGCCACCATGCGCAGCGCCCTGTCGCGGTCGTGGCGCACGGCCCAGCGCAGCGCCCCCATGAGGTTGCCGTGGTCGGCGGACAGCCGCCGCAGCCATTCCAGCTGTTCGCCGCGCCGCAGGTGCGGGTCTGCCCGCTGCGCCAGCGCCTCGAAGCAGCGCCCGTGCCGCTCCCGCGTCGGTTCGAGCTCGCCGGACTCGGCCAGCCGTTCCGCGCAGAACAGCCGGATCGTCTCCAGCATCCGGTACCGGCCGTCGGCGTGCTCGACGAGCGACTTGTCCACCAGGTCGCCCAGCAGCCCCGCCGCGTCGTCCAGCCCGCACACCTCCTCCACCGCCGCCACCGTCGCGCCGCCCGCGAACACCGAGAACCGCCGCGCCAGCGCCTGCTCGCCGGCCGTCAGCAGGTCCCAGCTCCACTCGACGGCCGCGCGCAACGTCCGGTGCCGCGCCGCCGCCGTACGATCCCCGCGCGACAGCAGCCGGAACCGGCCGTCCTCCGCCAGCCGCGCCGCGATCTCCTCCACCTCGAACGACCGCAGCCGCGCCGCCGCCAGCTCGATCGCCAGCGGCACCCCCTCCAGCGCCGCGCAGATCCGCACGACCGCCTCCACGTTGCCGGGCCCCACCTCGAACCCCTGCCGCACGGCCCCCGCCCGGTCCGCGAACAGCCGCACGGCCGGGTACGCCATCGCCTCACCCACTGCCGTCCGGCCGGCGGGCACTGCCGTCCGGCCGGTGGGCGGCGTCGCCAGCGGCGTCAGCGTCACCAGCGCCTCGCCGGTGATCCCGAGCGGTTCGCGGCTCGTGGCCAGCACCCGCAGCCCGGGGCACTCCCCGAGCAGCTCCCGCACCAGCCCGGCCGCGGCGCCCACCACGTGCTCGCAGTTGTCGAGGACGAGCAGCGCCTCCCGCCCGCCGCCCAGCGCCGCCGCCAGCCGCCGCACCGGGTCCACCGGGTACGGCGCCCGCAGCCCGCCCTCCCGCACGCCGAGCGCCCCCAGCACCACGTGAGCGACCTCCTCGCCCCCCACCCCCTCGCCGGTCAGCTCGGCCAGCGGAGTGAGATCCACGAAACACACCCCACCCGCCCCGGCCCCGCCCCCCGCAACAGGCCCGGCCACCTCCCGCGCGGCCACCTTCTGGACGGCCGACTCGCGGGCGGCCATCTTCTGGGCGGCCGTCTCCCGCGCGGCCGCCTCGACCGCCAGCCGGGTCTTGCCGGTGCCGCCAGGCCCCACGACGGTGACCAACCGGGCATCCCGCAGCCGCCCGATCAGCGCCAGCTCCTCCTCCCGGCCCACGAAGCTGGTCAACTGCGCGGGCAGCCCCCGCCGCGTCACGGGCACGGGCTCGGCCCCCCGCAGCACGTCCAGATGAGCGCCCGCCAGCTCGGCGCCGGGATCGACCCCCAGCTCGTCCGCCAGCAGCCGCCGCCCCTCCTCGAACACCTCCAGCGCCTCGGCCTGCCGCCCCGCCGCGTGCAGCGCCCGCATCAGCTGCGCCCGCAGCCGCTCCCGCAACGGATGCGCGTCCACCAGCCCCCGCAGCTCCGCCACCGAAGCCCCCTCGGGCAACCCCAGCTCGGCCTCCGCCAGATCCTCCAGCGCCCCGAGCCGCAGCTCCTCCAGCCGCGCCGCCTGCGCCACGCCCGACGGCAGGTCGCTCAGCGCCGGCCCGCGCCACAACGCCAGACCCTCCCGCAGCAGCGCCGCCCCCCGCGCGTGGTGCCCGGCCGCCACCAGCCGCCGCCCCTCCCGGGCCAGCCGCTCGAACCTGTGCGCGTCCACGTCGTCCGGATCGACCGCCAGCCGGTACCCGTTCCCGTGGAACTCGACCAGCCCGGCTCCGAGCCCCCGCCGCAACCGCGACACCTGCGCCTGCACCGCGTTGGCCGCCCCGGCCGGCGGCTCCTCCCCGTACTGGCCGTCGATCAGCTCCTCGACGGTCACCACCCGGCCGGCGTTCAGCAGCAGCATCACCAGCAGCGCCCGTGGCCGGGGCCCGCCGACGGACACCACCTCACCGGAGGCCCCGCGCACCTCCAAGCCCCCCAGGACACCGAACCGCATGCGCCGATTCTGCCCGATCCCGGCAACACGCCCGCCGCGTTCCGATCACCGCACCCCCGTGGACCAGGGCGCGGCTCACTCCGCGAGGCCGTAGTCGGGAAGGGCGAGGCCGAGGCTGGCGGCGGACACCTGCTTCCCGGGCAGCAGCTCCGGGTCGCGCAGCGCCGCGTTGCGCGCGTCGAGCTCCTCCCGCGTACGGGGCAGGAGGGCGGAGCCGCCTCCCATGACCAGGGCCTGGTTCGTCTCGACGAACTCCCGCGCCGTCTTCTCGTAGGCGTCGAACGCGGCCGCGTGCCCGTCCCGCACGGCCAGCTCGCCCGCCAGGATGTACGCGCCGACGAGGGCGATGCTCGACCCCTGCCCCGACATGAACGAGGGCGCGTACGCGGCGTCGCCGACCAGCGCGACACGGCCCCGCGACCAGGCGGGCAGGTGGATCTGGCTGACGAGGTCGAAGAACAGGTCGTCGGCCTCGCGCATGGCGGCCACCAGCCGGGGCACCTTCCAACCGGCGCCCGCGAACTCGGCGGCGACCAGGTCACGCAGGGCGGCGGGGTCGCGCAGGACGTCGAAGGGCGGCTCGTCCCGGGCGAACACCAGGAAACCGTGCACCGGGGTGCCGGGCTCGTGCGCGTTGAGGACGGCGGCCTTGCCCGGGACGTTCCAGATGAACGCTTCGTGCGCCGGGCCGAGGTCGCCGGGCAGCGTGAACCCGGCGAAGCAGCAGCCCAGATAGCGGTGGAAGGGCCCCTCGGGGCCGAAGACGTGGGCGCGGGTGCCGGAGTGCAGGCCGTCGGCGCCGATCACCAGGTCGTACGTCCGCGTCCGGCCGCTGTCGAACGCGACCTCCACCCGGTCGCCGTCGTCGTGCAGGACGGCGATGGAGTCGCCGAACAAGAACTCGACCCGGTCACGGATCACGTCGACCAGCGCGTCGGCCAGGTCGCCGCGCCGCACCTCCAGGTCGACGCCCTCCGTGCCGCCCACCACGTCCTGGGCCGGAATGGCGGCGATCACCTCGCCCTCCGGATCGACGAACGAGACCTTCTGCGAGTCGACGTGGGCGTCCCGGAGCCGGGGAAGCAGCCCCATCCGCTCGACCACGCCGAGCGCGGTGCCACGGATGTCGACGGCGTAACCACCGCCCCGGACCGCGGGAGCCCGCTCCACGACCGTGACGTCGAAGCCGTAGCGGTCGAGCCAGTAGGCCACGGCAGGACCGGCGATGCTGGCACCGGACACGAGAACGCGACGAGTCATGAGACCTCCTTACCCGCCCCAGCCCCCACCCCCGCCCACCCGTCCCGCACCACCACGTCCAACGGACCAGCAGGCGGCGGTGCTCCGTGTCGCGCGGGGCAGCGGGCGGGTCAGCGGGCGTGGTCCGGTGGCGCATTACGGCGCGCCTCCGGACCACCACCGTCACCCCCGCCGGGGCGCGGTCAGCTCACCACGTCCTTGCTGCGGAAGCGGCGGAAGGCGATGGCGATGAGGACGGCCGCGTACGTGATCGACACCGAGGCGCCTTTGGCCATGCCGCTCCAGTCCAGCTCCGGGGCGAGCGCGTCGATCCAGGCGTTGTTCCAGAACGTGGGCAGGAACTCGCGCAGCGCCCCCAGCGCCTCCACCGCCTGGAGGATGGTGCAGACGATCCACAGGCCGACCGCCCCGCCCACGGCGCCCAGCGGCGAATCGGTCATCGTGGAGATCAGGAACGCCAGAGCCGCCACGACGAGCTGGCTGACCATGGCGTAACCGATCACGATGCCGAAGCGCGGCAGCACGTCGAGCGCCGGGATGGTCTCGCCGGTGCCGGGGACCTGGATGTCGGCCCAGCCGAACGCGAGGGTCCCCGCCAGGAGCGCCATCAGCGGCAGGCTGATCACGGCGGCGGCCGAGTAGCCGAGCGCCACGACGAGCTTCTGCCGCAGCAGCCGGTCACGCGGCACCGGCGCCGCCAGCAGGTAGCGCAGCGACGACCAGTTGGCCTCGCTGGCCACCGTGTCGCCGCAGAACAGCGCCACCGCGACCACCAGCAGGAAGCTCGCCGACACCGACAGCGCGAACGCCGCGAAGTTGAGCCCGCTGGCCGTGGCCAGGTCGGAGATGCGCAGCGACGACTGGTCGCCGAAGCCGTCGGGGCCGAGCTGGAACGCGATCACCAGGATCCACGGCAGCGCCAGCAGCAGCCCGAACATGCCCAGCGTGCGCCGCCGCTTGAACTGCCTGACGATCTCGACCCTCAGCGGGAGGGTCCGGCGGGGCGAATAACCCGTGGCGGCGGTCATGCCTTCTCCCCGATGAGGTCCAGGAACACGTCTTCCAGGCGCGGCCCGTGCCCGTTGCCGGTCGCGGCCGAGCTGAGCAGCGCCGACACCGGCCCGGCCGACACGAGCCTGCCGCGCTGCATGACGACCACGTGGGTGCAGGTCTGCTCCACCTCGGCCAGCAGGTGACTGGAGACGATCACCGTACGGCCGTCGCGCGCGTAGCGCTTGAGCACCTCGCGCATCTCCCGGATCTGGGGTGGGTCGAGGCCGTTGGTGGGCTCGTCGAGCACGAGCAGGTCCGGCAGGCCGAGCATGGCCTGGGCGATGGCCAGGCGCTGGCGCATGCCCTGCGAGTAGGTGCGCACGGCCCGCTCCAGCGCGGTGCCGAGACCGGCGATCTCCAGCGCCTCGTCGAACCGGGCGTCGGCCGCGGGGCGGCCGGTGGCGGCCCAGTAGAGCTCCAGGTTGTCGCGCCCGGACAGGTGCGGCAGGAACCCGGGGCCCTCGACGAACGAGCCCAATCGGGACAGGACCGGCGCCCCGGGGGTGACGGGCTCGCCGAAGATCCGGATCTCGCCGCCGTCGGGGTGGATGAGGCCCATCATCATGCGCATCGTGGTCGTCTTGCCGGCGCCGTTGGGGCCGAGCAGGCCCAGCACCTGGCCCTGCTCCACCCGGAACGACAGGCCGTCCACGGCGGGCTCCCCGTTGCGGTAGGCCTTGCTCAGCCCCCGGATGTCCAGCGGCACCTCGGCCGTCCCGGCGGGCACCGGCGCCTCCGCTTCGGCGGCGGAGGAAGCCACGGCGTCCGGCGACGCGCCGGCTCCGGTGGTGGCCGGGGCCGGGCGGCGGCGGCCGGTGGCGAGGACGGCGGCGGCGACGAGGATCGCCGTCAGCGGCATCGCCCACACCCACCAGGCGATCCCGGCGGGCGGGGCGGCGAGGGTGGCGACCGTCGGGACGGACACCGTGGGGGAGGCGAGGGCGACGCGGTAAGAGGCCGGCTCGGCCGGGGTCGCGTAGCCCATGTCGGTCGTGGCGACGACCAGCCGCAGCCGATGGCCGATCTCGAAGCGGTGGTCGACGGCCGGGAGCGTGACGGTGACCTCGGCGCTGCCCGCGCCCTCGGGGATCGTCACGCGCAGGGGCGCGACCAGACCGGCGGGCAGGGTCGGCGGCTGCATCGAGTCGGGGACGTCGAACAGCTTGGCGAACAGGGTCACCTCGCCCGAGCCCGACACCTTGATCCTGGCCGTCGGCGAGCCCGTGAGCTGGAGCGGCCCGGTGAGCGGCGCGGACTCGAACGCGGCGCTCTGGCCGGGCATGTCGAGCGAGACGCTCATGCCGCTCTGACCGCTGCCGCCGCCGAGCAGGCTGCCGACGCCCGGGACCGTGGAGATCGAGGCGGGTGAGCCGCCGGGCGGGTTGACGACGTGCTGCTCGGGCCCGGCGAGCGGGACGGCGGTGACGTCGGTGCCGCCCAGGCCGGGATAGGCGGTGGCCTCGGGGTGCAGGCGGATGCGCTGCCGGGTGCCCGGGTCGCGGCCGCCGTCGCGGGTCACGGTGAAGGCGCTGACAGGCGTCCCGGCGGCGGTGCCGGCGGTGGTGCCGGTGCCGGCGGTGGTGGTGGCGGCCTGCGGGGCGGTGGCGCCGGCGTTCTTCAGGTAGTGGTCGAACCAGGCCGCCGTCTGCTCGTACAGCCATTCGGCCTCGCCGTCGCCGCCGTCATGGCCGCCGTCGAACCAGGCCAGGCTGACCGGGGTGCCCGCGGCGGCGATCGCCTTGGCGTTGGCGTCGGCGTGGTCGAGCGGGAACAGCGAGTCGCGCTGCCCCTGGATGAGCAGCGTCGGCGCCTTGATCCGGCCCGCGACGGAGACGGGGCTCGACTTGCGCAGCAGCTCGATCGCCTCCGGCGTGGCCTTGCCGGTCTTGGCGACCTCCTGGTAGATCTCGCAGATCGCGGGCAGGAACCGGCCGCAGCGCGCCTGCTCCGCGGTCAGCGGCTCGGGCCGCTCGGTGAGCGCCTCCAGGCCCTGCGGCACGCCCGCGCCGCCCCGGCCGAAGAAGATGCCCGCCCACATGCGCTTGAACACGCCGTTTTCGGGCCCCTTGCCGGTGGCGTCGGGGAAGAGCGCGCCGGCCAGGTCGGACCAGGTGATCTGGGGCACGATCGCGTCGACGCGGGCGTCATGGGCGGCCGTCATGAGCGCGATCGCGCCGCCGTAGGAGCCGCCCGCGATGCCGACGCGCGGGTCGCCCGACCCGTCGAGCGCGACCTCCGGCCGCTTGGCCAGCCAGTCGATGAGCTGCTTGACGTCCTTGACCTCGTAGTCGGCGGAGTTGAGCGCGATCTCGCCGCCGGAGCGGCCGAAGCCGCGCGCCGACCAGGTCAGCACCGCGTAGCCCGACCCGGCCAGGCGCTCGGCCTGCTCGCTCACGCTGCGCTTGCTGCCGCCGAACCCGTGCGCGAGCAGCACCGCGGGCGCCTTGTCAGCACCGGCCGGCGGGTAGAACGTGGTGTCGATCTGGACCCGCTGGTCGTCGGCGGGGCCGTCGACGACGGTGATCATCTGGTCCTGGCCGCGCGCGTCGGGCGCTGACGGCCACACCAGCCACGTCGTCACCCCCAGAAGGGCGAGCACCGCGACCAGCGCGGCCGTACGTTTCATGAGGTGGAATCCTACTTTCCCCACCTGAGAGATTTCTGAGACGCGATCACGCGAGGAGGGCGTAGACCGTCGAGGCGCGGGCGGCCGGGTCGCTCTCGCCCGCGGCGGTGAGCGTGACCTCGCTGAAGGCCAGCGTGCGCCCCAGCTTGGAGATGCGGACCTCGACCAGCACGTCCTTGTCCACGACCGGCCGCTGGAACGTCGTGGACTGCTGCACGGTCGTCATCGGCACGAACCCGCCCCGGGCGGCGGAGATCGCGACGACGGTGGCGGTGTCGGCGGCGGCCATCATCGCCTGGCCGCTCAGCCCGCCGCCCTCCCGGGCCAGCTCGGCCGACCACGGCAGGCGCAGCACGGCGTGCCGGTCGCCCACCTCCTCGACCAGCAGGCCGAGCCGCCGCACCCAGGGCGCGAAGTATTCGGCGAGGATCGCCTGTCCCTCTTCTGGAGTCACGCGCCCATCCTGCACCCTGGACGTCATGAGCGAGGAGACGCCGCGACCTCCTGTGGACGACACGCCCGGAACGGCCTCCCCTGTGGACGACACCGGCCGCACCCACGGTGACCTGCGGGAAGACGTCTTCCTGCCGTCCACGTACGAGCGGGCCATCCCGTACGAGCTGTTCGCCCGGCTGCGCAGGGAAGCGCCCGTCTGCCGGATCCCCGAGCCGGCGGTCGGCCCGTGGAAGGAGGGGCCCGGCTACTGGGCGGTGTTCCGGCACGCCGACGTCAAGCACGTCCTGCGCACCCCTGAGGACTTCTCCTCCCATCTCGGCGCCACCCAGATCCGCGACCCCGACACCCCGGCCGACCTGGAGTTCGTCCGGGCGATGATGCTCAACACCGATCCGCCCGCGCACTCCAGGCTGCGCCGGATCGTCGCCGCCGCGTTCACCCCGCGCGCCGTGCGGGCCCTGGAGCGGGAGATCGCCGAGCGGGCGCGCGGCCTGTTCGCCGAGGGCGAGTGCGACTTCGTCGAGGTGGCCGCCGACCTGCCCGTGTGGACGCTCGCGCACGTCATGGGCGTGCCGGACCGCGACCGGAGGCTGCTGTACGACTGGGCGTCGCGGGTGATCGGCTACCAGGACGCCGACTACGCGGGCCTGTCCACGGCCGAGACGGACGCGCTCACCCCGATGGGCCGCCAGGCGGTCGCCCGGCGCCCGGAGCCGCGCCCCGGCGCGAACCCGCGCTCCCGGGCGGCGCTCGCCGACATGTTCGCCTACGCGCACGCGCTGGCCGTGAGCCCGCCGGGCGACTCGGTGATGTCCGCCATGCTGCGCGGCGGCCTGACGGAGGCCGAGTTCGAGAACATGTTCTTCCTGTTCGCCGTCGCCGGGAACGAGACCCTGCGCAACGGCATCCCCGGCGGCCTGCTCACGCTCCTCGGCCACCCGGGGGAGCTGGCCCGGCTGCGCGAGGACCCGTCGCTGCTCGGCCCGGCCGTGGAGGAGATGCTGCGCTTCTGGCCGCCGGTGATGGACTTCCGGCGCACCGCCACCCGCGACCTCACGCTCGGCGGGCAGCGGATCCGCCGGGGCGACAAGGTCGTCGTCTACCACGCCTCCGCCAACCGCGACCCGTCGGTCTTCCCCGACCCCGACCGCTTCGACGTCGGCCGCACCCCGAACGACCACGTCAGCTTCGGCGCCGGCCCGCACCTCTGCCTGGGCGCGCACCTCGCCCGCGCCCAGATGCGCGCCGTCTTCGGCGAACTGCTCTCCTGGGACGTCACCCTGACGGGCGCGCCGCGCCGCCTCACCTCCAACTTCCAGAACGGTCTCAAACACCTACCGGTACGGCTGCGCCGCCGCCGGGCCGTGAGCCGCCCACCGGCATGACCGTAAGATTTGCGCCGTGATGTCACCAGCGACGCTTAAGAACTGGGCCCTGCCCTACTGGACGAGGGGCCCCGCGGGACGCGAGACGCCGCATGATCTGTTCCGTGTGCTGTATTTCGGGTGGCTGGTGGCGTTTGCCCTGAAGGTCCTCGGCTCGGCGTGGGACGTCTCGTGGCACTTCATGTGGCTGCGCGACGACCTGGCCCCGCCGCACCTGCTCAACTCGGCCGGCACCGCCATCGTGGTCGCCCTGACGATCATCCACGGCTACACCGGCTACGGCGTCGACCGGGCCGCGCTCCGGCTGATCCAGTGGGGCACCGGCGTGTTCCTCGTCGCGGTGCCGCTCGACCTGATCAACCACCGCATCAACGGCCTCGACATCACGTCGTGGAGCCCGTCCCACATCATGCTGTACGTCGGCACGTTCTTCATGATCGCCGGCGTGGTCCGGGGCTGGTTCATGGGCGCGCCGCCCGGCCGCGAGCGCACGGTGGTGCTGGGCGCGTTCCTGGCGTTCTTCCTGGAGAACGTGCACTTCCCCGAGCAGCACCAGGAGTACGGCATCCTGTCGCTCGGCGCCTGGGACAACAAGGTGATCTACGCCGAGAAGATCCTGCTCGACTTCGCCGCCGAGCAGATGGGCCGCCCGGTCGACCGCATCATGATCACCAACTTCACGCTGCCCGTCCCCGACACGCTCTACCCCGTGTACGCGGTCGTCGCCGGGCTGGGCGTGCTGGTCGCGGCCCGGATGATGATCGGCAGGTTCGGCGCGGCGACGCTGGTGGCCGCCGCGTACGTGGTGTTCCGGGTGGCGATCTGGCCCCTGCTCACCGTGGCCGGCTTCCCGCCGTCGGCGGTGCCGTTCTTCCTGGTGGCCGGCGGCCTGCTGGTCGACCTGGCGTTCGCGCTGCGCCACCCGGCCGTGCGCGCCGTCGTCGGCGCCGCCGGCGCGACCGCCGCCGTCTACGGCGCGCTCATCGCGCAGGACGCGGTCATGGGCCCGGTGTACGGGTTCCTCAAGGGCCAGGAGGGGCTGCACGGCTCGCCGCCCCTGGCCACGGCGTCGGCCGTGTGGGCCGGGCTCGGCCTGCTGGTCGTCTGGCTGGCCTGCGAATGGTGGGCCGGCCGCCGTCAGCCGATCGAGGCCCGGGTGATCGCCACCGCCACCCCGTAGGCCAGGCCCATCACCGCGACCTCGGCCGTCGCCCAGCCGGCGACGGCCGTGGCCCGGCCCGCGCGGATGGCCGGCAGCAGCCGGAACCTGATGTGCGCGGCCAGCGGCACCAGCAGCGCCGTCAGGGTCACCTTGACCACGACGAGCAGCCCGTACTGGCTGGTCACGATCGCCCCGGGCAGCTCCACGCCGGGCGTCAGCGCCATCGTGCCGAGGCCGCTGACCAGGCCCGACAGGCCCACCATGAGCAGGCACACGGTCGCCAGCCTGGAGAAGCGCGGCAGCGCCACGGCCAGCAGCTCCGCGCGCGGCGCCACGAACACCGCCAGCGCGATCAGCCCGCCCGTCCACGCGGCGGCGCCGATCACGTGCACCTCCATCATGATCATGATGGGGTCGTGCCACACCGAGTCCACCGCGTGGCCGGTGACGGGGATCGGCAGCAGCCCGAACAGCGCCACCACGATCCGCAGCTCGGCCGGCACCTTCTCGCCGAACCGCACCGCCATCAGCCCGATCCCCGCCGCCGCCAGCGCGCACGCCGCGCTGAACAGCAGGCCCTGGCCGGTGCCGACGGTGTCGACGTACGAGGCGATCATGCCGAGCGTGGGGACGCGGCCGGGGTTCAGCTCGGCGGTCTGGAACACGATCGTCAGCAGCGCGCACACCGCCCACGCCCAGGCGGCGGTGACGGCGAGCGGCCGGACCCGGCGCAGCACCGGCTCGCTGCGCTCGGGGGCGTCGAACCCGAGCAGCTTCGGCACCAGGCTCAGCCCGACGACGGCCACGGCGGCCACGTCGAGCAGCACCCGCACCACGGGCAGGCCCACGGTGACCAGCGGCCCCGGCATCGGGATGCCGGGCACGGCCTCCTGCGCGGTCAGCGTGCTCGCGACGACGACGGCGACCACCGCGCTCACGGCGAACACGCCGCCCGCGAGCTGCCCCCGGACCGCCCTCCCGGCGGCGACCTGCGTGGCCGTCACGCCCGCGCCCCCTTCCCGTCACGCCCGCCGGAACCACCGGACCCTACGCCCTCCGAAGCTCCGCCCTCGGCGGTGCTGGAAGGGCCGGTGGGAGGCGGGGTGGCGCGGCGGAGGGCCAGGGCGGTGCCGGCGGCCAGGATGAAGAGGGCGGCGACGATCCACACCACGGCCATCCCCGCACCCCCGTTGGCCGCTGCCTCGGCGGCGGCGGCGCCCGCGTCGGGGGCGGCGGCGGGGGCGGTGGCGGCGTCACCGGACGGGGCGGCGGCGCCGGTCCCGGCGACGGTGAAGGTGAGCTTGCCGGTCACCGGGTGCCCGTCGGACGACAGGATGCGGTAGCCGACCACGTAGCTCCCGGCCGGCATCGGCCTGACCGCGACGGACACCTTCTCGGCCGACACCACGGCGGCCCCGTCGGCCCACGCGGAGCCGTCGCCGCCGGTGACGCCGATCTGGGCGTAGCCCTGGCGCGCGGGCTGGTCGAAGGTCAGCGTGATCCGCGACGGCGGCGCGGCCAGCGTCGCCCCGTCGGCCGGGTCGCTGCCGACCAGCACGTTGTGCGCCCATGCGGGGGACGCCAGGCCCGCCGCCGCGCAGGCCGCCAGCAGCAGGACCGTGAGTAGCCGCCTCAACGAACAACCTTCCATCGAGCGTGTTCAAATCCCGTCTATGGTGCCATCCATGAGTGACCTGTTCGGCGGTGCGGCTCCCTACTACGCCCGTTATCGGGCCCCGCACGGCGACGAGGCGATCGCGTACCTGGCGCGGGTGGCCGGCTCGGGCGCGTGCGTGCTGGACCTGGGCTGCGGGCCGGGCACGGTGGCGATCCCGCTGGCGGCGCGGGTGCGCGAGGTGATCGCGGTGGACCCGGACCCGGCGATGCTGGCGGCGGGCGAGCAGCTGGCGGAGGGGGCGGGCAACGTCCGCTGGCTGCGCGGCGACTCCACGACGCTGGCGGCGCTGCCCCCGTTCGACCACGTGGTGATGGGCCGCTCGTTCCACTGGATGGACCGGCGGGCGGTGCTGGCGGAGCTGGACGTGCTGCTGCCGCCGGGCGGCACGGTGATGCTGGTGGGCCCGTCGAGGGATCACCCGGACGAGCCGTGGGAGCCGGTGGTGCGGGCGGTGCGGGAGAGGTTCGGGCTGGGGGAGATGACGGCCCGCGACTCGTTCCAGGCGACCGGCGAGCACCACGATGACGTGCTGAAGCGCTCGCCGTTCTGCCGGCTGGAGGAGGCGCAGTTCGCCTGGACGCTGCCCCGGGACGTGGACGCCGTGGTCGGCCTGCAGCTGTCCTACTCCTACAGCTCGCCGGCGCGGCTCGGCGACCGGGTGACGCGGTTCGCCGCCGCCGTGCGTGAGGCGCTGCTGGAGGCGCGCCCGTCGGGGGTGTGGGAGCAGCGGGTCGTCACGTCGGTGCTGGTCGCCAGGCGGTCCTGACAGGTCACAGGTCCTCGGCGGTCAGCCCCAGCTCGCGGGCGGCGGCGGTGCGGACGAGCCGGCTGGCGCGGCGGCGCGACAGGACCCTGCCGTGCACGTTCAGCTGGATCGCCAGCCCGTCGCTCAGCGCGAAGATGCGCCAGGTGGCGTCGTCGGGGTCGTCGCAGGTGAAGTCGCCGGAGGCGACGCCGGCCTCGATGATGCCGCGCATCACGAGCCTGCCCTGCACGTCGAGGCGCCGCGAGGTCTCCTCCAGGTCCTTGCTGCGCATGGACTCGGCCCAGGCGTCGATCCACAGCCGCCAGCCTTCGGGGGAGCCGCCGGGGGAGCAGAGCCGCAGCAGGGCGCGCAGCCGGTCGAGCGGCGGCCGGGGGGAGCGTTCCACTCCGGCCAGGGCATCCAGGTGCCGCCGGGCGGCGTAGGCGAAGGCCTGGGCGAACAGCCCGTCCTTCGTCTCGAAGTGGTAGAAGAGCAGCGCCTGGCTGACCCCCGCGGCCCGGGCGATGTCGACTGTCCTCGTATGCCCGAATCCTTGTGCGGCGATCACTTCGCAGGCGGTCTTCAGCAAATCTTCGCGCCGTAACCGGCTAAAACCTGGAGTCACAGCCGGTTACTTTAATCAACGCTCAGAGGTATTCGTAGGGACAAAAAGGACGAGCATTACGTTTCCCGGAGCGGAAGGCGCAGAACGAACCGAGCGCCGGTCTCCGAATCCTCGATCGTGAGCGTTCCGTGATGGGCGGCGGCGATCTCCCGCGCGATCGGCAGCCCCAGCCCGGTGCCGCCCGCGTCGCGGCTGCGCGAGGCGTCCAGCCGGGTGAACCGGTTGAAGACCATCTCCCGCTTGTCCGGCGCGATGCCGGCGCCGTCGTCCAGCACCTCCAGCAGCGCCTGGCCGTCCTTCCTGACGGTGACGATGACCGTGCACTCGGCGTGGCGGTCGGCGTTGTCGAGCAGGTTGGTGAGCAGGCGGGCCAGGCGCAGCCGGTCGCCGGTGACGACCACGCCGGGCTGGACGGTGACGACCACCCGGTGCGCGCGCGGCCTGCGGGTCTCGGCGGTGACCAGCTCGCCCAGGTCCACCGGCTCCAGCCGGGGCGGCTCGCCCGCGTCCAGCTTGGCCAGCGTCAGCAGGTCGCTGACGATCGCCTGCAGCCGGTCCAGGCTGGCCAGCAGCGCCTCGCCGGTCTGCGGCCAGTCGGCGTCGTGCGGGTGCAGCATCGCCTCCTCCACCTGGGCGCGCATGGCGGTGATGGGGCTGCGCAGGTCGTGGGAGGCGTCGGAGGCGAAGCGGCGCTGCTGCTCGGCGGCCTCCTCCAGCCGGTCGAGCGTCTGGTTGGCGGTCAGGGCCAGGTCGCGGATCTCGTCGTCGGTCTCCGGCACCGGCACCCGCATGCCGCTGCGCGTGGCGCTGACCTCGGCGAGCTTGGCGCGGATCCGGTCCACCGGCGCGAGCGTCCTGGCCACCACCCGGGACACGCCGAGCCAGGTCAGGGCCACCAGCCCGGCCGACAGCCCGAACAGGAAGAGCGGCACCTGCGGCGTGACGTACCAGGGGACGGTGGCGTCGCTGACGTACACCAGCCAGTCGCCCTCGGGCTGGTAGACGCGGAAGACGGCCAGCATCTGGCAGCCGTCGGGCAGCGCGGGCACGTCGCAGATGACGTCGACGTGGTTGACGCTGTTGGCGTGCGGCGACAGGTGGCTGATGCGCGGCGCCCCGGTGAGGTGCTCGCCGGCGGCGATCACCCGGCCGGAGGCGTCGACGACCTGGACGCCGTCCATCCCGGAGCTGATCCTGTCGGGCAGCCGGTTCCGCTTGATCATGTGGACGACGTGCAGCGCGTAGTCGACGACCTCGACGCGCTTGTACTCGACGGTCGCGTTGTAGAGCGCGTACAGCACGAAGGAGTTGACCACGACGCAGATCAGCGCCATGGCCAAGCTGGCGAACAGTGCCAGCCGCCTGCGCATGGAGCCGCCGAACCGCGTGATCACACCTCCCCCTCCGGTAATCAGGTGATCACAGTAGGTCACGGCAATGCTAATTAGCGGAGATTCAACGACAAATCCCCCTAAAACACCTCCAGATCAATGCTCTGTACGCCCCGCCGCGCGCTCGTTAGAGTAAGTGAGCACTGATTGCCGAGGAGTCGATGTGAATCTCGCTGTGAACCTCGCTGATTACCGGCGTGCGGCCAGGGACTGGCTGCGGGAGAACGCACCATCGGACGACGAACCCGGCGGCGACCCGATCGCCCGGGCGAAGGACTTCATGGCCCGGCTGCACGACGCCGGCTACTCCGGCATCACGTGGCCGGAGCGGTGGGGCGGCCAGGGCCTGACCCAGGCGGAGGAGCGGGCGTTCGCCGCCGAGGCCAAGGACTACACGCTGCCCACCTACGTCTTCTCGATCGGCCTGGGCATGACCGGCCCGACGATCGTCGACCGGGGCACCGACGAGCAGCGCGAGCGCTTCCTGCGCCCGCTGCTGCGCGGCGAGGAGATCTGGTGCCAGCTCTTCTCCGAGCCGGGCGCCGGCAGCGACGTGGCCGCCCTCCAGACGCGGGCCGTGCGCGACGGCGCCGGCTGGGTGGTCAACGGGCAGAAGGTGTGGACGTCGGTCGCCCAGCACGCCGACTGGGGGCTGCTCCTCGCCCGCACCGACGTGGACGTGCCCAAGCACCGGGGCCTGACGATGTTCGTGGTGGACATGCGCCACCCGGGCGTCACCGTGCGACCGCTGCGCGACATGAGCGGCCGCGCCAACTTCAACGAGATCTTCTTCGACGACGTGCACATCCCCGACGAGCACCGCATCGGCGAGGTGAACGACGGCTGGAGCGTCGCCGTCACGACCCTGCTGCACGAGCGGCTGTCGATCTCCGCCGGCGTCGGCATGAGCGGTCAGCGTGACAACCCCGCCTCGCTGGAGGCGCTGCGCCGCACCCTCGACACCAGCGACCCGCTCGTCCGCGACGAGCTCGTCGAGCTGCACATCCGCACCCGCGCGCTGGCGCTGTTCAACCAGCGGCTGGCCCAGGAGACCAGCGCCGGGCAGTTCCCCGGCGCCCGGGGCAGCGCCGCCAAGCTGCTGCTGGCCGAGCTCTACCTGTTCCAGGCCGACCTGGCCACCCGCCTGACCGGCCCCGAGTCGGTCGTCGGCGACCACCCGCTCGGCTTCACGCTCGCCGCCGCCCCCGGCATGGCGCTCGGCGGCGGCACCAACGAGATCATGCGCAACATCGTCGGCGACCGGGTGCTCGGCCTGCCGCCGGAGCCCCGGATGGACAAGACCGTGCCGTTCAAGGACCTGAAGGTGGGGACGCAGGCGTGAAGCTCGTACTCAGCCAGGAGCAGCAGGAGCTGCGCGCCGCCGTCCGCGCGTTCCTGGCCGCCGCCTCGCCGCTGCCCAAGGCCCGCGAGGGCTACGACCCCGCCGTCTACGCGCGGCTCAACGGCGAGCTCGGCCTGGCGGGCCTGATCGTCGGCGAGGAGTACGGCGGCGCCGGCGCCGGGTTCGCCGACCTGGCCGTCGCCCTGGAGGAGACGGGCGCGGCGCTGCTGCCCGGCCCGTTCCTGGCCACGACGTTCGCCGCGATCGCGCTGGCCGGCACGCCCGACAAGGAGCTGCTGACCGGCATCGCCGAAGGCCGGATCTCCGCCGCCCTCGTCCTGCCGGGGGCCGCGATCCCGCTGCGCGACGGCGCGCTCACCGGCGCGCTGCCGCAGGTGCTGTCCGGCATGGACGCGGACGTGCTGCTGGTGCCCGCGACGGCGGACGGGGGCGCCGTCCTGACGGCCGTCACGCTCGACGGGCCGGGCGTCACTCGGACGCCGCTGGAGACCCTCGACCTCACGCGCGACCAGGCCCGCGTCGAGCTCACGGCGGCCGCCGCCAGGGTGCTCGGCCCCCTTCCGGACGCCGCCGGCGTCGCCGACCGGCTGGCCGTCGCGCTGGCCGCCGAGCAGCTCGGCGTGATGCGCGCCGCGCTCGACGCCATCGTCGCCTACGCCAAGGCGCGGGTCGCCTTCGGCCGCTACATCGGCTCCTACCAGGGCGTCAAGCACAAGCTCGCCGACATGCACGGCAAGCTGGAGCAGGCCGAGTCGATCGTCCGCTACGCGGCCTGGGCCGCCGACGAGTCGCCCGGCGAGCTGCCGGAGGCCGCCGCGCTCGCCCAGGCGTACGTGGGCCGCGCCTGCTTCGAGGTGGCCCGCGACCACCTGCTGCTGCACGGCGGCATCGGCTACACCTGGGAGCACGACGCGCACCTGTACTACAAGCGCGCCAAGACGGACGAGGTGCTGCTGGGGCCGCCGCGCGAGCACCGGGCCAGGCTCGCCCGCCTGCTGGAGCTGTGATGGACGTCAGCGCCCTGCCCGGCTTCTACGCCATCGCCCAGGCCGACCCCGGCCGGCTCGCCGTCATCGGCCCCGACGGCGCCCGCACCACCTACGGGGAGCTGCTCGCCCTGGTCAACCAGGTGTCCCACGGGCTGCGCGAGCGCGGCCTCGGCGGCGGCGACGTGGTGGCGGGCGTGCTGCCCAACGGCCTGGACGCCGTCGTCATGCTGATGGCGACCGGGCAGATCGGCCTCTACTACGTGCCGGTCAACTGGCATCTGACCGAGGCGGAGATCGCGTACATCGTCGGGGACTGCGACGCCAGGCTGGTCGTGACGGCGGAGGAGGGGGCGGCGGGGCTGGCCGCAGGGCAGCCCTCGGGCGCGCCCGGCGAGCGGGCGGCCGGGGCGGTCATGTGGTACACCTCCGGCACCACCGGCTTCCCCAAGGGCGTGCAGCGCCCCCTGCCCGGCGCCGAGCCCGAGGCCGTCGTGCCGCTCTACACGTGGTTCCTCGGCGAGGTCGTCGACCTGCGGCCGGGCGACGGCGTCCACCTGGTGACCTCGCCGATGTACCACTCCGCGCCGTGCGCCCACACGCAGTTCGCGCTGCACCTCGGGCACACGGTGGTGATCGCGCCGAAGTTCGGGCCGGAGACCGTGCTGGAGCTGATCGGGCGGCACCGGGTGACGAACGCGATGATGGTGCCCACGATGTTCCACCGGATGCTGCAACTGCCGCAGGAGGTCCGCGACCGCTACGACGTGTCCAGCCTCCAGCAGGTCATCCACACCGCCGCCGCCTGCCCCGTCGCCGTCAAGCAGCAGATCATGGACTGGTGGGGGCCGGTGCTCTACGAGTACTACGGCTCCACCGAGTCGGCGATCGCCTTCGCCGTCAAGCCGCACGACTGGCTGGCCAGGCCCGGCACCGTCGGCAGGCCCGCGCCCACGTTCGAGGCGCGCGTCCTCGACGACGACGGGAACGAGCTGCCGCCCGGCGAACCCGGCCTCGTCTACGTCAAGTCGAGCCTCGGCTCGTTCGAGTACCGCAAGGACCCGGCCAAGACCGCCGCCAGCATGCGCGGCGAGTGGTACACCCCGGGCGACATCGGCTACCTGGACAAGGACGGCTTCCTGTTCCTGTGCGACCGGCGGACCGACCTCATCGTGTCGGGCGGGGTCAACATCTACCCGGCCGAGATCGAGGCCGCGCTGCTGGAGCATCCGGCGGTGGCCGACGTGGCCGTCATCGGCGTCCCCGACGAGGAGTGGGGCCACAACGTGGTCGCCCTCGTCGAGCCCGCCGAAGGCGTCACGCCGGGCCCCGGGCTCACCGCCGAGCTGCTGGAGCACTGCGGCCCGCGCATCGCCAGGTTCAAGCACCCGAAGGTGATCGCCTACCGTGACAGCCTGCCGCGCACGCCCACGGGCAAGCTGTCACGCTCGAAGGTCAGGCAGTCCTACCTGGACGGGGAGTGAACACCAGCTCCTCGCTGTAGCCGGCCTCGTCGCCCAGGTAGAAACGGGTCGACAGGGTGCGGTCGTGCGTGTCGAACACGGTGGTCCAGATCGTGCGCCAGGGCCCCTCCGTGCCCGCAGGCACGGCCACCGAGGCCAGGCTCGCGCGCAGGTCGTCCGGCGACATGAGCACGCCCTTGCTCCGCTCGTACAGCGTGCGCAGCCTGCCGTACGTGCCGAAGCTCGCCTCGCCGTCCTGCGGCAGGTTCATCGGGTCGGGGTTGCGGTGCAGCAGGTGGTTGGTGACGCACAGCGGCCCGTCGCCGACCTCGATGACGTGCTCGGTGCCGTCCCGGCCGCGCTCCCACACGAACGCGCCGCCGCGCGCGTCGGCGACCAGGTAGTGCAGCGGGGCGCCGTGGTCGTAGTGCTTGGCGCCGAGCAGCGCCTGCTTGGCCTGCTCGACGTTCTCGCAGGTGTCGACGAGGAACCGGGGGAGCTGCACGCTGCCGAGCCCGACCTGCGGGTCGGCCGTCTCCGGCGGCGTCGTGTGCTCGATGTCGGCGATGAGCAGCATCACCGCCAGCCCGGCCTCGTTGATGCCGTCCATGCAGCCGTCCAGCTCGTTCATCGTGATCACGGTCGAGGCCAGGCCCTCGTCCGGCACCGTGGTGATCACGTACGGGCGCGAGGCGATCGGCAGCTCGCCTGGCGTGCTTTCCCGGCCCATGAACTCGCTGGTCGTCAGCGTGAAGAAGTCGTAGTTGCGGCCCGCCCTGCCGTGCCCGTCGGGGGCCGCCGACGGCGGGCACCACAGCGCCGAGCAGCCCGACCCGCCCGGGATCACGCTCAGGCCGTCCAGCGCCAGCTCGTCCTGCTCGGGGTCGAGGCCGAGCGCCTGCGCCGCGCCGTCCATGCGGGCGTGATGCTGCGGCCAGTGCCGCTCGAACCAGGTGCGGCGGGCCCGGCTCACCACCGGGTCGATCCGCTGCGGCTGCCAGCCGAGCCGCCGCGCCTCCTCGGTGAGCCGCCTGCCGATCTCCTCCTGGGAACCGCCGACGGTCAGGTGGTGCACGGTCTGGAAGTCGCCCCTGCCGCCCGCGATCTGCGTGATTGTCATGACCTCACGATGCGCGCGGGGGCTGACCGCCGCCCTACCGCCCGCTGACCGCGCGCCGGTAGCGCTCTGACAGCTCCCGTACGACCTCCGCCAGCTCCGGCGGGTCCAGCACCTCGAAGTCCAGGCCGAGGAAGCCCACCCAGACGGCCATCCCAGTCAGGTCGTCGCCGCCCAGCCGGAGCAGGCAGGTGGCGTCGTCGACCGGCTCCACGTCCAGCCCGGCGGTCGCGCCCAGCTCCCGCACCCGCTCGGCGGGGGCGTGCACCAGCACCGTGCCCCGGTGGCGCCACATCGCCGTGCTGACGGCCCGCTCCACGAACGCGGCCACGTCGCCGTCCTCTGGCAGCTCGCGCGGCGTGAACCGGGGCCCGCCCGGCGTGCGCGGCGTGAGCCGGTCCACCCGGTAGGTCCGCCAGCCGTCGCGGCCCACGTCGTAGCCGAGCAGGTACCAGCGGCCCCGGCGGTGCACCAGCCGGTACGGCTCCGCGTCGCGCTCGCTCTCGGCGCCGTCGTGCCCGGTGTAGCCGAAGCGGAGCCGTTCGCGGTCGCGGGCCGCGTTCGCGATCGTGGTCAGCACGCCGGGCGGCACCGACGGGGCGGCGCCGGGGATCTGCACGGTGTAGGAGTTCAGCGCGCTGACCCGGTGCCGCAGCCGCGACGGCAGCACCTGCTCCAGCTTGGCCAGCGCCCGCACCGACGACTCCTCGATGCCCTCGACGCCGCCGCCCGCCGCCCGGCCGAGCCCGACGGCCACGGCCACCGCCTCCTCGTCGTCGAGCAGCAGCGGGGGCAGCGCGGCGCCCGCGCCGAGCCGGTAGCCGCCGGACACGCCCGGGGTGGCGTGCACCGGGTAGCCGAGCGTGCGCAGCCGCTCCACGTCGTTGCGGATGGTCCTGGTGGAGACCCCGAGCCGCCGTGACAGCTCGGGGCCGGTCCACTCCCTGTGCGCCTGGAGCAGCGACAGCAGCTTGAGCAGGCGGGCCGAGGTTTCCAGCATGCCGACCAGTCTGCCGCCGATCGCGGAAGGAGCGCTTCCGCGTCAGCCGCCGAACAGCTTGCGTCCCTGCTCGATCAGCGTCAGCACGGTCAGCCCGCCGAAGAAGGCCACCGACCAGACCAGCGCGCCCAGCCGGTAGGAGCGCACCTTGATGGCGTCGGGCAGCGCGCCCCGGTTCAGCACGATGAGCAGGATCGAGTAGACGAACATCATCACGGCCGCGACGCTGCCCGACACCACCAGCAGGATGAGCGGCTGGTCGAAGCCCAGGAGCAGGATCGCGGCGCCGGCCAGCGCCATCGCCCACACGACGTAGAAGTAGACGCGGTTCACCGACACGGCCCGCTCGCGCAGGTAGACGGTCTTGATCGTGTCGGAGGCCAGCCGCGAGGTGTAGTCGACGATGCCCATCGCCGAGGCGAACAGCGCCAGCGCGCCGATCAGCCAGAACAGCACGCCGAACCAGGGCCCGACGACCTCCTGCAGCACCTGGCCCTCGATCCGCAGGAAGTCGATGCTGTTGGCCAGCCCCTCCCGGCCGAACACCGTCGAGTAGGCCAGCATCGACATGAACGCGATCGTCAGGAACGACACCAGCGCGAACGTGGCGCCCTGCTCCACGTTGGCGAAGCGCCACCACTGCCGCCAGCGCTCCAGGTTCGCCTTCGTCGGCGCGAACTGGTAGCCGGTGGACGAGGCCGCCTCCTCCTGCCCGGTGACCGGGCTGACCAGGCGGGGCACGTACGCGCCCATGCCGAAGCCCTTGTCGCGGATCCAGTTGCTCTGGCACAGGTTCTGGCCGCCGCCCGCGCCGGCGTAGGCGATGGCGCCCATCACCAGCGCGAACCCCAGGTCGTCGGCGGGGAACCCGGCGTTCACCGTCAGGCCGCGGCCGAGCTCGACCCAGCTCTCGGCGTTGATCGCGAACAGGATCGCGACGACGATCAGCGTGACGACCAGCGCGATCTTCACGAAGATCACCCGCTCCAGCGCGGTGTAGATCACCGGCGCGAGCGTCAGCCCGAGCGCGATCACCGCCAGCATGCCGACCGCGATCCAGCGCACGCTCTCCGCGCCGGTGCCGGTCAGGTACGTCACCATCGTCGCCGACGTGGTGACCCAGCCGGGCCACAGGTTCGCGCAGAGCGTCATGAGCACGAACACCAGGCCCCAGTGCCGCCACATCCGGCTGAACCCGGTGAGCGCCGTCTCGCCGGTGGCCAGCGTGTAGCGCTCGATCTCCATGTTGAGGAACCACTGCGTGATGATGCCGATCGCCGCCCCCCACAGGAAGATCAGGCCGACCTGGGAGGCGATGTACGGCCAGAGGATGAACTCGCCGGAGGCCAGCCCGACCCCGGCGCCGACCAGGCCGGGGCCGATGACGCGCCAGGTCGAGCGGGGCGGTTCGGGAAGGTCGCGGACGGTGACGGGAGGCAGGACCCGCGTGGGCACGGTGGGGGTGAAGTCCGTCATGCGGAGCTCCTTGCTGCAGTCCTGATCGCCGCGCTTTACGCGGCTTTCGACAGCTTGTTACCCCCGCTCGACCACGTAATCCCCGTCGTCGGTGAACCCGGTGACGCGGGCGCCCCCGGCGAGCAGCCCGCCGAGCACCCGGCGCGTCGCCAGCCGCCACTCCCGGGCCGCGCCCGGGTCGGCGCGGCGCAGCGTCTCCACGTCGTCCGGCGTGGCCACCAGCACCACCGGCCCGTCCGCGTCGGTGACGACCGGCCGCTCGCCCACCGCGTCCAGCAGCCGCGCCGCCCCGGGCGCGACCCGGCCGCCGCCCGGCGGCCGGGTCAGGTGCCACACCGCCAGCAGCCGGTCGGAGTCGTCGCCCTCGTTGATCGCGTCGGCCATCGCGCCGTAGAAGCTCTCCAGGTACGCCTCGGGCCGCGCGCCCAGCTTGGCCAGGTTGAACCGGGCGTTCCTGCGCACCAGCGGATCGAACGTCCAGGTGATGCGGTCCAGCCCGCGCCGCAGGCACCAGGCGCGCTGGTGCAGCTTGAGCGCGTAGCCGACGCCGCGCCCGACCAGCGCCCCGGTGACGTGCGAGTGCAGGGCGCGCCCGGCCGCCAGGAAGCCGACCGACGCGCCCACGAGCACGTCGTCCTCGTAGGCGCCGGCCACGTAGCCGCCCGCGTGCGCGAAGGCGATCATCAGCTCCAGCGGCACCGGCACGTTGCCCGGGTCGGGATGCCAGATGTCGTCGAACAGCCGCAGCGCCTGCCGGAACTCGGCCATCGCGTGCAGCTCGCGGATGGCCACCCCGCTCCGCGCGGCGGCCCCGGCCGCCAGGTCCTCGCCGGTCAGGTCGGTCACACCCTCACTCGTCACACCCTGGTCGTACCCGTGCTCGCGCCCGCCTGTCACACGAGCAGCTCGGCGAAGAGCCGGTGCACGTTGCCGCCGAGGATCTTCAGCACGTCCTTCTCCGGCACGCCGCGCCCGAGCAGGCCCTCGGTGACCATCGGCAGCCCCGACGGCCCCTCCAGGCCGGGGATGGCCGCCCGCGTGTCGACGCCCCTGAGCTGCAGGTCCTCGCAGCAGGGCGGGGTCAGGTCGTCCATCACCTCGCGGATGAAGTCGGGGCCCAGGCCGACGTGGTCGATCCCGGCCACCGAGGCGACGTGCTCGATGTGGTCGAGCAGGTGGTCGAGGGTCGCCTCGTGCTCGCGCTCGGTGAGGAACGGCGCGAAGAAGTTCACGCACACCACGCCGCCCGTGGCCGCCACGGCGCGCAGCTGCTCGTCGGTGAGGTTGCGGTGGTGGTCGCGCAGCGCGCGGGCCGAGGAGTGCGTCGCGATGAGCGGCTTGGCGGTCAGCTCCAGCACGTGCGCGACGCCGGAGGCGCCCAGGTGGGAGACGTCGAAGACGACGCCGAGCCGCTCCATCTCGCGCAGCGCCGCCACGCCGTGCGAGGTGAGCCCGCTGCCGGTGGCGTCCTCGCCGCTGCCGTCGGCCAGCGGGGTGCGGCCCCAGTGCGCGATCGAGGCCACCCGCACGCCCAGCCGGCGCACCGTGGAGATCAGCTCCACGCTCGCGTCCAGGCCCGGCATGCTCTCCAGCGCCAGCACGAGGGCGATCAGGCCGGCGTCGAGCGCGGCGTCGATCTCCGCCGCGTCACGGCAGAGCCGGACGTGCTCCGGGTTGCCCTCGGCGATCACGTGGGCGCACTCGATCATGCGCAGCGTCTGGCGCAGCGCGCCCTCCGGCCGGTACTGGTCGTCGATGAAGACGGGCAGCACCTGGAGGTTCACGCCGCCCGCGACGAGCTGCGGCAGCCAGCGCTCGCGGAAGAAGTCCGCCCACCGCTCCGGCGGGCGCGCCGAGACGGCCATGAGCAGGTCGTTGTGGGTGTCCGCGACGAGCGCGCGCTGATGCAGGGAGGTCGTCATGCGAGGGACGCTACCGCCCCGGCCACGCCGGTGCCATGTGGCATCGTACGGAAATCGCGGCGCGCGTTGGACGCTCACACCTGCCGGTAGGCCGTGCGCGGCGGCCGGGCCGTCAGGCGGCGGTAGAGCGGCGCCGGGCCCGGCCAGTTGTTGGTGACGCGGCCCTCGGCGTTCTTGTACCAGCTCCGGCATCCGGCGCCCCACACCATGCGGGCCATCGCCGCGTCGAGCTGGGCGCGCCAGGCCGCCATCGCCTCCGGGCGCACCTCCAGCCGCCGCCCGCCCGACAGGTGCGGCAGGCACGCCATGACATGCGCCACCTGGCATTCGAGCATGAACACGATCGAGTTGTGCCCCAGGTTCGTGTGGGGCCCGTACAGCAGGAACAGGTTCGGGAAGTGCGGCACCGAGATGCCCAGGTACGCCTCCGGGCCGCCGGCCCACTGCTCGGCCAGCTCGCGCCCGGCCCGGCCCGTCACCCGGATCGGCGCCAGGAACTCGGTGGCGCGGAAACCGGTCGCGTAGACGATCGTGTCGGCCTCGTACGCGGTCGCGGCCGTCTCGACCCCCTTGGGCGTGATGCGGGAGATCGGGTCGGTGACCACCTCCACGCCGGCGCGGCACAGCGCCGGGTAGAACGAGCTGTCGATGATCACCCGCTTGCAGCCGGGCGGGTGATCGGGCGTGAGCTTGGCGCGCAGCTCCGGGTCGGGCACCTGGTCGCGCAGGTGGCCCAGGGCCCGCTTGCGCAGCAGGTCACGGCTCCAGCCGCCGGCGAGCGCGGGGTAGAGTGCGGCCTCGGCGTAGCGGAAGATCCACTCCCGGTAGGCGCGCTGGAGCCCCGGCACGAACCGGAACGCCAGCCTGGCCGCCGTGCCGAACTCGGCGTCGGGCTTGGGGATCACCCAGTTGGGCGTGCGCTGGAACACGGTCAGCCGCTCGGCGCGCTCGGCCACCCGGGGGATGAGCTGCGCCGCCGACGAGCCGCTGCCGATCACCGCGACCCGCCTACCGGTCAGGTCGTGGCCGTGGTCCCAGCGGGCGGAGTGGAAGGCGGCGCCCTCGAAGTCGTCCATGCCGGGGATCTCGGGCAGCCGCGGGCGGTTGAGCTGGCCGACGCTCATCACGACGACGTCGAACGCCTCGCTCTGGCCGCCGGCGGTGACCTGCCAGCGGGAGCCGTCGAAGGCGGCGTCGGTGACCTCGGCGTTGAACCTGATTTTCCGCCTGACGTCGTACTTGTCGGCGCAGTGTTCTAAGTAGGCCAGGATCTCGGGCTGTTCCGGGTATCTGCGCGTCCAGCTCGCGTACTTCTCGAACGAGTACGAGTACAGGTGCGACGGGATGTCGCAGCCCGCCCCCGGATAGCTGTTGTCGCGCCACGTGCCGCCGAGCGCGCCCGCCTTCTCGAACACCGTGTAGGAGCCGATCCCGGCCTTCTCCAGCCGGATCGCCATGCACAGCCCGCCGAACCCCGCCCCGATGATCGCGACCTTCGGTGTCATGCGCCCTCCGCCCGAGTCAGGATTCACTTACATTACGCCCGAAGGGATGCCGCGCCCAGCCCCGCGCTCCTCGTCCGGCCGTAGATCCCGATAGTCTTCCCAGGTGGCTGCTGTGACGCTGACTGACGTGATCGACGTGCTCGAGGCGGCCTACCCGCCCGCCCGGGCCGAGTCCTGGGACGCCGTGGGCCTGGTCTGCGGCGATCCCGCCCAGCCGGTGGGGCGGGTGCTGTTCGCGGTCGACCCGGTCGCCGCCGTCGCCGACGAGGCGCTGGAGTGGGGCGCCGACCTGATCGTCACCCACCACCCCCTCTATCTGCGCGGCACCACCAGCGTCGCCGCGACCACCCCCAAGGGCCGGCTGATCCACACCCTGATCAAGCACGACATCGCCCTCTACACCGCCCACACCAACGCCGACGTGGCCAACCCGGGCGTCTCCGACGCGCTGGCCCGCGCCGTCGGCCTCACCGGCGGCCTGACGCCGCTGCGGCCGCTGCCCGACGACCCCGCGTGCGGGCTCGGCCGCGTCGGCGACCTGCCGGAGGCGACCACGCTCGGCGACTTCGCCGCCCGCGCCGCCGCCGGGCTGCCCGCCACCTCGTGGGGCATCCGCGTCGCCGGCGACGTGAGCCGTCCCGTCTCGCGGGTCGCCGTCAGCGGGGGAGCGGGCGACTCGCTGCTGGCCGACGCGCGCGCCGCCGGGGCGGACGTGTTCCTCACCGCCGACCTCCGCCACCACCCCGCCAGCGAGTTCATGGAGGCGGGCGGGCCCGCGCTGATCGACGCCGCCCACTGGGCCACCGAATGGCCGTGGCTCGACGGCGCCGCGTCCATCCTGGCCGCCGGTGGCGTTAACGTTGAGACGCGCGTCTCCGCCGCGGTCACCGATGCTTGGACACGAGGATATTGATCATGAAAGCAGCCCCCGAGGCCCAGAAGAGACTTCTCGATCTGGCCGCGCTCGACTCCCAGCTCGACCGGCTGGCCCACCGCCGCCGCACCCTGCCGGAGCTGGCCGAGATCGACGAGCGGTCCAAGCGGTTCGCCAAGCTCGCCACCGAGGTGATCGAGGCCGAGACCGAGGCGGGCGACCTGGCGCGCGAGCAGGCCAAGGCCGAGAGCGACGTCGACACCGTCCGCGCCCGCGCCGACCGCGACCAGAAGCGCCTCGACTCCGGCGCCGTCACCTCCCCGCGCGACTTGGCGAGCCTGCAGTCGGAGATCACCTCGCTGCAGCGCCGCCAGAGCGACCTGGAGGAGGTCGTGCTGGAGATCATGGAGCGCCGAGAGGCCGCCGACGCCCGCGTCCGCGACCTGGTGGCCCAGCGTGACGAGGTGGCCGCCGGCCTGACCGCCGCCGAGGGCGGCCGCGACGCCGCGCTCGGCGACATCGGCAAGGAGACCGACGAGGTGCAGGGCCGCCGCGACGCCCTCTCCGGCGAGATCCCCGCCGACCTGCTGGCCCTCTACGACAAGCTCAAGGCCCAGTACGGCGTCGGCGCCGCCATGCTGCACGGCGGCCGCTGCCAGGGGTGCAAGGTGGCGCTGTCCATCGCCGAGATGAACCGCATCAAGGCCGCCCCGCACGACGAGGTGCTGCGCTGCGACGAGTGCCGCCGGATCCTCGTCCGCACCCCAGAGTCGGGCCTGTGACCTCCTACCTCATCGAGGCCGACGGCGGCTCGCGCGGCAACCCGGGCCCCGCCGGTTACGGCGCCGTCGTCAAGGACGCCGCCGACGGGCAGGTGCTGGCCGAGGCGGCCGAGGCGATCGGCGTCACGACCAACAACGTGGCCGAGTACCGGGGCCTCATCGCCGGCCTGCAGACCGTGCTGTCGCTGGCCGGCGACGGGGCGCGGGTGGCGGTCCGGATGGACTCCAAGCTCGTCATCGAGCAGATGGCCGGCCGCTGGAAGATCAAGAACGAGGGCCTGCGCCCGCTGGCGCTCGAGGCGGGCAAGCTGGCCCGGCGGCTGCGGATCACCGAGTGGACGTGGATCCCGCGCGCCCACAACGCCCACGCCGACCGGCTGGCCAACGAGGCCATGGACGCCGCCGCCAAGGGCCTGGCCTGGTCCGCGGGCGGCTCCACCGCGGGCGCCACCGCCCCGCCGGCGACCGGCGGCGATCGCCTGTCGCCGGCGGGCGGCGACCGCCGCCCGCCGCTGGTGGAGCAGACCGACCTGCTCGACCTGTCCGCCCCCGCCGCCTCCGTGGCCGCCTCCGTGGCCGCCTCCGTGGCCGCCTCCGTGGCCGCCCAGGAGAGCGCGCCGGGCACCGGCTGGGCCCCGCCCACCCGCGTGGCCACCTCCCTGCTCCTGCTCCGGCACGGCGAGACCCCGCTGTCGGTGGAGCGCCGCTTCTCCGGCCTCGGCGACGCCGAGCTCACGCCCAACGGCCACGCCCAGGCCGAGGCGGCCGCCGCCCGGCTCTCCCGCGACCCGTATCGGCTCGACGCCGTCGTGAGCTCCCCGCTCACCCGCGCCCGCCAGACGGCCGAGGCCGTGGCCGGGCGCACCGGCCTGAGCGTCGAGGTGGACGACGACCTGCGGGAGGTCGACTTCGGCGCCTGGGAGGGGCTGACGTTCACCGAGGTGGGGCGCCGCTGGCCGGACGAGCTCACCGCCTGGCTCGCCGACCCCGCCACGCCGCCGCCCGGCGGCGAGAGCTTCACCGCCGTGGCCGACCGCGTCGAGCGCGCCCAGCGTCGGCTCATGGAGACCTACGAGGGCCGTACCGTCCTGGTGGTCTCCCACGTGACGCCGATCAAGACCCTGCTGCGCCTGGCCCTCACGGCGCCCCCCGCGGCCCTCTACCGCATGCACCTGGACGTGGCCTGCCTGTCGCTCATCGAGCACTACCTCGACGGCCAGGCCGTGGTGAAGTCGTTCAACGACACGTCCCACCTGCGCTGACCGGTTCCGGTCGTGCCGGGCGCCGCCAGAACACCCGGCACGACCACCGGTGCCTCCGCCCCCCTCAGGCGGTGACGGGTCCCATCCCATCGCCTCGATCTTGCTATTTGCTTGCGGTTGGCTTGTAGCTGATAGCCTCACCCACAGACGAGCCGGCCGGGCGGCCGCGTCGGGCCCGCACGGGCCCGCCGAGGAAGGTCCGGGCTCCACAGGGCAGGGTGGTCGGTAACGCCGACCCGGGGTGACCCGCGGGACAGTGCCACAGAAAGCAAACCGCCTCCCGGTTTTCCGGGCGGTAAGGGTGAAACGGTGGTGTAAGAGACCACCAGCGCCCACGGTGACGTGGGCGGCTCGGTAAACCCCACCTGGAGCAAGGTCAAGAAGGGTCGCTCTCCGGAGCGGCCCGCGCGCGCCGTCCGAGGGCTGCCCGCCCGAGGCGCGCGGGTAGACCGCTTGAGGCCGCCGGCAACGGCGGCCCTAGATGGATGGTCGCCCCTCCGTCCCCGGTCACGGGGCCGGAGGACAGAACCCGGCCTACAGGCCGGCTCGTCTCCCGCCGTCCGGCGCCGCGGGCGGGGTGCGGGAGACTGGACGGGTGAGCACCGAGAACGACTCCCGCCCCGCGACTCCCGTGAGCAGCACCTCCATCGTGGTGCTCACCCTGGCGCGGCGGATCGAGACCGAGCTCAACGCCGCCCTCGCGCCGCTCGACCTCACCGTCAGCAGGCTCGGGCTGCTCGGCCACATCTCCGCCATGCCCGGGGTGTCGTTCAGCGACCTGGCCCGGATGTCCGGCATCACCGTCCAGAGCGTCCACGGGGCGGTCAAGGCGCTGGCCGGGGCCGGGCTGGTGCGCGACACGACGGCCCGCGCCGGGTCCGCCTCCGCCATCGAGCTCACCGCCGACGGCGCCCGCCTGCTGCGGGCGGCGCGGGCGGCGGTGCAGGAGGTCGACGAGCGGATGTTCGGGCCTGCGGCCGACCCGATCCAGCGGCAGGTGGGCGACGCCGTACGCGCCGCGTTCGCGGGCCTGGCCTGACCCTCGGCGCCTCCGCCGACAGCACGGTCCTCCACCACTCCGGCCCCTCCTTCAGGGCCTCCCCTCCATCACTCCGGGCCCTCCTTCAGGGACCCTGAAGGTTGTCTGCTAAGTTTCAGGCAACCTGAAGGTCCCTGAGGAGAACTCATGGAAGATTTCCTGCTGTCCGTGCACGTGCTGGCCGCCATCGTGTTCATCGGCGGCTCGGCGGTCGCCACCAGCCTGTTCCCCCGATACGTGCCGGTCGCCGTGCCCGTGGCGGTGGGCGCGGGCTCGCCGGCGCCGCCGCCGGAGGATCGCAGCCGTGCCGTGGCCGTCGCGCTGCACCGCATCACCCGCGGCTACAGCCTCCTGGGCCTCGTGGTGCCCGCCGCCGGGCTGGTGCTCGCCTTCGCCCAGGGACGCAGCGGCGAGATCTGGATCACGCTCTCCATGATCCTCACCGCTGCCGCGGGCGTCCTGCTGGCCCTGCAGATCTACCCCCGCCAGCGCGACGCGCTCGCCACCCCCGGCGACCGCGACCGGCTGCGCCCGCTGTCCATGCTCGCCGGCGTCTACAACCTGCTGTGGGCCGCCGTCGTCGTCATGATGATCGTGCGCCCCGGCGCCGGCGGAGGTGCGTGACCGTGCTGCTCGCGCTCCGGATCGCCGCCGCCGTCGAGGCCGCCAGCCTGGTGGTCCTCCTCACCAACGTCTTCACCGTGCACCACGACGCGATCACGTCGCTCGGCGGCCCGCTGCACGGCTCGGCCTACCTCACCGTCCTGGTGACCACCATCCTGTCGCCCGCCGTGGCCTCGACCGCCACCCGCTGGCGCGCCGCGGTCCCCGGCATCGGCGGCCTGCTCGTGCTCCGGCACATCCGGCGCACCGACCCCCAAGGAGGCTGACGTGCTCGACACGTACGGGAACCTGACCTTCCCCTGGACCGGGCTGACGCTGAACGCCGTCCGCTTCGCCCGCGACCTGGTGGCGCGCCCGATCTTCAACCACTGCATGCGCGCCTACCTCTACGGACGCTTCCTCGGCGAGCAGCAGGGGCTGCGGCCCGGCCAGGACTACGACGACGAGCTGCTGCTGCTCGGCTGCGTGCTGCACGACGCCGGGCTGAGCGAGCGCGGCGACGGCGACCAGCGCTTCGACCTCGACGGCGCCGATCTGGCCGCCGGGTTCCTCGCCGAGCAGGGCGTCGCGCCGGAGCGGGTCGAGGTCGTCTGGGACGCGATCGCCCTGCACCTGCACCCGCAGCTCGCCGCGCGCAAGCGGCCGGAGATCGCCCTGGTCGCGGCCGGGTCCGGGTACGACCTCGGGCCCGACGGGCCGGCCCTGCCGCCGGGCTACGCCGACAGGATCCACGCCGTGCTGCCCCGGCTGCACGCCGCCGCCGTGCTCCACGACGCGATCGTGGGCCAGGCGGCCGCCAAGCCGCAGAAGGCGCCGCCGTACACCATGCCCGGCGAGCTCGTCCGCCAGGCGGCCGGGCAGCGCTGGCCCACCTGGCGGGAGCTGATGGAGGCCGGCGGCTGGGGCGACTATGACGGCTACGGGGGCTGAGCTCACGGCGGGCCCAGGACCTCCGGGGTGAGCAGGGCGCGGGCGGCGGCGGCGAAGTACGGCTCCGAGGCCGTGTCGGCCAGGCCGAGCACGACGCCCTGGCTCAGACCCGTCAGCAGCCCCCTCAGCGCCGTCTTCAGGCGCCGCGCCTGCCGCTCGGTGATCCGGGCGCCGTCGTGCGTCCTGCCGGTCAGCAGCGCCACCAGGCGCTCCTCCTGGAGGCGTACGGCCTCGGCGAGCTTGGGGCGCAGGGCGGGCTCGCGCAGCCCGAGATCCTGGAGGCTGAGCTCGAACGAGAGCCGCTGCCGCGCCTCGGGGTCGTCGCACAGGCGGCGGTGGTGGCGGGCGAAGGCGTCGACCGTCCCGGCGAGGTCCAGGTCGGGCGGGAAGGCGCGGGCCAGGTCCTCGTACTCGGGGTCGAGGTAGTCGGTGGCCAGCGCGACCAGCAGGCCGTTCTTGCTGCCGAACAGGGAGTAGACGGCCCCGGTGGTGAGCCCGGCCTGTTCGGCGATCTCCTCCAGCTTGGCGCGGTGGCCGTCCCTGGCGACGATCCGGCGCGCGGCGTCGAGCAGGGCGCGCCGGTTGCGCTCCTTCGTCTCCGCCCTCGTCATTCTCATAATCCGATTATTACAGTAATCTCGTTAGGAGTCGACACCAGGGAGAACGGACCTATGGACATCAGGGCGGCCATCGCGGCCGAACGCCGGGAGCTGGCGGACATGCTGGACGGCCTCTCACCCAGGCAGTGGGACGAGCCCACGCTGTGCGCCGGATGGCGGGTGCGCGAGGTCGCGGCCCACATGTCGCTCGGCTTCCGCTACCCGCTGCCCAGGATGGCGCTGGAGCTCGTCAAGGCCGGAGGCAACCTGAACCGGATGACCGACCGGTGCGCCCGCAAGGACGCCGCCGGCCTGTCCACCGCACAGCTCGCGGCGGCGCTCAGGGACAACGCGCACCACCCGTGGAAGCCGCCCGTCGGCGGCGTGGCCGCGGCGCTCGGGCACGACGTGGTCCACGGCCTCGACATCACCGTCGCCCTCGGCCTGGAACGCGCCGTCCCCGAGGAGCGCCTGCGCGTGCTCCTCGGCCAGGTCACCCCCAGGACCACCAGGTTCTTCGGCGCCGACCTGGCCGGCGTCGAGCTGCGCGCCATCGACCTCGACTGGTCCTTCGGCTCCGGCACCCCGCTCAGCGGCGCCGCCCAGGACCTCCTGCTGCTCGCCTACGGCCGCAGGCTCCCGCCGGGCCACCTCCAGGGCCAGGCCCGCGACCGCTACACCGCCGTGTGAACGCTCCACCGCCCGGGTGAGGGGCGATCCACCCGCAGGCTGACGACCGTCCGTGCCCGCGCTGCCTAACGTTCGCGGCATGCTCAACGACCAAGTGACCTTCAGGCGCGTCTCGGCGGGCCTGCTGCTGATCGTCGCGCCGCTGCTCCAGGCCGTGGCCGTCGTCGTCGACCCCGGCACGTGGGGCGACGACCGCGAGGCGGTCAGCTTCGGCGACAACCCGGCCCTCGCCCAGACCCAGTCCGTGCTCTACCACTGGAGCTGGATGCTCATGGCCGTGGCCGCGTTCGGGCTGGTCCACCTCACCCGGCGCAAGGCCGTCACGCTCGGCCACGTCGCGGGCGCGAGCACGGTGATCGGCTACCTGTCGCTGTCCGGGCTGCTGCTCAGCGACCCGGTGGAATGGTGGCTGGGCCAGCGCCACCCGCCGGAGGAGGCGCAGCGCATCCTCGACGAGATGCTCGGCCTGCCGGGCGTCACGTTCGGCTTCCAGCTGCCGTGGATGTTCCTCGGCTTCCTCGGGCTGCCCGTGCTCGTCGCCGCGGTCTGGCGGGCGGGGTTCGTCGGCTGGTGGGCGCCGGCGCTGGTCGCCGCCGGCTACGTGGGCTCCTTCACGGTCTCGTACGGGCCCCTCACCGTGATCTTCTGGACCGTGCCGGTCGTCGCACTGGGCTGGATCGGCGTGCGCATGCTGCGCATGGGCGACGAGGCGTGGGCCGCCTACTACCCGGCCCGCGCGTGAATGACGTGATTCAGCTCTTGACCGTGAGCGACGACGGCGCCGGCGGCAGGATGTGCACCCGCGCCGAGCCGATGTCGAAGTAGAGGCCCACCAGCTTCAGCCGCCCCGCCCTGACCTGCTCGTCCACCTTGCGGTAGGTGCGCAGGTTCTCCAGCTGCTGCTGGACGTTCACCCGGCACAGCACGTCCAGCGCGCCGCCGTCGAGCCGGTCGCCCTCCGTCTCGATGAACCTGGCCAGACTGTGGTTGCCGTGCCGCAGCCAGCGCCGCATCCCCGGCAGGCTGCCCGCCTTCACCCCGCCGCTCAGCAGCCCGGCCATCGCCCCGCAGCCCGAATGGCCGCACACCGTGATCGTGTGCACGCCCAGCACCTGCGTCGCGTACTCGATCGCCGCGCTCACCGAGTCGTCGCTCGGCTCGGCGCCCCGGCGCGGCACCAGGTTGCCGATGTTGCGCACGGTGAACAGGTCGCCGGGGCCGCTCGACGTGATCAGGCTCGGCATGATCCGCGAGTCGGCGCACGTGATGAACAGGTGCGTCGGCTGCTGCTGCTTGCCGGCCAGCTCGGTGAGGATCGGCCGCACCAGCGGCGCCGTACGCCGGTGATACTCCCGCGCCCCCACCGTGAGCTGGCAGTCGGCCGGGTGCAGCGGCAGCATCCGGTGCGGCTTGCGGCGACCCCGGTGCGACCACGGCAGCCACGACCGGTCCGGCGGGCGCGCCGGCGTCTTGGCCGGGTACATGCGGGCGCCGCTGGCCGCCAGTGTGTACCACTCGTCGTGCAGCTCGTCGATGTCGACGGTGCCGCCCGACCTCTCGTGGTCCAGCCGCCAGGAGTGGATCGCCTCGAACGCCGCGTTGTCCATGAAGTCGATGTTGAGGTCGAGGTCCACCGACGCCCCGGCGGGGATGGCGCGCAGCTCCTGGGTGAGCCTCGGCACCCCGAGGAACGTCAGCGAGCCCGAGATCGTCGCGTGGTGCCGCCCGCCGGCCTCCTGCCGCGTCCTGACCGTCACCCACGTCAGCCGCCGCAGCGCCAGCAGCGCCGCCAGCGCCAGGCCGAACAGCACCCCCTCGGCCAGCCCCAGCACCACCACACCGGCCATCGTCACCATGTAGACCGGGACCTCGCCGTGGCCGTGCACCTTGCGCACGTGCCCCAGGTTGACCATTTGCACGCCGATGAACACCAGCAGCGCCGCCAGCGCCTCCATCGGGATCAGCTGGATCGCCCAGCCGAAGCCCAGCGCGAACAGCAGCACCCACACGCCGTGCAGGATCGCCGACATCCGGCTGCGCGCGCCCGCCTTCACGTTCGTGGTGCTGCGCACGATCACGCCAGCGAGCGGCAGGCCGCCCAGCGCGCCCGCCACCATGTTGGCCACGCCCTGACCGGTCAGCTCCTGGTCCAGGTCGCCGCGCGGGCCCTTGTGCATGCTGTCGACCGCCACCGAGCACAGCAGCGACTCCACCCCGGCCAGCAGCGCCAGAAGCAGCACGGCCGCCACGATCACGTGCCAGTCGCCCTGCGGCAGCACCGGGAACGACCACTCGGTGAACGTGCCGGACAGGTCGATGCGGGTCACGTCCCAGCCGAACGCCCACGCGCTCAGCGAGGCGATCACCAGCGCGGCCAGCGGCGCCGGCACCGCCTTGACCGGCTTCGGCAGCCTGCTCCACACCGCCAGCACGGTGATCATGAGCAGGCCGACCGCGATCTTGTGGCCGTGCAGCTCCGCGAGCTGGCCGGGCAGCTCCACCAGATTCGCCATCGCCGAATACTGGGGGCTGCCGCCCAGCACGACGTGGAGCTGCGCGAGCGCGATGACCACGCCGACGCCCGCGAGCATGCCGTGGATCACCGCGGGCGACACCGCCAGCGCCGCCCGCGCCGCCCGGAACACCCCCAGCACGAGCTGCACCGCCCCCGCCAGCAAGGTGATCATGCAGGTGGCCCGCCAGCCGTAGGTTTGGACCAGGTCCGCCACCACCAGCGACAGGCCCGCCGCCGGGCCGCTCACCTGCACGGCCGAGCCGCCGAGCGCCCCGGCCACGATCCCCCCGACCACGGCCGCGATCAGCCCGGCGGCGAACGGGGCGCCCGAGGCCATCGCGATTCCCAGCGAAAGGGGCACGGCGACCAGGAACACCACGAGCGAGGCGGGCACGTCGTATCGGAGCGTGGCCATGACGCTACTCTTCGTGACGCGGAACATGCGAAAACCCTAATGCCGCTGGGGCCGCGCGTAAGACGTGCACCCCGGGTTTTACCGAAGGGCCACGAACCCTCGGCCTTCGAGCCCGGGAGGAACCGCTCCCTGACGGGACAGTCCGCCGCTCCCCGACGGACGTTCCTGCCGTCCCTGGCGGATGGTCCCGCGTCCCTGACGGATGGTCCGGCCGTCCCTGACGGACGGTCCTGCCGTTCCTGGCGGACGGTTCGGTCGTCCTGACGGGACGGTCCGGCCGGACGCGCGAGATCCCCGCCCTGGGAACCAGGACGGGGATCTCGGCCGCCGGATGTCAGCGGTAGTAGTCGGGGAACTCCTGCTCGGGAGTCGGCCGCGGGCGCGGGGCGGGTCTGCCACCCGGCTCGGGCGCGCCGTAGCCCGGCCACCCGGCGGCCGGCGCCGGCGGCTCCGGCCACGCGGCCTGACCCGGCTGGGTCATCGCGGGGCTGGTGAAGTCGCCCGTCTCGTACGCGTAGGACTGCCCGGGGACCTGCGCCGGAGGCGGCGCAGACAGCACGTCGTCGTAGGCCGACACCGCGCGGGCGGGCGCCGTCGGGGTGCCGGTGACGGGCGACGGGCCGGTCAGCGCGTCGGAGTCGTCGGCCACCGCCCACCCGGCGCGCACCTCGTAGGAGGCGGGGTAGGCCGGCTGCTGCGGCTCGAAGGCCGGCCAGGAGCCGCTCGGGGTGGAGGCGGGGCCCGGGTCGTCGAGGATGTCGGGAGAGGCCGCCCAGGAGCCGGACGTGGTGCCCGGGGAGGAGATGCCGGGGGAGGCGCCGGGAGGGGCGGGCCACGGGGAGTCGAGCGGGCCGGTGGAGCCCTGGGCGGAGCCGCCGTTGTAGGCCGGGAACGGGTCGCTGGTCGGGGCGCCGTGGATGGGGGAGGCGGGCACGGCGGTGAAGGCGCCCGTGGAGGCGGCGCTCGTGGCGGGGAACGAACCGCTCGACGGCGAGGCCGCGGCCGGGAAGGAACCGCTCGACGGGGAGCCCGCGGCGGGGAAGGAGCCGCTGCCCGGGTAGGAGCCGGTCGGCTCGGGGCGGGCGGGCGGCACCGGCTGGGCGCCCGCGCCGAGGATGGACAGCACGTCGGCCGTCGGGGCCGCGAACGTCATCGTGCGCTGGTCGGCCAGGTCGGCGCTGGAGCGTGCGGGCCGCTGCACCGGCTCGACCAGGTCGGCCAGGCCCGAAGCGGCGGCGGCCGGAGCCGGGGCCTTGGCGGGCCGCTGCGGCAGCGGCGCCTGCACGGTGGCGGCGTTGGGGTCGGCGGCGACGGGCTCGCGCTTGGCCCGGCGCGAAGGACGCTCCGGGCGCCCGGCGGGCCGCTCGGCGGCGGGCCGGTCAGCGGGCCGGTCAGTAGGACGGTCGGCGGCGGCGGGACGCTCGGCGGGCCGGTCGGCGGCGGGACGCTCGCGCTCGACCGGCCGGGAGGCGCCCTTGCGCGCCGCGACCGTGCCGCCCGCGCCGAAGCCGCCCTCCTCCGCGTCGCTGCGGATGTTGGCCCAGAACTCCTCGTCCTCGTCGTCGGAGTGCGGGTTGCCCCACTCGTCGACGCCACGCTTGCCACGCTGCCCCGTACGCACCGGTTTGGGCTTCGGCTCGTCGATCGGGCTGAAATCCGGGCTGAACTTGCTCATCCGCGGCTCGTGCGCGGCGAACTCGTCCGTCGACCGCGCGTGCGTCTTCTCCTCCTTCTCGGCCATCTCCTTCAGCCGTTCGGGAGGGAGAGAGCTCTCCCGCCGGTTCATGGAACGCATGCCCAGTGCCACGACGACGAGCACGAGGAGCACGACAGCGACCAAGCTCACGATAACCGCGGTCATTGCACCACCCTCAAAGCCATGGCCTCCCTGTGGCACCGGTGAGATCGCGCGGCCATCGACGCGATCTGCCCCCTTTGATCACCAGCGCCTAACAATTGGATCTGATTCTGGCGGACTACGACGAGCGTTGTCACACCCTAAGTGAAGAATTGGTAACCAGTACTACCGACTGCTTCCGGGCTGTCACTCAATGTCGACCGCCGTGAGCCGTCCGCGGGCAATGGTCTTGTCCGCGATCTCCTTCAAGATCGTGGAAAGCGGAGCGTCCTTCTCGGACTCCACCTTCCCGCTCAGTGTGTAGACACTGAAACGGTAGCTGCCCTTGTCGTCGCACGGGGGCTGATAGCCCGTCTTCCCTCCGGTGACCACCGCCTGACCCGAGCCCTCCGGCGGGCTCTCCGAGGCCCCCGGCCCCAGCTCGGTCGTGGTCGCCGGGATGTTGTAGATCACCCAGTGCACGGCAGGCTCGGCCTGGGTGTGGGAGTCCACCACGATCGCGATCGACTTCGCGTCGGGCAGCGGACGGCTCGACCAGCGCAACGCCGGGCTCCCCGCGGTGCCCTTGCAGGAGTGCTGGCGAGGCAGCGGCTTGCCCTCGCGAAGATCCGGCCCGGAGACGTTGATCCGCGCGATGTCGCTGGCTTCGGACCTTCCGAAGACGGTGGCGCACCCGGACAAAGCGAACGCGCTCGCCACCGCTGTCACCATGACGGCGATGCGTCGCACGCGTCCAGCCCTGTTACGCAGCCCCATGCCGGATGATGCTACGCGCGTCTCGGCGGTGCGCCGACCGTTTCGCCAGGGTCGGTGGCCGGTGGAGGGCCCGAAATCCGCCACAATCGAGGGATGGAGCGGGACACCAGCATCACCTTCGCCGTCCTCGGCCCGCTCGAGGTGCGGCGAGACGGCGAGCTCGTCGACATCGCGGGACGGCGCCTGCGCACCCTCCTTGGCCTGCTCGTTCTCGACGCCGGCCGGACCGTTCCAGTCGAACGCCTCGTCGCCGGGATCTGGGACGACCGCGAACCCGCCGCCGTCGCCAACGCCCTCCAGGCGCTCGTCTCCAGGCTCCGCACGGCGCTCGGAAAAAACTGGGCACGCCAGCTCGTGGTGGCCGATCCGTCCGGGTATCGGCTGATCGCGGATCCCGATCAGGTGGACGCGCGACGCTTCACCGTCCTCGCCGGGCAAGGGCACGCCGCCCTCGCCGCCGGCGACCCCCGCACCGCCGCCGCCCTCCTGCGCGAAGCCCTCGCCCTGTGGCGCGGCCCCGTCCTCGCCGGCCTCCCCGGCTGCGCCGCCGGCCCCGCCGCCGGCCCCGCCGCCCACCTGGAGAGCCGCCGCCTGTCGGCCGTCGAGGACCGCATCGAGGCCGACCTGCTCCTCGGCCGCCCCGCCGGCCTGCTCGACGAACTCGCCGGCCTCCTCGCCGCCCACCCCCTCCGCGAGCGCCTGCACGCCCAGCGCATGCGCGCCCTCCACGGCGCGGGCCGCCGCGTCGAG
Organism: Nonomuraea sp. NPDC049725; assembly: GCF_040674795.1. Lineage (NCBI taxonomy): Bacteria > Bacillati > Actinomycetota > Actinomycetes > Streptosporangiales > Streptosporangiaceae > Nonomuraea > Nonomuraea sp. NPDC049725. The sequence goes on along the minus strand of NZ_JBFANJ010000002.1, from coordinate 560,762 downwards.
GCCCTGGCCGCGTACGAGGAAGCCCGCCGCACCTTCCGCGACGAACTCGGCGCCGACCCCTCGCCCGCCCTCACCTCCCTCCACCTCACCCTCCTCCGCGACGCCCACCCCACCCCGGAAACCACACCCCCTCGGGAAAGCACCCTGGACCTCCCGGAAGAGCCCCCCGGCACCGAGCCACCCCCTCCAGCCCCGCGCCCCTCCAACTCCACCTTCTGTCCGCACCTCTCCGGCGAGGGCGCCCACCCAGCGGAGGGGGTCCCGTCCGCCCTGGTGACGGGTCCCGCCGATGCGGCGCCTCCCGTACGTCCGCACCCCTTCGGGGAGGGCGCGCACCCTGCGGAGGGGGCGGCCCCTCACGGCGGCGCCCCCCGCCTGGGAGGCGCCCCGCGCCCCTCCAGCCCCACCCTCCGTCCGCACCCCTCCGGCGAGGGTGCACACCCCGAGGGGGAGGTGGCCCCTCACAGCAGCGCGCCCCGCCCAGGAGGCGCCCCCCGCCCGCAGGGTGCGCACCCTGCGGAAGGGGCGGCCCCTCACAGCGGCGTCTCCCGCCCAGGAGGCGCGGCCCGTGCGGAGGGGGTGTGGGCGGGGGAGGGGGGATCGGCCCGGGCCGGCGGGGTGGGGGCGTTCGAGTACGAGGGGGGCAAGCGGGGGAACGTGCGGGCGCGGTTGACGAGCTTCGTGGGCCGGGAGCGGGACCTCGCCTACACCGCCGGGCTGGTGGGCGGGCATCGGCTGGTGACGCTGATCGGTCCAGGCGGGGCGGGGAAGACGCGGCTGGCCACGGAGGTGGCCGGGAGCGCGGAGCTGCCCGACGGGGTGTGGCTGGCCGAGCTCGCGCCCGTACAGGACGAGGCGGGCGTGGTGCAGAGCGTCACGAGCGCGCTGGACGTGCGTGACGCGTTGCCGCAGGCGGCCGGGCTGGGCGTGACGGAGCCGCTGGACCGGCTGGTGGCGGCGCTGCGCGGCAAGCGGCTGCTCATCGTGCTGGACAACTGCGAGCACGTGGTGGAGCAGGCGGCCCGGGTGGCGGACCGGGTGCTGGCCGACTGCCCGGGGGTGCGGATCCTGGCGACGAGCCGGGAGCCGCTGGGCATCACCGGTGAGGCCACCTGGACGCTGCCGCCGCTGGGCCTGCCGCCTGCGGGGACGGGCGCGGACGAGGCCGGCGCGTACCCGGCCGTGCGGCTGTTCGCCGAGCGGGCCGCCGCCGTGCGGCCCGGGTACGAGGTGGGCGCGGACACCGAGGCGGTCGTGGCGATCTGCCGGGCGCTGGACGGGATGCCGCTCGCGATCGAGCTGGCCGCCGCCCGGCTGCGGTCGATGTCCGCCTCGGAGATCGCCTCCCGGCTGGGCGGCGTGGGCCAGTTCCGGCTGCTCAGCAGCGGCAGCCGGACGGCCCAGCCGCGCCACCAGACGCTGCGGGCGGTGGTGGAGTGGAGCTGGAACCTGCTGGACGAGCAGGAGCGGGCGCTGGGCCGGAGGCTGTCGGTGTTCGCCGGGGGCGCCGGGCTGGCGACGATCGAGCGGCTGTACGGGGACGTGCTGGAGCCGCTCACCCGGCTGGTGGACAAGTCGCTCGTGGTGTTCGACGGCGGACGTTATCGGATGCTGGAGACGATCCGCGCGTACGCCCACGAACGCCTCGCCGAGTCGGGCGAGCTGGAGGACGTGCGCCGCAAGCACGCCCATCACTTCACGGAGCTGGCCGAGGCCGCCGAGCCGGGCCTGCGCACCGGCGCGCAGCTCGACCGGCTGGCCGAGCTGACGGCGGAGCACGAGAACCTGACGGCCGCCCTGCGCTGGGCGACCGCCACCGCCACCGACAACGCCGCCGCGTCCGGCGGGGGAGCGGCCGTGGCGTTGCGGCTGGTCGGGGCGCTGGGCTGGTACTGGTGGCTGCGCGGCCACCGGCTGGAGGGCGCGCTCAGGGCGCGCGAGGTGCTGGAGGCCACGCCCGGCGCGCCGGGACCCGCGCGTGCCCTGGGCCTGGCCGTGTACGTGCTGAACGGGCTCGGCACGATGCTGTCGTGGGAGGAGGCGGGCGAGGCCCAATCGGAGATCGGCAGGCTCAAGGGCCCGCCGCCGCACCACCCGCTGGTGGCGATGGTGGGGCCGATGTTCGTGATGTTCGGCGCCACCCAGCCGGAGGCCGAGCAGCTCATGGCGGAGATGGCCCGCCACCCGGACCCGTGGGTGGTGGCGGCGGGGCAGCTGTGCGGCGGGCTGGCCCACTACGCGGCCGGGCGCATCGAGGAGGGCGAGCGCGACTACCTGGCGGCGCTCGACGGCTTCCGCGCGGCCGGTGACCGCTGGGGCGCCGGCACCGCCCTGGCCGGCATGTCGGACGTCCTCCTGCTGCGCGGCGAGAGCACCCGGGGCATCGCCGTCATGCGGGAGGCGCTGCGGGTGATGGACGAGCTGGGCGCCCAGGACGACACCGCGTACATGCGGGCCAGGCTGGCGCTCGGGCTCAACCAGCTGGGCCACCGGGCGGAGGCGGAGGAGATGCTGCGCGAGGTCGTCCGGCTGGTCACGGAGAACGGCGACCAGGTGGGCGAGGCGGGCGTGGTGGGCGCGTGGGGCGAGTTCGCCCGCCAGGACGGCGACCTGGCCACCGCCCGCGAGCTCTTCGCGCGGTCCGCGGAGATCATGGAGCGGGCGCGCGGGGTGCCGCTCCAGATGGTCTCGGCGGTCAACGCCTCCCGCGGCCTGCTGTCCGTACAGGAAGGCGATCTTCCCGAAGCGCGGCGGCTGGTGGCGCTCGGGCTGGAGCAGGCGGCGCAGTCGGGCGACGCGCAGCTCATCGGCATCGCGGTCATCGCCTGCGCCGCCGTCGCGCTCGCGGCCGGGCGGGCCGAGGACGCCGCCGCGCTGCTGGGCGGGGCCGAGGCGGTCAAGGGCATCGCCGCCGTCGTGGACTTCGACCATGTACGGATCACCGGCGACACCGAGGCCGCGCTCGGGGCGGCGGAGTTCGGACGCCACCTCGCGCGCGGCCGCCGGATGGACCGGGACGCCGTCATCGCCCTCGCCCTGCGGGTCTGACCCGCGAGACCCGGAACCGGGCTCGCGGGAGCCGGTCAGAGCCGGGTGCGGAAGACCCTGATGGCCAGCGGCGCGAACACCACCACGAAGCCCGCCGACCAGAGCAGCGACACCAGCGCCGGGGAGGCCACCTCGCCGCCGATCATCAGCCCGCGGATCGCGTCGGACAGGTGGCTCACCGGGTTGACGTCGGACCACGCCTTCAGCCAGCCCGGGAACGTGTCGGGCGACACCAGCGCGCTGCTGGTGAACGTCAGCGGCATCATCACCGAGAAGGCCACCATCTGCACCTTCTCCGGGCTCGACGCCTTGAGCCCGATCAGCACCGACATCCACGACATCGCCAGCGCCACGACCACCAGCAGCGCCAGCGCGCCCAGCAGCCCGGCCACGCCGGTCGTGACCCGGAACCCGAGCGCCATCCCGAACCCGACCAGCAGCGCGAACGCCCACACCTGCTTGAACGTGTCGGCGATGACCCGCCCGGCCAGCGGCGCGGTGCGCGCGATCGGCAGGCTCCGCAGCCGGTCGAAGACGCCCTTGGTGATGTCGGTGTTGAGCCCGATCGCCGTGGACAGCGTGTAGAACAGCGCGTTCTGCACGAGCAGGCCGGGCAGCGCGAACTGCAGATAGTCGCCCGTCGAGCCGGAGATCGCGCCGCCGAACACGTACGTGAACAGCAGCAGGAACATGATCGGCTGGATGCTGAGATCGAGCAGCTCCCACGGGTTGTGCTTGATCTGCACCAGGCTGCGCCACGCCAGCGTCATCGTCTGGCCGACCGTGGCGCCGGGGCTCACCCGCCTCGGCGGCGCGGGCAGGGAGGCGGTGGTCGCGGTCATGCGTAGGTCTCCTCGTCGGTCTTCTCCGGCTCCTCGGCGCGGTGCCCGGTCAGCGCCAGGAACACCTCGTCGAGGCTGGACTTGCGCAGCGCCAGCTCGGTGGCCACGATGCCGAGGTCGTCGAGGCGGCGCACGACGGCGGGCACCACGGCCGGGTCGCGCACGGCGGCGGTGACCTTGCCGCCCGCGATCGCCGGGGTCTCCTCCACGACGTCGGTGACGACCTTGGCCACCAGCTCCAGCTGGTGCTCCTCCATCGGCCGCACCTCCAGCACCTGGGCGCCGGTGGTGGCCTTGAGCTGGTCGGAGGTGCCGGTCGCGATCACCTTGCCGTGGTCGAAGACCACGATGTCGTCGGCGAGCTGGTCGGCCTCCTCCAGATACTGGGTGGTGAGCAGGACGGTCACCCCGTCGGCCATCAGGCCGCGCACCACGCCCCACAACTCGGTGCGGCTGCGCGGGTCGAGGCCGGTGGTGGGCTCGTCGAGGAACAGCACCTTCGGCCGGCCCACCAGGCTCGCGGCCAGGTCGAGCCGCCTGCGCATGCCGCCCGAGAACGTCTTGGCGGCCCGCCCCCCGGCCTCGGTCAGGTCGAACCGCTCCAGCAGCGCCGTCGCCTCCCGCCGCGCCTCGCTCCGGGACAGGCCGAGCAGCCGGCCGATCATGATCAGGTTTTCCACCCCGGTGAGCATCTCGTCGACGGCGGCGTACTGCCCGGTGAGGCCGATCAGCGACCTGACCTGGTGCGCCTGGCGGCCGATGTCGTAACCGAGCACCGAAGCGCGCCCGGCGTCGGGCACCAGCAGGGTCGCCAGGATGCGCACGGCCGTGGTCTTGCCCGCGCCGTTGGGCCCGAGCACGCCGAGCAGCCGGCCGGCCGGCACGGCGAGGTCGACGCCGTCGAGCGCCTTGGTCTCGCCGTAGTGCTTCACCAGGCCTTCGGCTTCAATCGCGTATCCCATGGGCATCACCCTGCCCGACGCCACTGACACTTTGCCCACATGCTCCACCGGCCGCTGACAGATCGCTGACATGGGCGCGAGCCCTAAGCTGGAGTCGTGAACTCAACTGGCCCGCTCCGCGATCCGGCGAACCGCGTCTCGCCCAGAGCCCGCGGGCTCTGGCTGCTGGAGGCGCTGATCGGGTTCGTGCTGCTCGTGGGCGGGTCCATCCTCGTGGGCGGCTGGGTGGGCGGCAGCGGCTGGTCGTGGGTGCCCGGCTGGTTCGCCAGCGCGCCGTGGCTGCTGCCGGTCGTCGTGGGCGTGCTGACGACGCCGTTCCTGGTGGCGGAGCCGTTCGTGCGCTACGCGGTGCACCGGTGGGAGTTGTCGGGAGATGTCGTCTACGCCCGGCAGGGGTTCCTGACCCGGGAGTGGGTGTTCGTGCCGGTCAGCCGCATCCAGACGGTCGACAAGGGACAGGGGTGGATGGAACGGATGCTCGGGCTGGCGACCCTGGAGATCCGCACCGCCTCGCACGCCGGGTCCTCCACGATCAAGGGGCTCGACTACCAGGTGGCGGCCGGGCTCGCCGAAGAGCTCGCCCGCCGCGCCGAGCAGCTCAGGGACGACGCCACGTGACCGGCGCCCCGCCTCCGCCCCCTCCGCCGCCGTCCCTTCCGGAGGGTCCCGCGGGCCCGCCGCCGGAGGGGCCCGGTACGTTCCCGCCGCCCCGGGCGCCGCTCAGGCTGAGCCCCAAGGTGCTGCTCATCGACCCGGTCCGGATGCTGCCGTCGCTGCTCGTGCCGCTCGTCGGCGTGCTCGTCGTGGGCGGCTTCTCCGGCCGGTCCTACCTGTGGGCGGCGCTGGGCCTGGTCGGCACCGTGGTGTTCGCGGTCGTCCGCTGGGCCACGTTCACGTACGAGATCATCGGCGACCGGCTGGAGATCAAGCGCTCGCTGATCAGCCGGTCGGTGCGGACGATCCCGCTCGAACGGGTGCGCGGCGTCGACGTGTCCACCCCGCCCATGCACCGGCTGCTCGGCCTGTCCGTGCTGAAGATCGACACGGGGGCGAGCGGCGGCGACGGCGAGGCCACGCTCGACGGCGTCACCCGCCACGAGGCCGAACGCCTCAAGCCCGTCCTCCTGCGCCGCGCGGCAGCCGCCCGCCACGCGCACCCCGCCGGTTCCGGGGTCGCGACCGCCGTGCCCGAGGGCGTCCTCGACCCCGCCGGGCCGGGCGCCGTGCCGGAGCGGCCGCACGAGCCGGAGGAGCGCGTCATCACCGCCGTGCCGCGCCGGTGGCTGCTGTACGGGCCGCTGTCGGGGGCCTACCTGCTCACCCCGTTCGCGCTGGCGGGCGGCGCGGTGGGGCTGGCGTTCCAGTGGGGGGACGAGCTCGGGTTCGGCAGGGACGCCGCCTGGACGGCCGGCACCTGGCTCTGGGAGCACCCGTGGCTGCTCGTGGCGATCGCGGTGCTGCTCGTGGTGGCCATGCCGTTCGTGGGCGGCGTGATGTACGCGGTGTTCAACTGGGACTTCAAGCTCAAACGGCGCGACGGCTACCTGGTCGCCGAACGCGGGCTCGTCAACCGGCGCAGCGTGTCGCTCGAGTCGCGGCGCGTACGCGGCTACGAGATCGCCGAGGGCCTCGCCGAACGCTGGGCCGGCGTCGCCAGGGCCTGGGCCATCGTGACCGGCCTGGGCGACTCCGAGACGCGCGGCCAGCTCCTGCCGGTGGTGCCCAGGGCCGTCGCCCGCCAGGTCACCGGCGACGCCGTCGGCCCCTACCGGGCGGAGCTGCGCCCCCATCCGCCGGTGGCGCGCAACCGGCGGCTGTTCCGCGCCGTCTTCCCGTGGCTGGCCGTCGCCGCGCTCGCCACCGCGGCCGCCGTGCTGACCGCCTCGCTGATCTGGTGGATCGTCCTGGTGCTGGCCCTGCTGCTGGCCGCCGTCGGGGTGCCGCTCGGGCTCGACCGCTACCGCTCGCTCGGCCACGGCTACGACGGCGAGCGGGTGACCGTCCGCGGCGGGTCGCTGCGGCGTACGCAGGCCGTGGTGGAGCGGCGCGCCGTCGTGGGGTGGCGGCTGCGGCAGACCTGGTTCCAGCGGCGCGCCGGCGTCGTGACGCTGACGGCGGGCGTGGGCGCGGGCCGGGGCGGCTACTCGGCCGTCGACGTCTCCGAGGCCCAGGCCAGGGACTTCCCGGCCGAGGTGACGCCCGACTGGCTGGCCCCCTTCCTGGCACCCGTCCCCGAGCGGGGCGGGCACGTCCCCGAGCGGCACGGGGAGCTCTCTGAGCGGCAGGGGGACGGCTCCGAGCGGCACGGGGACGGCTTCGAGCAGGGCGGCGAGAGCTCTGACGGCCCGGACGGCCCGGACGGCCCGGGAGGGTCCTGAGGGCCGGTCAAGCGGGGCGGGCGGCCAGCCTGGCGGCCACGGGCCGGTCGATGGGCGGCGATGACGGCCGTCGGCCTGGAACGCCTCGTGAGCCCGGACCCCGCCGACGCCCTAGCCTTCTTCGACGCTCTGCAACCGTCCTGACCGCGCCCGTTCTTGGGGGATCCGGGGGCGAAGAAGGTCGCTTACGGCGGGTTTGTGACCGGGTGGGGCTGTCATCCAGCTCCACCCGGTCGTTCTGCGCGGATGTGGCGGGTCAGTCCTGGCGGCGGGCGCCGAACATGATCTCGTCCCACGTCGGCACCGAGGCGCGACGGCCCCGCGAACCCTTGCGGGCCTGCCGGGCAGCCGGGGCGGGCGGGGGAGACGGGACCGGCACCGGCGGCTCCTCCTTGGCCGCCGGCTTGTCCTTCGCGTCCTCCTCGCTCGGCCGTGCCGCGGGCACCGGCTTGGGCCCGGGCTTCGGCCCCGGCTTGGGCGCCGCCCCCTTGGCTTCGGCCTCAGCCTGTACGTCAGGCTCGGGGGGCGTGGTGGAGGCGGCGGCCTCCTCGGGCTCGCTCTGAACCTCGGGCTCGGCGGGCTCTTCTGCCTTCGCGGCGGTGGGCTCCTCGGCCTTGGTGGCGTCCGCCTGTGCGGGCTCGTCGGCCTTGACCGCGACCGGCTGTGCGGGTTCCTCGGGCTGGGCGGGCTCGTCGGACTTGGTGACGACGGGCTCTTCTGCCTTGGCGGCGGCTGGCTCCGCAGGCTCCTCCGCTGTGGTGGTGTCGGGCTGCGTGGGCTTTTCGGCCTCGGTGGGCGCGTCGGACTTGGCGACGGGCTCCTCGGCCTTGGCCGCCTCGGACTGTGCGGGCTCGTCGGCTGTGGTGGTGACCGGCTGGGCGGGCTTGTCCGGCTCGGCGGCCTGTGCGGCCTCGGGCTGGGTGGGCTCCAGGGAGTCCTCGGTCTTCGCGGGCTCGGTGGGCTGCGCGGTGGCGGGCTCCGGGAGCGGGGTGGCCGGCTTCTCGGCGGCCTCCGGCGCTGGTTCCGGGGTGGCGGCGGCCTGGGGCGCTGCGGGTTCCGGGGTGGCGGCGGCCGTGGGGGCCTCGTCCTGGGTTGCCTCGGCAGGGGTGGCGGACGGGGCCGGAGCCTCCTGGGCAGGGGGCTTCGGCTGGTCCGCTGTGGTGGGCAGGGTCGCGTCGGTGCGGGCGCTCTCTTCCTGTACGGGGAGCGCCGGGGCAGCGGGCGCCGGGGCCTCCGGGGAGGCGGTGGCCGCCTCGACGGGGGTCGGGGCGGCGGCGGGCGTTTCCGGGGCGGCATCCGGCGTTGCCGGTGCGGTGTCCGGGGTGGCGGGCGCGGTCTCGGGGGCGGCTGCTTCGGCGGCCGGCGTGGGCGTGGGCTGGGACGGCGTTGCGGCAGGCTCGGGGGTCGCTGCCTGAGGCGTGGTGTCGCTGGTCGCCGGTGAAGGCTCCGGGGCGGCGGGCTCGGCGGGCGTGGCAGCCAGCGGGGCCGGGGCCGGCTCCTGGTGGGCGGCCGGTGCCGTCGCGGGCTGGGCCTGCGCGGGAGCCTCGGTGTCCGGGGCTGGGACGTCGGCGGCCGGGGGGGCCGCAGCGGCGGCGGCGGGCAGGGACGGGACGGCGGTGTCCTCGGGCTGGGCGGAGGACGGTGAGGCCGATGGCGGCAGGAAGGAGGGCGGCGACGACCTGTACGGCGACGGCGGCTCGGGCGACCGGGTCTCGGCAGGCGGCCGCGACTCGGCGGGCGCGTACGGCTCGGCCGAGGGCGAGGACGCGGCGGGCGATGGCGGGGCCGGTGGCGCGGCCGGTGGCGGGGTGAAGGAAGGCTGGGGGTCGGGGTCGCGGGTGGGGCGGGGGGCGTAGAAGGACTCGGAGTCCGTCGCCCGTGACTGGCCGAAGTCGGGCAGCCAGGGTGAGGAGCCGGCCCGGCGGTGCGGGTCGGCGGCGGGGCGGGTCTGGCCGGTCTCCCGGGCGGGGTCGCGCGGCGGCTGCCGGTCGAACGGCGCCTCCAGGGCGGGCTCCGGATCGGGCTCGTTGCGGATGACCGAGGGGAACGGCAGCGGGTCGGAGGCCAGCGGCGGCACCGGCTGGAGCTTGGCGACGCGGGGCGTGAAGGGCGTGACCGTGGTGTCCTCGGTCACGGGGTCGGGGTCGAAGTCGGCGGACGACAGGCGCAGCGCCTCGTCGTCGTGCGGGGTGACGTGGCGGCGGCGCGGGTCGAAGAGCCATTCGGCGTGTCTCGTGTGACCGTTCCACACGTAGCCGAGCTTGACCCGCCACAGGCCGTCGTCGCGCTTGGCGGAGTCCCAGTCGATCTCGTCGGTGGGCACGCCGCGGCGGTTGAGGCGCTCGGCGACGAGCTCGCCGAGGGTGGGGCCGGGCGAGGACTCGCCGGGCATGCGGACGGTGACGCGCTGGGCCTGCTGGGCGACGTACTCGCGCTCCTGGAGGACCGGGCCCTCGAACCAGCGGACGCGCTCGACCGGGATGCCGGCGGTCGCGGCGATCTCTTCCGCGGTCTCACCTGCTCGGATGCGGGCCTGGATCTCCTTGGGACGCAACGGGCTCTCCACTTCGATCTCGTACTGGCCGAGACGGGAGAAGTTGCCGCGGACGGCAGCACGGAGCCGGTCGTCCACGGGGAGCGTGAAGCGTGTACCCCGTCCGGCAGTCGCCAGCACGAGGTAGGTGCCGTCCTCACTCACCGCGACGAGTCGGAGCTCCTGCATGCGAGTCCCTTCGTCAGCGTCGCCATTCTTCCCCCGGACCCTTGAGTCTCTCGCGTGTGCCGGTTGCCTGCCAGCACCGTACCCGGCATGTCCGAACATCGCCTTCCTGGGATAGCCCGGAGGCGATGTGACGCCGGTCACATTTGACGAATCCATCCCCTTCAGAGCCCACCGGTGCGCAGGAGGAGGTTAGAGCTCCTCGACGGATTCTGGCGAATCGCGCCGCGCACCGCCGGGCACTTGAGCCAAGTCGCCAGATCCGCCGGATTCGCGCCCGGATGGGACTCCAGGTATCCGGCTGCGGCGCCGGCGAGATGGGGTGCGGCGGCGGTGTAGGCGGGTTCGCCGGGCGCGGTCCGGCAGGCGCCGGGGCCGGTGGCGGTGACGAAGACGCCGGATCTGACGAGGGCGCGCAGGGCGGTGGTGAGGGCGGGGGAGCCGGCGGTGTCGAGCGGGACGCTGGTGACGGCGGGGCCGCGCGCGTGCCGGCGCACCCAGTCGAGCCCGGCGAGCACGTCCGAGAGCCTGCCGGCGCCGTGGCAGCCGAGCGTCCGGACGGAGGCGATCCTGGCCTGGGGCGCGGCGGCGGCGACGGCGCGGGCGGCGCGGGTGCCGTGCCCGGTGCAGTCGTGGCCGGTGCCGCCCGTGGCGTCGAAGGCCCGCCAGGCGCGGTCGCCGAACCGGTCCACGTCCATGCCGCTGCCGACCACGTACACGGTGACGCCGCGCCCGCCGGGGGTGCGGGCGGGGGTGGCCGCGCGCCCGGGGGCGGGGCGGATCGCGCGGTCGGGTTCGAGGGCGAGCACGCGCGGGTCGGCGCGCAGCTCGGCCTCCTCGGCGGCGTTGAGCACGGTGGCGAAGCCGGGCAGGGCGGCGGTGTAGTAGCGGCGCACCCGCCAGCGCACCTCGCCGACGAGGTCGCGGGCGGCCGCCCGGTCGCGCGCGGTGACGATGTACGGGCGCGCGGGCTCGGCGTGGCGGGGCCGAGCGGCCAGGCCGGAGGCGGGCGTCATGAGGGGGACAGCGGTGGTGACGGCCGTCGCGGCGGCGGTGACCACGGCCGCCGCGAGGTACAGGGAGGGCAGGCCGAATCGTCGGGGCACGAGCGAAGAGGGTGCCGCCCGCGGGCCGCTCACGGGGTACGGGACACGCGATCCCGTCGATTCGCCAGCCGGTTCTTTACCAAAGGCTTAGCCGAGGACGGTGTCCAGGTAGGCGTTGGCGAACAGGCGCCCGGGGTCGAGCCGGTCGCGCAGCGCGGTGAAGTCGGCGAAGCGCGGGTAGACGGTGGCCAGGTAGGCGGCGTCGCGGGTGTGCAGCTTGCCCCAGTGGGGCCGCCCGCCGAGCCGGGTCATGATCTCCTCGACGCCGGCGAAGTAGGCGGGGTTGGGCGTGGGCCGGTAGACGTGGCAGGCGAGGTAGGCGGTCGGCCGCCCGTAGGCGGTGGACAGCCACGCGTCGCTCGGCGGCGTGACGCGGACCTCGACGGGGAAGGTGATCTTCCAGTCCGTCCGCTCGATCAGGTCGCGGGTCTCGCGCAGCGCCTGGCCGAGCCGTTCGCGCGGGATCGCGTACTCCATCTCCAGGAAGCGCACGTCCCGCCGGGCGGTGAAGATCTTGTACGAGGTGTCGACGGAGGCGGAGTCGCCGAGGGCGGCGGCGCTGACGGCGTTGATGCGCGGGATCAGCGCCGGGACGCGGGCGCCGGCGGCGCACGCGGCGCCGAACAGCGTGTTCTCCAGGAGGACGGCGTCGAGCCAGTGCCGGAACGCGCCGGGCGGGCTGGCCGGTCCGGGGTGGCGGTTGTTGGTCTTGACCAGGCACGCGTCGGTGTGCGGCAGCCAGAAGAAGTCCAGGTGCTCGTTGCCCGAGGTGAGCTCGTCGAGCGAGTCGAGGATGCGGGTCAGCGGCATCCGCCGGCGCTCGTTGCGCAGCAGGAACGCGGGCTCGACGCGGAAGGTGACGGTGGTGAGCACGCCGAGCGCGCCCAGGCCGACCCGGGCGGCGTCGAACAGGTCCTCGCCGGGCCCGGCGGTGGTCACGGTGCCGTCGGCGAGCACCAGCTCCAGGGCGGTGACCTGGTCGGCCAGGCCGCCGGTGTCGCGGCCGGTGCCGTGGGTGCCGGTCTGGATGGCGCCCGCGACGGTCTGTTCGGTGATGTCGCCCATGTTGGCCAGGGCCAGGCCGCGCTCGCCGAGCAGCTCGTTGAGCGTGCGGAGCGGGGTGCCGGCCAGGACGGTGACGCTGTCGTCGTGCCAGGAGACGACGCCGGTCAGCCCGTCGGGGCGGAGCATGAGGCCGTCGGTGAGGGCCACTCCGGTGAAGGAGTGGCCCGTTCCCACCATGCGCAGCCGCCGCCCGCTCGCCGCCGCGTCACGCACGGCCCGGACGACGTCGCCGGTGGAGGTGGGGACGCGTACCTCGGCGGGTTCGATGGCCTGGTTCCCCGCCCAGTTGATGAAGGCCACGCGCACACCCCTGTCGTCCGACTAAACGCGAACGATACTCACTTATCCCAGCCCTCGGGGAGGGGGAACGTGTCACCGGCCTTCAGATTCTCGTGCTTGACGATGTCGCTCACCTTGACGAGGTGGTAGCCGTTCTTCTGCAGCGTCCGGATGATCGACGGCATCGCGTCGACGGTCTGCTTCACCCAGTCGTGCATGAGGACGATGCTGTTCTGCTTGGCGACCTTGAGCGTCTGCTTCTTGATCGCCTCCTCGTTCTTGGAGCTCCAGTCGGCCGAGCCGCCGGTCCACAGGATGATCGGCATGCCGAACTCGGCGGCGACCTCCGACGTCGTCAGGTCCGACATGCCGTACGGCGGACGCAGCAGCTTGGGCTCGACGCCGGCCGCCTTCTTGATCTCGTCGTTGGTCCGCTGGATCTCCGAGCGGATCGCGGGCGCGGTCAGCTTGGTGAAGTCGGGGTGCTTGTAGCTGTGGTTGCCCAGCTCGTGCCCCTCCGCGGCCATCCGCTTGACGTAGGAGGGGCGGCTCTTCACGTACTGGCCTTCGAGGAAGAACGTCGCCTTGGCGTCGTACTTCTTCAACGTGTCGAGCAGCGTGCCCGCGTACTTGCCGGGGCCGTCGTCGAAGGTCAGCGCCACGCACTTGACCTTCGTGCAGTCGACCTCCTCCTCGGCGGGGGCCGCGAGCGCGGGGGCGGGAGCGAGGGCGACCGTGACAGCCGCGATGGCCAAGAGTGAACTGAGATGTCGGGACATAAGCAATGTTTCCAATGTGATGGATGTTGCGAGGGATGTCTCGACCGTAGCGGATCAGCTCTTGGCCGGTGAAGGCGCTTCGGGAAGTCTCAGGAAACCCGAACCTGCGAGCCCGACCACGACGGCGAAGACCGCGGCCCCCAGGGAGAAGGCGTAGGCGTTGGACGGCCCGTACAGCTCGGTGAGCTGACCGCCGGCCCAGGCGCCCAGCGCGACGCCGAGCCCGATCGCCGTCGAGATCCACGCCATGCCCTCGGTGAGCAGCGACGACGGCACCAGCCGCTCGGTGAGCGAGAAGCCGGTGATGAGCGTCGGCGAGATGGCCAGCCCGGCCAGGAACAGCCCGGCCGCCATGACCGGCACGCTCCCGATGAACATGATCGGCAGCAGCCCGACGACGAACACGCCCAGCGAGCGGACGAACCGGCCGCGCAGCGAGATCTGCCAGTGCCGCGAGCCGAACCACAGGCCCGACACCATCGAGCCGCCCGCGAAGGCGGCCAGCAGGAATCCCGACATGCCCTTCGCGCCGTGCTCGGTGGCGAAGGCCACCGTGATGAGGTCCACCGACCCGAAGACCGCGCCGAGCCCCAGGTAGACGCACGACAGCAGGGCGATGCCGGGGATGAGGATCGGGCTGCCGCCCCCGCCGGTCCTGACCGGCTGGATCGGCGGCTGGGTGCGCCGCTGGAGCGCGAGCGCGAGCGAGCCGGTGAACATGCACACCAGCGCCACGACCAGCCCGGCGAACGGGTTGACGGCCGTGGCCAGCACGGTGACCAGGGCCGGGCCGGTGACGAAGATCACCTCGTCGATGACCGACTCGAACGCGAAGGCCGTGTGCAGCTTGGCCGACCCGCTGTGCGCGTGGGACCAGCGGGCCCGCACCATCGAGCCGAGCGACAGCGACGTGGCCCCGACCAGCAGCGCCGACACGTACAGCGTCCAGTCGGGCAGGCCGAGCCCGGCGCTGAGCATGAGGGCGGCGAGCGCGAGCGCGTTCAGGGTGGCGAAGGGGACGATCACCCGGCTCTGGCCGAACCGGTCCGTCAGCCGCGCCGACATGGGGGCGGCCACGGCGAAGGCGACGTTGCAGGCCCCGGCCACCGCGCCGGCGACCGCGAAGGAGTCCGTGACGCCCTCGATGAGCAGCACGACCCCGATGCCGAGCATGGACATCGGCATCCGGCCGACGAAGCCGGCCAGCACGAAACCCTTGACGCCGGGCCCTTTGAACAACCCCCGGTAAGGCCCGACCATCCGCGTTTCTCCTTACTGTGCCGACACACCCTCGCGCATCATCTGTCCGGATCGCAACCTGTTTCCGGCACGTGGGTTAACGTGTGCCGCGTGTCCGGTCTTCCCTCTTTGCGCGGCGCACTGCTCATGGTCGCCGCGGTGCTCACCGTCACGCTCGCGGCCGCGGGCGTCGTGCTGCTCCTGGGCGAGGACCCGTTCGAGACGACGACGGCGCCGCCGCCCCGGACCGTGCGGCGGGAGACCCCCGCGCTCGACAAGCTCGTTCCCACGACGGCCCCTGTCAAGGACTTCGGCCAGGGCGGCGCCGGTGTCACGCCCACCCCGCCCCGGGTGCTCGCCATCGCCCCCGGCACCGTGCCCCAGCAGGCCCGCCACCGGCTCGCCGCGCTCAAGCACGTGCAGAAGGCCCTCGTGGTCGACGCCGGCTCGGTCAAGGTGTCGGGCACCGGGCTGAACCTGCTCGCCGTCGACCCCGCCGACTTCCGCTCCTGGACCCCCAAGGTCGTCGCCGACCAGCCCGGCGTGTGGAGCGCGCTGGCCCGGGGCGAGGTCGTCGCCGACTCGGCGGCCATGCGCAAGTACGGCCTGACGCTGGGCGCGTACTACCAGGTGGACGGCGGGCCGAGGCTGCGCGTGGGCGCGTCGGCCCCGCTCGGGCTGACCGGCGTCGACGGCCTGGTCGGCGCCGACCTGGGCCGCACCCTCGGCATGGCGCAGGGCGTGGCGGTGCTGCTGCACGGCAAGGAGGGCGGCATCAGCGAGAAGGGCGTGCGCAAGGTGCTCGGCAAGGGCAGCCAGGTCGTCATGCTGGGCGCCGCGCGGCGTACCGAGGCCAAGCGCGAGCAGCCCGCCACGGCCACGGCCGCCCGGCCCGGCAGCTACCTGGAGCTGTACAAGCAGTCGGCGACCCGCTGCCCCGGCCTGTCGTGGACCGTGCTGGCCGCGATCGGGCAGGTGGAGAGCGGGCACGGGCGCAACAACGGCCCGTCCAGCGCGGGCGCGCTCGGGCCGATGCAGTTCATGCCCGCCACCTGGAAGGCGTACGGGGTCGACGGCGACGGGGACGGCGAGCGTGACATCTGGAGCCCGTACGACGCGGTGCCGGGCGCGGCCAACTACCTGTGCAAGACGGGCGCCGGCCAGGGCGGCGAGAAGCTGCGCAAGGCCGTGTGGCACTACAACCACTCGTGGGACTACGTGAACAAGGTCCTGAGCATCGCCGAGGCCTACGCCCGCGCCTACGCCTGACGGCGGCGCGGGGCCGGGCAGCAAGTCAGCGCGCAGGCGACCGGCTCGGGCTCGTCCATCAGCTCGCGCACCATCCGCACGAAGGCCGGATGAGTGCCCGCGGTCGCCGCCCGCTCCATCGGCAGCCCGATCTCGGCGGCCACCTGACGGGCCTCGGTGTCGAGGTCGTAGACGACCTCCATGTGGTCGGAGACGAACCCGATCGGCACCAGCACCACCGAGCCCGCGTCGACCTGGCGCAGGTGGTCGCAGACGTCCGGCTCCAGCCACGGCACCTGCGGCGGGCCGCTGCGCGACTGCCACACCAGGTCCCAGGGCTCGTCGCGGCCGAGAGCCTCGCTGACGAGCCGGGCCGTGCGGCGCAGCTGCGTCTCGTACAGGCCGCCCGCCGGGCCCGCGGTCTCGGCCATCGTGACCGGGATGCTGTGGGCGGTGAACACCAGCCGGGCGTCGTCGCGGCCCAGCCGCTCCAGCGCCTGCCGGGTGTGGTCGGCCATCGCCTCGACGAACGACGGATGGTCGCCGAAGTGGCGCATCTTGACCAGCTCGGGGCCGCCCTCGAAGGAGATGCGGGCGATGTCCTCGTAGTACTGGCGGCAGCTCGAATAGCCGGCGTAGGCGGAGGTGGCGAAGACCGCCGCCCTGCGCACCCCGTCGCCGGCCATCCGCTTGACGGTCTCCTCGCCGAACGGGTGCCAGTTGCGGTTGCCCCAGTAAACCGGCACGCCGACGATCGGGCGCAGCGCCTCGACCAGGTCGCGGCACTGCTGGTTGATCGGGCTGACGCCGCCGAAGCTCTGGTAGTGCTCGGCGACCTCCATCAGCCGCTCCCGGGGCACCCCGCGGCCCCGCACCACGTTTTCCAGGAAGGGCAGCACGTCGTCGGGGCCCTCGGGACCGCCGAACGACAGCACCAGCAGCGCGTCGTAATCTCCCACGTGAGCAACCTTATGCGCGCGTGCCCGTGGTCCTCTCACGAGGTAGGTTCGGATGGGTGACCGCATTTCACGACATTCGCGATTATGTCGCGATCCCCCGAGTTCTCTCCCTGAAGCTCTCACCCGACGGCTCCCGCCTCGTGTCGGCCGTGCAGTCGCTCAACCCCGACGGCAAGTCGTACGGGACCGCCCTGTGGGCCGTCACGCCGGACGGCGAGCCCGGCAGTGAGCCCGGCAGTGGGCCCAGTGGCGAGCCGTACCGGCTGACCAGGTCGGCCAAGGGGGAGACCCAGGCGGTCTTCACCGCCTCCGGGGACCTCCTGTTCACCTCGGCCCGCCCCGACCCCACCGCGAAGGACGACGGGGACGAGACGCCCGCGCTGTGGCTGCTGCCGCGCCAGGGCGGCGAGGCCCGCCAGGTGGCGAGCCGCCCCGGCGGCATCGGCGCCGTCCGCACCGCCGGCGACGTGGTGGTGTTCGCCTCCGACGTGCTCGACGGCGACGAGGCGGACGAGGAGGAGCGGCGCAAGGCGCGCAAGGACGCCGGGATCAGCGCCATCCTGCACGAGGGCTACCCGGTGCGCTACTGGGACCACGACCTCGGCCCCGGCCGTACCCGGCTGTTCACCGGCAGGCTCGGCGCCGACCGCCTGGAGGACGTGCGCGAGCTGACCCCAGAGCCCGGCGAGGCGCTGCGCGAGGCCGCCTTCGAGCTCACCCCCGACGGCCGCACGGTGATCACCACCTGGCGCGTCCCGCTGTCGGCCGGGCAGAGCCGGATCGACCTGGTGGCCGTCGACGTGGCCACCGGCGAGCGGCGCACGCTCCTCAGCGAGGAGGGTCACGACTTCGGCGGCCCGCTGGCCGTCTCGCCCGACGGCACCAGGCTGGCGTGCTCGCGCGAGCGCCACACCGACCTGGACGTCTCGGCCCGGGTCGAGCTGTGGATCGCCGACGTGGCCACCGGCGAGGGCGGCCCGCACGCCGGCGACCTGTTCCCGATGGACGTGGCCTGGGCGCCCGACTCCTCGGCCGTCTACCTGGTCGCCGACTTCCGTGGCCGCCGCCCGGTCTTCCGCGTCACCCCCGGCGGCGGCGAGGCCGTCCGCCTCACCCAGGACGACGCCTCCTACCTCGGGCTCAACGTCTCGCCCGACGGCCGGACCGTGTACGCGCTGCGCAGCGGCATCGCCCTCGCACCCGCCCCGGCCCGCGTCGACGCCGGCACCGGCGAGGTCACCGACCTGCTCTCGCCCGTCCCGCGCCCCGAGGTGCGCGGCACGCTCACCGAGATCACCGCCACCGCCGACGACGGCGCCGAGATCCGCGGCTGGCTCGTCCTGCCGGAAGGCGCCTCGGCCGAGTCGCCCGCGCCATTCCTGCTGTGGATCCACGGCGGCCCCGTCGCCTCCTGGAACGACTGGCAGTGGCGCTGGCAGTCGTGGATCATGGCCGAGCACGGATACGCCGTGTTGATGCCGGACCCGTGCCTGTCCACCGGATACGGTCAGGACATGATCGACCGAGGCTGGGGCGACTGGGGCCCGCGCACCCAGGCCGACCTCGACGCGATCGTGGACGTGGCCCTGGCCAGGGACGACATCGACGCCGAGCGCATCGGCGCGATGGGCGGCTCGTTCGGCGGCTACATGGCCAACTGGATCGCCGGCCACAGCGACCGCTACCGCGCCATCGTCACGCACGCCTCGCTGTGGAACCTCGACCAGTTCGCCGGCACCACCGACGCCTCCGCCTACTGGCAGCGCGAGTTCGGCGCGCCCGGCTCCGACCGCTACGCCCGGCTCTCCCCGCACCGCGCGCTCGACAAGATCAGCACCCCGATGCTCGTCATCCACGGCGACAAGGACTACCGGGTGCCGATCGGCGAGGCGCTGCGCCTGTGGTGGGACCTGCGCCGCTCGGAGGTCGAGTCGAAGTTCCTCTACTTCCCCGACGAGAACCACTGGATCCTCAAGCCCGGCAACGCCGTCGCCTGGTACGAGACGGTCCTGGCCTTCCTCGCCCAGCACGTGCTCGGCCAGGAGTGGAAGCGCCCGGACTCGGTGGCGTGATGACGGACTTCCTGCGCCTGGCCGAGGACATCGCCCGCGAGGCCGGCGACATGCTGCTGGCCAAACGGCCCACGATGTCCGTCGAGCCGGGCGCCGTCCAGACCAAGTCCAGCCCCACCGACGTGGTCACCGCGCTCGACCGGGCCTCGGAGGAGCTCATCCGCGAGCGCATCCGGGCCGCCCGGCCGGACGACCGCGTCCTGGGGGAGGAGGGCGGCGAGGAGGGCGGCGACGGCTCCGGCGTGCGCTGGGTCGTCGACCCCATCGACGGCACCGTCAACTTCCTGTACGGCCTGCCGGACTGGGCCGTGTCCATCGCGGTCGAGGCCGGCGGCCGGATCGTCGCGGGCGTGGTGAACGTCGCGCCGCGCGGCGAGGTGTTCACCGCGGCGCTCGGCGAGGGCGCGTGGCTGGGCGGCGAGCGGCTGCGCGTCAACCCGGCGGCGCCGCTCGGGCAGGCCCTGGTGGCCACCGGGTTCGGCTACGACGCGGCGCGCCGGGCGGAGCAGGCGGCGGCGCTGACGGCCGTGCTGCCCCAGGTGCGCGACATCCGGCGCGGCGGCTCGTGCGCGGTCGACCTCTGCTCGGTCGCGAGCGGCCGGGTGGACGCCTACTTCGAGCGCGGCGTCAACTACTGGGACCACGCCGCGGCGGGCCTGGTGGCGGCCGAGGCCGGGGCCAGGGTCGGCGGGCTGCGCGGCCGGCCGGCCAACATCGACCTCACGCTCAGCGCCGCACCGGGCCTCTTCGAGGAGCTGCACGACCTGCTCGCGCCGCTGCACCCCGAGCGCGACTGACCCTGCGGCTGACCCGCGACCGACCGGTGCCGCGCATGCGACGGCCGGAGCCCCTTGCCCGGGGCTCCGGCCGTCGGTGGTTCAGCGGGGCAGCGGGACGCCGTGATCGTCGGCCAGGCGGCGCAGGTCTTCGATCTCGGCGGTGAGCGTGTCGGCGAGGTAGTCGTCGCCGGAGCTCCTGGCATCGCGCAGGCCCTGGTAAGCCTGGTTCAGGCGGCTTTCGATCGTGGTCGTGAACTCGCCCATCTCACCTGCTCTCTCGGGGTCCGTTCTCGTGGGGGCGAAAGGTGTTTGGCTGGTGTACCCAGGCACCCGCGGTCCCGAAACATGAAATTGACTGTCGCTTGTGTCACCGCTGTCCGGGCGGGCCCGCACATGCCTTACCGTGCGCTTATCGAGGCTGTGGGCAGAATGAGGCACCACGATCGGGAAGAGGTGTACCAGGGTGCGAGTGCTGGTGGTCGAGGACGAGCGGGTGCTCGCCGACGCGATCGCGACAGGGCTGCGACGCGAGGCCATGGCCGTCGACGTCGCCTACGACGGCGGCGGCGCGCTGGAGCGCACCTCCTACATCGACTACGACGTGATCGTCCTGGACCGTGACCTGCCGGTCGTGCACGGGGACGAGGTGTGCCGCCGCCTGGTCGAGCAGCGCACCGCCTCGCGCATCCTCATGCTGACCGCCTCGGGCGACGTGGACGACAAGGTCGAGGGTCTCGGCCTGGGCGCCGACGACTACCTGGCCAAGCCGTTCGTGTTCATCGAGCTGGTCGCCCGGGTACGTGCCCTGGGCCGCCGCTCGGCCCCGGCGCTGCCGCCGGTGCTGGAGCGCGCCGGGATCCGGCTCGACCCGGGCAAGCGGCTGGTGGAGCGCGAGGGCAAGGAGATCGTGCTCACCAAGAAGGAGTTCGCCGTCCTGGAGGAGCTCATGCGCGCCGAGGGCGCCGTGGTCAGCCAGGAGGACCTGCTCGACAAGGCCTGGGACGAGAACATCGACCCGTTCACCAACGTGGTGCGGGTGACCATGATGACGTTGCGCAAGAAGCTGGGCGAGCCTCAGGTGATCGAGACTGTGCCTGGAGTTGGGTACAAGTTGTGACGGAACGGCCGGACCGTGCGTCGGCGCCGACGCATCCGATGATCAGCCCGCACTCGGAGCGGAAGGGGGTGCGCCCGCAGGCGCCGCCTCCTCAGGGGCCGCCCGCCTGGGACGGTCCGCCCCCGCCGTCGTCGCCGCCGTCCTCGCGCTCCACCATGGAGCGTGTGAAGGAGCTTCCCGGCAGGGTCAGCATCCGCTGGCGGCTGACGATCACCTACAGCGCGCTCGTCTTCGCCGCCGCCGCCGTGCTGCTGTTCTCGGTGTACGCCATCGTGGGCAACGCGATAGACGACGCCTGGCCGACCCTCGACACCGGCGGCTGGCTGAGCCAGGCCCAGGAGCAGCAGACGCAGGCGATCTGGGACGCGGCCAGGCTGGAGGCGGTGGCCAGGGCGCGGGACGCGCTGGTGCAGAGCTCGTTCATGGCGCTGGCCGGCGTCGGCATCCTGGCGCTCATCATCGGCTACTTCGTCGCCGACCGGGCGATGCGGCCGGTGGCGCAGATGACCGCCTCGGCGCGCAAGCTGTCGGAGAGCACGCTGGCCCACCAGCGCATCGACCTCAAGGGGCCGGATGACGAGCTCAAGGAGCTGGCCGACACCTTCGACGACATGCTCACCCGGCTCAACGTCGCCTTCGACGCCCAGCGCCGGTTCGTCGCCAACGCCTCCCACGAGCTGCGCACGCCGCTGACCATCAACCGGACGGTCCTGGAGATCGCCCTGTCGGACCCCGAGGCGTCGGAGGACCTCAAGGCGCTGGGCCGCACCCTCCTGGAGGTCAACGCCCGCAACGAGAAGCTGATCGAGGGCCTGCTGCTGCTGGCCAGGAGCGAGCGCGAGCTGGCGGTGCGCAAGCCGCTGGACGTCCGGGAGGTCGCCCAGACGGCGGTCGACCAGGTGCTGCCGTTCGCCGAGCAGCACGGGGTGACATTCACCACCGAACTGGTCAGCGCGCCTACCGTGGGCGACCCGGTTCTGCTGGAACGCTCGATCAGCAACCTCCTTGAGAACGCGGTCAAGTACAACATTCCCGAAAACGGAAAAGTCTGGATCCGGACGGGAATGGTGGACGGTGCCTTGGTTGTTCAGGTGGCCAACACTGGGCAGCACGTCCCGGCGTACGAGGTGAACAGCCTGTTCGAACCGTTCAGGAGGCTCAATGCCGATCGGGTGGATTCGGCCAAGGGAGCGGGCCTTGGGCTGTCCATCGTCCGCGCCGTGGTGCAGGCGCACGGCGGCAACGTCAACGCCGTCCCACGGGAGGGCGGAGGTCTTGTGGTCACCATGAGGCTTCCAAGACGTTGATCGGCGTGTTGCCCTGCACGGGGCGTCTCGTTCGCGTCGCACATGTGGTTGGATGTGCCGTCGAACACGGTGGGGCATGACGCCAAGGCTGTGGGTTCGGCCATATTTGGCTAACCATTGCCGGACGCGTCACGCCCTGGCGTGTTGGGAGGTTCGCCGTCCGTTCCCGCGGGGTACCGATGGGAAATCTCCCCGGCGGAACGGGCACAAGACGGGCCTCCCGGACGTTAGAAGACGCGCGACGAGCGCGACGACATATTTGATGAGGGGGATGGAGTAATCATGGCTACCGACTACGACAGCCCGCGCAAGACAGACGACGATCTTGGGGAGGACAGTCTCCAGGAGCTTCAGGCGCGGCGCACCGACAAGTCGTCCGGCAGCATCGACATCGACGAGACCGATCTGGCCGAGTCGCTCGAACTGCCCGGCGCCGACCTGTCGAACGAGGAGCTCAGCCTGCGCGTGATCCCGCGCCAGGCCGACGAGTTCACCTGCGCGCGCTGCTTCCTCGTGCACCACCGCAGCCAGCTGGCCTCCGAGAAGAACGGCCAGCAGGTCTGCCGGGAGTGCGCCGCCTGATAAGGAGGCAACCGCGTGGCCGCACCTGAAAAGGATCAACAACCAGGCGACGAGGTCGCCGCCTCCGAGTCGGAGGTCGGCGAGCTCGTGGGCAGGCTCACCGCACCCGGTGAGCTCGAGCCGGCCGAGCGGCGCAGGCTGCTCGGCCGACTAGCCCGTGCCCTGTCCACGGGCGCGAGCAAGGCCAGGAAGAGCGGCGCGGGCCGCGGTCGCTGGCTGGCCGACGTCTTCCTCAACATCGCCCCCCGCATCCCCATCAGGGACCTGCACACGCTGTCCGAGCACCACCAGGGGCTGACCGGCGAGGAGCTCGCCGACGACCTCGTCCGCACCGCGCAGAAGGCCACGATGACCGTCGGGGCCATCGGCGGGGCGCTCGCCGCGGCGGAGTTCGCCGCCCCACCCCTCCTCCTCTCCGCTCCCGCCCAGCTCGTCGCCGAGACCATCGTCGTGGCCGCCATCGAGGTCAAGCTCCTGGCCGAGCTGCACGAGGTCTACGGCGTGCACGTGCAGGGCACCGGCGCCCAGCGCGCGGTGGCGTTCACCGCCGCCTGGGCCAAGCAGCGCGGCATCGACCCGCTGGCGCCCGCCTCGGTGACGCTCGCGCTCGGCGCGGCGACCAAGACCGCGCTGCGCAACCGGCTGATGCGCACGCTGGGCCGCCACCTGACCACGCTGGGCCCGTTCCTGACCGGCGCCGTGGCCGGGGGAGCGCTCAACCGGATGGCCACCAAGAAGCTCGGCGAGGCCATCCGCAACGACCTGCGGATCAAGAGCCCGCTGCCGCCGGGGGAGCGTCCCGAGCTAAACCCGTAGCCCGCCGAACGTCATCGCGACCAGCGCGTCGGCCAGCTCGCCGGGCGAGCCGCCGCGCCCCGGCCGGTACCACTCGGTGATCGAGTTGACCGCGCCGAACAGCAGCCGCGTCACCAGCGCCGGATCGAGGTCCGGCCGGATGCTCCCCTCGGCCGCCGCCTCCTTGACCAGGTGGCTCACGAACGCGTCGAACTCCCGCCGCCGCTCCAGCGCCCGCTGCTCGGTCGCGCTGTTGCCGCGCACCCGCAGCAGCAGCGTCACGTACGGCAGCCGCTCCACCAGGATGCGCACGCTCTGCCGCACCACCCGCTCCAGCCGCTCGATCGCCGGGCCCGAGGCGGCGCGCTCGTCGGCGACCAGCGCGGTCAGCCCGTCGAGCGCCCGGTCGAGCGCCCGCGCGAGAAGCTGCTCCTTGCCCGGCACGTGGTAGTAGATGGCGGACTTGGTGACGCCGAGCGCCCTGGCCAGGTCCTCCATGCTGGTCCCGTCGTAGCCGCGCTCGTTGAAGACGCGCACGGCCACGGCGAGCACGGACTCCGGGTCATGTCCGCGTTTGCGTTCGCGTTCCACGCAAGTCTTCCTTGTCAACTGACCGAATGTTCGGTAAACACTCAACCGTCCGGTCGTTCCCTGTCAAGAGGGTGAACAACGATGTTCGAACGCAACCGCGAAACCCTGGACCAGGCCCTGACCGCCGTCGCCCGGCGCGCCTACTGGAGCGCCTACCCCGAGTCGCCGAGCCCCCGCGTCTACGGCGAGGGCGCGGCCGAGCGGGGCAAGGAGGCGTTCGACAGCCTGCTCGGCAAGCCGTTCCCGCTGGAGCAGCCCGGCGAGCGGATCGGCGCCGAGCGCTCGCCGTACGGGATCGACCTGGGTGTCACCTACCCGCGCACGCCCGCCGGCGAACTGCTCGACGCCGCGCGGGCGGCCATGCCCGCCTGGCGCGACGCCGGCCCCGAGGCCCGCGCGCTGGCCTGCGTGGAGATGGTCCGCCGGATCAACGAGCGCAGCTTCGAGCTGGCCCACGCGGTGCAGCACACGACCGGGCAGGCGTTCGTGATGGCCTTCCAGGCGGGCGGCCCGCACGCGCAGGACCGCGCGCTGGAGGCGATCGCGTACGGCTACGCCGCCATGACGGCGTCGGCCGCCACGGCCCGCTGGGAGAAGCCGGGCAAGGGCGAGCCGGTCGTGATGGACAAGCGGTTCACCGTGGTGCCGCGCGGGGTCGCGCTGGTCATCGGCTGCAACACGTTCCCGACCTGGAACGCCTACCCGGGGCTGTTCGCCTCGCTGGTCACCGGCAACCCCGTCGTCGTCAAGCCGCACCCCCGGGCGATCCTGCCGCTGGCCATCAGCGTGGGCGTGGCCCGCGAGGTGCTGGCCGAGGCGGGCTTCGACCCGGCCCTGGTGCAGCTCGCCGTCGAGGAGGGCAGGGGCCTGGCCGTCGAGCTGGCCACCGATCCCCGGGTGCGGGTGGTCGACTTCACCGGCTCCACCGAGTTCGGCGACTGGCTGGAACGCAACGCCGGGCAGGCGCTCGTCCACACGGAGAAGGCCGGGGTCAACACAGTCGTCGTCGACTCGACCGGCTCCTGGCGTGGCATGCTCGCCAACCTCGCGTTCTCGCTGTCGCTCTACAGCGGGCAGATGTGCACCGCGCCGCAGAACATCCTGGTCCCCGCCGGCGGCATCGACACCGACGAGGGGCACAAGAGCTTCGACGAGGTCGCCCGGGGCCTGGCCGCGGCGGTCGACCGGCTGCTCGGCGACGACGCCAAGGCCGTCGAGCTGACCGGCGCGATCGTCAACCCGGAGGTGCTGGCCAGGGTCGAGCAGGCGCCGGAGCTGGGCGAGCCGGTCCTCGCGTCGCGGGCGATCAAGCATCCGGCGTTCCCCGACGCGGTGGTCCGCACCCCGGCGATCGTCCGCGTCGGGCCCGAGCGGGCCGACGTCTTCGGGCGCGAGCACTTCGGGCCGATCTCGTTCGTCGTCCCGACCGACTCCACCGCCGCGAGCCTCGACCTGCTGCGGCGCACGATCACCGAGCGCGGCGCGCTCACCGCGTCGGTCTACTCCACCTCGGAGGACGTGCTGGAGCAGGCCGAGCGGGCCGCGCTCGACGCGGGCGTCAACCTGTCGTGCAACCTCACCGGCGGCGTGTTCGTCAACCAGTCGGCCGCCTTCTCCGACTACCACGGCAGCGGCGCCAACCCGGCCGCCACCGCCTCGCTCACCGACCCCGGCTACGTCGCCGGCCGCTTCCACGTCGTCCAGTCGCGCCGCCCCGCCTCATGAGGATCGGCGTCATCGGCGGCGGCCGCATGGGGGCCGGGATCGCGCAGGTGTTCCTGGCCGCCGGCGACACCGTCACCGTGCAGGAGCCGCAGGCCGACGCCGCCCGCGAGCGGATCGTCCACGGCCTCGGCGTGGCCGAGTCGCGCGGCGGCGGCAGCCGGGCGCGGGCGCTGGAGCGGCTGGCGTTCGGGCCGGTCCCGGCCGACGCCGACCTCGTCGTCGAGGCCGTGCCGGAGGACCCGGCGCTCAAGGCCGTAGTGCTGGGCGAGGCCGAGTCACGGCTGGGGCCCGGCGCGGTGCTGGCCACCAACACCAGCTCGCTGTCGGTCACCGAGCTGTCGGCCGGGCTGGAGCGGCCCGGCCGCTTCCTCGGCCTGCACTTCTTCAACCCGGTGCCGGTGCAGCGGCTGGTCGAGATCGTCGTCACCGCCGCCACCGAGCCCGCCGCCCTCGACCTGGCCCGCGCCTGCGCCGAGCGGCTGGGCAAGACGAGCGTCGTCGTCAACGACTCGCCCGGCTTCGCCACCAGCCGCCTGGGCGTGCTGCTCGGCCTGGAGGCCATCCGCATGGTCGAGGAGGGCGTCGCCTCGGCCGAGGACATCGACACCGCCATGACGCTCGGCTACAACCACCCGATGGGACCGCTCAAGCTCGGCGACCTGGTGGGCCTGGACGTGCGGCTGGCCATCGCCGACTACCTGCACGCCCGGCTGGGCCCGCGCTTCGAACCGCCCCGGCTGCTGCGCGAGATGGTCGCCGAGGGCAGGCTCGGGCGCAAGAGCGGGAAGGGGTTCTACACGTGGTGAGCAGGCCGTTCGCCTCCTCGGCGGACCTGGAGGACAAGCAGCGCAGCTTCGAGGACCTGGGCGGCGGCGTCCACGCGCTCACCGCCGAGGGCGACCCCAACGTCGGCGCCGTCGAGGGCGAGGACTTCCTGGTCTGCTTCGAGGCCATGGCGACCCCCGTGGCGGCCCGCGAATGGCTCGCCCTGCTGCGCGAGCGCACCGACAAGCCGGTGCGCTACCTGGTCCTGTCGCACTACCACGCGGTCCGGGTGCTGGGCGCCTCGGCGTTCGGCGCCGACGCGATCGTGGCCCACGAGAAGACCGCCGAGCTGATCGAGGAGCGCGGCGAGCAGGACTGGGCCAGCGAGTACGGGCGGATGCCCCGGCTGTTCAAGGACCCGGCGTCGATCCCCGGCCTGACCAGGCCCACGGTGACGTTCGGCGACCGGATGACGATCGAGCTCGGCGGCGACCGGGGCCGGGTGGAGCTGCACTACTGCGGGCGCGGCCACACCGAGGGCGACCTGGTGGCGTGGCTGCCCCGGCAGGGCGTGCTGTTCGCCGGCGACCTGGTCGAGTCGCAGGCCGCCCTCTACACCGGCGACGCCTTCCACCGCGACTGGGCCGGGCCGACGCTGGACCGGGTGGCCTCGTTCGGCGCGACGACGCTGGTCGGCGGCAGGGGAGCGGTGGCGCGCGGCAAGGCCGGGGTGGACGCGGCGATCGGGCAGACCCGCGACTTCCTGGCCGTCATGCTCGCCGAGACCGGGCGGGTCCGCGAGCGCGGCGGCACGCTCAAGGACGCCTTCGAGGCCGTGCACCGGGCGCTCGCCCCCCGCTACGGCTCCTGGCCGATCTTCGAGCACTGCCTGCCGTTCAACGTCTCCCGGCTGTGGGACGAGCTGGACGGCGTGACGCGCCCGCGCGTGTGGACCGCCGAGCGCGACCGGCAGGTCTGGGCCCAGCTGCAGTCCTGAAGGGAGCCTCTCGTTGGCCGAGCCGCAGGTCATCGTCGTCGGCGCGGGCCCGGTCGGGCAGAGCGCGGCGCTGCTGCTGGCCCGCTGGGGCGTGCCGGTGCTCGTGCTCGACCAGCGCGAGCGGCGCGACGCCACCGGGTCGAGGTCCATCTGCCAGCAGCGTGACGTGCTCGACATCTGGGCCGCCGCGGGCGCCGGGCGCGTCGCCGAGGAGGGGCTGGCGTGGACCACCGCCCGCACCTACTACCGGGGCGAGGAGCTGTTCTCCTGGACGTTCGGCGGCCAGGGCCCGCTGCCGCCGTGCGTGAACATCTCCCAGGCCCGCACCGAGGAGATCCTCGACGAGGCCATCGCCGCGCAGCCGCTGATCGAGGTGCGCTGGGGCCACCGGGTGACCGGGATCGAGCAGGACAGTGGCGGCGTCACCGTGCGGTGCGGCGAGCGCGTCCTGCGCGCCCCGTACGCGGTCGTGTGCGCGGGGGCGCGGGCGCAGGAGCTGCGGCGGGCGCTCGGCGTCACGTTCGAGGGGGAGACGTTCGACGACCAGTTCCTCATCTGCGACATCCGGGCCGACCTGCCGGGCTGGGAGCACGAGCGCCGCTTCCACTTCGACCCCGAGTGGAACCCGGGGCGGCAGGTGCTCGTCCATCCGTGCCCGGGGTCGTCGTACCGGATCGACTGGCAGATCCCGCCGGACCACGTCCCGTCCGCGGAGGAGGTGGACAGGCGGATCCGGCAGGTGATCGGCGGGCGCGACTACGAGCTGCTGTGGCAGTCGACCTACCGCTTCCACGCGCGGGTGGCCTCCCGGATGCGGGCCGGGCGGGTGCTGCTCGCGGGCGACTGCGCGCACCTGGTGGCGCCGTTCGGGGCGCGCGGCCTCAACTCGGGCGTGCCCGACGCCGAGAACGCGGCCTGGAAACTGGCCTTCGTGCTCCACGGGTGGGCGCCGGAGGAACTGCTGGAGAGCTACCACGCCGAGCGGCACGCGGCGGCGCTGGAGAACCTGGAGGTGACCGGCGCCACCATGCGCTTCCTGGCGCCCCGCACCGAGGAGGAGCGGGCCCGGCGGCGCGCGGCGCTCGGCAGCGGGCGGCCCGAGCAGGTCGACTCCGGCCGCTTCGCCGAGCCGTTCTGGTACGTGGACTCGCCGCTCACCACGCCGGAGCCCACCCGTCCGTTCCGGGGCCGGCCACCCAGGGGATCGCCGTGCGAGCCCGCGCCGGGAGTGATCGTGCCGGACGTGCCGCTGCCCGGGGGACGCCTGCGCGAGCACTGCCGCGATGGATTCCTGGTACTCCTGGGTGAAATGTGCGATTCGGGTTTGTTTGCCCAGGTCTTGGGCAAGGTCACCTTGGCGCCGCTCGCCGTACGCGAGCTCGCGGAGATGGACGGGACCGGCACGCTCGCTGAGAGGCTCGGCGCTGGACCTGGCGAAGCATGGCTGATCAGGCCGGATGCCCACATCGCCGCGATCATCCCCCACGCGGGGCCCGAGACGGTGGCGGACGCCGTGAGACGCGCGTCGCGTCTCGCGTACCAATGAGCCTTTGGGAGGAGATCTCGGGTGGTTGGCCGTAGTTCGTTTCTGATCGTCGCGAACCGGTTGCCGGTGGACCGGACCGTCGACCCGGACGGAACGGCCTCGTGGCGCAGAAGCCCCGGCGGGCTGGTCACCGCCATCGCGCCGGTCATGCAGCGCCGCCACGGCGCCTGGCTCGGCTGGCACGGCGCGGCCGACGAGGAGCTGGAGCCCTTCGAGCAGGACGGCATGAGCCTGATCCCGGTGCCCCTGTCGGCCGAGGAGGTCGAGCTCTACTACGAGGGCTTCTCCAACGCCACGCTCTGGCCGCTCTACCACGACGTGGTCGCGCCGCCGGTCTTCGAGCGGCCCATGTGGGAGACCTACCGCGCCGTCAACGAGCGCTTCGCCGCCGCCGCGGCCGAGGCCGCCGAGGAGGGCGCCGTCGTCTGGGTGCAGGACTACCAGCTCCAGCTCGTGCCCGCCCTGCTGCGCAAGCTCCGGCCCGACCTGCGCATCGGCTTCTTCCTGC
This sequence comes from Nonomuraea sp. NPDC049725, assembly GCF_040674795.1. NCBI lineage: Bacteria > Bacillati > Actinomycetota > Actinomycetes > Streptosporangiales > Streptosporangiaceae > Nonomuraea > Nonomuraea sp. NPDC049725. Next base: position 531,354 of record NZ_JBFANJ010000002.1, on the reverse strand, counting down.
ACATCCCGTTCCCGCCGGTCGAGCTGTTCTGGCGGCTGCCGTGGCGCAGGGAGCTCGTCGAAGGGCTGCTCGGCGCCGACCTGGTCGGCTTCCAGCTGCCCGGCGGCGCCTCGAACTTCCGCCGCCTGTGCCGCCGGCTGCTCGGCGTCCCGTACAAGGGGAACGAGATCTTCCTGGAGGACCGGGTCGTCACCACGCAGGCGTTCCCGATCTCCGTCGACTTCGGCGAGCTCGACTCCCTCGTCCGCGAGCCGAACATCATCTCCCGGGCCAAGGAGATCAGGGCCGAGCTGGGCGACCCCGAGCACGTGCTGCTGGGCGTGGACCGGCTCGACTACACCAAGGGCATCGGCCAGCGCCTGGAGGCGTTCGGCGAGCTGCTCAAGGACGGCCGCATCGCCCCCGGCGAGGCGACGTTCGTGCAGATCGCCACCCCGAGCCGCGAACGGGTCGAGGAGTACAGGCGGCTGCGCGACGACATCGAGCTGCAGGTGGGCCGGATCAACGGGGAGAACGCGGTCTTCGGCGGCCAGCCGATCCAGTACTTCCACCAGTCCTACGGCAAGCAGGAGCTGGCCGCGCTCTACCTGGCCGCCGACGTCATGGTGGTCACGCCGCTGCGCGACGGGATGAACCTGGTGGCCAAGGAGTACGTCGCCTGCCACCACGACCTGAGTGGCGCGCTGGTGCTCAGCGAGTTCGCCGGGGCGGCCGACGAGCTGCGCCAGTCCTACCTGGTCAACCCGTACGACGTCGAGGACGTCAAGCGTCAGATGCTGGCCGCGATGCGGGCCACGCCGCACGAGCTGGCCCGGCGCATGCGCACGATGCGCCGCCGGGTCGCCACCTACGACGTGGACCGCTGGGCCAGCGAGTTCCTCACAGCTTTGGAGACGCCTGCTTCAGAGCCCGCCACGAGTCATAGCGCTTCTTGGCGGTCCGGTTGACCACGATCTGCGCCACCGACATGCCCACGCCCATCACGACCGCGTAGCCGATCGCCTCACCCATGTTGACCTCGGGCGAGTCGGGATCGACAGGAGGCTCCTTGCCCGTCGCCTTGACCCAGGCGTAGCCGAGGAGCTTCCTGGCCGCCCACGCGGTCACCAGCCCCACCAGACCGCCGACCACCCGCCAGGCGACATCGGGCTTGTCATCAGCCATCCGACCTTCTCCCTTCCCCTTTGTAACGAACACTAGTCTCTACCGCTTCTGCGCCCGCCAAGCCGTACCATAAGGAGGCATGACTCAGCAGCGACTACGCCATGCCCTCATGCCCGAGAAACCGACTCTCGACGGCTTGGAGCAGGTATGGGTAGCCCGCTGGGACGAGCAGGGCACCTACCGCTTCGACCGCACGAGCCCGCGTGAGCGGGTCTACGCGATCGACACGCCGCCGCCCACCGTCTCCGGCTCGCTGCACGTCGGTCACGTCTTCTCCTACACCCACGCCGACATCATGGCCCGTCACCAGCGCATGCTGGGCAAGTCGGTGTTCTACCCCATCGGCTGGGACGACAACGGCCTGCCGACCGAGCGGCGGGTGCAGAACGTCTACGGCGTGCGCTGCGACCCGTCCCTGCCCTACGACCCCGGCTTCACTCCGCCGGACAAGCCGGGCAAGCGGGAGATCTCCATCTCGCGGCGCAACTTCGTGGAGCTGTGCCACAAGCTGACCGAGATCGACGAGCAGGCGTTCGAGGAGGTGTGGCGGCGCGTCGGCCTGTCGGTCGACTGGTCGCTGCTCTACACCACGATCGGCGACGACTCGCGGCGCGTGTCGCAGCGGGCGTTCCTGCGCAACCTGGCACGCGGCGAGGCCTACCTGGCCGAGGCGCCCACCCTGTGGGACGTCAGCTACCGCACCGCCGTCGCCCAGGCCGAGCTGGAGGACCGGGAGTGGCCCGGCGCCTTCCACCGGATCTCCTTCTACGGCGAGAAGGGCCCGGTCTGGATCGAGACGACCCGGCCCGAGCTGATCCCCGCCTGTGTGGCGCTGGTCGCCCACCCCGACGACGAGCGCTACCAGCCGCTGTTCGGCACGTCGGCGCTGTCGCCGCTGTTCGGCGTCGAGGTGCCGATTCTGGCCCACCACCTGGCCGAGCCGGACAAGGGCTCCGGCATCGCGATGATCTGCACATTCGGCGACATCACCGACGTGACCTGGTGGCGCGAGCTCAACCTGGAGACCCGCCCGGTCATCGGCTGGGACGGCCGGCTGCTGCCCGAGCCCCCGGAGGGCGTCGAGCCCGGCCCGTACAAGGAGCTGGCCGGCAAGACCGTCCACAGCGCCCGCGAGCGGATCGTGGAGCTGCTGCGCGAGTCCGGCGACCTCGACGGCGACCCGCGCCCGGTGCAGCGCACGGTGAAGTTCTACGAGCGCGGTGACAAGCCGCTGGAGATCGTCACCACCCGGCAGTGGTACATCCGCAACGGCGGGCGCGACGAGGCGCTGCGCGAGCGGCTGCTGGAGCGCGGGCGCGAGCTGGAGTGGCACCCGCCGCACATGCGGGTCCGCTACGACAACTGGGTGCAGGGCCTGTCCGGCGACTGGCTGATCTCCCGGCAGCGCTTCTTCGGCGTGCCGTTCCCGGTGTGGTACCGGCTCGACGAGGCCGGGCAGCCCGTCTACGACGAGCCGATCACGCCGCCCGAGGAGTCGCTGCCGATCGACCCGTCGTCCGACACCCCGCCGGGCTACACCGAGGACCAGCGCGGCGTGCCCGGCGGGTTCATGGCCGACCCCGACGTGATGGACACCTGGGCCACCTCGTCGCTCACGCCGCAGATCGCGGGCCGCTGGGAGACCGACGACGACCTGTTCCGGCGGGTCTTCCCGGCCGACCTGCGCCCGCAGTCGCACGAGATCATCCGCACCTGGCTGTTCGCCACCGTGGTCCGCTCCCACCTGGAGTTCGGCAGCACGCCGTGGAGCGACGTGGCGATCTCCGGCTGGATCCTCGACCCCGACCGCAAGAAGATGTCCAAGTCCAAGGGCAACGTGGTCACCCCGATGGACCTGCTGGAGCAGCACGGCTCCGACGCGGTCCGCTACTGGGCGGCGGGCGGCCGCTACGGCGTCGACACCGCGTTCGACGCCGGGCAGCTCAAGATCGGCCGGCGGCTGGCCATCAAGATCCTCAACGCGTCGAAGTTCGTGCTCGGGCTCGGCGAGGGCGGCGGCGAGATCACCGAGCCGCTCGACCTGTCGATGCTCGCCGCCCTGTCCGCCACCGTCCGCGAGGCCACCGAGGCGTTCACCGCCTACGAGCACACGCGGGCGCTGGAGGCCGTCGAGCGGTTCTTCTGGACGTTCTGCGACGACTACCTGGAGCTGGTCAAGGCCAGGGCGTACGAGGAAGGCGCGGCGGCGGCGTCGGCGCACGAGGCGCTGCGGCAGGCGCTCGACGTGCTGCTGCGGCTGTTCGCGCCGTTCCTGCCGTTCGTCACCGAGGAGGTGTGGTCGTGGTGGCGCGACGGCTCGGTCCACCGGGCCGCCTGGCCCGAGGCCGGGCAGCCGGGCGGCGACCCCGCCGTGCTGGAGGCCGCCTCCCAGGTGCTGCGCCAGGTCCGCAAGGCCAAGTCCGAGGCCAAGGCGTCGATGCGGGCCGAGGTGTCCCGGCTCACCGTGACCTCGCCGCAGGCCGCCCTCATCCGGCTCGCCCAGGACGACCTGTGCGGGGCGGGCGCGGTCGAGGAGTTCGTCCTGGAGCAGGGCGAGAGCCACACCGTCGAGGTCCTGCTCGGCTCCCCGGCCGTAGCAGCCGTCCAGTAGCCGCTGTTCAGTAGTCGCACACGCCCGTCGGGAAGATCTGCTCCAGGCGGGCGCGTTCGGCCGCCGAGGGCGTCCACGCACCGTAGAGGCCGCGGGCGATCGCCTTCGACACCGGCTGGAGCCGGCACGCGTAGACGCCGCCCTCGATCGGCCCGCCCGCCACCACGCGGGAGGTCGAGTAGAGCGGGAACGCCTTCGTGCACGCCCCCGGCTCCCGCCGGTCCAGGATGCCGTCCCACACGTGCGGCCCGGCCGCGATCTGCGTGCCGTCCACGGCGAAGCAGCGGTCCACCGCCCCGGCGGGCCTGTTGCCCGTCACGCCGCGCCACGGCCGCTCCCGGATCGCGGTCAGCCACTCCTCCATCACGGCCAGCGCCTCGGGCGTCGCGTCGGAGCGCGGCTCGGGCCGGGCGTCGGTGAACCAGATGACCTGGTTGCCCGCCCGGCCGTCGTGGTCCAGCATGCGCTTGCGCGTGGCGAACGACTGGTGGGCGTTGTGCATGTTCAGCCGCTCCTCCAGGTACGGCCGCCAGTCGATCACCGGGATGTCGATGTCGCCGCCGAACACCAGGCCGCTGCGCAGCACGTTCCTGACCGCCACCGGGTCGGGCGCGCGGCGCGGCGCCGGGTCGCCCAGGTTCATGTTGCGCGCGCTCCACGGGTCGACGTCGCCGGGGCAGGCCGACGGGGTGAACGGGCAGCCCTCCTGCACCATGTCGGCCTGCTCCTTCCACGAGCCGGCCTTCGCGTTCACGTCCAGGAACTCCGCGGGCGTGATCACGCCGTCCGTGAGCGCCTTCAGCCCGTACTGGACGCCCACGTTGCCCCACGCCGAGCGGGCGTATCCGGCGGCGTCCACCCCGTACACCTTGCGCAGGTCGTCCCAGTGCGTCCACTGGACGCTCTCCTTGACGCCCGGCGGGTCGGTCCGCTCCCATTCCGGAGCGTCGTCGTCGGTCCAGCGCGGGTTCATGGCCAGCGGGGTCAGGCCGCGCCAGCCGGTCACGCACTCGTCCGAGCCGGGCTTGCCGGTGAACGGGTTCACGACCGTGTCGCTCGCGTTCATGCCGATGAGCGCGGTGCGGTCCTCCCAGCGGGCCCAGCGCGGGTTGCCGTCCATGTACCGTTCGAGCAGCTCGCAGTCGCCCACGTGGATGGTCTGGGTGACCATGTCCGGATAGGAATACTGCGCGATGGCCGCGTCGATGATCCGGTTCCCGTGGTTCTGTCCGTAGATGTACTGCTGGATGCCGCCGCCCGAGCCGCCCACGCCCACCGTGTACAGCGGCACCCCGTACGTCTCGACGAAGCGCTCCTTGACCATGAGCGCCGTCTCGCCGCCCAGGATCAGGTTGTAGTGGGTCGAGGTGCGGGTGCCCGACGAGTGCAGGATCGCGTACCCCTGGCCCAGCCCGTACGGGTCCAGCGCCCCGGAGCCGAGCGTGCCCTGGTCGTGGCCGATCGCCACGCCGCCGTCGAACTGGTAGACCGCCCGGCCGGTGTAGCCGTCCTCCAGCGCCGCGATCGAGTAGACGAACCGGTTGATCACGCCGCGCTCGCGCCGCACCACGAAGTCGACGGTCCGGCCGTCCAGCGTCGTGGTCGTCGCCAGGTCCGCCGGGCGGCCCCGCGGCGGCATCGGCTTGAACGCGCCGCCGGTCGAGCGGTAGAGGCGGTCGGTGACCGGGGGCGCGAAGCAGTCGCGGCTCCAGCCGCCCGCCACCCGCATGCCCTGACCGTCCCGGTTGTCGGCCACGGGCGGGCCGAGCCCGCTCCGCTCCGTCTTGCACACGAACGGGTACTGGTGCTCGCCGGAGAAGATCGGGCCGGAGATCGGGTGGTTGCGCACCCGCAGCGAGTCACGGTGCCGGCCCGCGTACGCGGTGATCGTGCCCGTCCCGGCCGCCAGCCCCGTCACCAGGCCCGTGTACGTGCGCCCGCCCGGGTCGGCCCGGAAGGCCGCGCTGACGTCGGCGCCGTCACGCAGCACCCTCGGCCGCTCGCCGCGCGGCACCCGTACCCGGACCAGGGCGTCACCGCCGCTGACCTGGTCGGCGCGGCTGGAGAGCACCTCGACCGAGACCTTCACCGAGAGCTCAGTCGAGAGCTCAGTCGAGACCTCAGTCGAGAGCTCGCCCGCGGCTGTGCCCCCGCCCGCCCGCGCCGGGGAGGCCGGAGCCGCCGCCAGCCCCAGGACGACCGCGAGCGCCACCGCGCCCGCTTTCCTGGCCCCGCCCGCCTTCACGGCCCCGCCCGCCTTCACGGCCCCGCCTGGATTCACGGCCCCGACTGGATTCATGACCATGACGGTGACACGGCGGCACCGCCTTGCCCAGGCCCGAACTTTTAACCGCGCGCATCCTCGGCTCCGGCGTGCCAGTCTTGAAACGTGCTGACCGACCGACCCACCAAACTCGTGCCCCCCGTGCTCGCCCGCATGGCCGCGTGGTGCCTGTGCCTGGTCCTCGTCGGCGTGGTCGTCTACTTCTTCGTCCAGGTGATCGCCCGGCTCAGCTTCGTGGCGCTGCCCGTCGCGATCGCGCTGCTGCTGACCGCGCTGCTCTTCCCGCTGACCCGGAGCCTGCGCGAGGCCGGGCTGCGGCCCATCTGGGCCACCTGGCTCACCATGCTCGCCGCGCTGGCCGTGCTGGTGGGCACCGGCTGGCTGGTGGGCGTGCGCGCCACCGAGGAATTCCCCAACCTGGTCAAGCAGGTCGAGGCCACCGTCGCCGACGTGCAGCAGTGGCTCACCACCGGGCCGCTGCACCTGGAGCAGGCGCAGATCAGCGCGTACGTCGCCGAAGTCGTCAAGATGATCAACGCCCAGCGCGACGCCATCACCGGCACCGTGCTGTCCGCCGGGGCGGTGGCCGTCGAGGTGCTCGCCTCCATCGTGCTGCTGCTGTTCGTGACGTTCTTCCTGCTCAAGGACGGCGAGCGGATCTGGTCGTGGTTCCTCAAGGGGTTCGGCGGGATGTCGCCGCGCGTCGACCGGGCCGGGCGGGCCGCGTGGACCACGCTGTCGCACTACGTGCAGGGCAGCGTCCTGGTGGCCGCCGTGCACGGCGTCGTCATGGGCATCGTGCTGGCCGGCATGGGGGTGCCGCTGTGGGCACCGCTGGCCGTGCTCATCTTCTTCGCCAGCTTCATCCCGATCGTCGGCATCTTCTTCGCCGGCACCGTCGCCACCCTGGTCACGCTGGGCGCCAAGGGCATCGTCTACGCGCTCATCTTCGTCGGCATCCTGGTCATCGAGCAGCAGCTGGAGAACCACGTGCTGCAGCCGCTGATCGTCGGCCGGGCGCTGCGGTTCCACCCGCTGGCGATCATCCTCGTGCTGTCCGTGGGCGGCATCCTGGCGGGCATCGCGGGCGCCGTCGTCGCGGTGCCGATCGCCGCGGTCATCTACCGCGCGCTGCCCGAGCTGCGCTCCGACCCGCCCTCGCTGCCGCCCCCGCCCCGCCCGGCGGGCGACGCCGGGACAGGCCCGCCGGACGGGCCGCCGGACGGGCCCACGGACGGGCCCACGGACGGACCCACGGACGGGCCGTCGGGCGGCCCTTCGGACGGATGCCCCGACGGAGGCCCCGACGGGCCCACGGACGGGCTCCCGGATGATCCCCCGGAACAGGGACGTTCCCCCGCCGCGACCCGGGCCGGTGCCGACACGGAGTAGCCTCGTCACCCGTGACTCGTTCCACCGTTACCACCCCGCCGCCCGGCGCCGAGCCGCCCAAGGCGCACCCCGGCGCGCCCGGCCCCGGCGCCGCCCTCGGCTCCCACTACAGCCGCTGCTTCGGCTGCGGCGCCGACCACCCCACCGGCCTGCACATCAACGCCGTCACCCCGGACGGCAACACCGTCGAGGCCGAGTTCACCGTGGGGGAGGCGCACCAGGGCGCGCCCCGGCTCGCGCACGGCGGCGTGCTCGCCGCCGCCATGGACGAGGTCATCGGAATGTCCGTCTGGCTGTTCCACAAGCCCTATGTCACGGGACGGCTGGAGACCGACTACCTCCTCCCCGTTCCCGTGGGCACAACACTCCACCTGCGTGCCTGGTGCAACGGGATCTCGGGCCGCAAGGCGTACCTTGAGGCGGAGGGGCGCATCGGCGCCCCCGACGGCCCGGTCGCCGTCCGCGCGGCGGCGCTGTTCATCGAGGTGGACATGGCGCACTTCGCCGAGCACGGCGACCTCGCGGCCATCGCCGCCGAGCACCAGGACTACGAGGTGAACCCGTGACCGAGGTGGAGGTCCTCATCCAGCGCCTCGACCCCGGGCTGCCGGTGCCCCGCTACGCCCACCCCGGCGACGCGGGCGCCGACCTCTACTCCGCCGAGGACGCCGAGCTGCTGCCGGGGGAGCGGGCCGTCATCCGCACCGGCGTGGCGATCGCGCTGCCCGACGGCTACGCGGCCTTCGTCCACCCTCGCTCCGGCCTGGCCGCCAGGCACGGCATCACGATGGTGAACGCGCCCGGCACGGTCGACGCCGGCTACCGGGGCGAGGTCAAGGTCACGCTGATCAACACCGACGCGAAGGAGCCGTTCCGCCTGCGCCGCGGCGACCGGCTGGCCCAGCTCGTCTTCCAGCGGGTGGAGCGGGCGGCCTTCCGCGAGGTGGAGAGCCTGCCGGAGTCCGCTCGGGGCGCCGGCGGGCACGGTTCGACCGGACGCTGAAAGACACTGACAAGATCAGGGAGAGTGAGACAACGTGTTGCGACGTCGCCGTCGTGAGCAGCCGGAGCAGGTGGCGGAGGAGACCGCCGCCGTCCCTGCGCGCGAATCCGGCCCGTGGGACGCCGACGAGCCCCACCCCGACCACGACCGCACCGACCTGGGCGGGCTGCGCCTGCCCCACAACCCGGCCTTCGACGTCCGGCTGGCCTCCGTGGGGGACCAGCACGTCGGCGTGGTCGCGCTGTGGGAGGAGAGCTCGCTGCAGCTCCAGGCGCTGGCCGCGCCGAAGAGCTCGGGCCTGTGGGACGAGATCAGGACCAAGATCAAGGCGAGCGCCCCGGCGCTGGAGGAGCGCGAGGGCCCGTTCGGGCCCGAGCTGGCCGGGCAGATCCCCGTCGAGGGCGGCAGCCGCCCGGCCCGCTACCTGGGCATCGACGGCCCCCGCTGGTTCCTGCTCGCCGTGATCAACGGCCGCGCCGCGGTCGACGACACGGTGGCCGAGGCGTTCGTCGAGTTCGTCAAGGACGTCGTGGTCGTCCGCGGCGACGAGCCGATGGCCCGCGAGGAATCGATCCCGCTGCGCCGCCCCAACGAGCAGCCGGTCGCCGAGCAGCCCGAGGCCCAGCAGCAGAACCCGTTCAAACGCGGCCCCGAAATCAGCGAGATACGCTGACGCGTCCTTATCACATAGGCTGAACCATCATGAGTACGGCAGAGCCTCCGAAACGCGGAGGATTGCGGGCCTTCTTCAGCAGGCTGGCCACGAGCCGGTCCGAGCTGGAGGCACAGGAGCTTCGTGAGGGCGCCGACGAGGCAGGCGCCACGCCCATCGCCTCGTGTGGCGGCCGACGCCGGTTCTGCGTAGCCGGTACGCTACGGACGGTCACCCTGCGTCCGCGAGGCGGCGCCCCCGCCCTGGAGGCCGAGCTGTACGACGGCTCCGACGTGATCGACCTGGTATGGCTCGGCCGCCGCAAGATCGCGGGGATCGAGCCGGGCCGGCCGGTCAAGGCCGAAGGGCTGGTCAGCATGCAGGACGGCCGCAAGGTGATGTTCAATCCGCGATACGAGCTGCGCCCAGGGAGTTGATCAGGTGAGTGCTGAGGCCGGAGAAGCCGCCCACGACACCGTCGAGGCGGCGGTGCGAGCCCAGCTCGCCAAGGCGTTCGGCGGCGTGCGCGGCATCATCGAGGCGGCGGTGCCGACGATCGCCTTCACGCTGACCTGGATCACGACCGAGCAGCTCCGGCTGTCGCTGATCGTCAGCATCACGCTGGCGGTGGCGCTGCTGCTGGTGCGGCTCGTGCAGCGGTCCACGCCGCAGTTCGTGATCAACAGCCTCATCGGCATCGCGATCGGCGCGTTCTTCGCCAGCCGCACCGGTGACGCGAAGGACTACTTCCTGCCCGGCATCCTGTGGAACGCCGCCTACTCGGTCGGGATGCTGGTCTCGATCGTCGCCCGGTGGCCGGTCGTCGGCTTCCTCATCGGGTCGGTCACCAACGACCCGGTGGGGTGGCACAAGGACCCCGGCATCGTGAAGCTCTGCACCCGGCTCACCTGGCTGCTCATGATCCCGTGCGTGGTGCGGGTGGCCGTGCAGCTTCCGGTCTACCTGTTCGGCGGCGGCGACCCGGCGGTGGCGGCGCTCGGCTTCGCGAAGATCGTCATGGGCTGGCCGTTGCAGGTGGCGGCGCTGGCCGCGATGGTGTGGGTGCTCGGCCGCGGCCGCACCCCGCTCAACCCGCCCGCCCCGGCCTGACCCCTTCCGCCCGGCGAACCCGTCTCTCGAACGAGAGGCGGGTTCCGCCATTCCCGGGCGGGCCCGGACCGGAGAAGCCGGGGCTGGAGTGGGCGGGGGCCGGAGGCGGGCGGGGGGCCGAAGGGGGCGGCCCTCGTCGATCGCCTGGTGGACGAGCCCCACCTGGTTGGCGGCCACGCCCGCGAGGTGGCCGATCCGGCGGCGCAGCCGGGTGGACTCCGTCAGCCGCTGCCGTCCGGCCCGGTCGATCCCGTCGCCGTCCTCCGCCGGCGCCGTCATGGGTCAGTGCTGGGAGAGCAGGTGGGCGAGCTCCTGCTCGACCTCCTGGTTGGCCACGAACAGCAGCTCGTCGCCCGCCTCCAGGGGGTCGTCGGCGGTCGGCACCAGGACGCGGCCCTCGCGCAGGATCGCCACCAGCGCCGAGTCCGTGGGCCACGGCACCGTGCCGGCCCGCTGGCCCACCACCGGCGCGTCGTCGGCCAGCGTGAGCTCGACCAGGTTGGCCTGCCCCTGGCGGAACGTCATCAGCCGCACCAGGTCGCCGACGCTGACCGCCTCCTCGACGAGCGCGCTCAGCAGGCGCGGCGTGGAGACCGCGACGTCGACGCCCCACGACTCGTTGAACAGCCACTCGTTGTTGGGGTGGTTGATGCGCGCGACCACGCGCGGCACCCCGTACTCGGTCTTGGCCAGCAGCGACACGACCAGGTTGACCTTGTCGTCGCCGGAGGAGGCGACGACGACGTGGCAGTTGCTGAGCCCGGCCTCGTCGAGGGAGGCGATCTCGCAGGCGTCGGCGAGCAGCCACTCGGCGCGCGGCACGCTGTCGATCTTGATGGCCTTGGGGTTGACGTCGATGAGCAGGACCTCGTGGCCGTTCTCGAGGAGCTCGGCGGCGATGGAGCGGCCGACGGCGCCGGCCCCGGCGATGGCGACGCGCATCACTCGTCCTCTTCCGGTGCCTCGGCCAGCACCTGGTTGATCCGGTCCATGTCGTCCTCGGCGGCGATGACGTGCAGCACGTCGCCGTCCTGCACCATCGTGGTGCCGGTGATGACCACGGCCTCGCCCATCCGGTTGAGGAAGGCGATGCGGGCCCCGGCGTGCGCCTCCAGGTCGACGACGCGGGTGCCGATCCAGGCCGGGTTGACCGTCACCTCGGCCAGCACGACGGTGCCGGTCGGGTCGCGCCACAGCGGCTCGGCCCCCTCGGGCAGGACGCGGCGCAGGATCTGGTCGGCGGTCCAGCGCACGGTCGCCACGGTCGGGATGCCGAGCCGCTGGTAGACCTCGGCGCGCCGGGGGTCGTAGATGCGCGCCACCACGTCGTCGACGCCGAACGTCTCGCGGGCCACGCGGGCGGAGATGATGTTGGAGTTGTCGCCGCTGGAGACCGCCACGAACGCGGCGGCGGACTCGACGCCCGCCTCGGTGAGCACGTCGCGGTCGAAGCCGATGCCGGTGACCCGGCGGCCGCGGAACCCGGCCCGCAGCCTGCGGAACGCCTGCGGGTCCCGGTCGATGATCGCGACCGAATGCCCGTTGTCCTCAAGGATGTGCGCGAGGGTCGATCCGACCCGGCCACACCCCATGATCACTATATGCATACTCCCCCGCACTCCGCGGTCGGCCCGTTGCTCGACACCAGTATGGCGTCCACCGGGAGCGCCCCGTCGGCGGCACAGGCACATAGGACTAGCATTCCGTAACGTGGCGAAAGCATCGGATCTTGTCAAACGCCTGCTCGTGGGGCGGGCCCTGAGAAGCGGCCAGCTTCACGAGCAACTCCTGCCGAAACGCATCGCCCTGCCCGTGTTCGCCAGCGACGCGCTCTCCTCCGTCGCCTACGCGCCGCAGGAGATTCTGGTCATCCTGTCGCTGGCGGGTGTCTCGTTCTACGCCTACAGCCCGTGGATCGCGATCGCCGTCGTGGTCGTGATGCTGACGGTCGTGGCCTCCTACCGGCAGAACGTGCACGCCTACCCGAGCGGCGGCGGGGACTACGAGGTGGCCACCACCAACCTGGGCGCCAACGCGGGGCTCACCGTGGCCAGCGCCCTCATGGTCGACTACGTGCTCACGGTCGCGGTGTCGGTGGCCAACGGCGTCGACTACGTGGGCGCGACGATCCCGTTCGTGGCCCAGCACAAGCCCGCCGTGGCCATCGGGATCGTCATCCTGCTCACCGTCGTCAACCTGCGCGGCCTGCGCGAGTCGGGGGCCGCGTTCGCGATCCCCACGTACGCGTTCATGATCGCGGTGCTCGGCATGATCGCCGTGGGCGGGTTCGAGGTCGTCTTCCTGAAGGAGGAGCTGCGCGCGCCGAGCGCCGACTTCGACATCGTGCCGGAGCAGACCGACCTGACCATGTTCGCGGCGGCGTTCCTGGTGCTGCGCGCCTTCTCCACCGGCTGCGCGGCCCTGACCGGCGTCGAGGCCATCAGCAACGGCGTGCCCGCCTTCCGCAAGCCCAAGAGCCGCAACGCCGCCACCACGCTGCTCATGATGGGCCTGATCGCGATCAGCATGTTCGGCGGCATCATCGCGCTGGGCCTGGCCTCCGGGGTCAAGGTGGCCGAGCCGTCGGTGGCCGCCACCGACCTGCTGCGGCCCGACGGCACGCCGGTCGGCCCCGGCTACCACCAGCAGCCGATCATCTCGCAGGTGGCCGACGCGGTCTTCGGCGGCGGGTCGCTGCCGTTCGTCGTCATCTCCGGCGTCACCGCGCTCATCCTGTTCCTGGCCGCCAACACCGCCTTCAACGGCTTCCCGGTGCTCGGCTCGATCCTCGCCCAGGACCGCTACCTGCCGCGCCAGCTCCACACCCGCGGCGACCGGCTCGCCTTCTCCAACGGCATCATCATCCTGGCCCTGATGGCCTGCCTGCTGCTGTGGGGCTTCGACGCCGACGTCAGCCGCCTGCTGAACCTCTACATCGTCGGCGTCTTCGTCTCGTTCACGCTCAGCCAGACCGGCATGGTCATCCACTGGACCCGCCGGCTCAAGACCGAGGAGGACCTGAAGGCCCGCCACCAGATGCACCGCTCGCGTACGATCAACTTCTTCGGCGCGGTCATGACCGGGCTGGTGCTCGTGGTGGTGCTGCTCACCAAGTTCGTGGTCGGCGCGTGGATCGTGTGCATCGCGATGCCGATCCTGTTCCTCATGATGAAGGCCATCAGGCGCCACTACGACAACGTCGCCGCCGAGCTGGAGATCACCGAGGAGTACGACGAGTCGACGCTGCCCGCCCGCAACCACGCCATCGTGCTCGTCTCGAAGATCCACAAGCCGACGCTGCGGGCCCTGGCCTACGCCCGCGCCACCCGGCCGTCCACGCTGGAGGCCATCACGGTCGGCGTCGAGGGCAAGGAGGCGCGGGCGCTGCAGGAGGAGTGGGAGCGGCGCGGCATCCCGGTGCCGCTCAAGATGCTCAACTCGCCCTACCGGGAGATCACCCAGCCGATCCTCGACTACGTCAAGACCGTGCGCCGCCGCTCGCCGCGCGACGTGGTGACGGTCTTCATCCCCGAGTACGTGGTCGGCCACTGGTGGGAGCACCTGCTGCACAACCAGAGCGCGTTCCGGCTGAAGGCGCGGCTGCTGTTCAAGCCGGGCGTCATGGTGACGAGCGTGCCGTGGCAGCTCCACTCCTCCGACCGGCTGCGCGGGCGTCCCGAGCAGTACGCGCCGGGCGTGGCGCGGCGGTCGGGCGGCGAGCAGGTCAAGAACCGCTGAGCAGCAGCCCGCGCAGCCTGGCGGTGTCGGCCTCGCTCCACCCGGGCGGCGCCGCCACGGCGGCCCACCCGTCGGCGATGTTCGGGCCGTAGCGGTGGCCGTGGCCGGGCGGCACCGACAGTCCCGCCGTCATGTCCACCAGCACCTGCCAGAACGTGACCAGCGGGAACCAGTTCATCTGCGGGTTGACGCCGGGCCCGCGCGGCCCCTCCAGCCAGCCGGGCCGGTCGTAGATCAGCCGGGGCGTCCACCACACGACCGGGTCGGAGGCGTTCTGCAGGTAGACGACCCGGGGCTCCTTCCACGGGCCGGGCGGCCGCTCCAGGTCGCCGGGCCGCTGGGCGAACCGGACGGTGACGCCGTCCTGGTAGACGGGCCGCCACAGCGGGCTGCCCCGGTCGCGGCCGGCGGTGACCTCGTTCCAGATCGGGTTGGCGTTCGGCGGCCCGACGAACAGCGCGCCGTCGGTCCTGGCGGCCAGGTCGTCCACGTCGCGGAAGGCGTTCTCCAGCGCGAACGAGCCCAGGCTCTCGCCCGAGACCACCAGCTTGGGCCGGTCGCCGGCGGGCAGCTGCTCCCACCGGGAGCGCACCGCGTCGAACAGCGCCGCCCCGGCCTGCGCCGCCTTCTTCTGGTCGACCAGGAACGACACCCAGCTCGGCAGGTAGGAGTACTGCAGCGCGACCAGGGCCGAGTCGCCCCCGTACATGTACTCCAGCGGATCGGCCATGCCCTGGTCGACCCAGCCGGTGCCGGTGGTGCCCAGCACGGCCAGCACCGCGCGGTCGAACGCGCCCGTGCGCTCCAGCTCGCGCACCGCCAGGGCCGCCTGGTCACGCGGTGAGGCCGTCGTGTCGAGCCCCACGTACACGCGGATGGGCTGCCGGGCGGGCTGCCCGGTGAACTCCCGCAGCCGGGCCGGGGTGGTGGCCGTGCCGACGAACCTGCGCCCCTCCCTGCCCAGGGAGTCCCAGCTCACCAGTGACCCGGGGCCGCCGGACAGCGACGCGGAGGCCGGCCGGTGGACGCCCGGGTGCGTGGTGGCGTTGGTCACGGACGAGATGTCGCTCATCGTCCGGACGAACCCGGAGAACAGCACGTCGTTGGCGAACACCGCCACCAGGAAGCCGACGACCAGCACGCCGAGCACGTGACCCACGTAGAACGGGACGAACCTGTCGAGCCAGGCGATCAGCTTGCGCCCGCCGAGCCGTACGAGCCTGGCCAGGCCCAGGAACAGCGCGAACAGCACCACGGCCAGCGCCAGGATGACCGGCGGGAACCAGGTGATCGCGGTGTCCATGCCCATGAGCGCCCGCAGGTCGCGCTGCCAGTCGTAGCTGTACCACAGCGCGGCGGCGGTCAGCAGCGCGCAGCCGGTCAGCATGATCCGCCAGGCCGGCCGGCGCCAGCGCTCCGGCGGGCGGCGGCGCACCAGCGCCCGCCACACCGCGCCCGCCGAGGCCCCGGCGGCGTAGCCGAGCACGGCCGTGACCGCGCCCATGACCCCCTGGTAGAGCCACGTCCGGGGCAGCAGCGACGGCGTCAGCGACGCGCAGAAGAACAGCGTGCCGAGCAGAGTCCCCCCGAACCCCAGCTTCCACAACTCAGCGTCCCCCCGAACCACTGACGAGCGTGCGACCACTCAGCGTAACCGGAGGAGTGCCACCCGGCTGGGCATAGGGTATGCGTGTGGAACAGGTATCACTCGAGCTGACAGTAGGTCCGGTCGCCCACGGCGGCTGGTGCGTGGCGCGCCACGAAGGGCGCGTGGTGTTCGTCCGGCACGCGCTGCCGGGGGAGCGGGTCCGCGCCGAGGTCACCGAGGAGACCACCCGGTTCCTGCGCGCCGACGCCGTGGAGATCCTTGAGCCGTCGCCCGACCGCGTCGTCCCGCCGTGCCCCTATGCCGGGCCCGGGCTGTGCGGCGGCTGCGACTGGCAGCACGCCACGCTGGAGGCGCAGCGCGGGCTCAAGGCGGCCGTGGTCGCCGAGCAGCTCCACCGGCTGGCCGGCATCGAGCGTGACGTGGTCGTGGAGGAGGTGCCGGGCGCCAAGGACGGCCTCGGCTGGCGCACCCGCGTCCAGTTCGCCGCCCTGCCCGACGGCCGGCTCGGGCTGCGCAAGCACCGCTCGCACGACCTCCAGCTCATCGACGCCTGCCTGATCGCGCACCCGGAGGTGGAGGCCGTCGCCGCCGAGGACCACCAGTGGCCGGGCGCCGCGTCGGTCGAGGTGATCGCCTCCTCCGAGGGCGACCGGGCCGTCGTGGTCGCGCCGCGCCCGCGCCGCAAGGTGGCGGTGCCCGACCTCGACGCGCCCGCCTCGATCCTGCTCGACCAGGGCAAGGGCCGCACCGTGCCGCGCCACGGCTCCGGGCTGCTGCACGAGCGGGTGGGCGACCGCGAGTTCCGCGTCTCCGGGAGCGGCTTCTGGCAGGTGCATCCCGGCGCGGCCGAGACGCTCCTCGACGCCGTGCTCGCCTACGCGGCGCCGGAGCCGGGGGAGTGGGCGCTCGACCTCTACTGCGGCGTGGGCCTGTTCGCGGCGGGCCTGGCCGAGGCGGTCGGACCCGAAGGGGCGGTGTTCGGGCTGGAGTCGGAGGCCGCCGCCGTGCGCGACGCCCGCGCCAACCTGCGCGACCTGCCTCAGGCGAGGGTCGAGCGGGGCCGGGTGGAGGAGGCGCTGGACCGCTTCCAGATCGAGCGGGCCGACCTCGTCGTGGTCGACCCGCCCCGCTCGGGGCTGGGCCTCGACGTGGTGGAGCGCGTGGTGTCGCTGGAGCCGCTGCGCGTGGTGTACGTGTCGTGCGACCCGGCGACGCTGGCCCGCGACCTGAAGTGGTTCGCCGAGCGCGGCTACGAGCTGGGTGACCTGCGCGCCTTCGACGCCTTCCCGCAAACTCACCACGTGGAGTGCGTGGCGCTGCTCACCCGCCGGCCGAGCTGATCAGCGCGGCGACGCCGTCGAGGATGCGGGCGAGCCCGAACCGGTAGTCCAGCCGCCGCTCCTCGGCCGGGGTGCCCGCGGGATAGTCGTAGGCGCCGGCGTCGACGGCGGCCCGCAGCGCGGGGAAGCGGACCCCGTCGACCAGCCTGCCGAGCAGGTCGCTGTAGGCGGCGATCGACTCGCCCGAGGCGGCGGGCCCGAGGTCGGCGCCGAGCCGCGCCACGGTGTGCAGGTGGCTGGCGACCAGCAGGGCGACGCCCGCCTTGTCGGCCTCGCTCAGCCCGGTGCCGCGCAGCGTGCGCAGGGCGCGGTCGGTCCAGGCGAGCTGGTTGGGCGTGATCGGCGGCCCGGTGATCGGCAGGTGCACGATCCAGGGGTGGGCGTGCAGCATCTCCCACTGCGCCCGGCACCAGCGCTCCAGGCCGTCGCGCCAGCCGTCGAAGGGCTCGTCCAGCTCGGGGGGCAGGGCCGCGACGCGGTCGAGCATCAGCAGCAGGAGCTCGTTCTTGCTCTTGAGGTGCCGGTAGAGCGACATCGTGGTGTAGCCGAGCCGCTCGGCGACCCGGGCCATCGACACGGCGTCGAGCCCGTCGGCGTCGGCCAGCTCGACGGCCGCGCCGGTGACGCGGGAGAGCGTCAGCCGGTTTCTCGGCGCGGGCTCGGGCGCGCCGAGCCGGTCCCACAGCTCGGCGAGGCCCGCGGGCAGCTCTTCCTTCATCGCTCCGCCTTCACTCGTTGACTCCTCCCGAAGTGTATGCCATATATTCGAGTGTATGACATACACATCGCTGATCGCGGGCGGCGGCATCGCCGGCACGCTGAGCGCGATCGCGCTGCACAAGGCGGGCATCGCCGCCGTCGTCCACGAGGCCTACGACCGCGACGCCGACAACGCCGGCGCCTTCCTGACCCTCGCGGTCAACGCGCTCCACGCCTTACGCACCCTCGGCGTCGACGCCAGGGAGATCGGCTTCGCGACGCCGAGGATGGCCCTGACCAGCGGCTCCGGCAGGAAGCTCGGCGAGCTGCGCTACGGCGACCCGCTCCCCGACGGCACCGTCAGCCGGACCGTCAAGCGCGCCGACCTCTACCGCCTGCTCCGCCTGCACGCCGAACGGCTCGGCGTGCCGATCGAGTACGGCAAGCGGCTCGTCGAGGCCGAGAGCGACGGCCGCCGGGTGCTGGCCAGGTTCGCCGACGGCGGCACGGCCGAGGGCGACCTGCTCATCGGCGCCGACGGGCTGTGGTCACGCACCCGCGAGATCATCGACCCGCACGCGCCCGGCGTCCGTTACTCGGGACTGCTCAACACCGGCGGCTACGCCCGCGGCGTGTCCACCGGCGCCGAGCCGGGCCTGATGTGCGCGATCTTCGGGCGGCACGCCTTCTTCGCGCACCTCACCCACCCGGACGGCGAGGTCTGGTGGGCGGCCAACCTCACCAGGAAGGCCGAGCCCACCCGCGCCGAGCTGGCCGCGACCGGCCCGGAGGAGTGGCGGGCCCACCTGCTCGGCCTGTTCCGCGACGACGAGGGCCCCGCCGCCGACCTCGTCGCGGCCTCCGGCAAGATCTTCGACGCCTGGAAGACGTACGACGTCCCGGCCGTGCCCCGCTGGCACCGCGACCGGATGATCGTCATCGGCGACGCCGCCCACGCCACCGCCCCGTCGATCGGGCAGGGCGCCGCCATGGCCATCGAGGACACCGTCGTCCTGGCCAAGTGCCTGCGCGACAGCCCCGGCGTCACGGCCGCCTTCACCGCCTACGAGCGGCTGCGCCGCGCCCGCGTCGAGCGCGTCGTCGCCCAGGGCAACAGCACCGGCGGCTGGAAGGGGCTCGGACCGATCGCCCGCATCCCGCGCGACCTCATCATGTCGGCCGCGCTGAAGCGGATGGCCCGCCGGGGCGAGGACCCGAGCCGGTGGATCTACGACTACCGCGTCGACTGGGAGGAACCGGTCCGCGCGGACGCCTGACCCGTCACAGCCAGCCCATGCGCTGGGCGGTGCGGATGGCCTCCAGCCGGTTCTGGGCGTTGAGCTTGGTCATGGCGCTCGACAGGTAGTTGCGCACGGTGCCCTCCGTCAGGTGCAGCTCCCCGGCGATCCGGGAGATGGCCATGCCGTCGGCCGCCAGGCGCAGCGCGTCCCGCTCCCGGTCGGTCAGCGGGCTGTCGCCGGCCGCCATCGCCGCCGCCGCCAGCTCGGCGTCCAGGTAGCGCCCGCCCGCCTGCACCTTGCGGATCGCCATCGCCAGCTCCTCCGCCGAGGCGTCCTTGCCCAGGAACCCGCTCACCCCGGCGGCCATCGCGCGGCGCAGGTAACCGGGCCGGCCCAGGCTCGTCAGGATGACGATCTTGCAGTCGGCGCTGATCCGCTCGGCGGCGCTGAGCCCGTCCATGCCGGGCATCTCGATGTCGAGCACCGCCACGTCCGGCCGGTGCTCCGCGACGGCCGCCACGACCTCGTCGCCCCGGCCGACCTGGGCGACGACCTGGATGCCGTCCTCCAGGTCCAGCAGGGCGGCGATGGCGCCGCGGATCAGGTGCTCGTCGTCGGCCAGCAGCACGCGCGTGGTCATGCGGGCACCTCGACCCTGAGCAGGAAGGCGCCGTCGGGGGTGGGCGCGGCCGAGAGCGAGCCGCCGGCGGTCGCGACGCGCTTGGCGAGGCCGCCGAGACCGTTGGGGGCGTGCTCGCCCACGGCCCCGCTGACGCCGTCGTTGGACATCTCGAGGATTCCTTCCCTGATCGTGATCGTGCAGCGTTCGGCCCGGCTGTGCTTGAGGACGTTGGTGGCGCCCTCGCGGACCACGGTGGCCAGCAGCGTACGGGTTTCCGGCGCCAGGCCGGCGGTGTCGCCGGCCTCGACCGTGCAGCGCACGTCGGCGGCCTCCAGCACGGCGCGGACGCTGGCCAGCACCTCGTCGAAGTCGAGTGCCCGGTAGCTCTGCACGGTGGCGCGCACCTCGCGCAGCGCCTGCCGGGCCGTGTCGCGCACCTCGAACATCTCGCGCGCCGCGTCCTCCGGGTCGGCGCGCAGCAGCTCCTGGGCGCCCGCCGCGCGGGCCGCGATGCCGGTCAGGCTCTGGCCGAGCAGGTCGTTCAGGTCGCGGGCGAACCGCAGCCGCTCCTCCGACACCGCCAGCAGCGCCTTGGCCTCCTGCCCCTCGTGCGCCTCCTTGGCGAGGCGCCACAGCCACATGTTGGCCTGCATGCCGGCGCCGAGCGCCACGCTGAGCGCGCTCTGCACGACCAGCGGCAGCGGCTGGAGGTCGCCGGCGATGAGGAGGTTGGCCGTGGTCAGCCCGAGCGTGGCCAGCGTCGCCGCGGCCAGGGTCCGGCGGCGCACGAACGGCGCGATCGTGGCCAGCCACACGGGAGCGGCCCAGATGACCGGGATCACCAGCTGCAGCAGCGTGATCACCCCGCCGGCCACGAGCATGGCGGTCGGACGCCGCTCGCCGCGCACGGCGATCCGGACCGCCCGGCTCGCCATCACGATCAGGGCCAGCTGCAACGCCCCGGAGATCACGGCCACGGGCACCGGGAGGCCGTACTCGAGCACCAGGAGCGCCAGGTGCAGCAGCCCCACCAGGCCGATGAGGAAGCCGATGTCGCCGGAGTAGACGACGATCCAGCGGATCTTGTCCAGCTTGGTGGCCGCGCGCACCCGGCCGGCGCGGGCGGGCCGGCTCATACGGGCACCTCCGCGCGCAGCAGGAACTCCCCGGCGGGCGTGGGCGAGGCGGAGAACGAGCCGCCCGCCGTCGCCATCCGCTCGGCCAGCCCGCGCAGCCCGCTCCCGGCGCCCGCGGGCGCGTCCGGCGGCACCCCGTCGTTGCGCATCTCCAGCACCCCGCGGGCGATGGTGATCTCGCAGCTCGTGGCCTTGCTGTGCTTGAGCACGTTGGTGGCCCCCTCACGCACCGCCCAGGCGAGCAGCGTACGGGCCTCGGGCGACAGGTCGTCGGCCCGGACGTCGGTCACGCAGCGGGCCCCGGCCCCCTCCAGCGCGGCGCGCACGCCCCTCAGCTCCGCGTCCAGGTCCAGCATCCGGTAGCCGTCGACGGCCACCTGCACCTCGACCAGCGACTCACCGGCCAGGCGGCGCACCTCCGCCATCTCGCGCCCGGCCTTGGCGGCGTCCTTGGTGGCGAGCTTGGCGGCCAGCTCGCTCTTCAGCGTGATCACCGACAGGCTGTGGCCGAGCAGGTCGTGCAGGTCGCGGGCGAAGCGCAGCCGCTCCTCGGCCACGGCGAGGCGGGCCTTGGCGGCCTGGCTGTCGTGCGCGTCGCGGATCGTCCGCCACAGCCAGCACCAGATCCAGGTGGCGGCCGGGATGAAGACCGCGCTCAGCGCCTGGCTGCCCAGCACCGCCTGCCAGGGCTGGTCCAGCGCGGCCGAGACGTACACGGTGATCGCGGTGACGAGCGTGGCGCCGGCGCAGACGGTCACCCACAGCGGCATATACAGCGCGACGGAGGAGAGCCACACGTACGTCAGCGTCTCCCAGGTGCCGCTGGCGTCGGGCGGCAGGGGCAGGACCGGCAGCATCGCGGCGGCGGTGAGCAGCCCGCCGGCGACCAGCTTCGCCGTCGGCCGGGGGCGCTCGTCGTAGGCGTCGCGCATCACGAGGGAGTACAGGACCATCACGCCGGCCATGGACAGCAGGCCCACGGCGGTGGTGACGGGGGACTGCCGGCCCTCCGTCGTGGCGTTCACCATCACCGCGACGAGGAAGAAGCCCAGGAGGACGACCATGCCGTCCATCCAGTAGAGCAGGAGCTTCTTCGCGGTCTCCGGCCTGGTGGACACCCGCCCATCCCCCTATCGCCCAAAAGCACCCCGTATCGGGACAACCTTATAGTTTCAGCGGGGGTGCGCCGAGGTCACGCGGAGAAGCCGTGCAGGACGCGGGCCGCCTCCGGGGCGGGCTCGGCGCCCCGTGCGGACAGCCACGGCACGCCGTAGCGGGCGGCGAAGGCGGTGAGCTTGCGGGCGTCGCCCTCGCTCAGGTCGTCCGGGCCGGACAGCACGCAGGTCACCGCCATCCGCCGCCAGGCGTCGTCGGGCTCGGCCGGGCCGTACACCTCGGCGAGCTGGGTGCGGGCGGCGCGCAGCGCCTCGGCGAGCCGCTGCATCCGGCCCTCGGGCGCGCTCTGCGGCTCGATCTCGGCCAGCAGGTTGACGCCGGAGACGTCGGCGCCCGCCCGCCGGGTGAGCCGCAGCGTCTCGACGTCGCGCGCGGCCAGCCCGTACGGCTTGAGCGGCAGCGTGAAGCCGACCCGCAGCCGCCGTTCCTGCTGCAGCGCCCGGATCGCCCGCGCCCGCCGCAGCACCGTGGCCTCCCCGGCGCCCGAGCGCGGGTCGAGGGCGGCGTCGGAGCGCAGGTCGAAGTCGATGTAGGCGGCGTCGAACGCGCCGACGGCCCGCCGGTAGGCGGCGGCGAGCGCGCCCGGCCTGGTGCAGGTGGCGGCGGCCTCCCGCCCGTCGGGGCCGCCGAAGACCAGCCCGGCGTCGCCGCCCCTGGCGCGCAGCCGCCCGATCTTGTTGGCGACCGGGTCGTGGCCGAAGTCGAGCCGCCCGGCCCAGCGCACGCCGCACCCGTCGGGCCCGGCGACCAGGTGGCCGAGCGCGTACCAGCGCACCCCGGTGCGGCGCGAGTCGGCCGGCAGGTCGAAGCCCGGGTCGGCGGCGGTGTCGACGAAGCCGACGTAGCCGCCGGGCACGGGCGGCGGCGTCGGCGAGGGGGACGGGGAGGGCCGCGCGGCCGGGGGCGGCGGGTCGGCCGGCTGGAGCGTGGCGCGGGCGGGCAGCAGCGAGACCGCCACCCCCGTCGCGCCGGTCAGGGCCAGGGCGAACAGGACCGCGAAGGGCCGCGGGAGCGTGCCGGTGGGTCTTCTGCGCCGCGAAGCCGACATGTCGACCACCCTCCGTGTTCGCAAAGCTACAGGGTGCGCTTGAGGGTGGACGTTAGCAAGCGTTCGCGGTGTCGCGGGGGCAATCTCCGGATGACGTCCGTTGTGTGGCGATAATGGCGACATGAAGTTGCGGATCTTCACCGAGCCCCAGCAGGGCGCCACCTACGACGATCTCCTCGCCGTCGCCCAGGCCACCGAGCGCCTCGGCTTCGACGCGTTCTTCCGGTCCGACCACTACCAGCGCATCGGCGCGGGCGACCCGGGCCCCGGCTCGACGGACGCGTGGATCACGCTGGCGGGGCTGGCGCGGGAGACGTCCGGGATCCGGCTGGGCACGCTGGTGACACCCGCGACGTTCCGGCTGCCCGGCCCGCTGGCGATCAGCGTCGCCCAGGTCGACGCCATGAGCGGCGGGCGCGTCGAGCTCGGGCTCGGCACCGGCTGGTTCGACGGCGAGCACGCCGCGTACGGGATCCCGTTCCCGCCGGTGGCGGAGCGGTTCGGCCGCTTCGAGGAGCAGCTGGAGATCGTCCGGGGGCTGTGGGCGGCCGGCAAGTCGTTCTCCTACGACGGCCGCTACTACCGGCTCGTCGACTCGCCCGCGCTGCCCAAGCCGGCGCAGCGGCCCGGCCCGCCGATCATCATCGGCGGCGTCGGCGCCAAGCGCACGCCCCGGCTGGCCGCCACGTTCGCCGACGAGTACAACGTGCCGTTCCACCGGCTCGGCGACACCGGCGCCGCCTTCGACCGGGTCCGGCAGGCGTGCGAGCGGACCGGACGCCAGGTCGTCCTGTCGGCGGCGCAGACCGTGTGCGTCGGGCGCGACCAGGCCGAGCTGGAGCGCCGGGCCGCCGCCATCGAGCAGCCGCTCGAAACGCTGCGCGAGGCCGGGCTCGCCGGGACGCCCGCCGAGGTGCTGGAGAAGATCGGCAAGCTCGGCGAGCTGGGGGCCGAGCGCGTCTACCTCCAGGTGATGGACCTGGCCGACCTGGACCACCTGGAGCTGATCGCGGCCGAGGTGTTGCCGCACGTCTGATCGGATATGCGGTGGCATGTCCCAGCCGGGCTGCGGCACACTTGGCGGGGTGTTGCTGACGATCTCCACCACCGTGTCGCCTGCCACCGACCTGGGCTTCCTGCTGCACAAGCATCCCGACCGGGTGCAACGGTTCGCCCAGTCGTTCGGCGAGGCGACGGTGTTCTACCCCGAGGCGGGCGCGGAACGCTGCACGGCGGCGCTCCTGCTCGACGTCGACCCGGTCAAGCTGGCCCGGTCACGGGGCAAGGGATCGCCCGACTTCAGCCTGTCGCAGTACGTCAACGACCGGCCCTACGCGGCCTCGTCGCTGCTGGCCGTGGCGCTGGCCGACGTGTTCCGCACCGCGCGGGCCGGACGCTGCAACGCCCGGCCGGAGCTGGCCGCCACGCCGCTGCCGCTGCGGATCCGGCTGCCCGCGCTGCCCTGCCGGGGCGGCCCCGAGCTGGCCGGGCGGCTGTTCACGCCGCTCGGCTGGCACGTCACCGCCGAGCCGGTGCTGCTCGACGCGGGCTTCCCCGAGTGGGGCGACTCGCGGTACGTGCGGCTCACGCTCGACGGCACCGCGCGGCTGGCCGACGCGCTCAACCACCTGTACGTGCTGCTGCCGGTGCTGGACGAGGCCAAGCACTACTGGATGGCGCCGGACGAGATCGACAAGCTCGTGCGCGCCGGGGAGGGCTGGCTGC
Source organism: Nonomuraea sp. NPDC049725 (assembly GCF_040674795.1). Taxonomy (NCBI): domain Bacteria; kingdom Bacillati; phylum Actinomycetota; class Actinomycetes; order Streptosporangiales; family Streptosporangiaceae; genus Nonomuraea; species Nonomuraea sp. NPDC049725. Next base: position 506,804 of record NZ_JBFANJ010000002.1, on the reverse strand, counting down.
GCGACCACCCGGAACGCGGGCTGATCGTCCGCCGCTACCTGGGGCGGCGCTGGAGCATGGCCCGCGTCGCGCTCGCCCGCCTGGCCGAGCTGGGCGACGACACCGAGGAGCAGCTGGAGCCCGCGGTCGCGGAGGACGCCCCGGCGGGGGAGACCGCCGCCGACGAGGCCGCCGAGGCGGAGGCGGAGGCGGACGGGCTCGGCGAGCGGCCCGCCAGGCGCACGCCGCTCAACACGCGGCGCCGCGAGACCGTGCTGGAGACGCTGGAGGAGCTCGGCGCCGTCAGCGTGATCGACCTGGGCTGCGGCCAGGGCGAGCTGGTCGGGGCGCTGCTGTCCAGGCCGCGCTTCGCCAGGGTCGCCGGCATGGACGTCTCGCCGATGGCGCTGACCATCGCCGCCCGCAAGCTCAAGCTGGAGCGCATGCCCGACGCCAAGCGCGCCCGGCTCACGCTGTTCCAGGGCGCGCTCACCTACACCGACAAGCGCCTGGCCGGCTACGACGCCGCCGTGCTGATGGAGGTGATCGAGCACGTGGACCCGCCCCGGCTGGCCGCGCTCGAACACGTCGTGTTCGGCCACGCCAGGCCCGCGCACGTGCTCGTGACCACGCCCAACGTCGAGTACAACGTCCGCTACGAGTTCCTGACCGGCCTGCGCCACGCCGACCACCGCTTCGAGTGGACCAGGGCCGAGTTCGCCGCCTGGGCCCAGGACGTGGCCTCCCGGCACGGCTACCGGGTCGCGTTCCGGCCCGTGGGCGAGGAGGATCCGGAGGTCGGCCCGCCGACCCAGATGGGGGTGTTCACCCGTGATTAGCGTTCCCGAGCTGTCGCTCGTCGTGCTCGTCGGCGTCTCGGGCAGCGGCAAGTCGACCTTCGCCGCCCGCCACTTCAAGCCGTCGCAGGTCATCTCGTCCGACTTCTGCCGCGGCCTGGTCTCCGACGACGAGAACGACCAGAGCGCCACCCCCGCCGCGTTCGACCTGCTGCACCACATCGTCGGCGTGCGCCTGTCGCGCGGCCTGCTCACCGTGGTCGACGCCACCAACGTGCAGTACGCGGCCCGCAAGAGCCTCATCGACCTCGCCCGGCAGCACGACGTGATGGCCGACGCCATCGTGCTCGACGTGCCGGAGGAGGTCGCCGTCGAGCGCAACGCCGGCCGCCCCGACCGCGACTTCGGCGCCCGCGTGGTGATCCGCCAGCGCAAGGACCTGCGCCGCTCGCTCGGCAAGATCTCCCGCGACGGCTTCCGCAAGGTCCACGTGCTGTGCGGCGTCGAGGAGATCGAGCGGGCGGAGATCACGTACGAGAAGGCGTGGTCCGACCGGCGCGAGCTGACCGGCCCGTTCGACATCATCGGCGACGTCCACGGCTGCCGGGCGGAGCTGGAGGCGCTGCTGGCCGAGCTCGGCTGGCAGGGGCTCACGCACCCCGAGGGCCGCACCGCCGTGTTCGTCGGCGACCTCGTTGACCGGGGCCCCGACACGCCGGGCGTGCTGCGGCTGGTCATGAGCATGGTCGCGGCCGGCACCGCGATCTGCGTGGCCGGCAACCACGAGCAGAAGCTCGTGCGCGCGCTGGCAGGGCGCAACGTCAAGGTGGCCCACGGGCTGCAGGAGTCGCTCGACCAGCTCGCCGCCGAGCCGCCGGAGTTCGTCGAGTCGGCGCGGACGTTCATGGACTCGCTGCTCAGCCACTACGTGCTGGACGAGGGGCGGCTCGTGGTCGCGCACGCCGGGCTCAAGGAGGCCTACCACGGCCGCGCCTCCGGCCGCGTGCGCGCCTTCGCCCTGTACGGCGACACCACCGGCGAGACCGACGAGTACGGGCTGCCCGTGCGCTACCCGTGGGCCGAGGAGTACCGGGGCCGGGCCATGGTCGTCTACGGCCACACGCCGACGGTGCAGCCGGAATGGGTCAACAACACGATCTGCCTCGACACCGGCTGCGTGTTCGGCGGTCACCTGACCGCGCTGCGCTACCCGGAGCGCGAGCTCGTCCGGGTCCCGGCGGAGAAGGTGTGGTACGAGCCGGTCAAGCCGCTGGCCGCCCCGGCGCGTGACGCGGTCATGCTCGACATCGGCGACGTGCAGGGCACCCGCCACGTCGAGACGCGCTTCGCCGGCCGGGTCAAGGTGGCCGAGGAGAACGCCGCCGCGGCGCTGGAGGTCATGAGCCGCTTCGCGGTCGACCCGCGCTGGCTCGTCTACCTGCCGCCGACGATGGCGCCGTCGCAGACGTCCGCGCTCGACGGCTACCTGGAGCACCCGGAGGAGGCGTTCGCGGAGTTCGCCGAGGCCGGGGTGAGCGAGGTCGTGTGCGAGGAGAAGCACATGGGCTCGCGGGCCGTGGCCGTGCTCGCCCGCACGCCCGAGGTGGCGGCGGCGCGGTTCGGCGTCACCGACGGCAGCGCGGGCGCCGTCTACACGCGCACCGGGCGGCCGTTCTTCGACGACCTGACGCCGCTGGTCGACCGGCTGCGGGAGGCGTGCGCGCCGCTGTGGGACGCGCTCGGCTCCGACTGGGTGGTGCTCGACTGCGAGCTGCTGCCCTGGTCGGCGAAGGCGGACGGGCTCATCAGGTCCCAGTACGCGTCCGTGGGCGCCGCCGCCGGGGCCGCGCTGCCGGAGGCGGTCTCGGCGCTGGAGGCCGCCGCCGCGCGCGGGCTGGAGGTGTCGGAGCTGCTGGAGCGCACCCGCCGCCGGGCGGGCAACGCCACGCTGTTCCGCGACGCCTACGCCCGCTACTGCTGGCCGGTCGACGGCCTGGAGGGGGTGCGGCTGGCGCCGTTCCAGATCCTCGCCTGCGAGGGCCGGGCCACGGCGCTGGAGCCGCACGCCTGGCACCTGTCGACGCTGGCGCTGCTCGACGCGCCGATCATCGCGCCGACCCGGCACGTGTTCGTCTCGCTGGACTCGCCGTCCTCCCGCGCCGAGGCGACGGCCTGGTGGGAGGCGATGACGGCGGCGGGCGGCGAGGGCATGGTGGTCAAGCCCGCCGCGCACACCGGCGGCCGGGTCCAGCCGGGCGTCAAGGTCCGGGGCCGCGAGTACCTGCGCATCATCTACGGCCCCGACTACACCGAGTCGCTGGACGTGCTGCGCCGGCGCTTCCTCGGCAAGAAGCGGTCGCTGGCGCTGCGCGAGCACGCGCTCGGCCTGGAGGCGCTGGCGCGGCTGGCCGACGGCGAGCCGGGCTGGCGGGTGCACGAGCCGGTCTTCGCCGTGCTCGCGCTGGAGTCCGAGCCCGTGGACCCGCGCCTGTGACCGCCGACCGGCACCGGCCCGGCTACCTGCGCCGCCGCCTGGGCCGCGCCGTCCTGCTGTACGGCGTCGCCCTGGCGGTGGCGGCCGTGGTGGTGGCGGTCTTCTGGCTCGCCCAAGTTTGAGTAATTGGAGCAGTACGTAACGTAGTAACGGGTATGTCCCTCAGCCAGAGGGGGAAGGACCCGCATGGCTACTCAGCACGCCCATCAGGAGAACCTGGGTCACGTCGTCTTCATCGCGGCGGCGGCGGCCATCGGCGGGTTCCTGTTCGGCTACGACAGTTCGGTCATCAACGGCGCCGTGGTCGGCATCCAGCGCCACTTCGCGGTCGGCGCGGTCGAGACCGGCTTCGTGGTGGCGATCGCGCTGCTCGGCTCGGCCGTCGGCGCCTGGATCGGCGGCCGGCTCGCCGACCGGTGGGGGCGCACCCGGACCATGCAGGTGGCCGCGGTGCTGTTCGCCATCAGCTCGATCGGGCAGATGCTGCCGTTCGCGATCTGGGACCTGGCGCTGTGGCGCGTGCTCGCGGGCGCCGCGATCGGCATGGCCTCGGTGCTCGGGCCCACCTACATCGCCGAGGTGGCGCCGCCCGCCTACCGGGGCAGGCTCGGCTCGTTCCAGCAGCTCGCGATCGTGCTCGGCATCGCCGTCTCCCAGCTCGTCAACTACGTGATCGCCAGGCTGGCGGGCGGCGACGTGAACAACCAGTTGTGGGGGCTGGAGGCGTGGCAGTGGATGCTCGGCGCCTGCGTCGTGCCCGCGCTGCTCTTCCTGCTGTTCGCCTCGACGATCCCCGAGTCGCCGCGCTACCTCATCATGGCGGGCCGCACCCGGCAGGCCCGCGCGGTGCTGGCCGAGGTCGAGGGCGAGGACGTGGACCTGGACGAGCGCGTACGGGAGATCCAGCACGTGCTGAGGTCCGAGGCCAGGCCCACGATGAAGGATCTGCGCGGCCCGGCGCTCGGCCTGCTGCCGATCGTGTGGATCGGCATCGTCCTGTCGGCCTTTCAGCAATTCGTCGGAATCAACGTCATCTTCTACTACTCGTCGGTCCTGTGGCAGTCGGTGGGCATCAACCAGGCCAACTCGCTGCTGATCAGCTTCTCCAGCTCGATCATCAACATCATCGGCACGTTCATCGCCATCTCGCTCGTCGACAAGATCGGGCGCAAGCCGCTGCTCCTCATCGGCTCCGCCGGCATGGCGATCTCGCTGGCCGCCGCCGCCTGGGCGTTCAGCTCCGCCAGGCCCGTCGGCGGCGACGTGTCGCTGCCCGACCCGCAGGGCATGATCGCGCTGATCGCCGCCAACCTGTTCGTGCTGTTCTTCGCGCTGTCGTGGGGAGTGGTGGTCTGGGTGCTGCTCGGCGAGATGTTCCCCAACCGGATCCGCGCCGCCGCGCTCGGCGTCGCCGCCGCCGCGCAGTGGATCGCCAACTGGCTGATCACCGTCACGTTCCCGGCCCTCGCCGAGTGGAACCTGCCGCTCACGTACGCGATGTACGCCCTGTTCGCCCTGCTGTCGTTCGCCTTCGTCCTCAAGTGGGTCAAGGAGACCAAGGGGCGCCGGCTGGAGGAGATGGGCTGAGCCCGCTCACCTCCGGTCGCACGCCCGCTTGACCAGCGAGAACACCATCGCCCCGAGCGCGACGAAGAAGAGCAGCTTGAACAGGCCCGCCCCGCCGGTCACCACCATCGCCACCATGAGCAGGACCAGGATCGGCACGAACCGCCCCGGGCCGTGGCCGTGGCGGCGGCCCGGGTGCCGGGGCCCGCGCAGGTGCTGGCTCATGCCGGGGTGCCGCTGGGCCAGCTCCCGCATGCGGTCGCGCTGCTCGCGCATCGCCGCGTGCCAGGAGTCGACCGTGTGCGGCGGCACCGGCCCGGCCTGGGCGACGGGGCCCTCGCCGGGCAGGTCCTGCGTGATCGTGGCCAGGTCCCGCCGGGTGCGGGCGGCGAGCGTCCGGTCCAGCCGCTCGTCCAGCTCCTCGTGTGTCAGGCGCCCCAGCGCGAAGTGCTCGCGCAGGGAGGCCATCGTCCGCTCGCGCTCGGCGTCACCGATGCGCAGGTCGCCGTGGTCCATGGCGGTCGCCACCCCCTTCAAGGCTCACTCCTCACCCGGGTCGCCGTCGGCCAGAATCTGGTAGAGCCTGCGCCGGGTCTCCACCAGAGTCTTACGCGCTTCGCGGATTTGCGCATCAGTGCCGGTCTGCAGAACCTGCATCAGCGCGAACGCCGACTGGCGCGACAGGTCCCAGAGGTCGGCCGTGCTGTCGTCGATGTCGGGCCGCATCTCGTCCCACGGGGCGCGGACCTCGTCGGCGTGCGCCTCGATGTAGGCGCGGCCGGTGTCGGTGAGCCGGAAGGTCTTGCGGCCCTCGTTCTCCTCGGAGATGACCAGGCCCTCGTCGCTGAGCTGCTGCAACGCCGGGTAGACGGCGCCGGGGCTGGGCTTCCAGCCGCCCTCGCTGCGCTCGGCGATCTCCTGGATGATCTGGTAGCCGTTGCGCGGCTCCTCGGCCAGCAGGGCCAGGATCGCGGCGCGCACGTCGCCCCGCTTGGCCTTGCGCGGCCGGCCGCCCCAGCCCCGGTGTCCGCCGAACGGGCCCTGACCCCACGGCCCCCGGCCCAGGTCGAACGGGAACGCTCCCGGCCCGCGGCGCCCCCGGTGCCGGTGCTCGTGCGGGCCGCCGCGGTGGTGGTGGCCCTGCTCGAAGGCGTCGGCCACGGCCTTGATCGCCTCCTTCGCGGCTTTCTTGAACTCGTGCGCGTCGGGCCACTGGCCCCCGGCCGCCTGAGCGGATGTCATCGTGGTGCCTCCTCGCGATCGTTCTCGATGCTTCAACGATATATCGGAAGAATGTCGCCATCAAGGGTGATGCTCAAGTGAGACAGATCACCAAAAACTTCCGGGAATCCGGGAACAGGATCCGGGAGGCGTCCGTTGTTCACAGCAGACGAGGTCGTTCCGCGTCGGCAGGGCTGGGGGGTGCTGTCGCCGCGGAGACGACCTCGTCTGCGTTTGCGGGACGTTTCGCGGGGTCCGCGCCCGGGCACCGCACACCGGCGCGGATTGCCGTACAGTCCCGATCATGATGGGGCACACGCACGCGCTCACCGGGGTCATCGCCTGGCTGGGGCTGGCGCCGCCGCTCGCGGCGCTGCCGCTGCTCAACGAGTCCTCCCGGTTCATCGACACCGGCATCATGGCCACCGCGCTGAGCCCGGCCGAGCTGATCGCCGGGGCCATCATCTGCGCCGGCGCCGCCATGCTGCCCGACCTCGACCACCCCAGCGCGACGATCGCGCAGACGTTCGGCCCGGTCACCTGGTTACTGAGCAAGGGCGTGTCGTGGATCAGCGGCGGGCACCGGGGGGCCACGCACTCCCTGGCGTTCGCGGTGGCGGTCGGGTTCGGCACGCACTGGCTGGCCAACACCTATCCGATCGGCCGCGACATCATGGTCGTGCTGCTCATCGGGCTGGCCCTGCGTGCCATCGGCATCGGCATCCCGGGTAAGAAGCTCGGCTCGGCCATGGTCAACATCGGCCTGACGGCGGGGCTCTACGCCGTGTTCCTGTCGCTCTCGGTGGGGTACGCCTGGCTGGGGCTGGCCGTGGGGATCGGCTGCCTCATGCACGTGGTGGGCGACTGCATGACCGAACGCGGGTGCCCGGTGCTGTGGCCGCTGTCGATGAAGTTCGTGCTGCCGTGGAAGATCGGCATCAAGACGGGGCGCAAGTTCGAGCAGAAGATCCTCGCTCCGCTGCTGTCGCTGGCCATCGTCGGCCTGCTCTTCTGGCGGCTCGCCCCCGTTTAACTTGATGTCGAGATACTTTTCGAGATATCTTGACATCGAGAGACCTGTGCGGCCGACTTAGGGTGACCTGAGGTCGAGAACGCTTCCCGCGTGCGGCAGGATCTCAAGTGAGCAACTGTCTATGGAGGAGGCGAATCACCGTGTCCGCGAACAGCTTCGGCAGCCGTGACACGCTGCGCGTCGGCGACGCGTCATATGAGATTTTCCGGCTGGACGCTGTCGAAGGCGCTGCCCGCCTCCCGTACAGCCTGAAAATCCTGCTGGAAAACCTCCTCCGCACCGAGGACGGCGCCAACATCACCGCCGACCACATCCGCGCCCTGGGCTCCTGGGACCCCAACGCGGCGCCGAGCGTGGAGATCCAGTTCACCCCCGCCCGCGTCATCATGCAGGACTTCACCGGCGTGCCCTGCGTCGTCGACCTGGCCACCATGCGCGAGGCCGTGCGCGACCTCGGCGGCGACGCCGCCCGCATCAACCCGCTCGCCCCGGCCGAGATGGTCATCGACCACTCCGTCATCGTCGACTACTTCGGCCACCCCGACGCCTTCCAGCGCAACGTCGAGCGCGAGTACGAGCGCAACCGCGAGCGCTACCAGTTCCTGCGCTGGGGCCAGACCGCCTTCGACGAGTTCAAGGTCGTCCCGCCCGGCACCGGCATCGTCCACCAGGTCAACATCGAGCACCTGGCCCGCGTCGTCATGACCCGCGACGGCAAGGCGTACCCCGACACCTGCGTCGGCACCGACTCCCACACCACGATGGAGAACGGCATCGGCGTGCTCGGCTGGGGCGTCGGCGGCATCGAGGCCGAGGCCGCCATGCTCGGCCAGCCGATCTCCATGCTCATCCCGCGCGTCGTCGGCTTCAAGCTCAGCGGCAAGCTGCCCGCCGGAGCCACCGCCACCGACCTGGTGCTCACCATCACCGAGATCCTGCGCAAGCACGGCGTCGTCGGCAAGTTCGTGGAGTTCTACGGCGAGGGCGTCTCCTCCGTGCCGCTGGCCGACCGCGCCACGATCGGCAACATGAGCCCCGAGTTCGGCTCCACCTGCGCCATCTTCCCCATCGACGGCCAGACCGTCGACTACCTGCGCCTGACCGGCCGCTCCGAGGAGCAGATCGCGCTCGTCGAGGCCTACGCCAAGGCCCAGGGCCTGTGGCTCGACCCGCACGACCCCGAGCCCCAGTTCTCCGAGTACATCGAGCTCGACCTGGGCACCGTCGTGCCGTCCATCGCCGGCCCCAAGCGCCCGCAGGACCGCATCGAGCTGTCGGCCGCCAAGGAGACCTGGCGCCGCGACGTGCGCGCCTACGTCGACGACCCCGACGGCGTCGACGAGGCCGTCAAGGAGAGCTTCCCCGCCTCCGACGCGCCCGCCTCCAACGCCGACGCCAACGGCGCCCGCCCGCACAAGCCGGTCGCGGTCACGCTCGCCGACGGCACCTCCTTCGAGATCGACCACGGCATCGTCTCCATCGCCGCGATCACCTCCTGCACCAACACCTCCAACCCGTACGTCATGCTCGGCGCCGCCCTGCTGGCCCGCAACGCCGTGGAGAAGGGCCTGACCCGCAAGCCGTGGGTCAAGACCTCCCTGGCGCCCGGCTCCCAGGTCGTCACCGGCTACTTCGAGCGCTCCGGCCTCCAGCCGTACCTCGACAAGATCGGCTTCAACCTCGTCGGCTACGGCTGCACCACCTGCATCGGCAACTCCGGCCCGCTGCCCGCCGAGATCTCCGAGGCCGTCCAGGCCAACGACCTCGCGGTCACCGCCGTGCTGTCCGGCAACCGCAACTTCGAGGGCCGCATCAACCCCGACGTCAAGATGAACTACCTGGCGTCCCCGCCGCTCGTCGTCGCCTACGCGCTGGCCGGCACCATGGACCTCGACCTCGACACCGAGCCGCTCGGCATCGGCACCGACGGCGAGCCCGTCTACCTGCGCGACATCTGGCCCTCGCCGGAGGAGATCGCCGAGGTCGTCCACTCCTCGATCGGCCGCGACATGTTCGAGCGCGACTACGCCGACGTGTTCAAGGGCGACGACCTGTGGCGCTCGCTGCCGATCCCGACCGGCGACACCTTCGAGTGGGACCCGGCCTCCACCTACGTGCGCAAGGCCCCCTACTTCGACGGCATGCCGCCGGAGCCGGAGCCGGTGACCGACATCGCCGGCGCCCGCGTGCTGGTCAAGGTGGGCGACTCCGTCACCACCGACCACATCTCGCCCGCCGGGTCCATCAAGGTCGGCACCCCCGCCGCCCAGTACCTGCAGGCCAACGGCGTCGAGGTCAAGGACTTCAACTCCTACGGATCGCGGCGCGGCAACCACGAGGTGATGATCCGCGGCACGTTCGCCAACATCCGGCTGCGCAACCAGATCGCGCCCGGCACCGAGGGCGGCTACACCCGCGACTTCACCCAGGCCGACGCGCCCGTGTCGTTCATCTACGACGCCTCGGTCAACTACGCCGCCGCCGGCACCCCGCTGGTCGTCCTGGCCGGCAAGGAGTACGGCTCCGGCTCCTCGCGCGACTGGGCCGCCAAGGGCACCGCGCTGCTCGGCGTCCGCGCCGTCATCGCCGAGTCCTACGAGCGCATCCACCGCTCCAACCTCATCGGCATGGGCGTGCTGCCGCTGCAGTTCCCCGAGGGCGCCACGGCCGAGTCGCTGGGCCTGACCGGCGAGGAGACGTTCGACATCACCGGCGTCGAGGCGCTCAACGACGGCTCCATCCCGCAGACGGTGCACGTCAAGGCGGGCGACGTGGAGTTCGACGCGGTCGTGCGCATCGACACGCCCGGCGAGGCCGACTACTACCGGCACGGCGGCATCATGCAGTACGTGCTGCGCTCGCTGCTCGCCAAGTCCTGACCCGCTCCGCTTCCCCGCCCGCGCCCCGGTCATCAGCCGGTGGCGGGCGGCGGGAGCCCGGCCGCCCTCACGCGGCCGGGCCGGGCGCGCGCACCTCACGCGCCCACCTCGGGGGAACCACCCGACCGTCACGAGCCGCCCGGCGCACCACCCACCGCCGGGCGGCTCTTGGCATTCACGAGGCGCCCGTGCGCCCCGCCGGGCGGGCGGGGCTCAGGCGACGCGGGCGGGCGGGGCCGCCCAGGTGTCGCAGGAGCCGGGCCGCTGCGTGGTGAAGCCGCGCTTGAGCCAGTAGGCGCGGTTGGCGCCCCTGCCGTGGCTGCGCCGCTCGCCGTCGTCATCACCGCTGGCGCGGGTCGCGTCGAGCAGGAGCTCCCAGTCGCCCCGGCCGCGGCCGAGCGAGCCCCACACGCTGCCCAGGAACACCCCCGACAGGCAGTCGGCCTGCAGCTCGTAGCGCCGCCCCAGCTCCGCCTGCCGCGCCCGCCCGGCCCGGGCGGCGGCGCTCTCGTAGTGCTTCCTGATCCCGGTCAGGCTCTGCACGTGATGGCCGTACTCGTGCGCGGCCACCTTGAGGGGATAGAGGTCCGTACGGTCCTCGATCCAGCGGCCCGTCAGCGGGAACACCAGCGTGGCCCGCTCGGTGCAGTAGAAGGCGGCGGCCCCCTCGGGCCAGTCGAGGCCGCACACGCGCGGCGCGGGCTCGTCGTAGAAGCGCACGATGGGCTTGCGGAACGTCCGGCGCGTCCCGGCGAGGTGCTTGGCCCACGACTTGTCCAGACATTTCGTGATCGCGGTGAGGTACTCGCGGGTGCGCGGGATCCCGCCCTGGACGATCTCCGGCTCCGGGCACGCCGCCGCCGCCATCCTGCCGGTCGCCGCCAGCGGATCCACGTACGGCCTCTGGGCCTGGGCGGGCAGCGCGAACCCGGACGACAGGAGGAGCGGGAGGGTGAGAAGCAGACGCACGATCACGCAGCTTAGGCGATCTCCAGCCGGCCCGGCCGCCGGCCCGCTCCGGCCGCTCCGGCCGCCCCGCCCGTCCCGCCCGTCCCGCCCGCCCCGCCCGCCCCGCCCGCCCCGGCCGTCCGCCTGCTCGCCTCGGCGCGCACCCCGTCCACGTGCCCGTACGCCCGCCCCGGTCGTCCGCCTCGGTCTTGGGGAGGTTGTGGTGGTTGACTCCTCTTCGTGACTCATGAGGTGCTGGTCCTGGTCGTCGGCGGGGCGGCGGTGCTCGCCGGGGCGGTGGTGCAGGGCAGCGTCGGGTTCGGGCTGGGGCTGGTGGGCGTGCCCGTGCTCACCATGCTGGACCCGGGCGTCATGCCGGGCGCGATGCAGGTGGTCAACATGACGTTGCCGCTGTTCACGCTCGCCGCCGAGTGGCGGCGGGTCGACTGGCGCGGGCTCGGCTTCGCGCTCCTCGGCCGCCTCCCGGGCAGCGTGGTGGGGGCGTTCATCGTCGTGTACGTGTCCATCCACGCGCTCAGCGTCTTCGTGGCGGTCATGGTGCTGGCCGCCGTGGGGCTCACCGCGCAGGCGTTCAGCGTGCCGCGCAACGGGGCGACGATCACCTCGGCCGGGTTCCTGTCGGGCGTCACCGGCACCGCAACCGGCATCGGCGGGCCGCCCCTCGCCCTCGTCTACCAGAACGCCAGGGGGCCGCAGATCCGGGCCACGCTGGCCATGTTCTTCTTCCTCAGCGCCGCCCAGTCGATCGCCGTGCTCGCCCTGGTCGACCGCCTGCCGATGCGCGCCCTGGCCACCGGGGGCGCGCTCGTCGTGCCGATGATCCTCGGCTTCGCCCTGTCCGGGCCGCTGCGCCGCCACCTCGACCAGGGGCGGGTCCGGGTCGCCGTCCTGGTCGTCGCCGCGGCCTCCGCGCTCGGCCTCCTCGTCGTCACCGCCCTGGCCTGACTCCCGCCGCCGGGCCGGTCGTCTCCGGGCCGGCCATCTCCGGGCCGGTCGCCTTCGGGGCGATCGCGGCCCGGGTCAGTCGCAGCCACAACTGCAGCCGTCGCAGCCGCATCCCCCGTCCTCCGAGCAGCAGCAGCCGCAGTCGCAGTTCGAGCAGCAGTCCCAGCCCGAGCAGTCGCACCGCTGGCAGAACGAGCTCTCGTGCTCCTCGTCCCACTCCGGCCGGTACAGCCCGCACGTACAGCAGGTCAGTGACGCGCACATGAACGACAGCAGGCCGCCCGGATCCTGCCTGCGCCGCCCCGGCGCCTTCGGGTCGTCCACCGGGGACTGCCCGCTGCCGGTGGCGAAGGCGCGGGTGACGGCGCGGCCGGTCTCCCGCACCAGCAGCGCGCGCGCCAGGCCCGGCCGGGGCAGGTCCAGCTCGTCCACCGCCTCCCGCAGGGCGGTGTGCGCGGCGTCGCAGTGGCGGCGCGCCTCGGCGAGACCGGTGCCGGTGGCGTCCAGCGGGTTGTACGCGCCGTTCGCCCGGTCGTCGGCCAAATCCTCCACGGCGTCGAGCAGATGCGCCAGCCGCCCGAACGCCCTTCCCGCCGCCTCCAGTGCATGCTGGTTGCCCGGCCGCCCGGCGAGCACCGCTGTGTGCCCGAACGCGGCGGCCACCGCCTCCTCGGTCGGCCCGGTCACCTCCCGTAACCCCACCGCAGCCAGCACCGGAGCGCCCTCAGGCCGCACGAGGGCCCCGGCCTCCGCGAGCGAACCGCCGCCCGCCCGGGGGACCGGCACCTGCGAGACCACAAGCCCCGCCCGCCCGGCCTGCGGCCCGGAGAGCGGCGCACCGCGCCCCTGCGCCTGCGGCGCGTTGCCCGGCTGCGGCCCGGAGGGCGGCTTGCTGTGTCCCTCCGAAAGGGGTGCGGGTCCCGTGGGCGGCCCGCCGGGTGTCTCCGTCAGCGGTGTGGGGTGCGTCCGGAGGCCGGGGTGGGGCCGGGCTGGCGGGGGCTCGCCGTCCGGGTGGGCGGGAGGCGTGCGGGCCGGGGCCGGGGGGTGTTCGAGGAGGGCCTGGCGGGAGGCGGCGGCGGTGAGGGGGCGGGGGTCGAAGCCGAGGGCGTCGGCCGTGGCGGCGCCCGCGGTGGTCCAGCGGCGCGCCAGGCGGGAGGCGCCCGCGGCGACCAGGGGGCGGGCGTACCGGCCGTCGCCGTCCGCCACGTGGTCGCGCATCTTCCCGGCGGCGAGCAGCAGCGACACCGAGGCCGCCAGCCTGGCCCCTTCGGCGTGGGCCACGGAGGCGCCGGTGAAGCCGCGCAGCGGGCAGGGCCCGGCCTGGCGGCGGGCGGGCGCGCCGGCCGTCTGGGCTTCGGTGAGGACGGACACGAGCAGGCCGTCGTAGTTGGTCACCAGGCGGGACAGGTGCCCGTGCTCGTCGCGGAGCGCCAGGCACAGCCCGCACAGGTGCGCCATCCAGTCCGCGTACAGCCCTTTGCACATGACGTGCCGACACGGGCGGACAATGCCGAACATACGTCCCCTTTGTGCAGTATGGCGGAGCCCACCGTAGCACCGGATCTTCGCCACCAGGAGGGGTTGGTGTTCAGTGGGCTCGTCACCTCAGCACCCAGCTCGTCACCCCCAGCACCGAGAGGACGTCATGCCCGTCACCCCTGGCCCATTCGCCGGCCGTACCGTCTCCGACCTCGCCCTCGACCTGCGCGCGGGCCGCGTCACCGCCGCCGAGCTGGCCCGGCTGGCCCTGGAGGCCGCCGCCCGGCTCGGCCCGGCGCTCAACGCGTTCGTCACCGTCGACGCCGAGGGGGCGCTGGCGGCGGCCCGGACGGCGGACCGCGAGCTGGCCGAGGGCGCCGACCGGGGGCCGCTGCACGGGATACCGGTCGGCGTCAAGGACCTGATCATGGTGGCGGGCATGCCCGCGACGATGGGCTCGCGGCATTTCGCCGGCTACGTCCCCGACGCCGACGCCGCCTGCGTGACGCGGTTGCGGGCGGCGGGCGCGGTGATCGTCGGCAAGACCACGACGCACGAGTTCGCGTACGGGCCGACGGGCGACCGGTCGGCCAACGGGCCCTCGCGCAACCCGTGGGACCCGGAGCGCATGTCGGGCGGCTCCAGCGGCGGCAGCGGCGCGGCCGTGGCGGCGGGCATCGTCCCGCTGGCGCTCGGCACCGACACGGGCGGCTCGGTGCGCATCCCGGCCGCGCTGTGCGGGGTGGCCGGCTTCAAGCCCGCGTACGGGGCGATCCGCGCCGACGGCGTCTTCCCGCTGTCGGTCACGCTCGACCACGTGGGCGTGCTGGCCGGGCGGGCGGAGGACTGCCTGCTGGCGTACGCGTGCCTCGCGGACGAGCGCCCGGCGCAGGACGTCGGGGAGCCGGTTCGGACGGCGTGGCTGGACCCCGCCGGCCTGACCCCGTGCGATCCCCGGGTGGCCGCCCTGGCGCGGGAGGCGGCCGGGGCGCCGGACGTGGTGGAGCTGCCCGAGGGCGTCGGCGCGCGGTTGCGGGAGACGTACACGGTGATCCAGAGCTGTGAGACGGCGGCCGTGCACGCGGAGCGGCTGGCGGGCGCTCCGGGGCTGTTCGACCCGGAGGTGCTGGAACGGCTGCGGGTCGCGGCCGAGGTGCCGGGGTGGCGGTACGTGCGGGCGATGGAGGAGCGGCGGCGGCTCGGCGGCGTGGTCGCCGAGCTCTTCGACGGCGGGCACGACGTGCTCGCGCTGCCCGCCGTGCCGCTCACCGCGCCGCCGCTCCAGCGGCGCGAGGCCGTGCTGGACGGCGGGACCGTCGCCGTCCGCGCCGCGCTGCTCGCGCTGACCAGCCCGTGGAACGTGCTGGGCCTGCCCGCGCTGACCGTGCCCGCCGGGCTGGTGGACGGCCTGCCGGCAGGGCTGCAGCTGGTGTGCCGCCCCGGTGGCGAGCATTTGCTGTTCCAGGTCGCGGAGAAGGCCGGGCGATCCGGGCCGCGGTGATCCGCCCGGCGGGAGGGCGTGTCTGGATTGTTACCGGGAACAACAAACTCCCCCCGTCGCGGGTCTTCCAAAGCAGGCCATCCCGGAATACGTTGCCGCAAACAACATTCATCCGGGCCCCTCCGGAAGAAAGGACCCTGCACCCATGCGCAAGGGGATCCTCAGCTTGACCGCCGCGGCAGCATCGCTCGCTCTCGGTCTCACCGCCTGCGGGGGCGACGGCGGGACGACCACCACGACCTCCTCGGCCCCGGCCGCCTCCTCACCGGCGGCCACGGGCAAGATCGGCGTCATCCTGCCCGACAGCAAGTCGTCGGCCCGCTGGGAGACGGCGGACCGCAAGTACCTGCAGGAGGCGTTCGAGGCCGCGGGCGTGGCCTACGACATCCAGAACGCCCAGAACGACAAGACGGCCTTCCAGACCATCGCCGACCAGATGATCACGAACGGCGCGACCGTCCTCATGATCGTCAACCTGGACAGCGGCACCGGCAAGACCGTCATCGACAAGGCCAAGTCGCAGGGCGTGGCCACCATCGACTACGACCGGCTGACGCTGGGCGGCGGCGCCGCCTACTACGTGAGCTTCGACAACACCAAGGTCGGCACCCTCCAGGGCGAGGGCCTGAGCAAGTGCCTGGCCGACAAGAAGGCCGACAAGCCGATCGTGGCCTACCTGAACGGCTCGCCGACCGACAACAACGCGACCCTGTTCAGGGAGGGCTACGACGGCGTGCTCAAGCCCAAGTTCGACGCGGGCGAGTACGTCAAGGGCCCCGACCAGGCCGTGCCCGACTGGGACAACACCCAGGCCGGCACCATCTTCGAGCAGATGCTCACCAGCGAGCCGAAGATCGCCGGCGTGCTGGCCGCCAACGACGGCCTGGGCAACGCCGCCATCACCGTGCTGAAGAAGAACAAGCTCAACGGCAAGGTGCCGGTGACCGGCCAGGACGCCACCGTGCAGGGCCTGCAGAACATCCTGGCGGGCGACCAGTGCATGACCGTCTACAAGGCCGTCAAGAAGGAGGCCGACGCCGCCGCCAAGCTCGCGGTCGCGCTGGCCAAGGGCGAGAAGCCCGCGGCGAGCGGCAGCGTCAAGGACCCGGAGACCGGCCAGGACGTCCCGGCCGAGCTGATGGAGCCGCAGGCGATCTACTTCGAGAACGTCAAGGACGTGGTGGCGGACGGCTACGTCACCAAGGAGGAGCTGTGCACCGGCGACTTCGCCGACAAGTGCGCCGAGGCGGGAATCCAGTAGTGACGGCACAGGGCACGGCCCGCGCCCGCCGCGCGGGCCGGGCCCGACCCGAGGGAGCCACATGACCCCCCTGCTCGAAGTGCGCGGGATCGACAAGAGTTTCGGGCCCGTGCAGGTCCTGCACGACGTCGCGTTCTCCGCCCATGCGGGCGAGGTCACCGCGCTGGTCGGCGACAACGGCGCCGGCAAGTCGACGCTCGTCAAGTGCGTCGGCGGCATCTATCCGATCGACTCGGGCGAGATCGTCTTCGACGGCCGCCCGGTCCAGGTGCACGGCCCGCGCGACGCGGGCGAGCTCGGCATCGAGATCGTCTACCAGGACCTGGCGCTCTGCGACAACCTCGACATCGTCCAGAACATGTTCCTGGGCCGCGAGCGCCGCCGGGGCCTCGTGCTCGACGAGGCGTCGATGGAGGAGCTGGCCGAGCAGACGCTGAGCAGCCTGTCCGTGCGCACCGTCAAGTCGATCCGCCAGCAGGTCTCCAGCCTGTCCGGCGGCCAGCGGCAGACGGTCGCCATCGCCAAGGCCGTGCTGTGGAACAGCAAGGTCGTCATCCTCGACGAGCCGACCGCCGCGCTCGGCGTCGCCCAGACCGCCCAGGTGCTCGAACTGGTGCGCAGGCTCGCCGACAAGGGCCTGGCCGTCGTGCTCATCTCGCACAACATGAACGACGTGTTCGCCGTCTCCGACCAGATCGCGGCGCTCTACCTCGGCAGGATGGCCGCGCAGGTCAGGACCGCCGACGTGACGCACGCGCAGGTCGTCGAACTGATCACGTCCGGCCGCAGCGGAGACCTGGGGATCGTGTCATGAACAAGGTCAAGGAACTGCCCGGCGAGGCCATCGCCACCGCGGTGCAGGCCCCGTCGATCGGGCACAGCGTGCGCGCCTACGCCGAGCGCGTGCGCGGCGGCGACATGGGCGCGCTGCCGGCCGTGCTCGGCCTGGTCGTGCTCTGTACGGTCTTCGCGATCGCCCGCCCGTCCTTCCTCAGCCCGATCAACTTCGCCAACCTGTTCACGCAGGGCGCCGCGGTCACGGTGATCGCGATGGGCCTGGTGTTCGTGCTGCTGCTGGGCGAGATCGACCTGTCGGCCGGGTTCGCCAGCGGCGTCTGCGCGGCGGTGCTCGCGGTGACGCTCACCTCGCTCGGCCTGCCGTGGTACGTGTGCGTGCTGGCCGCCGTCGCCACCGGGGCGGTCATCGGCGTCGTGCTCGGCTCGCTGGTGGCCAAGGTCGGCATCCCGTCGTTCGTGGTCACGCTGGCCGCCTTCCTCGCCTTCCAGGGCCTGGTGCTGGTGCTGGTCGACGAGGGCAAGAACATCTCGATCAGGGACGAGGTGATCGTCGCGATCGCCGGCCGCAACCTCCCGCCGTGGCTCGGCTGGGGGCTGTACGCGGCGTGCGTGGCGATCTACGCGGCCGTCCAGCTCGTCCGGGCCAGGCGGCGGGCCGGGCGCGGGCTGGTCGCCGACCCGCTGTCGCTGATCGCGGTCCGGGTCGGCTCGCTGGCGGTCATCGCGGGCCTGGCGGTGTACGTGCTCAACCTGGAGCGCAGCCGCAACCCGCTGATCACCTCGCTCACCGGCGTGCCGATCGTCGTCCCGGTGATCCTGGCGCTCCTGGTGCTGTGGACGTTCGTGCTGCGCCGTACCGCGTTCGGGCGGCACATCTACGCGGTCGGCGGCAACGCGGAGGCGGCCCGCAGGGCCGGCATCGCGGTGGACCGGATCAAGGTCAGCGCGTTCGTGATCTGCTCGGCCATGGCGGCGGTCGGCGGCGTCATCGCCGCCTCCCGGGCCAGCTCCGTCGACCCCAACACGGGCGGCAGCTCGGTGCTGCTGTACGCGGTCGGCGCGGCGGTGATCGGCGGCACGAGCCTGTTCGGCGGCAAGGGCCGGGTGGTCGACGCGATCCTCGGCGGCGCGGTCGTCGCGGTGATCGAGAACGGCATGGCCCTGATGGGTTACGGCTCCAGCGTGAAGTATCTGGTGACCGGATGCGTCCTGCTGCTGGCCGCGGGCGTGGACGCGCTGGCGCGCAAACGGGCGGCCTCCGCTGGTCTAAGGTGATCAGCGACTTCCACCCGTTGAAGGAACCTCAGACGATGCGTGCCGGCCCCTCGCAGGAGGACATCAGGCGCCACAATCTCGGCGCGCTGCTTCGCCATGTCCACCTGGGCGGGCCGATCTCGCGGGCCGAGCTGACCTCGCGGATGGGGCTCAACCGCAGCACGATCATGGCGCTCACCTCCGACCTGACGGCCGCCGGGCTGGTGCGCGAGGAGCTGCCGCGCGAGACGGGCCGCGCCGGCCGCCCGTCGCTGGTGGTGCGCCCGGAGTCGTCGCGGGTGTACGTGTTCGCCTTCGACGTGAGCCCCGACCGACTCGCGGTGGCGCGGGTCGGCCTCGGCGGGCTCATCCTGGACCGCCGGGAGGTGGCGCGCGAGCGCGGGTCGCCGGCGCTGGGCGAGCTGGCGGGGGTGCTGGCCGGGTTCGCCCGCCAGATGCGCCGCCGCACCCGCGACGACACGGTCTGCGTGGGAGCCGCCGCCGCGGTGCCGGGCGGGGTGCGCAAGGCCGACGGCGTGGTCGCCTTCGGCCCCAACCTGGGGGTCGAGGAGGCGGTGCCGTTCGGCGAGGAGCTGGGCCGCAGGCTCGGCCTGGGCCTGCCCGTGAGCGTGGGCAACGACGCCAACCTGGCGGCGCTGGCCGAGCACAGCCGCGGGGTCGGCGCCGCCGTCAAGGACCTGATCTACCTGCACGGCGACGTCGGCATCGGCGGCGGCATCATCACCGGCGGCCACCTGCTCGGCGGCCACGACGGCTACGGCGGCGAGGTCGGCCACATCGTGGTCAACCCGGGCGGCCGGGCCTGCGGCTGCGGCTCGTACGGCTGCCTGGAGGCCGAGGTGGGGGAGCGGGCGCTGCTGGAGGCGGCCGGCCGGTTCCGCTCCGGCCAGCACGGCCGCGACGCGGTCCGGGCGGTGGTCGAGGCGGCCGACCGGGGCGACATCGTGGCGCAGGAGGCGCTCAAGCGGGTCGGCGACTGGCTGGGCCTGGGCATCGCCAACCTGGTCAACATCTTCAACCCGGAAATGGTGATCTTCGGCGGGATGCTGCGCGAGGTCTACCTCGGCTCGGCGGCCCAGGTGCGCAGCCGGCTGACCCTGCACGCGATGGCGCCGCAGCGCGAGCGGCTGCGGCTGCGGACCTCGTCCCTGGCCGACGACGCGACGCTCGTGGGCGCGGCCGAGCTGGCCTTCGCCCACGTGCTCGCCGACCCTCTCGAGGTGCTGGCCCGGGCCGGAAGTTAGGCGACGCGGGAGTTCGGCGCCGTCCAGGTGTTGCAGTAGCGGGCCGAGCCGCCGCTGAAGCCGCGGTTCTGCCAGTAGGCGAGGTTGCGCGGCTTGCCGTGGGCCTTGCTCTCGTCGGCCTGCCGGATGGCGTCGACCCACTGGCCCCAGGTGATGCCCGGGTCGACCGAGTCGATCGTGGCGCTGTAGAAGACGCCGGCGAAGCACTCGGCCTGCATCTCCAGGCGGTGGCTGAGCGTCGTGCGGGCCTTGGCGCCGGCCCGCCAGTAGAGCCGGTTCTGCGCGTCCAGGATGCCGGTGAGCTCCTGCACGTGGTGGCCCCACTCGTGGGCGACGGAGTGCGCGATGTTCATCTTGAACGGGTCGCGCAGGTCGCGCTTCTGGATCCGGATCGCGATCGTGCGCTGGGCCGGGCAGTACTGGGCGCCGTTCGTGGTGATCGTGCCGCACACCGAGCGGCTGCCGGAGGTGATGGACACCTTCGGCGGCGAGTAGCGCATCCCGGCGGCCTTGAACCGGGTGGCCCAGAAGCGGTTGGCGCACCTGGCCATGGCCCGGTGGAAGGTCTTGACGGAGGAGGTGCTGCCCTCGCGGATCTCGGGGATCGCGCAGGTCAGGGTGGAGGGGGTGCCCGACCGGTAGATCTTGTTCTTGGTCAGTACGGCCGGCAGCCCCGAGCTCGCGGACTTCGTCTCGGCGCTAGCCGTACCAGATAGGGCCAGACCCGCGATCATGCAGACAGACGCTGCGATAAGGGGAGTACGCACGATCGCGGATACTAGACCAGTTCATGGTGTTTTTGGAGGGTTGTATGTGGCATTTGTCGCCAGAAGGTGCGGCCGCACCGCAGCAGCGCGGCCGCACGGACGGGAAGGATCAGGCGACGTAGCGGGACGAGACCCGCCAGGTGTTGCAGGAGCCCGGGGAGGCGGAGCTGAAGCCGCGCTTCATCCAGAACGCCTGCGACGGGCCCTTGCCGTGGTCGTTCTGCGCCCAGCCCTCGTGGCCGTGGTCGTGGAACCAGTCCACGATCTGCGACCAGCGACCGGAGTCGACGGGCAGGGTGTCGCGCACCGAGCGCATGAAGACCGAGGAGAAGCACTCGGCCTGCAGCTCCGAGCGGCGCGAGAGCTGGAGCCTGGCGGAGCCGCTCGCGCGGTTGTAGGCCGGGCCGTAGTAGTTCCAGATCCCGGAGATCGCCTGCACGTGGTGGCCGTACTCGTGCGCCATCAGGCGGGCGATGCCGATCGGGTCGGGGTTGCGCAGCTGGGTCTTGGTGATGAGCATGTACATCGTGCGGTTGGACGAGCAGTAGTAGCCGTCCGCGCCGCCGACCCAGCGCCCGCAGGGGCTGCTGAGCTTACGGGTGGTGATGCGCAGCCGCGGCTTGCTGAACGACAGGCGGGCCTTGCGGAACTGCGAGGCCCACGACTTGTTCAGGCAGTTGGTGACCCGGCTGAGGAAGCGCTTGTAGGCCGCCGTGCTGCCCCGGGGCAGGCTGCCGGGACGGCAGTTGGACGAGGCCAGCCGGCCCGTCTTGTACAGCGGGTTGTGCGTGGCGGCCGCCTTGCCCCGGGGGACGGCGGTCGTCGTCTGCTGCTGCTGAGCCTGCGTGACCTGTGCGACGTTCTGTGCTGCTGCCTTGGCAGTGTTCGCCTCGGCGACCGCCGTCCCCGCGCCCGCCAGGGAGACGATCACCCCGGCAGCCAGCAGTGACGACAGTTTCTTCATGGGGAGAGTGTTCATAGTGAGGGAAAGACTAGGTCAAGTTCTGACAAATGTGGGCGCATTTGACTCGATGAGGTCAGCGTGTCGTCCGCGAACTAGACTCCTTGCGTCGGCGTACAAGACCAGAGGGGAGTCTGATCCGTGAGCGGGTTGCTGGACTCAGTCAAGGGACCGCACGACGTCAAGAGGCTCGCTGCCGAGGAGCTGCCGCGGCTGGCGGGTGAGGTGCGGGACCTGCTCGTCGACTCGTGCGCGAAGTTCGGCGGGCACCTGGGGCCCAACCTGGGGGTGGTGGAGCTGACCATCGCCATCCACCGCGTCTTCGACTCCCCCCGCGACCCGGTCGTGTGGGACACCGGGCACCAGGGCTACGTGCACAAGCTGCTGACCGGCAGGGCCGCCGGGTTCGACGCGCTCAAGCAGGAGGGCGGCCTGTCGGGCTACCCCAGCCGGGCCGAGTCCGAGCACGACTTCGTCGAGAACTCCCACGCCTCGACCGCGCTGTCCTACGCCGACGGCCTGGCCAAGGCGTTCAAGCTGCGCGGCGAGCACGACCGCACGGTCGTCGCGGTGATCGGCGACGGCGCCCTGACCGGCGGCATGGCCTGGGAGGCGCTCAACAACATCGCCGGGGCCAAGGACCTGCCGATCGTCATCGTCGTCAACGACAACGGCCGCTCCTACTCGCCGACCATCGGCGGGCTCGCCTCCCACCTGTCGTCGCTGCGCGTCAACCGCCGCTACGAGGACATGCTGGAGTACGTCAAGGGCAAGATCGGGAACGTTCCCGTGCTCTACGACGCCCTGCACGGCATCAAGAAGGGCGTCAAGGACGTCATCGCCCCGCAGGCCATGTTCGAGGACCTCGGCCTGAAATACGTCGGCCCCATCGACGGCCACGACGAGCAGGCCATGGAGGCGGCGCTGCGCAAGGCCCGCGGCTTCCGCGGCCCGGTCATCGTGCACGCCCTCACCCAGAAGGGCCGCGGCTACAGCCCCGCCGAGAACCACGACGAGGACCAGTTCCACTCGCCCGGCGCCTTCGACCGCGCCACCGGCGCCGAGAAGCCCAAGGGCCGCATCTGGACCAACGTCTTCAGCGAGGAGCTGGTCCGGCTCGGCCACGAGCGCGACGACCTGGTGGCGATCACCGCGGCGATGCTCCACCCGACCGGCCTGGCCGCCTTCGCCGAGGCGTTCCCCGAGCGCATCTACGACGTCGGCATCGCCGAGCAGCACGCCCTCACCAGCGCCGCCGGCCTGGCCCTCGGCGGCATGCACCCCGTGGTCGCCGTCTACGCCACCTTCCTCAACCGCGCCTTCGACCAGCTCCTGATGGACGTGGCGCTGCACCGGCTCCCGGTCACCGTGGTGCTCGACCGGGCGGGCGTCACCGGCGACGACGGCGCCAGCCACAACGGCATGTGGGACCTGTCGATCCTCCAGGTGGTGCCCGGCCTGCGCGTCGCCGTGCCCCGCGACGGCAGGCGGCTCACCGAGCTGCTGCGCGAGGCGGTGGCCGTCTCCGACGGGCCCACCGCGCTGCGCTTCCCCAAGGGCCCGGTCGCCGAGGCCGTCGAGCCCGTCGGCAGCCTCGGCACGATGGACGTGCTGCGCGAGCCCGCCTCCGGCGAGCCCGACGTGCTCCTGGTCGGCGTCGGCCCGATGACGCAGGCGTGCATGGAGGCGGCGGTCCTGCTCGACGCGCAGGGCATCTCCTCGACCGTGGTCGACCCGCGCTGGGTCAAGCCGCTCGACGAGGCCCTCGTCGGCGCGGCGCAGGCGCACAAGCTCGTCGCCGTCGTCGAGGACAACGGCCGCGTGGGCGCCGTCGGCGACGCCGTCTCGCGCCTGCTGCGCGACGCCGACGTGGACGTGCCGGTGCGCTCCTACGGCATCCCGCAGGAGTTCCTCGACCACGCCAAGCGGGCCGCCATCCTCGGGCGGATCGGGCTCACCGGGCAGGACCTGGCCCGGCAGATCACCGAGGCCGTCGCCCGGCGCGGTTCCCCCGTGGTAAGCCCTTCGTAGCAGGCGGTTGATCATCCGCGGTGGGGGAAGGTCGCTCACCGTGGATATCTTTCGCACCAAGAGTGTCGAGCAGTCGATCCGCGACACCGAAGCCCCCGAGCACCAGCTCCGCAAGCGCCTGAACGCCGTGGACCTGACCGTCTTCGGCATCGGCGTGATCGTGGGCACCGGCATCTTCGTGCTGACCGGCCAGGTGGCCAAGGAGATGGCCGGTCCGGCCGTGGCGATCTCGTTCGTGGTCGCCGCGGTCGTCTGCGGCCTGGCGGCGCTGTGCTACGCCGAGTTCGCCTCCACGATCCCGGTGGCAGGCTCCGCCTACACCTTCGCCTTCGCCACGCTGGGCGAGTTCCCCGCCTGGATCATCGGCTGGGACCTGCTGCTGGAGATGGCCCTGGCCGCGGCCGTGGTCGCCGTCGGCTGGTCAGGCTACTTCGCCTCGCTGATGTCCTCGATCGGGATCCAGCTGCCCGCCTCGATCGCCGGGGACGAGCCGGTGGTCAACCTGCCCGCGATGATCATCGTGCTGATCCTCACCGGCGTCCTGATCGCCGGGATCAAGCTGTCCTCCCGGGTCAACCTGGCCATCGTGGTCATCAAGGTCGCCGTCATCCTGCTGGTGATCGTGGCCGGGCTGTTCTTCGTCAAGGCGGCCAACTACACGCCGTTCATCCCCGCGCCCGAGGCCACCCCGACCGTCGAGGGCGTCCAGGCGCCGCTGATCCAGGTGCTGTTCGGCATCACGCCCGTCGCCTTCGGCGTGCTCGGCGTCTTCTCCGCCGCCGCGATCGTGTTCTTCGCCTTCATCGGCTTCGACATCGTCGCCACCGCCGCCGAGGAGACCATCGAGCCGCAGCGCGACGTGCCGCGCGGCATCATCGGCTCGCTGGCCATCTGCACGATCCTGTACGTCGCGGTCTCGCTCGTCGTGGTGGGCATGCAGCACTACACCGAGCTGAGCAGCAGCGCGCCCCTGGCCGACGCCTTCACCGCCGTCGGCCAGTCGTGGGCGGCCACGCTCATCAGCATCGGCGCGATCGCCGGCCTGACCACCGTGGTGATGATCCTCATGCTCGGCCAGACCCGGGTGCTGTTCGCGATGTGCCGCGACGGGCTGCTGCCCCGCCCGCTGGCCAAGGTCAGCCCCAGGACCGGCACGCCCGCGCTGCTGACGGCGATCGTGGGCGCGGTGGCGGCGGTGCTGGCCGGGTTCATCTCGCTGGGCGCGCTGGCCGAGCTGGTCAACATCGGCACGCTGTTCGCGTTCGTCGTCGTCTCCGCCGGCGTGATCATCCTGCGCCGCACCCGGCCCGAGCTCGAACGCGCCTTCCGCGCGCCGGGCGTGCCGGTGCTGCCGATCCTGGCCGTGCTCGCCTGCCTCTACCTGATGCTCAACCTGCCCGTCGAGACGTGGCTGCGGTTCGTCATCTGGATGGTCATCGGAGCCGTGCTCTACTTCCTGTACGGCAGGCGCCACAGCAGGGCCCGGCAGGGCCTCTGACGGTCCGGGGGCGGGCGGCCACCCCCGGAAGGGGCGGTCAGAGCGTGAAGACCGCCCCGCCCGCCGCGCGCATCAGGCACGCGTTGCTGTAGACGCGGCCGAAGACGACGGGCTTGCCCCGCCACATGCCGGCCACGACGACCGCGTGCGGGCGCAGCTCCTTGGTGCAGACCTGGCCGGGCGAGGCCGCCAGCCTGGCCGGGTCGCCGCCCGCCTTGCGCAGCAGCCGGCAGGCCGCGCGCGGCGACGGGTGGGTGCCGCCGTCACGGTCGCAGGTCAGCGTGACGGCCTTGGTCTCGCCGCCCTTCTCCGCGACCAGGACGCGCAGCGCCGACCGCTGCTCCGGCCGCGGGGCCGATCGCTGGTCCGATCGCTGGTCCGATCGCGGGGCCGGATCCGCGAGCGCCGGAGCCGCCGCGGCGAACAGGAAGGCTCCGCTCAGCGCCAGCGCGCCGACCGCCTTCAACATGGTGTCTCCCTTCGTAGCGAGGGACCACACGCTACGACGGACAGTGACGACCGTTGAGGAGGCCCGCCGGGCGGACCTCCTCAAAGACCAGGTCAAGCCGGGAGAGAGGCCACCCCCGGCGGCAGGAAGCGTGACTGCGAGTGACCGCTGCGGTCCAGGTACGGGGTGATGCCGCCCAGGTGGAACGGCCAGCCCGCGCCCAGGATCATGCACAGGTCGATGTCCTGCGGCGCGGCCACCACGCCCTCCTCCAGCATGAGCCGGATCTCCTCGGACAGCGCGCCGAGCACCCGCTCGCGCACCTGCTCGGCCGTGGACGGGCGGTCGCCGCCCGCGAAGAACGCCACCGCCTCGGGGTCGAGCGAGAAGTCCGCCCCGTACACGCCGGGCTTGCCGGAGGCGACGAGCTTGGCCAGGTTGGCCGAGACGCCGAACCGGTCCGGGAACGCCTCGTGCAGCGTCCCCGCCACGTGCATGCCGACGGCCGGGCCGACGAGCTGCAGCAGCGCGAACGGCGTCATCGGCAGCCCGAGGCCGTCCAGCGCGTGCTCGGCCGTCTCCAGCGGCGTGCCCTCGTCGACGGCGGTGATGACCTCGCCCATGAACCGGGTGAGCAGCCGGTTGACCACGAACGCCGGGGCGTCCTTGACCAGGACCGACGACTTCTTCAGCGACCTGCCGACGGCGAACGCGGTGGCCAGCGTGGCGTCGTCCGTCGCCGCGCCCCGGATGATCTCCAGCAGCGGCATGACCGCGACCGGGTTGAAGAAGTGGAAGCCGACCAGCCGCTCCGGGTGCTTCAGGTCCGCGCCCATCTCGGTCAGCGACAGCGACGAGGTGTTGGTGGCGAGCACGCACTCGGCCGGGACCACGGCCTCCACCTCGGCGAACACCTGCTTCTTGACCGCCAGGTCCTCGAAGACCGCCTCGATGACGAAGTCGGCGTCGGCGAAGGCGTCCTTGGTCAGCGACCCGGTCACCAGCGCCTTGAGCCGGTTGGCCTGGTCGCCGGAGATCCGGCCCTTGGTCAGCAGCTTGTCCACCTCGGCGTGCACGTACCCGACGCCCTTGTCCAGGCGCGCCTGGTCGAGGTCGGTCAGCACGACCGGGACCTCCAGGCGGCGGGCGAACAGCAGCGCCATCTGCGAGGCCATCAGTCCGGCGCCGACGACGCCGACCTTGGTGACCTTGCGCGCCAGCGCCTTGTCGGGCGCGCCGGCCGGGCGCTTGGCCCGCCGCTGCACCAGGTCGAAGGCGTACAGGCCGGCCCGCAGCTCGTCGCTCATCAGCAGGTCGGCCAGCGCCTCGTCCTCGGCCGCGAAGCCCTCGTCGCGGGAGGCCGTACGGGCCAGCGCGATGAGGTCGAGCGCCCGGTAGGGGGCCGAGGAGGCGCCGTGCAGCTTCAGGTCGACCAGGAAGCGGGCGTCGGCGACCGTCTTGTCCCAGTCGCCCGCCGTGTGGTCGGGGCGCGACACCTGCTCGGCGCCCTGGAGCACGCGGGCGGCCCAGCGCAGCGACTCCTCCAGGAAGTCGGCGGGCTCGAACAGCGCGTCGGCCACGCCGAGCTCGTACGCCTGCGCGCCCTTGACCATGCGGTTCTGGCTCAGCGGATTCTCGATGATCAGCTTGATCGCGTTGGCCGGGCCGACCAGGCGGGGGAGCAGCTGCGTGCCGCCCCAGCCCGGCACCAGGCCGAGGAAGCACTCGGGCAGCGCGACCGCCGGGACGCCGGAGGAGATCGTCCGGTAGGTGCAGTGCAGCGCGATCTCCAGGCCGCCGCCCATGGCCGCGCCGTTGACGAACGCGAACGACGGGATGCCCAGCTCGCCCAGCCGCCGGAACACGTGGTGGCCCAGCGCGCCGATGGCCAGCGCCTCCTCGCGGGAGGTCACCTGGGCCGCGCCCTTGAGGTCGGCGCCGACGCCGAAGATGAACGGCTTGCCGGTCACGCCCACCGCGACCAGGTCGGTGCGGGCGGCGATCTCCGACAGCGCGCCGTTGAGCGCGAACAGGCCGTGCGGGCCGAACGTGTTGGGCTTGGTGTGGTCGAAGCCGTTGTCGAGCGTGATGAGGGCCATCGTGCCCGCGCCGCCGGGCAGCTCGACGTCGCGGACGAGGGCCTTGGTCACCACCTCGTCGGCGTTGCGGTCGCTCAGCAGCGCGCGCCAGGTCTCGATGTCGCTCATGCCAGGTTCTCCCAGATCACGGTGCCGCCCATGCCCATGCCGACGCACATGGTGGTGATGCCGTAGCGCACGTCGGGGCGCTCGCCGAACTGGCGGGCGAGCTGCGTCATCAGCCGCACGCCCGAGGAGGCCAGCGGGTGGCCGAAGGCGATCGCGCCGCCGTAGGGGTTGACGCGGGGGTCGTCGTCGGCGATGCCGAAGTGCTCCAGGAACGCGAGGACCTGGACGGCGAACGCCTCGTTGATCTCGAACAGCCCGATATCCGAAATATCCAGACCTGCCAGGCGGAGGGCCCGCTCGGTCGACGGGATCGGGCCGACGCCCATCACCTCCGGGTCCACACCCGCGAACGCGTACGACACCAGCCGCATCTTCGCGCTCAGCCCCAGCTCCGCGGCCACGTCGGCGGCGGCGACCACACAGCCGGTGGCGCCGTCGTTGATGCCCGACGAGTTGCCCGCCGTCACGTTGCCGTGCGGCCGGAACGGCGTCTTCAGCCCGGCCAGCGCCTCCGCCGTGGTGCCCGGCCTGGGCGCCTCGTCCTGGACCGCCAGGCCCCAGCCCTTCTCGGCCGTGCGGATCGCCGTCGTCACCAGGTCAGGCTGGATCTTGCCGTCGGCGTACGCCTTGGCGACCTTCTCCTGCGACAGCACCGCGTAGGCGTCGGCGCGGTCCTTGGTGATCGACGGGTAGCGGTCGTGCAGGTTCTCCGCCGTCATGCCCATGACCAGGGCGCTCGGGTCGACCAGCTTCTCCGACAGGAACCGCGGGTTCGGGTCGACGCCCTCGCCCATCGGGTGACGGCCCATGTGCTCGACGCCGCCCGCGATGGCCACGTCGTAGGCGCCGAACGCGATGCCGCCCGCCACCGTGGTGACCGCGGTCATCGCGCCCGCGCACATGCGGTCGATCGCGTAACCGGGCACCGACTTGGGCAGGCCCGCCAGCACCGCGGCCGAACGGCCGATGGTCAGGCCCTGGTCGCCGATCTGGGTGGTCGCGGCGATCGCGACCTCGTCGACCCGCTCGGGCGGCAGGCCGGGGTTGCGCCGGATGAGCTCGCGGATGACGCGGACGACCAGGTCGTCGGCGCGGGTCTCCGCGTACAGCCCCTTCGGCCCCGACCTGCCGAAAGGCGTGCGCACGCCGTCGACGAACACGACGTCACGAGAGGAAGGCACGGATTCGCTCCTCGTTGCTGGACAGCTTCCTCGCCCATGCTACTCGCCAGTAACTACTCCGCAGACGAGCGTCGCGGCCAGCAGGGCGTACACAGCGGCGACGTGCGGGTCCCACAGGTGCGCGCGGGCGCCGACCAGGGCCACGACCCCCGCGACGGCACAGGCCCACGACACCCGCCCCCACCCTTCCGTACGCGCCCCGCGCCCCGGATCCCACGGATCCCCCGGCACCTTCCCCGCCCACCCGGACGCCGTCCCCCGCCCACCCCGCCCCGCTCCCCCCGAACGCGACGCCACGCCGACGCGGGCGGGCCCCCTGCGGGAAGCCGCCCATCGGGAGGCCCGCCTGATCCGGCCGGGCCTCGCCGCCCGCGTTTCGGTAGGCCCGCTCGGGGTGGCCGACGCCGACGGCGGCACCGCGCCGACGTGAGCAGGCCCGCTGCGGGGAGGCGCCCACGAGGCCGCGCGGCTGGGCGTCCGGGTGGTGGTCCACCAGGCTGCGAGGCAGGCGGTGGCGGTGGTGGCGGCGGTGAGGGGGATGGTCAGGGCGCCGGCGGGGGCGGGGTGGCCGGCGGCGGTGAAGAGCTGGGGCACCGCGCAGCCGAGCAGGACGAGCACCGCCCAGCCGGCCGCCACCGCGAGGCGGCCGAGGGTGAGCCCGGGGGAGGGCGGGGCGGCGTACAGCTCGCTCTCGCGGCGGCGGACGGCGCGGGCCCGCACGCCCCAGACGGCCTGGGTGAGCGCCAGCGCGGGCGGCGCCCCGAGGGTGACGGCCAGCGCGAGCACGGCGAGCGGCAGCGTGTCCTGCCCGGCGGGAGCCCGTTCGGCGATGAGCTGGACGGCGCAGAGCAGCGCGATCGACGAGGTCAGCGCGATGCGGGCGGCCCGCCGTGCGGCGAGCGCCCGCGTGCGGAGGGCGGCCACGGAGGACGCGCCGGGAGGGGGCGCGATCTTGGTCGAGGGCATGGATGTCATGATGCGGGACAACGGTGTGTGACGTCCCGGATTCACCGAGTTCGCATGGAGCCCTAGGTTCATCGGCGATCATTTCGGGCGATGGCCCGTTTCTCAGTATGCTGCCCGATCTGATCATCTTCTGAGGGGCACAGCGTGGGAAACGCGAACTCACGGACCGCCCGGCGGCTGACCCCGGCGGGCTGGGTGGGCGTCGTGCTGACCGGCGTGCTGGTGGTGGTCACGCTGTCGGCGTACGGCTACTACCGCAGCATCTACGGCGAGCTGAAGCAGTCCGACCTCTCCGGTCAGCTCGGCACGGACCGCCCCCGGGAGACCGGCGCGCTGAACGTGCTGCTCATCGGCTCCGACTCGCGTGACGGCGTCAACAAGAAGTACGGGGCGCTGTCGCAGGGCAAGGGCGAGCGCACCGACACGATCATGTTGCTGCACCTCTCGCCCGACCGGGACAAGGCCACCATGATCAGCTTCCCGCGTGACTCGATGGTCATGATGCCGGAGTGCGAGCTGCGCGGCGGCGGCGTCCGCCCGGCGGGGATCGGCCAGATCAACTCCGCGTTCAACGACGGCGGCGTGGCCTGCACGATCAAGACGCTCGAGGCGCTCACCGACATCCACATCAACCACTTCGTGAAGGTCGACTTCACCGGCTTCAAGGGCATCATCGACGCGATCAAGGGCATCGAGATCTGCCTGCCCAAGGCGGTCAACGACCCGCAGGCCAAGTTCGTGCTCGGGCCCGGCAAGCACGTCGTCAACGGCGAGCAGGCGCTCGGCTACGTGCGCACCCGTTACGCGCTCGGCGACGGCAGCGACCTGAGCCGCATCCAGCGCCAGCAGGTGTTCCTCACCAAGGTGATGGAGAAGGTCACCGACGGCGGCCTGCTCACCGACCCGATCGCGCTCGACGCGTTCCTGCGCGCCGGGATCAAGGCGGTGACCGTCGACAGCGAGCTCACGCCCGAGCGCATGCTGGAGATCGCCAACAGCGTCAGCGGCATGACGGCCAAGGAGCTCAAGGGCATCACGGTGCCCACCGAGCCGTACCCGGCGGACAAGAACCGGGTCCAGTTCAGCGAGCCCGCGGCGTCGGACTTCTTCAAGCGGGTACGCGAGGACGTGGAGGTGACGGCGACCAAGGGCCCGGCCGCCCCCAGCTCCGCCCCGAAGGTGAAGAACGAGCAGGTGCGCGTCCAGGTGCTGAACGCCACCGGCGAGCAGGGCAAGGCCGGCGTCGTGGCCGAGGAGCTGGCCGCGCAGGGCTTCGTCGTGACCCACGTCGGCAACGCCGCCCCGGCGGACACCACCACGATCCGCTACGCCAAGAAGGACGCCGCCCAGGGCCCCGCGTACGCCGAGGCGGTGGCCGCCCGGCTGTCGAAGGACAAGCGCACCCCGGTGGCGGGCAAGGTCAGGCCGGTGTCCGCGGAGCCGTACAAGAGCGCCGCCACGCCGCCCCCCGGCCCGTCCGTCCAGCTCGTCATCGGCGCCGACTGGCCCGGCGTCCGGGTCGTGTCGACGATCCCCGACTCGCTCAAGGACAAGGTCGTCGACAGCTCCACGAACCCGTGCCTCTAGTCAGGCGGTGACGCCCGCGTCCACCGCGATCGCCGCCCCCGTGATCGACCGCCCGCCCTCGCCCACCAGGTGGGAGACGGTCGCGGCGATGTCGCCGGGGTCGCAGTAGCGGCCCAGCGCCGTGTAGGAGCGCTCGTCGTCGGCGTCCGGGCCGTCGGCCGGGTTCATCTCGGTGTCGGTGGAACCGGGGTGCACGAGGTTCGCGGTGATGCCGCGCGGGCCCAGGTCGCGGGCCAGGCCCTTGGTGAGCCCGCTGAGTGCCGACTTGCTCATCGCGTAGAGGGTCCAGCCCGGGTACGGGACCCGCTCGGCCAGGCTGCTGCCGATCGTGACGATCCTGCCGCCCTCGGGCAGGTGCTTGGCCGCCGCCTGCGCCAGCACGAACGCCGCCCGCGCGTGCACGGCCAGCGTGCGGTCCACCTCGTCGAGCGTCACGTCCTCCAGGGGTCCGTACGGGGCGATGCCGGCGTTGCTGACCACCACGTCCAGCCTGCCGAACGCGGCCACCGTGTCCTCGACGGCGGCCACCAGGTCCTCGGCGCGCGCCGCCTCGGCCCGCAGGCTCAGGCCGCGCCGCCCGGCCGCCTCCACGTCCGCGACCACCTGCGCGGCCCTGCCGGCGGCCGAGGCGTACGTGATCGCCACGTCGAACCCGTCGGCGGCCAGGCGGCGCGCGATGGCCGCGCCGATGCCTCTGCTGCCACCGGTCACCAGAGCGACTCTCATCACTGCGTCTCCTACTCAGTCAAGCGGAATACGTTCCGCTTCAACAGTAAGCGGAATGCGTTCCGGATGGCAAGTGAGGGAAGATGAGGGGCGTGAGACGTGACGCGGCCCGCAACCGGGAGAGGATCCTCGACGCCGCGGCCGCCATCGTGGCCGCCGAAGGGGTCGCCGGGCTGTCGATGGCGGAGGTCGCCGCCGCCGCCGGGGTCGGGGTCGGCACCCTCTATCGCCGCTTCGGCGACCGGTCCGGGCTGGCGTACGCGCTCATCGACGAGCGCGAGCGGGAGTTTCAGGCGGCCTTCCTCGACGGGCCCCCGCCGCTCGGGCCGGGCGCCGAGCCGCGCGAGCGGGTCCGCGCCTTCCTGGCCGCGCTCGCCGACCGGACCGTGGAGCAGCTCGACCTGCTGGTGATGGCCGAGACCGCCGGCCCGTACGCCCGGTTCGGGGGCGCGTACGACGCCTATCGCGCGCACCTCGCGCTGCTGATCGCGCGGCTGCGTCCCGACGCCGACGTCTACTGCCTGGCCGACGCGTTGCTGGCGCCGCTCGCCGCGCCGCTGCTGGCCCGGCAGGTGCGCGACCAGGGGGTGCCGATCGAGCGGGTCAAGGCCGCTCTGGACGTGCTCGCCGCCGGGCTCTGAGCCGTTCCGCGTCCGTTCCGCGTCCGTACTGCGTGTGGCCGGTGATGTTGCCGGAGTGACCGAAGTTACGCAGCGTAGTTTTAGCGAAACAGGTGAAATTTCCGGACAAGTTGGGGTTGATTCTGTTAAGAAAGGTCGCGGTCCGTATTCGTACTAGAGAGGCTCAGCGTGGCGCGCGACGAGAACGACAAGTCCTATGAGGACGCGCAGGGGCGAGCGTTAAACCCCGAGCTGACCGGCGACGTGCTGTCCCCCCGCTGGAGCACCGAGGACACCGACGAGCAGCCGGCCATCCAGGTCTCGGGCAGCGAGACGTACGTCCTGCACGCCGACGGCGCCTCCGAGCGCATCGGCGGCGACCAGCCGGCGCCCGCCCCGTACGCGGGCGACGCCTTCAGCGACCCCGCGTACGCCGCCGACGCGCTCTACACCGGCGACGCGGCGAGCGGCCCGCACTACACGGGCGACGCCCCCAGCGGCCCCCACTACACCGGCGACGCCGACAGCGGCCCGCACTACACGGGTGACGCGGCGAGCGGCCCGCACTACACCGGCGACGCCGACAGCGGCCCGGTGGACCGCGACGACGCCGACGAGCCCCCGTACCTGCCGCTCGACCGCGGCTACGGCGAGGAGGCCGACGAGCCCAGGCGCGGCTTCCTCGGCTCCGGCTGGACCGACGGCTCCGGCGACGAGCACGACGGCGGCGAGCGCGAGGTGCGCCGCCGCACCCGGGTGCTGCTGGTCGCGGCGGCCGCCGTGGTCCTGGCCGGCGCGGCGGCCGGCTGGATGCTCACCGGCACGTCCTCCGACGACCCGTGCGCGGGCGGCAAGTGCGCCAGCGTCGGCGAGCTCAGCTCGCCCACCGCCCCGCAGGACGCCATTACGGACGTCCCGATCGGCGAAGCCACCGATACGGCCACACCCGAACCCAGCGTCTCCCAGACCGTAACCCCCTCCCAGGAGCCGACCACGGCCCGGGTCCGCCCCACCCGCTCCCCGGCGATGGACGAGGCCCAGCCCACCCGCACCGCCCGGCAGTCGGCCAGGCCCACCACCCGCGCCACCCAGTCCCAGGTGCGCGAGATGAACGAGACCGGCGACGACCAGGTCCGGCCCCAGGTCGAGGAGAAGAAGCCCAAGCCGACCAAGGAGCCGACCCCCGAGGAGCAGCGGACCACCCAGCCCCCCCAGCCCACCGAGCAGCCGCAGCCGCAGCCGTCGGAGAGCAAGAAGGGCGGACTGCTGGACATCCTGTTCCCCTGGGCCTGACCAGCCCCGGCACGCGCGCTGTCATCCGGCGGCGAGGCGTGCGAGGATGCGGAGCCAGATGCCGGTCCGGCATACTGGAAATCGCTTTCCGGGAGGTCTCGTGGTCACGCTGGAGGACGTCGCCAAGCAGGCGGGCGTCTCGCTCGCGACCGCCTCGCGGGTGCTCAACGGCAGCACCCGCCAGGTCGGCGCGGCACTGCGGGCACGCGTCGAACGCGCCGCCGACGAACTGGGCTACCGCGCCAACATCGCCGCCCAGACGCTGGCCCGAGGGGCCGGCAACGTCATCGGCATCGTCGTCCACGACCTGACCGACCCCTACTTCGCCGCCCTCGCCGACGGCGCCATGCGCACCGCCGCCGGCGAACGGCTGCTCGTCATGGTCGGCACCACCCACCGCGACCCCGAGCAGGAGATCGCCTACGTGGCCACCCTGCACGCCCAGCGCGTCCGCGCCGTCCTCCTGGCCGGCTCCCGCGTCGCCGACGAACGCGTGACCGCCCGCCTCGCCGCCGAACTCGCCGCCTACCAGGCGAGCGGCGGCCGCGTCGCCTGCGTCGGCCAGGACCTCCTCGGCGTCGACACCGTCGCCCCCGCCAACCACGACGGCGCCGCCGCGCTCGCCCGCTCACTCGCCGGCCTCGGCCACACCCGCTTCGCCGTCCTCGCCGGGCCGCCGCACCTCATGACCGCCGCCGACCGGTGCGCCGGATTCGTCACCGCCGTCCGCGACCTCGGCCTCCCGGCGCCGCGCGTCGTCCACGGGCCCTTCGACCGCGACGGCGGCTACACCGCCGCCCAGGAGACGGGCGACGCCACCTGCGTCTTCGCCGTCAACGACGTGATGGCCGTCGGCGCCCTGGCCGCCTACCGCGAGCGCGGCATCCGCGTCCCCGACGACGTGTCCGTGGCGGGGTTCGACGATATCGTCACCCTGCGTGACCAGGTCCCCTCGCTCACCACCGTACGGCTGCCGCTCAAGGACATGGGAGCCCGGGCCCTCGAACTGGCCCTGAGCGGCGGGGACTCCCGCGTGGTGGAGAACGTCCCGGGCGAGGTCGTCCTCCGCGAAAGCGTCAAACCCCTCCCTTGACCGAACCCCGTACAGGTGAACGCCCACTTCCCGGAGAGCGCCTCTCCTGGCGCAGGCCCTCCCAGGGGCTGCCGCCGGAGGGGCCGGCCCGTCCCGGGGGTGGGGGGCCTTCGCTGGGGAGGGCTGGCGGCCCGAGGGGGCGCGAACCCCTCCGTGGGACCGCAGCCGGAGGGGCTGGCCCGTGCACGGGGGTGGCCCGTGCGGGAGAGGGCCGTTGCCCTCCCAACCCCCAAGGTCCCCGAAGGGCGGGAGGGACGCCGCCCCCTGGACGGGCGGGAGGACGCCGCCCAGGGGTGGGGGCGCCTTCGCCGCGGAGGGCCAGCGGCCCGAGGGGGCGAGAACCCCTCCGTGGGACCGCAGCGGGAGGGGTCGGCCCGTCCGCCGGAGTGGCCCGTCCATGGGGTGGCCCGTGCGCGGGGGTGGCCCGTGCGGGAGAGGGGCGCTGCCCTCACCACCCGCAAGAGCCCCCGAGGGGCGGGAGGGCCGCCGAAGGAGGGGCGTTCGTCCGGGATGGTCGGGGTGGGATGGGGTCTGGGGTCGTGAGTGAGGGTGAGGAGATGGCGATGCGGTTGGCGGTCAGCACGTTGGGGATGCCGGGGGCCGGGCTGGGGGAGGCGCTGGCGGTGGCGGGGCGGTTCGGGTGTGCGGGGGTGGAGCTGCGGCTGCATGAGGACACCGGGGTGCATGCCGGGCTGGGGCCGGGGGAGCGGCGGGAGGTGAGGCGGCGGGTGGCGGCGGCCGGGCTGGAGGTGTCGGCGCTGGCCGGGTACGTGCGGCTGTGCGAGCCGGGGGACGACGGGCCGGTGGTGGAGGCGCTGCTGAAGGATCTGAGGCTGGCCGCCGAGCTGGGGGCGGGCGGGGTGCGGGTGTTCCCGAGAGGGGACGATCCGGCGGTCGGGGCGCGGCGGCTGCGGGCGGTGGCCGGGGAGGCGGCGGCGCTCGGGGTGAAGGTGCTGGTGGAGACGCACGACCAGATGGCGACCGGGGCGGCCGTGGCGGCGCTGCTGAGGGAGGCCGGGGTGGCGCAGGCGGCGGCGCTGTGGGATCTGCTGCATCCGTGGCGCAACGGGGAGGAGCCGGCGGCGACGCTGGCGGCGCTGGCGCCGTATCTGGAGTACGTGCAGGTCAAGGACGCGGTGTCGGCCGCGGACACGACGCCGGTGGCGATGGGCGAGGGCGGGGTGCCGCTGGAGGAGGCGGGCGGGCTGCTGCGGGCGCACGGCTATCGCGGCTGGGTGTCGCTGGAGTGGGAGCGGACCTGGTATCCGCAGGTGGCCCCGGTGGAGGAGATCCTGCCGGGGGCCGCCGCCTGGGTGCGGCGTTTCGGCGCTTAGATGGGGGGATGTCCGAGCTGAGAAACAA
Source organism: Nonomuraea sp. NPDC049725 (assembly GCF_040674795.1). Taxonomy (NCBI): domain Bacteria; kingdom Bacillati; phylum Actinomycetota; class Actinomycetes; order Streptosporangiales; family Streptosporangiaceae; genus Nonomuraea; species Nonomuraea sp. NPDC049725. The sequence continues at coordinate 470,623 of NZ_JBFANJ010000002.1, read as the reverse complement.
GGTGCTGGTCGTCGGGATGGACGGCCTGCGCTTCGATCGTGTCCTGGCCGTGCGGCCTCCCGTGCTGACCTCGCTGATGGCGTCCGGCGTGTACGGGACGAGCAGGCTTCCGTACGGTGAGCGGGAGGCGCCCCGTACGGAGTCGCCGGGGGAGGTCGTGCCGGAGCCGCACGAGGCGGCGCCGGGGACGATCCGGGCGCGCACCGACTCGGGGCCGGGGTGGTCGTCGATCGCCACCGGCGTGTGGCCCGACAAACATGGCGTCGTGGACAACGGGTTCAGCGGCCAGCAGTTCACGAAATATCCGGACTTCTTGACTCGGGCGCTCCATGCCCGCCCCGGCCTCACCACGGCCGCGCTGTTCTCCTGGGCGGCGCTGGACGAGCACGGCGCGTTCGGCCGCGACATCGGGACGCGGGTGGTGCTCGACGGGTTCGCCATGACGTTCGCCGCCGCCGACCGGGAGATCGCGGCCAAGGCCGAGCGCCTCCTGGCGGACGCCGGGCCTGACCTGACGTTCGTCTACCTGGGCGACACGGACGAGGTCGCCCACGACCTGGGCCCGCACGCCCCCGAGTACACGGCGGCGCTCCTCCTCCAGGACGCCGACCTGGGCCGGTTCCTGGCCGCGGTGCGCGCCCGGCCGGGGTTCGCGGGCGAGCGCTGGACGGTGGTGGTCACCACGGACCACGGCCACGTCGACGAGGGCGGCCACGGCGGCACGTCCGACGAGGAGCGCACGGTCTTCGTCGCCGCCGCCCGGCTGGGCGAGGACCTGGGCGGGGTGGAGCTGCCCGAGGCGCGGCTGGTGGACGTGGCCCCGACGGCGCTGGCGGAGCTGGGCGTCGAGCCGGACCCGGCCTGGGGGCTGGAAGGGCGATCAATTTTCATCACTTGTTGAATTTCCGCCGGGAAAGGGGAACACTCGTCATGACGGCGCGTTGACGGCAGGAGAGCGACCGATGGCGACGGCACTGGACTTTTCCCGGATCGACGGCGGCATGCTGGACGAGGTGGGTGGAAAAGGGGCCAACCTGGGCGAGCTCACCCGGGCCGGGCTGCCCGTCCCGCCCGGCTGGGTGCTCACCACCCGCGCCTACCGGCAGGCCGCCGCCGCGGCGGGCCTCGACGGCGTCATCGCCGCGGGCGGCGACGGGCTGGCGGAGAAGGCCAGGTCACGGCTGCTGGAGACGCCGGTGCCGCCGGGGGTCGCCGAGGCCGTGCTGGCCGCGTACACGCCGGGGCGGGCCGTCGCCGTGCGGTCCTCGGCCACCGCCGAGGACCTGCCGTTCGCCAGCTTCGCCGGCCAGCAGGACACCTACCTCAACGTGGTCGGCGAGCAGGCGCTGCTCGACGCGGTGCGCCGCTGCTGGGCGTCGCTGTGGACCGACCGCGCCGTCGCCTACCGCGAGTCCAACGGCATCGACCACGCCGCCGTCTCGCTGGCCGTCGTCGTCCAGGACATGGTGGACGCGCGGGTCGCCGGGGTGATGTTCACCGCGAACCCGGTGACGGGGCGGCGGCACGAGGCGGTCATCGACGCCAGCCCCGGACTGGGCGAGGCCGTCGTGTCGGGCGCGGTCAACCCCGACCGGTTCGTCGTCCGCGGCACCGCCGTCGAGCGGCACGCCGGGGACAAGCGGGTGGCGATCCGCGCGCTGCCCGGCGGCGGCACCGAACGGGTCGAGACCGGGCACGAGGGCCTGTGCCTGACCGACGCCGAGGTGCGGGAGCTGGCCGCGCTCGGCGCCCGCGTCGAGGAGCACTACGGGGCTCCGCAGGACACCGAGTGGGCCATCGACGCCGCCGGACGGATCTGGCTCACCCAGGCCAGGCCGATCACCACCCTCTACCCGCTGCCGGAGCCGCGCGGCGACGGCCTGCGCGCGTACTTCTCCTTCAACGTGGCCCAGGGCGTCATGGGGCCGATCACGCCGATGGGGATCGCGGCGTTCCGGCTGGTCGGCTCCGGGGCCGCGACCCTGTTCGGGTTCGCGCCCGCCGACCCGCACGACGGGCCGCGCGCCATGACGGAGTCGGGGCAGCGGCTCTGGCTCGACCTCACCACCCCGCTGCGCAGCCGCGCGGGCCGCGTCATCCTGCCGAAGCTGCTGCGCGTCGGCGAGGCGCGCACGGTCGCGCTCGTCGACGGCCTGATGGACGACCCGAGGCTCTCGGTGATCCACCCCGGCCGCCGCCCGTTCGCCCGCGCCGCGCTCCGCTTCGCCCGCCGCGTGCGCGTCCCCGGGCGGGTGTTCGAGGCGCTGACCAGGCCGGAGCGGGCGCTGGCCCGGACCCGGCGGCTGGGGGAGGAGCTGGACCGGCGGCTCGCCCTGCCCGCCGCCGCCACCCCCGCCGAGCGGCTGGCCCACGCCGAGCGGGCGCTGACCGCCACCTTCCCGGCCATCATCTCGATCATGCCGTACGCGCTCACCGGCTACGGCCTGTTCGCGCTGTCGTCGCGGCTCTCCGGCGTGCCGATCGGCGACATGCAGGACGTGCTGCGCAGCGTGCCGAACAACCCGACCACCGAGATGGACCTGGAGCTGTGGGCCCTGGCCACCCGCGTCGAGCCCGAGCCGTTCCGCACGCTGCCGGTGCCCGAGCTGGTCCGCCTCTATCGGGCCGGCGAGCTGCCGCCGCGCGCCCAGCGCGGCATCACGGCCTTCCTGGACACGTACGGGCACCGCGGCGTCGCCGAGATCGACCTGGGCGTCCCGCGCTGGTCCGACGACCCGTCGCACCTGCTCGGCGTGCTGGCCAACTACCTGCGCATGGACGGCGGGCCCGCGCCGGACGAGCTGTTCACCAGGGGCGCCGCCGAGGCGGAGGCGGCCGTGGACCGCGTGGTGGCCGCCGCCCGCCGGCGGGCCCGGTGGCGGGGCGCCGTCGTCCGCTTCGGGCTGCGCCGCACCCGCAGGCTCGCCGGGCTGCGCGAGCTGCCGAAGTTCTACCTGGTCAAGGTGCTCGCGGCGGTGCGGCACAGCATGCTCGCCGTCGGCGCGCACCTGGCGGAACGGGGGGTCCTGGAGGCGGCGGGCGACGTCTACTTCCTGACGTTCAAGGAGGCCCGCGCCGCCCTGGCCGGCGGCGACCCGCGCGACCTGGTGGCCGGGCGGCGGGCGGAGCGCGAACGGGAGGCGCGCCGCCGTCACGTGCCCAGGATGCTGCTGTCCGACGGCGCCGAGCCCGAGGCCCTGGCCACCACCGCCACCACTGCCGCCGCAGCGGACGGCGCCCTCACCGGCACCGCCGCCTCCGCGGGCACGGTGACCGCCACCGCCCGGGTGGTGCTCGACCCGGTCGGCGCGCACCTGGAGCCGGGCGAGATCCTCGTCTGCCCGTCCACCGACCCCGGCTGGACGCCGCTCTTCCTCACGGCGGGCGGCCTGGTGATGGAGATGGGCGGCGCCATGTCGCACGGCGCGGTGGTGGCCCGCGAGTACGGCATCCCGGCCGTCGTCGGCGTGGCCGGGGCCACCCACCGCATCACCACCGGCGACACCGTCACCGTCGACGGCGCCGCCGGGACCGTCACGACGCCATGACCACGTCCGCGTAGCGGGCCTTCATCGTCGCCACCACCTCGTCGGGGTCGGCGGCCCAGACGTCGGCGTTGAAGATCTCCACCTCGACGTCGCCGGTGTAGCCGGCCTCGGCCACGGCCCGGGTGATCGGCGGGAAGCCGATCACCCCGTCGCCCATCATCCCCCGGCCCAGCAGCACGTCCCCCGGGAGCGGGTGCAGGTAGTCGCACACCTGGTAGGAGGCGATCCGGTCGCCCGCGCGGGCGATCTGCTCGTGCAGCGCCGGGTCCCACCACACGTGGAAGGTGTCGACCACCACCCCGACCTGCTCCTGCGGATGGGCGAGCGCGAGGTCGAGCGCCTGGCCGAGCGTCGACAGCACCGCCCGGTCCGGGCAGTAGACCGGGTGCAGCGGCTCCAGCGCCAGCCGCACCCCCCGCTCCCCGGCGTACGGCGCGAGCGCGGCCAGCGCCTCGGCCACCCGCTGCCTGGCCCCGGCCACGTCCCGCGAGAAGCCGGCGGGCGGCGGCTCGCCGGGCGTCACCCCGGGCAGCCCGCCCACCACCATGACCAGGCAGGCGGCCCCCAGCTCGGCGGCCTCGTCCACGGCCCGCCGGTTGTCGTCCAGCGCGGCCCGGCCCCGCTCGCCGGACAGCTCCCCGGCGGTCAGGAAGCCGCCCCGGCACAGCGACGAGACCCGCAGCCCGCTCTCGCGCACCAGCCTGGCGCTGCGCGCGAGCCCGTGCTCGGCCACCTTCTCCCGCCACAGGCCGATCGCCTCCAGGCCGTGCCGGACGCACCCGCCGACGGCCTCGGGCAGCGTCCAGCGGCGGGTCGTCCACTGGTTCAGCGACAGGCTCACAGGCCGTTCACCTCCAGCAGCGCCTTCATCCGGTGCACGGCCAGCTCCTGGTCCGCCAGCAGCCCCGCCTGGTCGGCCAGCCGGAACACCTCCGCCAGGTGCGTGATCGAGCGCGCCGACTGGGCGCCGTTCACCATCGCGAACCCGTCCTGGTGGCCGTTCAGCCAGGCCAGGAAGACGATGCCGGTCTTGTAGTGATAGGTCGGCGTCTCGAAGATCTTGCGCGACAGCGGCACCGTCGGCGCCAGGATCTCCTCGTACTGGGCCAGCAGCCGCTCGCGGCCCGCCTCGTCGCAGGCGGCCTCGGCGGCGTCCAGCACCCGCAGCGCCATCGCGGCGGCGGGCGCGATCGCGTCGAAGATGCCGAGCAGCGCGTGTGAGCCGGACCTGATCAGCGACGGGTAGTTGAAGTCGTCGCCGGTGTAGAGCCTGACCCCGCCGGGCAGCGCGGCCCGCAGCCGCACCTCGTGCTCCTCGTCAAGCAGCGACACCTTCACCCCGTCGACCAGCGGGGCGTGCGCGTGCACCAGCTCCAGGAACGACTCCGTCGCCGCGGCGACGTCGCGCGAGCCCCAGTAGCCGGCGAGCTGCGGGTCGAACATCTCGCCCAGCCAGTGCAGGATCACCGGCCGCCGCACCAGCCCGAACACCTTGCCGTACACCCGGTGGTAGTCGCGCGGCCCGCCCGCCAGCCGGGCGAGCTGCCGCGACGCCATGACGATCACCCCGGCGCCCGTCTCCTGGACGGCCTCCACCTGCTCGGCGTAGGCCGCGGTGACGGCGTCGAGGCCGGCGGCGTCCGGCGCGTGGTCGGTGCCGGCGCCGCACGCCACCAGCTCGGCCGGGTCGCCGAACGCGCGCGCCTCGGCGGCGCTGCGCCGGATCAGCTCCCGCGTCGCCGCCCAGTCCAGCCCCATGTTGCGCTGCGCGGTGTCCATCGCGTCGGCCACCCGCAGCCCGTACGACCACAGGTGGCGGCGGAAGCCCAGCGTCGCTTCCCAGTCGACGGCGGCCGGGGCGCCCGGCGCGTTGCCGCCGCGCGGGTCGGCCACCACGTGCGCGGCCGCGTACGCCACCCGGCTCACGGCGGGCGTGCCGGACACCGGCCAGGTCACGGGCTCCCGCAGCGTGTAGGCGCCGCCCGGCAGGTCGATCCTCACAGCTGCGGCACCTCGATCCTGCGGCCCTCGGCGGACGAGCGCAGCCCCAGCTCGGCGAGCTGCACGCCGCGCGCGCCCGCCGCGAAGTCGTACGGGAACGGCGCGTCCTCCAGCACGTGCCGGACGAACAGCTCCCACTGGATCTTGAACCCGTTGTCGAACTCCCCGTTGTCGGGCACCTCCTGCCAGCCGTCGCGGAAGCGGGCGGTGGCGGGCAGGTCGGGGTTCCAGACGGGCTTGGGCGTGGCGGCGCGGTGCTGGATCCGGCAGCCGCGCAGCCCCGCGACCGCGCTGCCGTGCGTGCCGTCCACCTGGAACTCGACCAGCTCGTCCCGGTTCACCCGGACCGTCCAGGACGAGTTGATCTGCGCGACGATGCCGCCCGCCAGCCCGAACACGCCGTAGGCGGCGTCGTCGGCCGTCGCCTGGTAGGTCTCGCCCCGCTCGTCCACCCGCGCCGGGATGTGCGTGACGGCCTGGGCGTAGACGGACTCGACCCGGCCGAACAGGTTCTCCAGGACGTAGTGCCAGTGCGGGAACATGTCGAGCACGATGCCGCCGCCGTCCTCGGCCCGGTAGTTCCACGACGGCCGCTGGGCCTCCTGCCAGTCGCCCTCGAACACCCAGTAGCCGAACTCGCCGCGCACCGACAGGATCCGCCCGAAGAAGCCGCCGTCGATCAGCCGCTTGAGCTTGAGCAGCCCCGGCAGGAACAGCTTGTCCTGCACGACGCCGTTCTTGACGCCGCGCTCGGCGGCGGCCTCGGCCAGCGCGACCGCCTCCTGCACCGACTCGGCGGTGGGCTTCTCGGCGTAGACGTGCTTGCCCGCCTCGATGGCCTGGAGCACGGCCTTGACCCGGGCGGAGGTGACCTGGGCGTCGAAGTAGACGAGGTTGTCCTCGTCGGCGAGCGCGGACTCCAGGTCGGTGGTGTGGTCGGGGATGCCGTGGCGGGCGGCCAGCGCGGCCAGCTTGTCGGCGTTGCGGCCGACGAGCACGGGCTTCAGCGTGACGCGGCTGCCGTCGGTGAGCGTCACACCGCCCTGCTCGTTGATCGCCAGAACGGAACGGACCAGGTGCTGGCGGTAGCCCATCCGTCCGGTCACGCCGTTCATCACGACGCCGATGGTGCGCACGCTCATGGGATTCCTTTCGAGGAAAGCGCTTTCCCGAACGGTACGGCGGAGCCGCCGGAGGCGTCAAGTGCCTTACTCCCGGGACTCCAGCCTGGCCAGCGCCGCGGCGATGGGACGAGCGGTCAGCCCGAGCTGCCACTCGCGGGCGCCCAGCCCGCGCAGCCTGGCCGTCACGCTCTCGTCGGTGATCTCCTCCGGCGGCTCCCACGTGAGCCTGCGCACCGCGTCGGGCTGCAACAGGTTCTCCGTCGGCATGTGGTGCTCGTCGGCCAGCGCCGACACCACCGCGCGGGCCGCGGCCAGCCGCCTGGCCGCCGCCGGGTCGCGGTCGGGCCACCGGTTGACCGGCGGCGGCCCGTCGCCCGGCGTGCTCGGCTGCGGAAGCTGCCCGTCGGGCAGGGCCCGCGCCCTGGTCACCGCGGCCAGCCAGTCGTTCATGTGCCGGCGCGCGCTGCGCCCGGTGAACGCCGAGATCTCGGTGAGCGCCTTCTTCGTGCGCGGCCCCTCCAGGGCGGCGCTGACGATCGCCGCGTCGGGCAGCACCCGGCCCGGCGCCAGGTCGTTCTCGCGGGCGATCCGGTCGCGCATCGTCCACAGCTCGCGCACGATCGCCAGCGCCCGCACGCTGCGCACCTTGTGGATGCCGGACGTGCGCCGCCACGGGTCGGAGCGCGGCGCGGGCGGCGGTGTGCCGAGCACCGCGGCGAACTCCTCCTGCGCCCACTCCAGCTTGCCGCTCTCGGTCAGCTCCTCGTGCAGCGCGTCACGGAGCTCGACCAGCACCTCCACGTCGAGGGCGGCATAGCGCAGCCAGTCCTCGGGCAGCGGCCTGGTCGACCAGTCGGCGGCCGAATGGCCCTTCTCCAGCCGCAGCCCGAGCACCGTCTCCACCATCGTGCCGAGCCCGACCCGCTCGTAGCCGAGCAGCCGGCCGGCCAGCTCGGTGTCGAACATCCGGCGCGGCCGGAACCCGATCTCCATCAGGCACGGCAGGTCCTGCGAGGCGGCGTGCAGCACGACCTCGGCGCCGGCCAGCGCGGCGTCCAGCTCCGACAGGTCGGGGCAGGCCACCGGGTCGATGAGCGCGGTGCCGGCGCCGGCGCGGCGCAGCTGCACCAGGTAGGCGCGGTTGCCGTAGCGGTAGCCGGAGGCCCGCTCGGCGTCGACGGCGACGGGGCCGGTGCCCGCGCCGAACGCGGCGACGGCACGGGCCAGCGACGCGGCGTCGGCCACGACCGGCGGGATGCCCTCGCGCGGCTCGAGCAGCGGGACCACGGTTCGTTCTTCTGTCATGAGCGCACCGCCCTCACGACCACGCTGCTGTGTTGACTTGTGCCCTCACTTCGTTCGGTCACTCTCCGGATCATCGCGTCGGCGGGGCATGGCGGCCACATCCGGCGGAAGCGGCGGAATCCCGGCGGCCACGCACATGAGATCGCACCAGGCGGCCACATGGCCGGACAGGTCCTCCTCTGCGGGGGACCAGGACGCCCGCAGCTCGAGCTCGGTGGTGACCGGGTCCTCGGCCTTGTTGCCGAAACCCTCGGACACCGCTCTGGTCACGGTACCGCCAGCCGCGGAGTAGTCGGCGTGATGGGCGTCGAGCGCCTCGGTCAGCCAGCTCCACGCGACGGGCCCGAGCAGCGGGTCGGAGGTGATCTCCGGCTCCATGTCGGCCCGCACGTAGGCCACCAGCCGGAACGGGCCGTCCCAGCCGCGCTGGCCGTCGGGGTCGTAGAGCAGGATCAGCCGCCCGACCGCGAGCTCGTCGTCGTCGCGGTAGACCGACGCGCCGATCGCCGCCGAGTGCGGGGCCAGCCGCTGCGGGGCCGGCAGGTCCTCGAGCTCGATCTCCGGCCGGACCTCGGCCGGCCGCAGGCTCTCGACCGCGCGCCTGAAGGCCGCGGGAGCCGGTGGGCGGTCACCGAGGGTCATAGTCGAAGAGTAGGTCGAAGCGGGACGGAAGGGGACCACGGGGGTACTCATCGGTGGCGATCAAACCGCGGCCGTCACCAGCGGCCGGGCGCATTCGGCCAGGCCGAGCCAGATCGCGTGCCCGCACTCGGCGCACGCCCACTCGGGGCACTCGCCGGGCTCGTGCCCGTCGGAGCAGGCCGGGCGCTCGAACAGCCGCTCGCCGGCGCACGTCACGCAGTGTCCAAAACGGTGCTCCCCCTGGAGCACGGAACTCCGCAACGCGGTCATCGCACCAGTCATCGAACCGGGGCCTTTCTTCGGGACGTGGCTTCGACGTTGGCACGAGCCGCCGACATTTCCCCGCAACGCGCTCGGCGTGTCCCGAAAGTGGTCGCTGAATCGATGCCGCGCGGTGGGTTTGCGAAGTTTTGGCCCAGCCGAGACCGCCTCTCTGGTCGCCCATGGGGTGTGCGCGACCCGTGAAGGGTCCCGACGCCGGGCCGGCCGGTAAACATGCATTCCGCTATCTGATCATGAATTGGGGCGCGCCAGGCATATTTTTCCGACACCGCCCTCCGACACCGCCTTCCGGTGACGGGGGCGAGCGCACCTCATGGCACCCTTGAGGGGTGAACCTCGCCGACTCAGCGTTCCTGCGTGCCTGCCGCCGTCAGCCCGTCCCGCACACCCCCGTCTGGTACATGCGGCAGGCCGGTCGTTCGCTGCCCGAATACCTGAAGGTCCGCGAGGGCGTCCCGATGCTGACCGCCTGCGCCACGCCCGACCTCATCGCCGAGATCACCCTGCAGCCGGTCCGCCGCTACGGCGTCGACGCGGCCATCTTCTTCAGCGACATCGTGGTGCCCCTCAAGGCCATCGGCATCGACCTCGACATCAAGCCCGGCGTGGGCCCCGTCGTCGCCGACCCGATCCGCGACGCCAGGGGCCTTCAGGCGCTGCGTCCCCTGGAGCCCGGCGACGTCCCGTACGTGACCGAGGCCATCCAGGCGCTCACCGGCGAGCTCGGCGGCACCCCGCTGATCGGCTTCGCCGGCGCGCCGTTCACGCTCGGCTCCTACCTGATCGAGGGCGGCCCGTCCAAGAACCACGACCGGACCAAGGCCATGATGTACGGCGAGCCCGCGCTGTGGCACGACTTCATGGAGCGGCTGACCGGCATCGTGCTGGAGCACCTGCGCATCCAGGTGGCGGCGGGCGCCTCGGCGATCCAGCTGTTCGACTCCTGGGTGGGCGCGGTGCCGATGGCCGACTACCGCGAGTTCATCCTGCCGCACACCCGCCGCATCTTCGCGGGCCTGCCCGACGTGCCGCGCATCCACTTCGGCGTCGGCACCGGCGAGCTGCTGGGCGTGCTCGGCGAGGCCGGCGCCGACGTGGTGGGCGTCGACTGGCGGGTCCCGCTCTCCGAGGCCGCCCGCCGGGTCGGCCCCGGCAAGGCGCTGCAGGGCAACCTCGACCCGGCGATCCTGCTGGCCCCGTGGGAGGTCGTCGAGCGCAAGGCCCGCGAGGTGCTGCGCGAGGGCGCCGCGGCCGAGGGCCACGTGTTCAACCTGGGCCACGGCGTGCTCCCCAACACCGACCCCGACCAGCTCAAGCGCCTGACCGACCTGGTCCACGAGGCCGTCTAGCCGGTCGCCGGCGCCGTTCCCGCCGCGCCCCGGCTCGCCGAGCCGGGGCGCTTTCGCATGCCCGGTGACGCCGCTCGTGCCCGATCCGCCCGGCTTGGTGCGATGCTTCGGCTTACTGAGTATTGTGGGGGGACCGTCGGGGTTGGGGGGCGCGGATGGAGTTCGGGGTCCTGGGGCGGCTCACGGTCGTGCGTGACGGCGCCGAGGTCGAGCTGACGGCCAAACAGCGCGCCCTGCTGGCGGTGCTCCTGAGCCGCGCGGGCCGGCGCGTCCCCGACGGGGTGCTCGCCGACGCCGTCTGGGGCGCCGCCCGCCCGTCGGGCTCCACCGTCCGCTGGCACGTCCACCAGGTACGGCAGCGCCTCGGCGGCGACCGGATCAGCCGCGACGGCGACGGCTACCTGCTGGCCGCCGGGCCGCACGAGCTCGACGCGCTCCGGTTCGAGGAGCTGTGCTCGCGGGCGGCCCCGGCCGCGGCGGCGGGCGACCACCGGGCGGCGGCCCGGCTCTACGGCGAGGCGCTGGCCTGCTGGCGCGGCGACGCCTACGAGGGCCTGGACGCGCTGCGCGAGGAGGCGGCCAGGCTGGAGCGATCACGTGTCTCGGCGCGCGAGGGCCGCGCCGAGGCGCTGATCGCGCTGGACCGCCCGTCGGAGGCCGCCGCCGAGCTCGCCGCCCTGGTGGCCGCCCATCCCCTGGACGAACGGCTGCGCGCGCTGCACCTGCTCGCGCTGCACCGGTCCGGCCGGCGGGCCGAGGCGCTGACCGCCTACCACGAGGGCCGCGAGCTGCTGGTGGCCGAACTCGGCCTGGAGCCGGGCCACCACCTGCGGGCGGCGCACGCCCGGGTGCTGGGCGACGAGGAACGGGCCGTCGCCACGACGCCGCGCCAGCTCCCGCCCGGCGTCACCGCGTTCACCGGCCGCGCCCGCGAGCTGGCCGCGCTCGACCGCTGCGCCGACGACGGCGCGGTGGCGCTGGTCGTCGGCCCCGGCGGCGTCGGCAAGACCGGGCTGGCCGTGCACTGGGCGCACACGCGGGCCGCGCGCTACCCCGACGGCCAGCTGTACGCGGACCTGCGCGGCCGGGCGCGCCCGCTGCCGCCGGAAGAGGTGCTCGGCCGGTTCCTGCGCGCGCTCGGCGCCGGCGGCGTGCCCGGCTCCCTGGAGGAGCGCGCCGCCCTCTACCGGACGCTGCTGCGCGAACGGCGGATGCTGGTGCTGCTCGACGACGCCGCCGGAGCCGCCCAGGTGCGTCCGCTGCTGCCCGGCTCGGCCGGGTGCGGCGTCGTGGTGACCGGGCGCGGCGCGCTCGACGGGCTGGTCGCCGGGCAGGGCGCCCGGCCCGTCCCGCTCGGCGAGCTGCCGCCCGGCGAGGCCGCCGAGCTGATCGGCCGGGTCGCCGGCGGACCGGCGGGCGTCAGAGGCGGGCCCGCCGAGCTGGCCGAGCTCGCACGGCTCTGCGACGGGCTGCCGCTCGCGCTGCGCATCGCCGGGGCGCGGCTGGCCACCCGGCCCGGCTGGACCGCCGCCGGGCTGGCCGCCCGGCTGCGCCGCGAGTGCGGCAGGCTCGACGAGCTGCGCGCCGGCGACCTGGACGTGCGCGCCGGCCTCGCGCCCGGCCACGGGGCGCTGGGGGAGCGGGAGCGGCTGCTGTTCGGCCTGCTCGGGCTGCTGCCGCCGCTGGCGGACTTCGCCCCGTGGACCGCCGCGGCGCTGCTCGGCGCGCCCGTCGGCGAGGCCGCCCGGCTGCTGGACCGGCTCGCCGACGCCCAGCTCGTCCGGCACCGCCGCGTCGACGCCGCCGGGCAGGAGCGCTACCGCCTCCCCGACCTGACCCGCCTGTACGCCGCCGAGCGCGCGGCCGCGGACGTGCCGGAGGACGAGCGGCGGGCGGCCGTCCCGCGCGCGCTCGCCGCGCTGCTGGCGCTGGCGGGGGAGGCCCTGCGCAGGGTGAGCCCCGGCGGCCGCCCGCCCGGCCGCGACCGAGCGCCGCTCTGGCAGGCGGGGCCGGGCGAGGTGGAGGCGTTGCTGGGCGGCGACCCGCTCGGGTGGCTCCGCTGCGAGCGCGGCACACTGGCGCGCGCGGTGCCGGCGGCGGCCGGGCTGGGGGAGAGCGGCCTGTGCCGGGACCTGGCGCTCGCCGGGGCCCGGCTGTCCGACCTCCTCCGGCACCCCGGCCCGCCGCCGCCCGCGACCGCCACCGGCCGCCGCCGGGTCGCGGGCGGAGCCGGGCAGGACGGCCCCGCCATGCCCGCCGCCGTGCTCCTCGCGGACCGGCCCGCCGACCCGCCCGGCGCCGGCCGCGCCCACGAGGCCCTGCGGCGTCTGCGGGCCTGACCGCCCGGCGCGCTCACCCGGCCGGGAGATCCGGTCAGACAGGGGCCGCGTCCTTCACCGGCGGGGCCGGAGCCGGATCGTCGGATCCGTCCGTGCCGTCCGTGTCGTCGGGGCCGTCCGTGTTGCCGACGCCCCCGGTGCCGCCGCCTCCGGCCCGGCGGCGACGCCGTACCAGGAAGATCGCCAGCGCGAGCGGCGGCACCACCACGACCAGCCACGGCAGGACCGTCCCCAGCACGGTGAGCAGCACCTTCACGAAGGACACCAGCCCGTTCCAGCCGCTCTTCAGCCCGCCGAGGAACCCCGCCGGCTCGTCCGAGGGCTCCTCCACCACCACGACCGGCCCGACCAGCCGCAGCGACAGCGTGGCCATGCCGACCTGCGCGGCCAGCTCCTTCTGCTGCGCCTGGAGCGACTCCAGGTCCGCCTCGCGGCCGGCGATCTCCCGCTCCACGTCCAGCACCTGGCCGATCGTGTCGGCCCGCTTCAGCAGGCTGCGCAGCGACTCCAGGGCCTGCTCCGCCGACTTCAGCCGGCTCTCCACGTCGGCGACCTTCAGCGTGACGTCCTCGGTGCCCTGCTCCAGCCTGAGCTGCCTGCCCAGGTCCTTGCCCAGCGTGGCCAGCACCTCGTTGTAGCGGGCGGGCGGGATCTTGAACTCCAGGAGCGCCGAGGCCCGCGCGTCGTCGGACGAACGGCTCTCCTCCCTGGCCAGGTAGCCGCCCGCCGTGGTGACCGTCTGCTTGGCCTGCTGGACGGCGGCGGCGACGTCCTCGGCCCGTACGGTCATGCTCGCCTTGTAGATCACCTGACGGTTCTGCTGGGTGACCTCGACGCCCGACGCCGCGTTCGCCGGGCGCCTCTGCGCCGGTGTGGGCCGCGCGGTGGCGGCGCTCTCCGGCGCCGTCACGTCCCGCGCGACCGCCTTGGCGGAATCGACCTGCGCCATCGGCACGTCCGCCCCGCCCGTGGCGCTCTCGCCGGCGCCCCCGCACGCGGACAGCAGCAGCGCGGCCAGGACGCCCGTCAGCACGATCTGCGATCTCCTCATGCCCCTAAGACGGACCCCTGTACGCACCGGTTTGAACCGTCGCGTCACGGTACGGTCACACGCCCCGGAAACGGGGCCGCGCCCGCGGGACGGTAGCGTCTGAACCGTGGCAGGCAAACAGGCACACGTGGTCGTCATCGGCGGCGGGATCTCCGGGCTGGCCGCCGCCTGGCACCTCAGGCAGGGCGCGGGCGAGCGGGTCAAGGTGACCGTCCTCGACGCCGCCCCGCGCATCGGCGGCAAGCTGTACGCGTCCGAGGTCGCCGGCGTCAGCGTCGACGCGGGAGCCGAGTCCATGCTGGCCAGACGGCCCGAGGGCAAGGACCTGGCCAGGGCCGTCGGCCTCGGCGACGACCTGGTCGGCCCCGGCTCCGCCGGCTCGGCCGTCTACACCAGGGGCGCGCTGCGCCCGCTGCCCAAGGGCCAGTTCATGGGCGTGCCCGGCGACCTGGCCGAGCTGGCCAGATCCGGCATCGTCTCGCCCGGCGGGCTGCTGCGGGTGCCGCTCGACCAGATCCTGCCCGCCACCCTCGTGCGCACCGACGTGTCCGTCGCCGCCTACATCCGCGCCAGGATGGGTCCCGAGATCGTCGAACGCCTGGTGGAGCCGCTGCTCGGCGGCGTCTACGCGGGCCGCGCCGACAAGCTTTCGCTGGAGGCCACGATGCCGCGGGTGGCCGCCGCCGCCCGCGCCGAACGCTCGCTGCTCGCCGCCGCCCGCCAGATCACCCGCGAGGCGCCCAAGAACGCCGGCCCGGTCTTCACCTCGCTCAGAAACGGCATCGGCAGCCTGCCCGAGGCCGTGGCCAAGGCGTCCGGCGCCGACATCAGGACCGGCGTCACCGTGCGCGAGCTGGCCCGCACCGAGCACGGCTGGCGGCTCGTCACCGGCCCGGTGCCCAGGCCCGAGGTCGTCGAGGCCGACGCCGTCATCGTCGCCGTGCCCGCGGCCCCCGCGAGCCGCCTGCTCAAGGCCGAGGTGCCCAAGGCGGCGAGCGAGCTGGCCAGGATCGAGTACGCCAGCATGGCCGTCGTCACCCTCGCCTACCCGGTGTCCGCCTTCCCAGAGCCGCCCTCGACCAGCGGCTACCTCGTCCCGCCCGTCGACGGCCGGGCCGTCAAGGCCGTCACGTTCAGCTCCGTCAAGTGGCCGCACCTCGCCCGCGACCTGGTGATCCTGCGCTGCTCCATCGGCCGCGTCGGCGAGGAGCACCTGCTCCAGCGCGACGACGAAGACCTGGTCGCGCTCGCCCGCGCCGAGATGGCCGAGGTCATGGGCGTCCGCCAGGAGCCCGCCGACACCCGCGTCACCCGCTGGGGCGGCGGCCTGCCGCAGTACAACGTCGGCCACCTCGACCGGGTCGCCCGCGTCCACGCGGCCGTGGCCGGGCAGCCCTCGCTGGCCGTCTGCGGCGCCGCCTACGACGGGCTCGGCATCCCCGCCTGCGTCGCGACCGCCCGCACGGCGGCCTCCCGGATTCTGGACCACCTGGGCCGAGGAGGAGAATGACAGGCATGACAGAGGGCACGACGCGGCTCAAGGCCCGCGATCTCAACCAGGTGATCCGTTACACGATGTGGTCGGTGTTCAAGGCCGCCGAGCCGGTCCCCGGCAGCCGGGAGAACATCGCCGACGAGGTCGAGGAGCTCCTGGAGCAGGCGGCCGGCAAGGACGTGGTCACCCGCGGCCTCTACGACGTGGCCGGGTTCCGCGCCGACGCCGACTACATGTTCTGGTGGCACGCCCCCACGGCCGAGGACCTCCAGGACGTCTACTCCCGCTTCCGCCGCACCGGCCTGGGCCGCCACAGCACGCCCGTCTGGTCGGCGATGGCGCTGCACCGGCCCGCCGAGTTCAACAAGTCGCACATCCCGGCGTTCCTCGCCGAGGAGGAGCCGCGGGCGTTCGTCAGCGTCTACCCGTTCGTCCGCTCCCTGGAGTGGTATCTGCTGGACGACGCCGAGCGCCGCGCCATGCTCGCCGAGCACGGCCAGATGGCCCGCGGCTACCCCGACGTGCGGGCCAACACGGTGGCGTGCTTCGCGCTCAACGACTACGAGTGGATGCTCGCCTTCGAGGCCGACGAGCTGCACCGCATCGTCGACCTGATGCGTGAGCTGCGCGCCGCCCAGGCCCGCCGCCACACCCGGCTGGAGATCCCCTTCTACACCGGCGTGCGCAAGCCCGTCCAGGAGCTCGTCAACGCCCTTCCCTAGCGAGCCGTCCCGGGCTCCCGGGTTGGCCTGATCGGCTGACGGGACCGCACCCTGTTTGTCACAATCAGGGCAGTTGCCGGGTCCGGCCCCAGGGAGCGCCCACGTGAAGGAGCGCACAGGTCACCACCGCGCCACCACCGCGCGGCCGTCCCTCTTCGTCCGGACCGGGGCCGCGACGCCACGCGCCCGCCGAGGCCGCCGACGGCGCCCCTCGCGCAGGCCGTGGGGCCTTGCGGTGGCGGCGCTCGCCGTGCTCACCGGCGTCCTGCTCACCGGCGCCCTGCTCACCGCCCACGCGCCCCTGTCGACGACCGCCCCGGACGACGCGTACGCCCAGCCACCCGCTCCATCGGAGACGTACCTCCGAGGGGGGACGGGCGCGGAGGGGCCGGGGACCGGCACGGACGGCGGGGACGGGCGCGGGGGCCAGGCTGTGGCGACCGGCTCCGGCGAGCCGGCAGGTCACCCCGGCGCTCCTGGTGAGGCCGTCCCCGGTGAGGGAGCGGGCGGGACCGTCCACGAGCCGGATGGTGCGGAGGGGGATCCGTCCAGGCACACCGATCATGACGCGGTCACGTACTTCCGGAGCCGGTGGGACGACAGGGCGGCGGGCCACGTGAAGGACATCCGCACCATCGGCGGATATCTCCGCATCTACACCACCCTGCCGGAAACAGCGGGCAACTCCCGGCAGGCCCTCACCCTGTGCGAGCGCGGCCTGAGCTACCTCCAGGACACGGGCACCGCTGCCCCGGTGGTCTTCGTGCACGCCAGGTTCGGCGAGAACGGCAACCCGGTGCTCGCCAACATCCTCGGCCCAGGCGACACCACCTGCCGCGTCACGCACCCCGCCCCCGGCTGACGGAGGCGAGGGGCAGATGGGGGCCCGTCCCGGAGCCGCCTCGGTGGCGGGACCGGGGGCTCGACGGGACGGGCTTCACGAGATCACCCGCGGGCCGTTCCGGGCGCTGGCGCGCCACCCGGCCGGCCGGGCCGATCGCCGGCGGCGCCAGCACGGGCGTGGGCTGTGCCGCTCGGGCGATCCTGCGTGTGATCTCACCCCATGGAGGAGGCGATGACACCCCCTTGTCGTCAAAGACGCATTTTCGCCCCAGATTGGATGCTTCCCCCTGCGGAGATCTCCTTTTGCCGTATCTCGTACCCTGGACGTATGGACAAGGTGGTCAAGAGCGAGGCCGAGTGGCGGGTCCAGCTCTCTCCTGAGGAGTTCCGCGTGCTCAGGCAGGCGGGCACCGAGGCGCCGTACACCGGCGAGTACGTCGACACGAAGACCGAGGGCGTCTACACGTGCCGCGCCTGCGGGGCCGAGCTGTTCACCTCCGGCACGAAGTTCGAGTCGCACTGCGGCTGGCCCAGCTTCTACGAGCCGTCGGAGAACGACGCCGTCACGCTGATCGAGGACCGCAGCCACGGCATGGTCCGCACGGAGGTGCGCTGCGCCCGCTGCGACTCGCACCTGGGGCACGTGTTCCGCGGCGAGGGCTATCCGACGCCGACCGACGAGCGCTACTGCATCAACTCGGTGTCGCTCCGGCTCGACCCCTCGGAGTGATCGCCCGGCGACTCCGCGTATCGATCGCCGGGCCAGGGTAAACATTTCCCGTGCGTCCTGTGCACTTTCGTCACCGCTGGGTGACGATCGAGACGATCGGCCGTGTCGTCACCCAGCGGTGCGACGTGTGCGCGAAGACCCGGGTGCGGGTACGGTGAGCCGGCGTCCTTCCGGGGTTCTGTCGGGGGCGCCGGGTAGGTTGTGACGCATGGCATCGCCGTACATCGAGCTTGAGGTGGGGGAGCGGACCGTCAAGGTCACCAACCCCGACAAGGTCTACTTTCCGGAGATCGGCGCGACCAAGCGTGAGCTGGTCGAATACTACGTGAGCGTGGGCGACGGGGTGCTGTGCGCGCTGCGCGACCGGCCGACCAACCTCAAGCGCCACCCCGACGGCGTGCAGAACGACGCCATTTACCAGAAGCGGATGCCGCCCAAGCATCCCGACTGGCTGCGGACGGTCACCGTGACCTTCCCCAGCGGGCGCACCGCCGACTCGCTGCGGGTGACCGAGGTGGCCTCGATCGCCTACTGCGCCAACCTCGGCACCATCGACTTCCACCCGTGGCAGGTGCGCGCGGCCGACGTCGAGCATCCCGACGAGCTGCGCGTCGACCTCGACCCGCAGCCGGGGCTGGAGTTCGGCGCGGTGCGCCGGGCCGCCGCGCTGACCCGCGAGGTGCTCGACGAGCTCGGCATGACCGGCTTCGTCAAGACCTCCGGCAACCGGGGCGCGCACATCGCGGTCCGCATCGAGCCGCGCTGGGACTTCGTCCAGGTGCGCCACGCCGGCATCGCGCTCGCCAGGGCCGTCGAGGCGCGTGATCCGGGCCTGGTGACCACCGCCTGGTGGAAGGAGGAGCGCGGCGACCGCGTCTTCATCGACTTCAACCAGAACGCCCGTGACCGCACCGTCGTCAGCGCCTACTCGGTGCGCGCCCAGCCGCACGCCCCGGTCTCCACGCCGCTCACCTGGGACGAGCTGGCCGACGCCGACCCGCGCGACTTCGACATCCGCACGGTCCCGGCCCGCTTCGCCGAGCTCGGCGACGTGCACGCCGCGATCGACGACCGCGCCCACTCGATCGAGCCGCTGCTGGAGCTCTACGCCAAGGACGAGCGGGGCGACATGCCCTATCCGCCCAACTATCCGAAGATGCCCGGCGAGCCCAAGCGCGTCCAGCCCAGCAAGGCCCGCGAATAATGAATGGCGATCCTCGCATCCCGGGCATTACGCTCGCGGCTGTGTCGAACGACGTCCATACTCCGGCCCTGGGAAGGTGAGTTGATGTTCCGCCCTGCGCCATGCGCGCCTCGTCACTTCGTCATCCGCATCTGCCCCTGACCCGGGGCGAGGCCCGCACGGCGCTTCCTTGCTGCTCGACAAGCACCATTCCGGCAAGGAGAACCCAGGGTGTCCACCAACAAGATCCGTACCGTCACCGACACGTTCGCGTGCGTGCGCTGTGGGCTGACCGTGGCCGCAGCCGGTCCCGACGGGACCCGGCGCAACCACTGTCCGAGCTGCCTGCACTCGCTGCACGTCCTCGACCGTGCCGAGGGCGGCCCGTCCGAGTGCCGGTCGCGCATGACCCCGATCTCGATCGCGGTGCTGCGCAGCGGCGACTGGATGATCATCCACCGCTGCACCCGGTGCGGTGAGCTGACGTCCAACCCGATCTCCGGGGACGACAACCAGCTCATCCTCATGCGCATGGCCGTACGCCCGCTCGCTCAGCCGCCGTTTCCGCTGGAAACGTTCGGCGACCTGTGACGGGAGCGGACATGCCACGCAGGAAACCGGACCCGCGCAGGCCGCAGCGGCGCAAGGACGTCCGTCACGGCGAGCCGGGCGACGCGTTCCGATGCGTCGGCTGCCGCCTCGACGTGCCCGTCCTCGCGCCGGGCACCGCGCACCGCAACCACTGCCCGCACTGTCTGACGAGCCTGCACGTCGACCACCGCGTCCCCGGTGACCGGCGGGCGGGCTGCCGCGGGCGGATGGCGGCGCTGAGCGTGTCCGTGCGGCACGACGGGGAGTGGCTGATCATCCACCACTGCCAGTCGTGCGGCGGGCTCAGCGCCAACCGCATCGCGGGCGACGACAACGCGCTCGCGCTGCTCCGCATCGCGATGCGCCCGCTGTCGGACCGGCGTCTGCCGGTCAACGCGCTGCTCACGCTGTAGCGCGCCGCAGGAAGGCACGGGACCCATGACGAAGGGTTCCGTGCCTTCCGCCTTTCACCGGCCGCTTCACCGGGGAGGGAAGGGGCATGAAGGCACGGGAGATCCGCGTCAGGATGCGCCCCCGGGCGGTCGACGAGCCGCACCGCGCGGCGAGCGAGCTGGAGCTGCTGTTCGACCTCACGTTCGTGGTGGCGATCGCGGCCGCCACCGCGCAGTTCGCCCACGCCGTGGCCGACGGCCACGCGCTGCCCGGGCTGGTCCTGTTCCTCCAGGTGTTCTTCGCGATCTGGTGGGCGTGGATGAACTTCACCTGGTTCGCCTCGGCCTACGACACCGACGACGTGCCCTACCGGCTGCTCACGATGGTGCAGATGGGCGGCGTGCTCGTGCTCGCCGCCGGGGTGCCGGCCGCCGCCGACCACGCCGACTTCGGCGCGGTCACGCTCGGCTACTTCATCATGCGCATCGCGCTGGTCGCCCAGTGGGTGCGCGCCGCCGTCGAGGACCCGGCGGGCCGCCGCACCGCGCTGCGCTACGCGGCGGGCATCACCGTCGTGCAGGCGGGGTGGGTGCTGCGTCTCGTCCTCGTGGAGGCGGGCGCGGTGCCGGATGGGGCGCGGCTGCCGCTGTTCGCCGCGCTGGCCGCCGCCGAGCTGGCGGTGCCGGTCTGGGCCGAACGCGCCGGGCGGACCCACTGGCATCCGCACCACATCGCCGAACGCTACGGGCTGTTCACGATCATCCTGCTCGGTGAGAGCGTCCTGGCCGCGACCCGGGGCGTCGCGGGCGCGCTGGCGGCGGCCCGGACGAGCGCCCCCCTGGTCGTCATGGCCGTATCGGGGCTCGTGCTGCTGTTCGCGCTGTGGTGGATCTACTTCCTCCTGCCCGCGGGCGAGGGGCTGGAGGAACGGCCTCATCTGTCCTATCTGTGGGGGTACGGGCATTACGGCGTGTTCGCCGCGCTGGCCGCGCTCGGCGCCGGGCTGGAGGTGGCCGCCGAGCAGACCGGGCACGACGTCACCGCCACGCCCGTGGCCATCGGCTACGCCGTCGCGATCCCGGCCGCGGTGTTCCTCGTCCTGTTCCGGCTGATCCACGGGACCGTCGTGCGCGCCGGCGTCACCCATCCGGCCGTGATGCCCGGGTACGCCCTGGTCATCCTGCTCCTGCCGCTCGCGGCGCCCCGGGCGGGGGTGTCGGCCGTGGTCGCGGGGATCGCGGCCGCCTGCGTGCTGCTGATCGTCACCGTCGTCGCGATCGGCCGCCGGCCCCCGGCGGTCAGTCGCCGAACTCCAGATGCAGGGCGCGGGTGAAGTCGGCGACGGCCTCCTCGTGCCGGTCGAGGTCCTGAAGGATCTCACCGCGCACCCGGTAGGCCCAGATGTACTCCTCGTCCAGCTCGACGGCCCGGTTCAGGTCCTTCAGCGCCGCCTCGTTGTCGCCCAGCTCGCTCAGCACCGCGCCCCGGCTGCCCAGCGCCCGGTCGTTGTCGGGGTCGAGCTCGACGGCCCGGTTGAGGTCGGCCAGCGCCTCCTCGTAACGGTCGATCATGCGCAGCGCCTCGCCGCGCCTGCTCAGCGCCCGGACGTAGTCGGGGTCGGCCTCCAGGGCGCGGCCGTAGTCGGAGATGGCCTCGGCATACAGGCCCATCCGCTGGTAGAGGTCGCCGCGGGCCAGCCACGAGTAGGCCAGCTCCTCGTTCAGTGCGATGATCTTGGCGTGCTCGTCCAGCGCCTCGTCGAACCGGTCCAGGTCGGCCAGCGCGTCGGCCTTGGCCTCCAGGATCCACAGCGACTCGGGCGAGAGCGTCAGCGCGTGCTCGAAGTCGGCCATGGCCTCCTCCATCCGGCCCAGCGACGCGTACGCCTGGCCCCGCGAGCCCAGCGCGTAGGAGCTGTCGGGCTCCAGCCGCAGCGCCTCGTCGAAGTCGGCCACCGCCGCCTCGAACCGCTCGACGATCCGGTGGCTCTCCCCGCGCAGCCGCCAGGCCCGCGCGTTGCCGGGCACGAGCGCGATCGACTCGGTCAGGTCCGCGATCGCCGCGTCGTGCCGCCCCAGCGCGATGTACGACTCGGCGCGGCTGCGCAGCACCGAGGCCCGCGACTGGGCCGCCGCCTCGGACAACCCCGTCAGCTCCGGCAGCTCCGGCATGATCCCCTCGCTCATGAGCGCAATCTATCGCGCGACATACGGATCACGATCGGCTTTTCCGGGGCTGATCGCGTACGCGGGTGATCACGCCGGTGGCGGGCCGAATCGACCGCTCGCACCCGACCGTAAAGCCGATTACGGCGAAAAATCCCGACATAATGGCCAACTGTGCGCATTGACCTCACCTGGCCGGATTCCGCCGACGAAGAGCTCCAGTCCGCCGTCCACCGCGTGATGCACGCCGTCGCCGGGCTCGGCGGAGCCATCGGCTACCCGGAGCCCCCCGGCCGCGAACAGACCGACCCCTGGCTGGAGGAGGTGCTCAAGGCCGTCAGGGACGGCGACGCCCGCCTCGCCCTGGCCCGCGTGGACGGCACGGTCCAGGCGATGGGCCTGTGGCGGCGCTCCCCGCACGCCGTGTTCACCCGCACCGCCGAGGTCGCCAAGATCATGGCCCACCCGTCGGCGCGCGGCCTGGGCCTCGGCAGGCTCGTCGTCTCCGCGCTCACGGCCAGCGCCCGCGCCGCCGGGCTGGAGACGCTCACGCTCAGCGTGCGCGGCAACAACCACGGCGCCATCGAGCTGTACGAGGAGCTCGGCTTCACCGAGTGGGGCCGCCTGCCGAACGTGGTCGAAGTGGGCCGCGAACGCTACGACGAGGTGCACATGTCGATCGCCCTGGGCCGGACGCCCGACGTGATCCCGCGCGGCTCCGGCCCCGGCGGCCCCGGCTCGTCCCCCCGCCGCCGCCCCTAGCCCACAGCCCGGGCACACCGGGCCGCCGAGACGGGCGCACCGGCCACCCGCGCCGGGCCATGAGCGCGTGCGGGTCGTCCAGGCCCGTCAGGCGCACTCCTCACGCCGGGGAACCCGGCCTTCCGGGCGCGGGCCCGGCGGGTCATAGGATCGGGGGCATGGAGCTGGTCCCCGGCGTGCACGTCGCCGTCACCGACCGCCACGGCGGCGTCAGCGCCGGCCCGCACGGCACCCGCAACCTCGGCGGCGGCACCGGCGACGACCCCGCCGCCGTCCGCGCCAACCGCGCCGGCGTGGCCGCCGAGCTCGGCGTGCGCGCGATCGTGTTCATGCGCCAGGTGCACGGCGCCGAGATCGCGTACGTGAGCGAGCCGTTCGGCGACGACCCGCCACCCGTCGACGGCGTGTTCACCACCGAGCCCGGCCTCGCGCTCGCCTCGCTCGGCGCCGACTGCCCGGCCGTGCTCGTGGCCGACCCGGTCGCGCGCATGGTGGGCGCCGCCCACTCCGGCCGGCCCGGCACCGAGGCGGGCATCGCCGCCGCCCTGGTCGCCGCGATGGCCGGCAAGGGCGCCGTGCCCGCCCGGATGGCCGCGCTGATTGGGCCCGGCGCCTGCGGCCGCTGCTACGAGGTGCCCGCCGAGCTGCGCGACCGCGTCGCCGCCACCGTGCCGCAGATCCACTCCACCACCTCCTGGGGCACCCCGGCGCTCGACCTGCGCGCCGGCATCGAGGCCCAGCTCCGCGAGGCCGGCGTCGCCGACGTCCGCCACGACGACCGCTGCACCATCGAGACCACCGACCTCTACTCCCACCGCCGCCACGACCCCGGCCGCTTCGCCGGCCTCATCTGGCTCACCTGACCCGCCGCTCTCCCACCCCGCCGGAGAGCACCGAGCCTTAACCGCAACACCCCGCGGTCCCCCAGCGAGAGCTTCGGGCGCCCGCCGGACTTCTCCGAGCACCCACCGCGTGCCCCTGAGCGCCCGCTCGGTGCCCGCCCCGAGAGACCGGCGGCGGCCCTATCTGGGCGCTCGCGCGGTGCCCGCCCTGGGTGACCGGCGGCCCTCCCCGAGCGCTCGTCGGGTGCCCGATGGCGGTCAGCCCTCGGCGGGTGCCGTCCCGCGCACGGCCGTGGTGGGCGTCGGTTCGGGGGCGACAAAGACGGCGGGGGTTTTTCGTCGATCTTCACGCCTCCCCGTACGGGCGCGTCCTGGCAGCGTGGACGGCAGGACGAAAGGGGACACCTCGTGCACGACACGTTGACCGCGGGCGCATCCGTCACCGGCCTGGGAGCGACCACCCCGCTGGGTGGTGACGTGGCCTCCACGTGGGCCGCGATGCTGGCGGGGCGCTCCGGCGCCGCGCTGGTCGAGGAGGAGTGGGCGGCCGGCCTGCCGGTGCGGATCGCCGCCCGGATGAGCGTCGACCCGGCCGAGGTGCTGGGCCGGGTGCCGGCCCGGCGGCTGGACCGCTGCCAGCAGGCGGCGCTGGTCGCGGCGCGGGAGGCGTGGGCGGACGCGGGGGCTCCGGAGGTGGAGCCGGAGCGGCTGGCCGTGGTGATCGGCACGGGCGTCGGCGGGGTGCTGACGCTGCTGGCGCAGGACGACCTGATGGAGGCGTCCGGCCCGCGCAAGGTGTCGCCGTACACGGTCCCGATGCTCATGCCCAACGCCGCCGCCGCCGTGGTGAGCATCGAGCTGGGCGCGCGGGCGGGCGCGTACACGCCGGTGAGCGCCTGCGCGTCCGGGGCGGAGGCGATCGCGATGGGCCTGGACCTGATCCGGCTGGGCCGCGCCGACGTGGTGGTCGCGGGCGGCGCGGAGGCGTGCGTGCATCCGCTCACGCTGGCGGGGTTCGCGCAGGCGAGGGCGTTGTCGCGGTTCGACGGCCCGCCGGAGGAGGCGTCGCGGCCGTTCGACGCGGCGCGTGACGGGTTCGTGCTCGGGGAGGGCGCGGCGGTGCTGGTGCTGGAGCGTGAGGGGTTCGCGGCGGGGCGCGGCGCCCGTACGCATGCCACGCTGGCGGGCGCGGGCACCAGCTCCGACGCCCATCACATCACGGCGGGCACGGCGGAGGGCCAGGTGCGCGCGATGCGGCTGGCGCTGGACTCGGCCGGGCTGAGCCCGCTGGACGTCGGCCACGTCAGCGCGCACGCGACCTCCACGCCGACGGGCGACCTGACGGAGAGCGCGTCGATCGCCGAGGCCGTGGGCGTCCA
Organism: Nonomuraea sp. NPDC049725; assembly: GCF_040674795.1. Taxonomy (NCBI): domain Bacteria; kingdom Bacillati; phylum Actinomycetota; class Actinomycetes; order Streptosporangiales; family Streptosporangiaceae; genus Nonomuraea; species Nonomuraea sp. NPDC049725. Next base: position 445,877 of record NZ_JBFANJ010000002.1, on the reverse strand, counting down.
CCCGGCCGTCACGGCGGTCAAGTCGATGACCGGTCACCTGTGCGGCGCCTCGGGTTCGCTGGCGGCGATCGCGGCGATCCTGTCGCTGCGCGAGGGCGTGATCCCCGCCGTGCGCAACCTGGCCGACCCGGACCCCGAGGTGAAGCTCGACCTGGTGGCGGGCGCCGCCCGCCGGGGCCGGTGGCGGGCGGCGATGGTCAACTCCTTCGGCTTCGGCGGGCACAACGCCAGCCTGGCCTTCACCGCCTAACGGGCGAGGATGTCGTCCAGGTCGTAGGAGACGGGCCGGTCGAGCTGCTCGTACGTGCACGACTCGGGGGTGCGGTCGGGACGCAGCCGCCGCCACTGGGCGGTGTGGCGGAACCGGTCGCCCTCCATCTGGTCGTAGGCCACCTCGATCACCAGCTCGGGCCGCAGCGGGATGAACGACAGGTCCTTCTTGGCGTTCCACCGCGAGATCGCGCCCGGCACCCGCTGCCCGCCGGTGGCCGGGGTGGCGGCGGGCTGGCCGATGCCGGCGGCGGCCTGCTCGGCCCAGTGGCCCCACGGGTGCTCCGACAGCTCGGCGATGTACGGTCGCAGCTCCTCGACGAGCTCGGCCCGCCGCGCCATGGGGAACGAGGCCGCCACGCCCACGTGGTGCAGGCGGCCGTCGTCGCCGTAGAGGCCGAGCAGGATGGAGCCGACGATCGGGCCGCTCTTGTGCTCGCGGTAGCCGGCGATGACCACGTCGGCGGTGCGCTCGTGCTTGACCTTGAACATGGTCCGCTTGTCGGGGATGTAGGGCTGGTCGCCGGGTTTGACGATGATGCCGTCGAGCCCGGCGCCCTCGAACATGTCGAACCACTCGGCGGCCTGGGCGTCGTCCGTCGTCACCGGAGTGAGCCGGATGGATCCGCCTTTTTCGGGAAATATCTCGACCAGCCGCCGCCGGCGCTCCGCGAACGGCGTCTCCATGAACGACTCGTCACCCAGAGCCAGCAGGTCGAAGGCGACGAACGAGGCGGGCGTCTGCTCCGACAGCATCTTGACCCGCGACGCCGCCGGGTGGATGCGCTGCTGCAGCGCCTCGAAGTCGAGGTGCGACCCGCGCGGCAGCACGATCTCGCCGTCGACCACGCATCGGTCGGGCAGCTCCGCCTTGGCGGCCTCCACCAGCTCCGGGAAGTAGCGGGTGAACGGCCGCTCGTTGCGGCTGCCGAGATAGACCTCGTCGCCGTCGCGGAACACGATGCACCGGAACCCGTCCCACTTCGGCTCGTAGAACAGGTTGCCGTCCTGCTTGGGCATCGCCTTGACCGGCTTGGCCAGCATCGGCGCGACCGGCGGGCGCACGGGCAGGTCGAGGTCCGGGATCGGCTCCGGCTCCTTGGCCGCCTTCTTCCCCCGTGGCGCGGTCGGCTCTGTCATGGGCCAGACTCCTTCGTGTAGCGGCAGAAGAGGACCCCCTCCTCTTCCAGCACCTGGCTGAGCTCAAGCTTGACGTGTGACGGCGCGCCGTTGAGGATGCGCGCCGCGTCGCCGCCGATCAGCATCGGGCTGACGGTCAGGCACAGCTCGTCGACGAGCCCGGCGGCGGCGAGCTGGGCGTTGACCAGCGGCCCGCCCTCGCACAGCACCCGGGTCAGGCCGCGCTCGTGCAGCGCGGCCAGGGCGGCGGCCAGGTCGACGGACTCCTCGCCGGCCACGATGACGTCGGCGACCTCGGCGGCGGCCTTGCGCCGCTCGGCGGGCGCGCTCTCGCAGGTGACGACGATGGTCCGGCTGACGCCGCCGTCGAACAGCGGCCCGGCCAGGTCGAGGCCGAGGCCGCGGGTGATCACCGCGATGGGCGGCGCGGCGGGCCGGCCCGCCCGCATCTCGCGCCACGACTCGCGCGGCCGGACCGCGCCGTAGCCCTCGGCCCGGACGGTGGCGGCGCCCGCCAGGATCACGTCGGCCAGCCCGCGCAGCACCCCGAAGACGCGCCGGTCGCCCTTGCTCGACAGCCCGCCGGACAGCCCCTCGACCCACGCGCCGCCGTCGGCGCTGGCCACCATGTTGAGGCGCAGCCACGGCCGGTCGGGGTAGGCGTAGGCCCGCTCGATGTCGGGATTGTCTTCTATGTCGGGATGGATGCGACGCACCCCTCTACCTTGGCACACGCCTGTGACAAGTCATGGACGCCGGGGCTGGCGCAGCACCTGCAACGACCGGGAGGTGACCGCCACCAGGTCGCCGGGCCGCCACCCCTCGTCGACGAACACGCTCTCCAGCGTCTCGTGGCTGGTGTCGATCTCGGGGATCCAGGTGCCGCCGAACTCCTCGCCCGGCAGCGTGAACGTCATGTCCTCGTGATGGGCGTTGATCAGCAGCAGGAACGAGTCGTCGGTGATCTTCTCCCCGCGCGGCCCCGGCTCGGTGATCGCCTCGCCGTTGAGGTAGACCATGAGCGACTTGGCGTAGCCGATGTGCCAGTCGCCCGCCGTCATCTCCGCCCCGCCGGGCGTCAGCCACACCAGGTCACGTAGGCCGTTGCCCGAATGCCGCCCGTGGAAGAAGCGCCGCCGCTGGAACACCGGGTGCTCCCGCCGCAGCTGAGACAGCCTGCGCACGAACTCCAGCAGGTCCGACTCGGTGTGCAGCATCGACCAGTCGACCCAGGCGATCTCGTTGTCCTGGCAGTAGGCGTTGTTGTTGCCCCGCTGGGTCCGGCCCAGCTCGTCGCCGTGGGAGAGCATCGGCACGCCCTGCGACAGGAACAGCGTGGCCAGGAAGTTGCGCCGCTGCCGGTGCCGCAGCCCGACGATGCGCGGATCCTCGACCGGCCCCTCGGCCCCGCAGTTCCACGACCGGTTGTCGTCGGTGCCGTCGCGGTTGTCCTCGCAGTTGGCCTCGTTGTGCTTGTGGTCGTACGAGACCAGGTCCGTCAGCGTGAAGCCGTCGTGGCAGGTGACGAAGTTGATCGAGGCCACCGGCCGCCGCCCGGACGTCTCGTACAGGTCCGCAGAGCCCGTGAGCCGCGAGGCGAACTCCGGCAGCGCCGAGTGCGTCCCCCGCCAGAAGTCGCGCACGGTGTCGCGGTACTTGCCGTTCCACTCGGTCCACAGCGGCGGGAAGTTGCCCACCTGGTAGCCGCCCGGCCCCACGTCCCACGGCTCGGCGATCAGCTTGACCTGCGAGATCACCGGGTCCTGCTGGATCAGGTCGAAGAACGCGCTCAGCCGGTCGACGTCGTGCAGCTCCCGCGCCAGCGCCGAGGCCAGGTCGAACCGGAACCCGTCGACGTGCATCTCCAGCACCCAGTAGCGCAGCGAGTCCATGATGAGCTGCAGCGCGTGCGGCGAGCGCACGTTGAGCGAGTTGCCGCACCCGGTGTAGTCCAGGTAGTAGCGCCGGTCGCCGTCGTGCAGCCGGTAGTAGGCGGCGTTGTCGATGCCGCGGAAGCCCAGCGTCGGCCCCATGTGGTCGCCCTCGGCGGTGTGGTTGTAGACCACGTCGAGGATCACCTCGATGCCCGCCTCGTGCAGCGCCCGCACCATCGCCTTGAACTCCGGCACCTGCTCGCCCCGCGTGCCGGAGCTGGAGTAGCCGCCGTGCGGCGCCAGGTAGGCCATCGTGTTGTAGCCCCAGTAGTTCGTCAGCCCGCGCGCCACCAGGAAGTGCTCGGGCATGTAGTGGTGCACCGGCATCAGCTCGACCGCCGTCACCCCGAGCGACACCAGGTGGTCGATGATCGCCGGATGCCCCATCCCCGCGTACGTCCCGCGCAGGTCCTCGGGCACGCCGGGATGGCGCATCGTCAGCCCCCGCACGTGCGCCTCGTAGATCACGCTCTGGTGGTACGGGACCCGCGGCGAGCGGTCGTTGCCCCACTCGAAGAACGGGTTGATCACCACGTTCTTCGGCATGTACGGCGCGCTGTCGGCCGAGTTGGGCCGCGACGGATCGGTGAAGTGGTAGGGGAACAGCGCCTCGTTCCACGTCAGCTCGCCGTCGACGGCCTTGGCGTAGGGGTCGAGCAGCAGTTTGGCCGGGTTGCACCGGTAGCCCTGGGCCGGCTGGTAGGGCCCGTGCACCCGGTAGCCGTAGCGCTGCCCCGGCATGATCCCGGGCAGGTAGCCGTGCCAGACGAACCCGTCGACCTCGGGCAGGTCGATCCGCTCCTCGGAGCCGTCGTCGTGGAACAGGCACAGCTCGACCCGCTCGGCCACCTCGGAGAACACCGAGAAACCGGTGCCCACGCCGTCCCAGGTGCCACCGAGTGGATAAGGTTCGCCCGGCCAGACTTCGCGCATGTGACCCGATTGTCGCACGCGATCGCGGTCCCGCTACAGGAGTTCGGCGCGCAAGCTGATCGTGGTGCCCGCGAGCGCCTTGCTGACCGGGCAGTTCGCCTTGGCCGTCTCGGCCGCCTCCTGGAACTGCGCGGCGTCGATCCCCGGCACCCGGCCCTGCACGGTGAGCACGATGCCGGTGATGCCCTCGCCCGGCTGGAAGGTGACGTCGGCGCTGGTCCGCAGCGACTCCGGCGGCGTGCCGGCGCCCGCCAGGGCGTGCGAGAGCGCCATGGAGAAGCACGAGGAGTGCGCGGCGGCGATGAGCTCCTCGGGCGAGGTCCGGCCGGCCGGCGCCTCGGCCCTGGACGGCCAGGACACCTCGAACGTGCCCACCCCGGACGTGTCGAGCGAGACGGTGCCGGACCCGTCGAGCAGGGCTCCCTTCCACTCGGTCGTGGCGGTGCGCGTGGTGGCCATGAATGTGCTCCCTCTGCTTCTGGACGTGCGACGACTCGTGGTGTCTTCTGACACTATCCCGGCCCGGCGGGCGCGCCGGGCTCCGACATCCGTCTGCCCTTTTCCGGCGAATAGTGACATGCTCGGGTCGCGGCACACCCGCCGCCTAGGTCCGGATCACGGGAGTGTGGTGCCAGTGGAGGCACCGTACGACGACCGCCTGCTGCACCAGCGGGTGGTCGGCGGCGACGAGGCCGCGCTCGGGGAGATCTACGATCGGCTCTCCTCGCTGATCTTCGGTCTCTCCCTGCGTGTCACGCGGGACCGGGTGATCGCCGAGGACATCACGCAGGAGGTGTTCCTCATCTTCTGGGAGCGCCCGCTGGCCTACGACCCGGGCCGGGGGACGCTGCGCGCCTGGCTCGCCACGATCGCCCACCGCCGCGCCGTCGACCACGTGCGCGCCGAGGAGCGCCGCCGCGTCTCCACGCTCGGCCCCCGCCTGTTCGAACGGGCGCCCGACCGGCTGGAGGACACGGTGCTCGCCGCCGACCAGGCCGAACGGGTGCGGCAGGCGGTCACGGCGTTACCCGACGCCCTGCGCGAGGCGGTCGAGCTCGCCTACTTCGGCGGCAGGACGTACCGGCAGGTGGGGGAGGAACTGGGCGTGCCCGAGGGCACGGCCAAGTCGCGCATCCGGCTGGCGCTGCGCCGCCTGGCCGGCGCGCTGGCAGAGGAAGAGGTGTGATGGAGCCGCTCGAGCGTCTGTACCTGGACGCGCTGCTCGAGGACCCGGTGGAGCCCACGGGCACGCTGCGTCCGCAACTGCTGGCCGGGGCCAGGGCGCGGCGCCGCCCCGCCGCCCCCACCGCGCCCTGGGCCGAGCCGTACGCCGGCCGCGTGGCCGCCCTGGACGCCCTGCTCGCCTCGGCCGTGGACGACGACTGGTCCCGCGTGATCGTCGAAGGCTGGACGCTCCAGGAACTCGTCGCGCACCTGGCCGCCAAGGACGGCCTGCTCGCCGCCTCCGTCGGCGCGCCCGTCCTGGGGCCCGAGCTCACCGCCGCCGACTCGGCCACCCGCACCGCGCACGTACAGGCGTACGAGCGCTCCCGCGACCCCGAGCAGACCCGCAGGGACTGGCGGGCGCAGGCCGACGCGCTCTGCCGCCACCTCGCGGGCCTGCCCGCCGGCACCCCCGCCACCCTCGACGGCCTGGAGGCGCCCGCCGCCGACCACGTGCTGGCCAGGATGCTGGAGACGTGGGTGCACACCGACGACGCCGCCCGCACCGCCCGCGTCAGCCTGCCGCACCCGCTGCCCGGCCACATCCACCCGGTCGCCGACCTGTGCGCCCGGCTGCTGCCGTGGACGATGCTGCTGTCGGGCCTGGACGCGTCCGGGCGCGGCGTGCGCGTCACCCTCACCGGGCCCGGCGGCGGCGAGTGGAACGTCGCCCTCGGCGTCGAGGACCCCGCCCCGCCCGCCGAGCCCGACGCGGGCATCACGGCGGACGTGGTCGCGTTCTGCTTCCTGCTGGGCGGACGCGGCGACCCGGCGAGCTTCCCCGCCGAGCTGACCGGCGACCGGGCGCTGGCCCGCGACGTCCTCGCCACCGCACCCGCCCTGTCGGGCCCCTGAGGGGCGCTGAGAGGCCGCTCAGGACTCGGTGACCAGCTCCACGGCGTACGGGTCGTCGGACTCCTCCAGCACCCGCTTGGCGCCCTGCTGCGCCCGCTCGTCGCCGCGCGCCCGCAGCCCCCGCGTCGCCTCGGCCACCGTGCGCAGGTCGGCGTCGTCGAGCCGGGCCGCCAGAGCGTCGCGGATCTGCGGCGTGTCGGCGTCCAGCCCGGCCAGCCCCGCCGTGGCCCAGTCACGCACCTCGGTCTCGTCGTCGCGCGTCATGTCGATGAGCAGCGCCAGCCCCTCGGCGTGATCCGGCGGCAGCACGTCGGCCAGCGCGATCGCGTCGGTCATCGTGCGCTTGTGACCCGGACGGCCGATGATGTCGAGCACCTGCGGCAGCGCCCTCGGATCGCCCGTGTGGCCCAGCGCGGCCAGCACCGAGCGCAGCACCTGCGGGTTGCCCTCCGTGGTCGTCATCTTCTGCAGCAGCGGCAGCGTGCGCTCCAGATAGGGCTTGTCCTCGCTCGTCACGCCGAACTGGGCGATCGCGTCGACGCCGAACTCGCGCTCCCTGGCGTCCTCGCTCACGCACAGCTTCGCCAGCGCCTCGTACGTCTCGTCGTCGGCCCGCTTGCCCAGCGTGTCGGCCACCACCCACCACGTCTCGGCGTCCTCGTCCACGTCGCGGTGCGCCAGCGCGCGCGCCACCAGCCGGTCGATCGGCGTGTAGACGCCCGCCGCGTCCTCCAGCAGCGTCGCGATCGCCGCGTGGCCGCGCTGCGCCTGCACCTGCTCGCTCTGCGACCCGTCGGCCGAGCGGCCCGCCACCGTCACCAGCTCGGTGCCGTCCTTGGCGAACTGCCGCGCCACCACGTACTCCCAGTCCTCCTGCCCGATCTGGTCGAGCAGCGCGCTCTCCAGGTGCACGCCCAGCCAGTCGGCCGCGATGTCCAGCGGCGTGTCGCCGTCGCCGTCGTACTTCTCCGGGTCGGCGCCCGCCGCCAGCAGCTCACGCACCACGCCCAGCGCGCCGCGCCGGGCCGCCAGCGACAGCGGCGTGTCGCCGGACTCGTTGACGGCGTCGACGTCGGCGCCCGCCTCGATCAGCACCCGCGCCGTGTCGGCGCTGCCGTTGGCGGCGGCCCACATCAGCGCCGTCCAGCCGCCGCTCTCCCGGCCGTCGGCCTCCGCGCCGGCCGCCAGCAGCGCCCCGGCGGCCTCCACCCGGTCCCAGGCGGCCGCCGCGCACAGCGGCAGCCCGCCCTCCTCGTCCGCGCCCTCGCTGGCCACGTTGGGATCGGCCCCCTGGGCGAGCAGCTCGCCCACCGCCTCGGTCTCGCCGTTCAACGCCGCCCGGTAGAGCTGTTCCTCATGCATGACAGGGACCCTAGCCTGGCCCGGCCGCGCCGCGGGACCAAGCCGGGGCCCGTGTCACCAACTGATACGCACAGGAGGGGGTGAGCGGTTCGGGGGATGGCGATTCCTTCTTCGGGAGGATCGCAAACCCCCGCAAACGCGATATGTTGCGAGTATGACTGACCCTGGGGAGGTACGGGCCTCCGACGCCGAGCGGGAAGCCGTGGTGGAGATGCTGCGGGAGGCCTCCGTCGAAGGACGGCTCACGCTCGCCGAGCTGACCGACCGCACCGAGGCCGCCTACACCGCCACCACGCACGCCGAGCTGGCCCTGCTCACCCAGGACCTGCCCGCGGCCCCGGCCGCCCCCGGTCAGGTCCAGCCGCGCGAGGGCAGGAAGCGGCGCTGGTTCGTGGGCATCATGGGCGACACCAAGCGGCGCGGCACCTGGCGCATCGACCAGGAGCTCGGCGCCGTCGCGGTGATGGGCGACGTGCTGCTCGACCTGCGCGAGGCCGAGGTGCGCACCGATCTGGTGGAGATCACCGCCGTGTCCGTGATGGGCGACGTGAAGATCATCGTGCCGGACGGCGTCAACGTGGACCTCGACGGCGTGGCCATCATGGGCGACAAGCGCGTCGACGTGCAGGAGGCCGCACCCGGCACCAGCGCGCCCGTCGTGCGCGTGCACGCCTACGCGGTGATGGGCGACGTCAAGGTGCTCGGCGACTCGCGGGCCAAGCCGCTCAAGCGGCGCTGGTCGGCCTGGCGCGAGCACTGGCGGGAGCTGCACGGCGACGACTGGAACGAGCGCCGCTCCCTCGACCGGGGCTACTGAGGCCGGGGCTACAGAGATCGGGGCTGCTGAGACCGGGGCTGCTGACGGGCCCGCCGCCCGTTCACGCCGGGCGGCGGGGATCAGCTCATGAGGCCGCCGCGTCCACGGGGGCGCGCAGGGCGGCCTCGTAGCGCCGCAGCACCACCTGGGCCAGCTCCGGGGCCGGGCCGAGCACGTCGGCGACCACGTCGGCGCCGGCGGCCAGCGTGTCGCGCCGCACCTTGTCGGCGAAGTAGCCGGGGGCCAGGAGATAGGGCGCCACCGCCACGCGGGGCGCGCCCGCCCGCCTGAGCAGCGCGACCGCCTCCGCGGGCGTCGGCCCGGCGGCCGACGCGTACGCCACCGTCACCGCCCACCAGCCGCCGCCACCGCTGGCAGGGCCCGTTGCGCGGCCGCTCAAAGGGCCGCTCAAAGGGCCGCTCAAAGGGCCGCTCGTGGGGCCGCTCGTGGGGCCGCTCGTGGGGCCGCTCGTGGGGCCGCTCAAAGGGCCGCTCGCACGGCCGGGGGAGGGGCGCCAGGTGCGGGCCAGGTCCGCGACGACCGCGTTGGCGCGCGCGTCGCTGGAGCCCGCCGAGACGAGCACCACCGCCGTGCCGGGATCGCCCGGCGTCACGCCCGCCTCCGCCAGCCGGCGCTCCAGGACGGACACCAGCAGCGGGTGGGGGCCGAGCGTGTCGCCGTAGTGGACGCGCAGCAGCGGATCGCGGGCACGCGCCTCGTTGAGCGCCGCCGGCAGGTCGACACGGCTGTGGTAGGCCGCCGTCAGCAGCAGCGGCAGCACCACGGCCTCCGCGTGCCCGTGCAGCGCCTGCGCCAGCGTCGGCGCCGAGTGGTCCAGGTACGCGCCGCGCACCGGCAGTCCGGGCCGCGCCCGCCGCACCTCCTCCAGCAGCGCCTCGACCGTCGCGGCGGCCCTCGGGTCGCGCGACCCGTGCGCCACGGCCACCAGCGGCACCCCGCCGGGCGGAGAGCCGGGCGGCCCGCCTTGGCCCGCCCCGTCTGCCAACGGGGCGGGCCGGCGGCCGGGAGTTACAGGTGAATGCCGCATTCGACCTTCCCCAGCCCCGCCCAGCGGCCGCTGCGCGGATCCTCCCCCTCGGCGACCTGGCGCGTGCACGGCGCGCAGCCGATCGAGGGGTAGTTGTCGTAGTGCAACGGGTTGATCAGCACCCCGTTGTCGGCCATGTAGTTGTCGACGTCGTCCTGGGTCCAGGAGGCGATCGGGTTGACCTTGACCATCTGCCGCTTGGCGTCCCATTCGACGACCTTGGTGCCGGTCCGGGTGGCGGACTCGTCGCGGCGGATGCCGGAGATCCACGCCAGGTAGGGCTCCAGGGCACGGTTGAGCGGCTCGACCTTGCGCAGGTAGCAGCACAGGTCGGGGTTGCGGCCGAACAGGCGCGGCCCGAGGTCGCGGTCCTGCTCCTGGACGGTGCGCGACGGCTTGACGTTGATCACGTTCACGTCGTAGACCTGCTGGACCGCGTCGCGGGTGCCCACGGTCTCGGCGAAGTGGTAGCCGGTGTCGATGAAGAGCACGTCCACGCCCGGCTTGACCCGGCTCACCAGGTCGATGAGCAGGGCGTCGCTCATGGAGGAGGTCAGGCAGAGCCGGTCGCCGAACGTCGCCGCCGCCCAGCGGATGATCTCGCGGGCGGGCGCGTCCTCCAGGAAGACGGCGGCCGACTCGACGATGTCCTGCAGGTCCAGCGTGCCGCGTTGCTGCGTCAGCCCGGCCTCGATGTCGACGAGCGTCACAGGTTCACCCCGATTCCGAGAAACTTCAGCTTGAAGGCGCGCGAGCAGGCGCGGCAGTACCAGCCGCCGTCGCCTTCGTACGGTTCGAGGTCCTCATCTCCGCAGTAGGGGCAGTGGAAGGGCACGGCGCGTGCGGTCATTTGAGGTCCGCCTCGTCGGCGCGCTGCACCCAGTCGGCGAACGTCTCGCCTTCCTTCTTCTGCTCGTCGTAGTGCGTCACGACGCGCTCCACGTAATCGGGCAGGCCCTCGACGGTGGTCTTGAGGCCGCGCACCTTGCGCCCGAAGCCGGAGTTGACGCCCAGCGAGCCGCCCAGGTGGATCTGGTAGCCGCCGACCTGGTTGCCGTTCTCGTCCATGACGAGCTGGCCCTTGAGCCCGATGTCGGCGGTCTGGATGCGGGCGCAGGAGTTGGGGCAGCCGTTGACGTTGATGGTCAGCGGCTCGTCGAACGTCGGCAGCCGCCGCTCCAGCTCGTCGATCAGCCGGGAGGCGCTGGCCTTGGTCTCGACGATCGCCAGCTTGCAGAACTCGATGCCGGTGCAGGCCATCGTCTGGCGGCGGAACGTCGAGGGGTTGACCTTGAGGTCGTTGGCCTCCAGCTCGGCGACGATCGAGTCGACCTGGTCGGGGGCGACGTCGAGGATGACCATCTTCTGCTCGACGGTGGTGCGCACCCGGTCGGAGCCGTGGCGCTCGGCGATGTCGGCGATCAGGCGCAGCTTGTCGCCGTCGAGGCGGCCCACGCGGGGCGCGAAGCCGACGTAGAAGTTGCCGTCGTGCTGCGGGTGGACGCCGACGTGGTCGCGCCGGTTGGCGCGGGGCAGCGCGGGGGCGGGGCCGTCGGGCAGCTTCTCCTTGACGTACTCCGTCTCCAGGACCTCGCGGAACTTCTCCACGCCCCAGTCGTTGACCAGGAACTTCAGCCGCGCCCGGTGCCGCAGCCGCCGGTAGCCGTAGTCGCGGAAGATGCCGATCACGCCCGCGTAGACGTCGGCCGCCCGCTCGGGGGCGATGAACACGCCGAGCCGCTTGGCCAGCATCGGGTTGGTCGACAGGCCGCCGCCGACCCACAGGTCGAAGCCCCGCTCGCCCTGCTCGTTGACGACGCCGACGAACGCCACGTCGTTGATCTCGTGCACGGTGCAGTGGGCCGAGCAGCCGCTGAGCGCCGTCTTGAACTTGCGCGGCAGGTTGGAGTAGGCGGGGTTGCCGATGAACTTCTCGTTCAGCTCGCGGATCTGGGCGCTGGCGTCGATCACCTCTTCGGCGTCGATCCCGGCCACCGGGCACCCGATGATCACGCGCGGGGTGTCGCCGCACGCCTCGGTCGTGCTCAGCCCGACGGCCTCAAGCCGCTCCCAGATGTCGGGCACCGACTCGATCTCCACCCAGTGGAGCTGCACGTTCTGCCGGTCGGTGATGTCGGCGGTGCCGCGCGCGTACTCGTTCGACAGGTCGGCGATGACGCGGAGCTGGCGGATGTCGAGCTGGCCGCCGTCGATGCGCACCCGCAGCATGAAGTAGCGGTCGTCGAGCTCCTCCGGGTCGAGGATCGCCGTCTTGCCGCCGTCGATGCCGGGCTTGCGCTGGGTGTAGAGGCCGTACCAGCGGAAGCGGCCGCGCAGGTCGGCGGGGTCGATCGAGTCGAAGCCGCCCTTGGAGTAGATGTCGATGATCCGCTGGCGGACGTTGAGCCCGTCGTCGGCCTTCTTGCTCTCTTCGTTCTTGTTCAGCGGCTCTCGGTAACCGAGGGCCCACTGGCCTTCGCCGCGCGGGCGCTTGTGGTGCCGGCTGGCAGGGGTGCTCATTGCGCGTCCTTTTGGGTTTATGGGCGCGCGCAGCGTTCCTCCTGCCTCGTCATCGAGTGCAGGGGAGAGGAGGTGCGACGCGCTCAGCGGAAGAAATCTGCGGTTACCGGGCGTCGCAACAGATGGCACTGCGGACACGCTGAAGGTCGACGTGGCGTCGGCCGACGAGCATGGGGTCCGCTGGCATGCCTCGAAGATACCCCGGCGACGATCGATGTCCAAGACCGGGTCCAGACTCTGGACTCGCCCGGCCTGCCACCCGCCGGCCGCGCGCCCAACCTCGCAGGTCAGAAAAGCTAGCCCTGGCGCAGCCAGTTGACGACGGGCTCGTCCGGCTCCGGCTCGGGCTCCTGGTGCTGGCAGTCGCACCACGACCCGCCCCGGCACTCGTCGTGACGTCGTTCCTTGCAGCGTTCGCAGATCACCCCTGCATTATCAGGGTGATCCCCGATGTGGGCCGGGTACGCACGGTGACATGCTGTGACCATGCGCACCATCCTCAACGTCATCTGGCTCGTGTTCGCCGGCATCTGGCTCGCCATCGGCTACGCGGTCGCCGGGATCGTCTGCTGCATCCTGATCATCACGATCCCGTTCGGCATCGCCTCGTTCCGGATCGCCGCCTACGCGCTGTGGCCGTTCGGCAGGACCGTGGTGCGCGACCCCGAGGCCGGGGCGCTGACGCTGATCGGCAACGTGATCTGGTTCCTGGTCGCGGGCATCTGGCTGGCGATCGGGCACGTGCTCACGTCCATCCCGCTGTTCGTGTCCGTCATCGGCATCCCGCTGGGCGTGGCCAACATCAAGATGATCCCCGTCTCACTTCTCCCGCTGGGCGCACGCATCGTCGACAACGCCTAGGGCAGGACGAGGGGGACGTAAGCTGTCCCCGAGAGTCACTGCGAAATAGCGTTGGGTGCCATGACGTCCACGGATGCGCCTGGCCGGTCCAAGAGGCGGCTCGCCGCCCAAGCCCGGGCGAGGCTGAGCTGGGTGCGCGACACGAGGTCGTGGGCGACCGCCCGCGCCGCGACCAACGCCGGCGTCAACTACCGGGTCACCGGCCTGGCGGGCGAGGCCGCGTTCTTCGCCCTGCTGTCGCTGCCCCCGTTCGTCCTGGGACTCATCGGCGTGCTGGCCAAGCTCGGCACCTGGCTCGGCAGGCAGCGCGTGCGCGACATCGAGGCGTGGGTGATCGACCAGGCCGGGCTGCTGTTCACCGACGACGCCGTCACCGGCGTCGTCCGCCCCCTGCTGGCCGACGTGCTGCGCGACGACGCGAGCAAGGTGTCGATCATCTCGCTGGGCTTCCTGCTGTCGCTGTGGTCGGGCTCGCGCGCCCTGTACGTGTACGTGGACCTCATCTCCGTCGCCTACGGCCTGGGCGAGGAGCGCGGCATCATCCGCACCCGCCTCATGTCGTTCGGCCTGTACGTGGTCGGGCTGGTCATCGGCATCATCGTGATGCCGATCCTGGTCATCGGGCCGACGCTGCTGCGGGGAGTGCTGCCGGGCCAGTACGGCGTGCTCATCGACGTGCTCTACTGGCCGGTGGTGATCGTCGGCTCGGTGCTCTTCCTGACCGTGCTCTACCACGTGAGCGTTCCCGTGCGCACGAAGTGGTACCGCGAGCTGCCCGGCGCGATCCTCGCGCTCATCCTGTGGATCGTCTGCGCCGCCGTGCTGCGCGGCGTGCTGGCCGCCTGGTTCACGCCCGTCTCGGTGTACGGGTCGCTCGCGGCGCCCATCGCGGTGCTGCTCTGGCTCTACATCACCGCGCTGGCCGTGCTCATCGGGGCCATCCTGAACGCCGAGGTCGACCGGCTCTGGCCCGGCCTCGGCCGTGCGAAATGACCGTCGTTCCGCCATAATCGCCCCGATGGAGGCGCAGCAGAGGGTCGGTCCGTACGTCCTGCTCCGCAAGCTCGGCGAGGGCGGGATGGGCTTCGTCCACCTGGCCCGCGACGGGTCCGGCAGGCAGGTCGCGCTGAAGATGATGCGGCCCGAGCTCGCGGCCCGCGAGGAGTTCCGGCGCAGGTTCGGCAAGGAGGCGGAGGCGGCCCGGCGGGTCGCCCGGTTCTGCACCGCGCCCGTGCTCGACGCCGGGTTCGACGGCGGCACGGCCTACCTCGTCACCGAGTTCGTCGAGGGCCCCGACCTGGCCGGGGTGATCCGGCGGCACGGGCCCATGACGGGCTCCAACCTGGAGGCGCTGGCCGTGGGCGTGGCCACCGCGCTGGCCGCCATCCACCAGGCCGGCGTCGTGCACCGCGACCTCAAGCCGTCGAACGTGCTGCTGAGCCCCGTGGGGCCGCGCGTGATCGACTTCGGCATCGCTCAGCTCGCCGACACCGCCGACCTGCCCTTCACGGTCGCGCAGAGCATGGGCACGCCCGCGTACATGTCGCCCGAGCAGGCCAGGGGCGAGCCCGTCACCCCCGCCGGCGACGTCTTCGCGTGGGGCGCGCTGATGGCGTACGCGGGCACCGGCAGGCCGCCGTTCGGCACCGGGGGCGTCGCCGAGGTCGTCTACCGGGTGGTCAACCACGCGCCCGTGCTCGACGGGCTGGACGAGCGCATCCGGTCGCTGGTCGAGCGCGCCCTGGACAAGGACCCCGCCCGGCGGCCCACCGCCCAGCAGCTCCTCGACCGGCTGCTGGGCCGTACGGAGGTCCAGGTGGACGCCGCCACGCGGGTGGTGTCGGAGACCTGGACGCCCGTTCTGGCGCCGGCCGGCGGCGCGCCCGCGGCGTCCTACCCCGCGAGCTCCTTCCCCGCGAGCGCCTTTCCGGTGGGCCCCGGCGGGGGGAACGGCGGCGGGAACGGTGACGGCCGGCCGGGACCCGGACCGGCCGGGCGGCGCGGCGGGGCGGCCGGGCGCGGGCGGCGGTGGGTGCCCGTGGTGACCGCACTGCTGGCCGCCGCCGTCGGCGCCGGCGTCACCGTGGCCGTCCTGCGCCCCTGGGAACAGGCCGCCGGCGAGCCCGGCACCCCCGCCGCCGCCAGCACGATCGACGCGCTCGGCAGCAGGCTGAGCGTCCAGGTCGACTCCCTCGTCCGGCAGGGCGGCACCGTCCGCCTGCAGTGGACCGTCAAGAACGTCGGCGAGGAGAACGCGCCCCTCGCGGGCAAGCTCGGCCGAGGCGCCCTCGACTCCACCGCCTCGCGGGTCAGCCTGGTCCCGCCCGGCGTCGGCTCGCCGATCTACCCGGCGAGCAAGGACGGCGGCTGCGACTGCACCGACCTGCCCGTCGCCCCCTTCCAGGGCGGCGACCAGGTCCAGCTCTACGCCATCTACGCGAACGTGCCCGAGGACGTCGCCCGCGTCGACGTCGACATGGGCCCGCTCGGCGTCATCAGGAACGTGGCCATCACCCCGAGCTGACAGCCCCCGCGCTTCCGATATCGTCAAGGCGTCGCGACTGGCGCAATCGGTGGGATCGACCACCAGGGAGCGGAAGGAGCGGAGGCCGTGCGCCTGGGTCTTCGCAGGATGTCAATGATGACAGGAGACTCATGAGTTCTCTCGCTAGCGTCGACCCGCAGATCGCCGAGCTCATCAAGGCCGAGGAGCGCCGCCAGGCCGACACGGTCAAGCTCATCGCCTCGGAGAACTACGTGTCCAAGGCGGTGCTCGAGGCGACCGGCACCGTCCTGACCAACAAGTACTCCGAGGGCTACGCCGGCAAGCGCTACTACGAGGGCCAGCAGGTCATCGACCAGATCGAGACCGTGGCCGTCGACCGCGCCAAGGCCCTGTTCGGCGTCAACCACGCCAACGTCCAGCCCTACTCCGGCTCGCCCGCCAACCTGGCCATCTACATGGCGTTCCTGCAGCCGGGCGACACCGTGCTGGGCATGGGCCTGCCGTTCGGCGGCCACCTCACGCACGGCTGGTCGGTCTCGGCCACCGGCAAGTGGTTCAACCCGGTCCGCTACGGCGTCCGCCAGGACACCGGCCGCATCGACCTCGACCAGGTCCGCGAGCTGGCCCTGGAGCACCGGCCCAAGCTCATCTTCTGCGGCGGCACCGCCATCCCGCGCACGATCGACTTCGAGGGCTTCGCCGCGATCGCCCGCGAGGTGGGCGCCGTGCTGGCCGCCGACATCGCGCACATCGCCGGCCTCGTCGCCGGCGGCGCCCACCCGTCGCCGGTCGGCCACGCCGACGTGATCTCCACCACCACCCACAAGACGCTGCGCGGCCCTCGCGGCGCCATGCTCATGGCCACCGCCGACGACCACGCCGCCGCGCTCAACAAGGCCGTCTTCCCCGGCCTGCAGGGCGGCCCGCACAACCACACCACCGCGGCCATCGCCGTCGCCCTGCGCGAGGCGTCCACCGACGACTTCAAGGCCTACGCCCACCAGGTCGTCGCCAACGCCAAGGCGCTGGCCGACGAGCTCGCCTCGCGCGGCTTCGACCTGGTCTCCGGCGGCACCGACAACCACCTGATCCTGCTCGACCTGACGCCCAAGGGCATCGGCGGCAAGCCGGCCGCCCAGGCGCTCGACCGGGCCGGGCTGGAGACCAACTACAACACGGTGCCGTTCGACACGCGCAAGCCGTTCGACCCGTCGGGCATCCGCATCGGCACCCCGTCCGTCACCTCGCGCGGCATGCGCGAGGCCGAGATGCGGCAGATCGGCGCCTGGATGGACGAGGTCGTCACCGCGCTGTCCAAGGGCGACGCCGAGGACGTGATCACCCGCGTGCACCGCGAGGTCAGCGAGCTGACCGCGCAGTTCCCCGCGCCGGGCCTGTAAGCGAGTCCCCCGGGCGACCGGGAACGCCCCGCCGCACGGGCTCTCTCGTGCGGCGGGGCGCCGTCGCTCCCGGGGCGGGCCGGATGCCCCGGAGCGAGGGCCGACCGGCGAGCGGGGAAGGCCGCCGTCGGCCGTGGGTGGTTCGTCCCGGAGGTGACCGGCGTGTCCCCTGATCACGCCGGTCACGTACTCGTCGTACGAAAGCAGTACGGACGGCGGGCGGCCCCGGGTTCAACGGACGACGGGAAATCCTCCGTACCGGGGCCGCCCCCGTCACACCTTCACGGTCAGCAGGGTGGCGCCCTCGGTGGTGACCACCTCGAAGTGGTCGATCCGGTCGAGCGGCAGCGCGCTCGCGCCGTGCACGTACAGCGGCCCGGGAGAGCCCGGCACGCCGTAGCCGGCGGGCGGGACGGCCCAGCCCATCATGATGCGGCGGTCGCCATCGCGCGACACCGCGACCAGCGCGCACTCCAGCGGCCCCTTGACCCCCGCCAGCTTGAGCGCCGCATGCGTGCCCCAGCCCTTCGACTCCAGCACCAGCCCGCCCGTCACGCCGCCGCTGCCGACGCCCTCGACCGGCGTGCCCGCGGCGTAGAACCGCTCGGCCGGGCCGATGCCGTCGTGCGGCGAGGCGACGGGCGCGGCCGGCGACCCGCCGCCGAACTGGGCGCCCGCCACCAGCCCGCCCGCCACCAGCGCCACCGCCGCCGCCACCCCCACCAGGAACGTGCCCCGGCGCGACCGCCGGTCGGCCGCCTGCTTGCGGCGCAGCAGGTCGATCACCTCGGCGGGCTCCTCACCCCGCGTAGGCTCGTCCTCCAGCGGACCCAGCCCGTTCAGCGCCTGCGCCACCCCGGACAGCTCCGACAACTCCGTCACACACGGCCGGCAGTGCGCCAGATGCTCCTCGAACGCCCGCCTGTCGTCGTCCTCCAGCAGGCCCAGGGCGTAGGCGCCGACATCGGTGTGCTCCACACGCGCGGTCATGCCGTCACCCCCCTCTCCTCCAGCGCCACCCGCAGCGCCCGGACCGCGTAGTAGACCCGGGACTTCACGGTGCCCACGGGGATGCCGAGCGCCTCGGCGGCGTCGTTGACCGACCGGTCCCGCAGGATCGTCTCGTTGAGGATCTCGCGATGGGCCGGCGACAGCGCCCGCAGCGCCTCGGACACGACCACCTGGTGCAGCAGCTTCTCCATCTCGTCGGGCACGGGCAGGCTCTCCAGCGGCCCGTCGCCCAGCTCCGCCGGGCGCGACTCCCGCCGCCGCCGGTCATCGATCACGATACGTCTGGCGACGGTCGCGAGCCAGGGCATGAGCGAGGCCGCGTCAGGATCCAGCCGCTCGGCGCTGCGCCAGGCCCGGATCATGGTCTCCTGGACCACGTCCTCCGCCCACTGCCGGTCACCCGCCGTCAGCCGGACCACGAACGCCAGCAGCGGCCGGTGATACTGCCGGTAGAGCGCGGACACGACCACCTCCGGGTCGGGCCGCGCCCGCCTCATCCAGTGCCGTAACCGCATGGGGGCTGCCCCCTCTGCCGAGGGTGGGGGATACGTGCTCAGTCGCATCTTTCCCCTTTCTCGCGTCCGTCGGCAGGGGGTACGGCCCGCGTCCCCGCCCGGGTTCAACCGGGCCGGCCGGGCGGCGTCCGAAAACCGGATTGCGTCCCTCCCGGCGGGTGCCGTAAAGTCGCCACGCGAAACGGATCGAGAAGGAGGTGAGGACCCATGCGGATTGTCTTGTGCTGCGTGCCGTCCGACATCCTCCGGGGACTCCTCTAGTCACCCGGCATTCCTTCTCCGCCAAAGGTGTAATCCGTTGCTTCACGATCTTTCCCTGCTCGGCTGGACCGCGTCCCGCGCCGCCGAGCTGCCCGACGGCGCCGTACCCGGCCGGGTCTCGCGGGTCGACCGCGGCGCCGCCGAGGTCATCGCCGCCGACGGCCAGCACAACGCCCGCTACGGCGCCCGCGTGCGCCGGGCCGCCGCCCAGGACCCCGTCGCGCTGCCGTGCGTCGGCGACTGGGTGGCGCTGCGCGCGCTGCCCGAGGGCCGCTACGAGCTCGACGAGGTGCTGCCCAGGACGACCGCGTTCGTCCGGGGCGGCGTCAGCCGCGACTCGCGCGGCGGCCTGTCCGGCGACGGCCAGGGCCAGGTGCTCGCCGCCAACGTCGACATCGTCTTCGTCGCCGAACCGTCCATGCACTCCACCGACTACGCCGACCTCGGCCGCATCGAACGCCTCGTGGCGCTCGCCTGGGAGTCCGGCGGCACGCCCGTCGTGCTCGTCACCAAGGCCGACCTGTTCGAGCAGGGGCTCGACGAGCTCCTGACCGACGTGCGCGCCGCCGCCCCCGGCGTCGACGTGCACGCCGTCTCCTCGCTGCGCGGCGAGGGAGTCGAGCTCGTACGCGGCTACCTCGACGGCTCCCGCACCGCCGTCATCCTCGGCCCGTCCGGCGCGGGCAAGTCCACGCTCGTCAACGCCCTCGCCGGCGACGGCGTCATGGACACCCAGCAGGTACGCGCCGCCGACGGACGCGGCCGGCACACCACCGTGCACCGGGAGCTCATCCCGCTGCCCGGCGGCGGCCTCGTCATCGACACGCCCGGCATCCGGCGGGTCGGCCTGTACGAGATGAGTGAGGGCGTGGACCTCGTCTTCGCCGACCTGGAGGAGCTCGCGTCCCGCTGCCGCTTCCAGGACTGCGGGCACGACAGCGAGCCCGGATGCGCCGTGCTGGCCGCCGTCGACTCCGGCGAGCTGCCCGAACGGCGCCTGCAGAGCTGGCGCAAGCTCCAGCGGGAGGCCGCCTGGATGGCCGCCCGCACCGACGCCCGCCTCCGCAAGGACCTGCAGAACCGGTGGAAGGTCATCCACAAGGAAATGCGCCGCTCCGGCCGCAACCGCCCCTGACCCCCACCCGGCAAGGGATACGCCCGCGGAGGGGCTGACCGCCCCCGGGCCGGTCGCCCCTGGGAGGTTCGCCCCCCGGGACGGCTGCCCCGGGAGGGCCACGCCCCCAAGGCGGGGCCGTTCTCCGGGAGGCGCTGCCTTCAGGGGGTGCGCTCCCGTCGGAAAGGGGTGATTCCGCCGGGGGCTACCCGAGAGAACGGCTCCTTCCGGCAAGGGGTGTCTCTCTGAAGGGGTGGGTCCTCTGTCAGAGGGGCTTTCGGTGGGCACGGCCCGAAAGGGCGGGCATCCAAAAGGTGGGATCGTGGGAAGTGGGGTGTTGCGGGTACGGGGGACGTATGGAGCGGATGTTCGCCGATCGGGCCGAAGCCGGGAGGTTGCTGGCCGAGCGGCTGGAGGTGCCCGAGCCGGTGGTGCTGGCGCTGCCGCGCGGCGGGGTGACGGTGGCCGAGCCGATCGTGCGGCGGCTGGGCGGGACGCTGGACGTGCTCGTCACCCGTAAGATCGGCTACCCGCCGCAGCCGGAGCTGGGGGTGGGGGCGATCGCCGAGGGCGGTGAGCCGGTGTTCGACGGCGCGCAGCTGGCCCGGCTGGGGCTGACGCCGGGGGCGCTGGCCGAGGTGGTGGAGGCGGAGCGGCGTGAGCTGGCCCGCCGGGTGGCGGCGTACCGGGGGGATCGGCCGCTGCCGGAGCTGGCGGGGCGCGAGGTGGTGGTGGCCGACGACGGGCTGGCGACGGGGGCGACGGCGCGGGCGGCGCTGCGGGCGGTGGCGGCGGCGCGCCCGGCGCGGGTGACGCTGGCGGTGCCGGTGGGGGCGCCGGAGACGGTCGAGGCGATGCGCCGGGAGGCGGACGAGGTGGTGGTGCTGAGCGAGCCGCCCGACTTCCGGGCGGTGGGCCAGTGGTACGCGCACTTCGAGCAGTTGTCCGACGCCGACGTGCTGGACGTGCTGGACCGGAACCGGTGAGGGTGACGTCAGGCGGGCAGGACGGCCCACACGATCTTGCCGGGGCCGCCCGGGGCGACCCAGCCCCAGCCGGAGCAGAGCGCTTCGACGAGCCGCAGCCCGCGCCCGTACTCGGAGAAGATGTCGGCGCCCGCGGGCGACGGCGGCGTGGAGCTGTAGTCGGTGACGACGCACGCCACCTCGCCGCCGTGGCGCAGGAGGCGGAGCTGGATGGCGCCGCCTCCGTGGCGCATGGCGTTGGTCACCAGTTCGGACACGACCAGGGTGGCGTCGAAGGCCGCCCGCTCCGCCCCCCACGAGCCGAGCGTGCGGTCGACGAATCGCCTGGCCATGGCCACGCACCCGGGCTCGAACGAGCTGAGTTCGTGAAAGGGGAAGACCGCGTCGCCGTCGCCGGTGCGGCCGTCCAGCATCGCGGACGTCAGCCACGCCGGCGGCCGGGTAGCGCTGGAGGCTTGCGGCCGGGCGTCGAAAGTCGTCATCCTTGGCCCCCGAGGCGCGGTTTCTGGTGATCCATTCCCCATCTTTACGACCGTGCGGCACAGATGCAAGACTTTTCGATGTTTACCGATGCAGAATGCATCTGCACGTGCAGATGATCTGGGAGCGATGGACGTGAGCGCAGAGAGTGCCGAGAGTGCCGAGGGTCTCGGAAGCACGATCCTGAAGCATTCGACGGGGAGCCCGACGGTGCTGCGGATCCTGCTGGGGACGCAGCTGCGCCGGCTGCGCACCGAGCGTGGCATCTCGCGCGAGGACGCCGGCTATTCGATCCGCGCCTCCCACGCCAAGATCAGCAGGCTGGAGCTGGGCCAGGTCAGCTTCAAGGAGCGCGACGTGGCCGACCTGCTGACGCTGTACGGGGTCACCGACCCGGACGAGCGGGCGCCGCTGATCGCGCTGGCCAAGCAGGCCAACGCGCCGGGCTGGTGGCACAAGTACGGCGATCTGCTGCCGAGCTGGTTCGAGGTGTACATCGGCCTGGAGGGCGCCGCCTCGGCCATCCGCACGTTCGAGAACCAGTTCGTGCCCGGTCTGCTGCAGTCGCCGGCCTACGCCCGGGCGGTGATCGAGCTGGGCAACGAGCGGGCGGCCCCGGACGAGCTGGACCGGCGGGTGCAGTTGCGGGTGGCCCGCCAGCGGCGGCTGACCGGGGACGACCGGCTCAACCTGTGGGCCGTGATCGACGAGGCGGTGCTGCGGCGGGCGCCTGGCGGCCCGGAGGCCATGCGGGAGCAGATCGAGCATCTGCTGGCCATGACGGCGGAGCGCAACGTGACGGTGCAGGTCATGCCGTTCGACCGGGGCGGGCACGCGGCGGCGGGCGGCTCGTTCAGCATCCTGCGCTTCCCGGAGCGCGAGCTGCCGGACGTGGTCTACATGGAGCAGCTCACCAGCGCCCTCTATCTGGACAAGGCGGCCGAGTCCGAACATTACGTCAAGGTGATGGACCGGTTGAGCGTGCAGGCTCAGGAGCCGAAGGAGAGCAGGCGGTTCCTCGAGAGCCTGCTTGACCGGTGAAAACGCGTGTGATCCACGGCATAGCGGATTTTTGGTCATCCCGTATATGGCGATGGGCTCGTCACCGTATTGTCTGCTCGTAAGCACGGATGCACGTGCATCCGTATGGCCGAGGAGCTGCCCCCATGCTTGAGTTCCGCAACGGAACGCCCGCGCGTCGTCTTCCCGTCGTCTGGCGCAAGAGCGCGCGCAGCAATCCCAACGGCAACTGCGTCGAGGTGGCGCCCCTGCCCACGGGCGAGGTGGCGATGCGCAATTCACGCTTCCCGGACGGGCCGGCGCTGGTCTACACCAGGGCAGAGATCACCGCATTCGTCCTCGGGGCCAAGGACGGGGAGTTCGACGACCTGCTGGTCTGAGCCGGTCTGAACGAGGGCATGCGAAAGCCGCCGTCCGGGATTGGACGGCGGCTTCGTCGTGCGCGGGGTGAGCTGCCTGATCAGGCAGTTGTCCCGACCGGGTTCGCCGGAGCCTGAGCGCGGTGTGCCAGGCTCCGGTTCATCGGGACAACTGCGTGATCACGCGATGATCTGCGCGGGGAATGCTGCCGGGTGTCAGGCGGCGGAGATGCCGGCGCTGGCGGCGCGGCGCATGCGACGGCGACGCTCGGAGGCGCGCTCGTCCTCGTTCAGGCCACCCCACGTGCCGTACTTCTCCGGACGGGACAGCGCGTAGTCCAGGCACTCGTTGCGGACCGGGCACCCGGCGCAGATCGCCTTGGCCTTCCGCTCACGTACGTCACGCTCGGGCTGCCGCTCTCCGTCAGGGCCGAAGAAGAGCACGAGGTCCTCACCCCGGCACGCGGCATCATCCTGCCAACCCCAGCTGGGGCGCGGGCGGGCGAGCTGCCGACGTACCTGAGACATGAGAAAACCACCTTCTTGAGAGGTATTTCGGTAATTGAGCCGCATTGGACGCTTTCGGCGTCACTGTTCCAACGCAAAGCGAGACCGTGATGTTCCCTTGGTCAGGTGAGGGCTGGCGTGGCGTACCGCACAGGCGTGAGCCTGTCCAGCGAAACCAGCCGGTAGGTGGTGATCGTCTCGGCGCAACCCGTGCCACACGGCGCTTGGCACGCCGATGGCTTGACCACAACCTGGAACCGGACGTCTCCGCAGCGCACGATGGCTTCGGTGACGTCGCCGTCCGACCTTGAGGATTCCACGGCCACCGCGCCGACGGAGCGCTCTCCCGTATGGGCTCGGGCGAAGTGCTCCACGGCTTGCAATGGCTCAGGGATGCCTGCGCGTCCCCGGAGACGGTCGAGAATGACCTCGCCCGACCGGTACGCGTCTGCCGCTGCGATCGCAGCAGCCTGAGACATGCTGCCGTAGAAAATTCCGTGTGGCAAGCACACAAGGTTGGCGGCGTAGCGATCGCCGCCAACGTGTGACGTTTCCCACACTCTGTCCGGCAGAAAATCCGCCAGCGACCGAGCGAGGGGCAATCCAATGCGGGCGCAGCACGCGTTGCGCTTGGCGTGCGTGCACACCAGAAATACCGGCTCGTCTTCAAGTATGCAGGACTCGGGGACCACTCCGGCCACCAGCGAGTCCAGGTCAAGATCGTCAGGACCTGCGACGACACCGCTGGCCAGCCAGGGCGCGTCTCCGACCCCGTACGCCAATAGCACACGGATGTCCCGGTTCCGTGGGCGGGTGCGGCGTCCGGGACGGCGGATCAGCTGCGGCCTGATACCGCGTTCGAGGGCTCTGGTGACGAGTTTGGCGATGTTCTCAGGAAGTTCTGAGCTTTCCAGGCGGGCCGGCCACGGGCCCTCGTGCTCGACGAGCAGCCACAGCCGGGCCCCCACCGTCGCACTGGCCAGGGTGGGTATGCCACCGGTGTGGCACCCCTCCGCGTGTTCACAGCCCTTCGCCACACCGTCCCCCTTCCGCGAATTAGGTAAGACTAACCTAACGGGATGGCGAGGTGTCAGGCGATCGCCGATTCCGCCGCTCCGGCCGCCGCCTGCCGGTCCTCCGGCACCAGCCCGAGCCGGGTCCGCCGGTCGAGCAGGTCGGCGGCGTCGAGCGCGCCCTCGTGCCGCGCCGACCACAGCAGGTCGCCCGCGCTCAGCCCGAGCCCGACCGGCTCCGGGTGGTCGCGCACGAGCGGCCACACCGCCGCGGCCTCGGCCCCGTAGCGCTCGGTCAGCCGCCGCCACGTGCCCGCCGCCCCCTCCGGCACGGACGACGGCCGCCGCGCCGGCCCGGCGCCCACCAGGGGGAGCGAGGCCGTGCGGCACCGGCCGGCACGCAGCCCCGCCAGCTCCGCGGCGCGGTCCACCGCGTCCTCGGCCATCCGCCGGTACGTCGTCAGCTTGCCGCCGACCACCGTGACCACGCCGTCGCCCGCGAGCACCGCGTGCCGCCGCGACAGGTCGGCCGTCCGCCCGTCGGCCGCCAGGAGCGGCCTCAGGCCCGCGTACGCGCCCGCCACCGCCTCCCGTGTCACCTCAGCCCCGACAACCCCGTTCAGCACCTCCAGGAGCGTCCTGACGTCCTCCTCGGGCGCCTCCGGTACGTCGGGCACCGGCCCGTCCACCGCCACGTCCGTCAGCCCCACGTGCACCCGGCCGTCGGGCTGCGGCAGCACCAGCGCGAACCGGTTGCGCTCGCCCGGGATCGGCACGTGCATCCCGGCGTACATGCCCGGCAGCGTGCCCGGCCGCAGCACCAGGTGCGTCCCGCGCGAGGGCCGCAGCCGCACCGACGGGTCCAGGCCGCCCGCCCACACGCCCGTCGCGTTGATCACGACCCGGGCCCTGATCGCGAACTCGCGCCCGGTCAGCTCGTCGCGCACCCGCGCGCCCGTGCCGGTCAGCTCCAGCGCCCGGCACCGGGTCAGCACCCGCGCGCCCTGCCCGGCCGCCGTCCTGGCCACGGCCACGACCAGCCGGGCGTCGTCCAGCAGCCGCCCGTCCCACGACAGCAGCCCGCCGCGCAGGCCCTCGCCGTCCAGCGCCGGGACCAGCCGCCGCGTGCGCTCCGCCGTCAGCCGCGACGGGCCGGGCAGCAGCCGCCGCGGCGTGCGGGCCGCCGCGCGCAGCCCGTCGCCCAGCCGGTAGCCGGCCATCACCAGCGCCTGCTGCCGCCGCGACACCTCCCGCGTCAGCGGCAGCACGTACGGATGCGCCCGGACCAGGTGCGGGGCCGTGCGCCTGAGCAGGAAGCCGCGCTCGACCGCGCTCTCGTACGCCACCCCGACCTGGCCCTTGGCGAGATAGCGCAGGCCGCCGTGGATCATCTTGGAGCTCCATCTGGACGTGCCGAACGCCAGGTCGTGGGCGTCGATCGCCGCTACGCTGAGCCCCCGGGACGCCGCGTCCAGCGCCGCCCCCGCGCCCGTCGCGCCCAGCCCCACGACGAGCACGTCGACCCGCTCCTCCGCCACGAGCTCCAGCTCGCGGCTCCTCCTGCCGGCGTTCAGCGAGGTGTCCGGCGAGGTGTCCCGCTTAGTCAACGTAACCCTCCAGCAGTGTGCGCAGTTCGGCGTCCAGCTCGTCGAGCGTCACCGGGTCCAGCATCGTCGGCGCCGACAGCAGCCACGCCTGCGCCACCAGCAGCACCGCCCGCGCCTTGCGGGCGTCGCCCAGCGCGGGCTCCAGCGCCGCCAGGGCCGCCTCGTGGCTGGCGCCCCGCCGGTGCAGCAGGTAGGGCAGCAGCAGCTCCGGGTCCGCCTCGACGATCTTGCGCCACAGCGGGTGCTCGCGCAGCCGCCGCACCCCGGTCACCACGGCCGTCACCGGGTCCGACAGGTCCAGCCCGGCGATCGCCGCCACCCACTCGCGCGTCATCAGGTCCGCGACCAGCGAGCGCACGTCCGGCCAGTGGCGGTAGATCGTCATCCGCGACACCCCGGCCCGGCGCGCCACGTCGGTCAGCGTCGTGCGCCGCACCCCGTAGGCCAGCACGCAGTCCCGGGCCGCGTCCAGGACGCCCTCATTGTGACGAATCGACGGCATGTGTCACAGTGTATGCGTGCCAACCGAACCCATGCTCTGGTCAGGGTGGGGCGACCCCGCCAAGGCCCGCGACCTGCCCGAGGAGATCACCCGGCTGCTGGGCGACCTGCTCGGCGTGCGCGCCCCGGCCGAGCCCGCCGCCACCCTGGAGTCCGTACGCCTGCCGCCCGTCTCGCTCGCCCCCCGGCTGCTCACGGCGCTGGCCGGGCTGGTGGGCGCCGCGAACGTCGACACCTCCCGCGAGGCCCGCGTCCGGCACACGCGCGGCAAGTCCACCCCGGACCTGCTGCGCCTGCGCGCCGGCGACGGCGCGGACGCACCCGACGCGGTCGTGCGGCCGGGCGGCCACGACGAGGTGACGGAGGTGCTGCGGCTCTGCTCGGCCGAGCGCGTCGCGGTCATCCCGTTCGGCGGCGGCACCTCGGTCGTCGGCGGCCTGGCGTCCCCGGGCCCCGGGTTCGCCGGCGTGATCAGCCTGGACCTGGGCCGGATGGACCGGCTCACCGGCGTCGACGCCGAGTCGATGATCGCCACGTTCGAGCCGGGCGTGCGCGCGCCCGAGGCCGAGCGGCTGCTGGCCGCGCACGGGCTCACGCTGGGCCACTTCCCGCAGTCCTACGAGTACGCGACGCTCGGCGGGTTCGCGGCGGCGCGCTCCAGCGGACAGGCGTCGGCCGGCTACGGCCGCTTCGACGACATGGTCGCCGGGCTCACCCTCGCCACCCCGGCGGGCACGCTGGAGCTGGGCCGCGCCCCCAAGTCGGCCGCCGGGCCCGACCTGCGCCAGCTCGTCCTCGGCTCGGAGGGCGCGTTCGGCGTCATCACCTCGCTGCGCCTGCGCGTGCGCCGCCTGCCCGCCGCCCGCGGCTTCGAGGGCTGGCGGCTGCCGGACTTCAGCACCGGCGCCGCCGCCCTGCGCGCCCTCGCCCAGGGCGGCGCGCTCCCGGCGGTCCTGCGGCTGTCGGACGAGACCGAGACGATGATCGGCCTGGCCCGCCCCGACGCCATCGGCGGCGGCGACACCGGCTGCCTGCTGATCGCCGGTCACGAGACGCCCGCCGGCGGCTCCGCCGCGCTCGCCGAGGCCCGCCGCGCCGAGGTCGCCGCCGTGCTGGCCGGCCTCGGCGGCGTGCCGCTGGGGGAGGAGCCCGGCGAGTCGTGGGCGCGCGGCCGCTTCGAGGCGCCGTACCTGCGCGACTCGCTGCTCGCCGCCGGGGCCACCGTCGAGACGCTGGAGACGGCCGGCTTCTGGTCCGGCCTGCCCCGGCTGTACGACGCGGTCCGGCTCGCGCTGCTCGGCGCGCTCGGCACGCCGCTGGTCATGTGCCACATCTCCCACGTGTACGAGACCGGCGCGTCGCTCTACTTCACCGTCGTCATCGCCCAGGACGGCGACCCGGTGGCGCAGTGGGAGCGGGCCAAGCGGGCGGCGAACGAGGCCATCGTGACGGCCGGCGGGACGATCTCCCACCACCACGGCGTGGGCCGCGACCACCGTGACGCGCACGCCGCCGAGGTGGGCCCGCTCGGCTCGGCGATCCTGCGCGCGGTGAAGGCCCAGGTGGACCCGGCGGGCGTGCTCAACCCGGGGGCGCTGATCATCTAGGCGGGCGGCGTGTGGCCGTCGGCCTCCGACAGGGCCGCGGCGGCGTCGCCGTAACGCTGGAGCGACTCGTACACCTCCGCCAGGCACGCCAGCGACAGCACCAGCGCGGGGCCGCCCGTCTGGCGGGCCAGCTCGACCGACTCCGCGGCCAGCGGCAGCGCGTCGGCCGGGCGGCGGTGGCCGAGGTGCAGGCGGGCGGCCGTGCGCAGCGCGCGGGCCAGCAGCGGCGTGTGGGCGGGGTTCTCGGCCACGAGGGCGCGGCTCAGCGCGACGGCCCGGTCGGCGCTGCGCAGCCCGCCCCCGCCCCACCTGCGCCGAGTCGTCGCGTAGGCGAGCAGGCCCTCGACGGCCTCGACCCCCGTGGTGCCCCGCCGGAGCGCGTCATCGGAACCGTTCCGGGCCATGGGAGCCCTCCTTGGCGACGACAACCGCTTGCTTGGGGCGATTGAGGTTACACCATGGCGCACCTTCTGTGGCGGGTACGGCACGCTCCGTTTCAGGATGCGCTTCCCGGGCGGCACGGCGAAGATGTGTTCATGGTGGAAATCGCGGCAGAACGGGGGAAGCAGGCGTCCTCCCGGGTGTCCGAAGAGGGCGCCGGCTGGGCCTGCCAGGAGATCGGCACGTACGCCGGACTGAGGCCCGACCGGCAGGGCTTCAGCTGGCTCGACTTACGCACGCTGTGGAGGTCAAGGAACGAGATCCTCGCCGGCCTGTTCGGCGACCCGTCCGGAGAGGTGCGCCGCCGGTGGGTCGCGGCGCAGCGCGCACGCGGCGCCGGCGACAGGTTCGCGATCACGCCGGGACTGGGCGACAGCTTCAGCTTCCTGCTGCTGGGCGACACCGGCGAGGGCGACGCCTCCCAGTACGCGGTCGTCCCCGGGATGCTCAACATCGGCGCGGGCACCGCCTTCGCGGTGATCGCCAGCGACGTCGTCTACCCCGCCGGGTCCGGCAACGAGTACCGCGACAAGTTCTTCCGCCCCTACAAGGACTACGACGCGCCGATCTACGCCATCCCCGGCAACCACGACTGGTACGACGGGCTCGGCGGCTTCATGCGGGTCTTCTGCGACGCGCCCCCGCTCAAGCCCAGACCCGACCGGGGGCTGCGCGGGCTGCTGTGGCGCAAGCCCGAGACCGTCGACGAGAGCGCCCTGGCCGAGGCCCGCGCCCTGCGCGGCAAGCCCACCCAGCAGGCCACCCAGCCCGGCCCGTACTGGGTCATCGAGAGCCCGTCGCTGCTCGTCGTCGGCGTCGACACCGGCAT
Organism: Nonomuraea sp. NPDC049725; assembly: GCF_040674795.1. NCBI lineage: Bacteria > Bacillati > Actinomycetota > Actinomycetes > Streptosporangiales > Streptosporangiaceae > Nonomuraea > Nonomuraea sp. NPDC049725. The sequence continues at coordinate 416,756 of NZ_JBFANJ010000002.1, read as the reverse complement.
CAGGGGGGCGATCGACGCCGAGCAGGCCGACTGGCTGCGCCGCGTCTCGCTCGACCCGCGCCCCAAGATCCTCGTCACCGGCAAGCCGATCTACACGCGCAACGACTACAAGCCCTCGCCCCTGGAGGGCGGCGGCACGATCGACGACATCGTCCGCGACCCGGCCCACCGCTACGTGGCGGCCATCGGCGGCGACGTGCACAACTACCAGCGCTACCCGGTCAAGGTCGGCGACCGGGTCATCCAGTACATCGTCTCCGGCGGCAGCGGCGCCTTCATGCACGCCACCCACACCATCCGGCGGGTCGACGCCGGCGGCGTGCACGAGGACGACTTCCGCTGCTACCCGCTGCGCGGCGACTCGCTGTCGTTCTACAGCCAGCTCTACGCCAGGCGGCTGCGGATGAAGTGGATCTCCCTGACGCCGGACGAGGCCGCCTGCATCATGTCCGAGCAGATCAAGAACACCCCCGTGCGGCCGCTCGGCCAGGTCACGGTGACGCGGCGGATGCGGTGGGCGGCGCGGCTGCTCGGCTCCTGGCCGTGGCCGTTCCGGCTGCCGGTGGGCCAGGTCTTCCACCGCTACCTGTCGGAGTTCTCCGACTGGGACACCCCGCCGTTCTTCAAGCAGTTCCTGCACCTCTCGGTCACCCCGGACCGGGTGACCATCCGCTGCTTCGCCGCCACCGGATGCCGCAAGCAGGAGGAGGACCCGCCGCTGGAGGACGAGGTGAGCATCGCTTTGTCGTAGCCGCCTGGCACTCTGGGGGGCGTGTACGCGGTGGTGGCGGGAGAGACGGTCCTGCGGATCGGCGAGGCGCCCCTGCCGGGCCCGCCGGCCCGGGCCGTGCGCGAGCTGGAGCGGGAGCGGCCGCGCTGGGTGTGGGCCGACACGCGCGAGTCCTACCCGCCGCTGCTCACGGCCGGGGTGCGGGTCTCGCGCTGCCACGACCTCGCCCTCACCGAGGGCCTGCTGCTCGCGTACGAGGGCCGCTACGGCGAGCCCCGGTCGGCCAGGGCCGCCCACGCCAGGCTGCGCGGGCTGCCCGTGCCCGACGACCAGCCGAGCGTGCCCGGCACCCTGTTCGAGCCCGAGCCGCTGCCCGCCGAGGCGGTCGCCGAGGTGCTCGGCGACCAGCTCCGCCGGATCGAGGCGCTGCCCGACCCCGGGCGGTTCCGGCTGCTGGTGGCCGCCGAGTCCGCGGGGGCGCTGATCGCCGCCGAGATGGGCCACGACGGCATGCCGTGGCGGCGCGACGTGCACGACGCCCTGCTCACCGAGCTGCTCGGGCCGCGCCCGGTCCACGGCATGCGCCCGGCCCGGCTGCAGGCGCTGGCCGACGAGGTGGCGGCGGCGTTCGGCCACCCGGTCAACCCCGACTCCGTGCAGCAGCTCGTCAAGGCGTTCAAGGGCGCGGGCGTGGCGCTCAAGACGACCCGCTCGTGGGAGCTCAAGAAGGTCGACCACCCGGCCGTCGCGCCGCTGCTGGCCTACAAGGAGCTGGCCCGGCTGTTCAGCTTCCACGGCTGGGCATGGGCCGACCAGTGGGTGCGCGGCGGGCGCTTCCGGCCCGAGTACGTGGTGGGCGGCGTCGTGTCGGGCCGCTGGGCGACCAGCGGCGGCGGCGCCCTGCAGATCCCCAAGGTGATGCGGCGCGTGGTGATGGCCGACGACGGCTGGACCCTCGTCGTCGCCGACGCCGCCCAGCTGGAGCCCCGGGTGCTGGCCGCGATGGCCGGGGACGCCGGGCTGGCCAGGGCCGCCGGGGAGATCGACCTCTACGCGGCCCTCGCCCAGGCGTTCGGCGGCGAGCGCGACCACGCCAAGATCGCGATGCTGTCGGCCATGTACGGCGGCACCAGCGGCGACGCCGCCAAGCTGCTGGCCGTGATGCGCCAGCGCTTCCCCCGGGCCTACCAGTTCGTCGAGGACGCGGCCAAGGCGGGCGAGGACGGGCGGGTGGTGCGGTCCTGGCTCGGGCGCACCAGCCCGCCGCCGTCCGGCCGCTGGCGGGAGCTGGTGTCCGGGCCCGAGGGCGGCCGGGCGGCCCGCGACCGGGGCCGCTTCACCCGCAACTTCGTCGTGCAGGCCACCGCTGCCGAGTGGGCGCTGGCCCTCATGGCGGTGCTGCGCGGGATGCTGCCCGACCCGGCCAGGCTGGTGTTCTTCCAGCACGACGAGGTCATCGTGCACTGCCCGCTCGACCGGGCCGGCGAGGTCATGGCCGCGGTGTCGGCCGCCGCGGCGGAGGCGAGCCGGCTGCTGTTCGGGCCGACCCCGGTCCGCTTCCCGATGGAGACCGTCGCGGTGAGCTGCTACGCCGACGCGAAGTAGCCGGTCCTAGGCCGTGTCTCGAAGGATCGTGAGCCAGTCGTTGATGGCAGCGATGTGGACGGCGGCTTCGTAACGGACGGCGAGTTTGCCGTACCGGGTGGCGATGCTGCGATGGCGTTTGAGCCGATTGATGCCGCACTCGACAGCTGAGCGGGCGCGGTAGTCGGCCGGCTCGGGAATGGTGCACCGGATCTTGCGAGCGCGCGCGACCCACTGACCCCTGAACGGTCATGTCCCGTCTCATTCGGGTTGAGGCATGACGTCTCTCTTACCTGCGGTGCCTCATGATCAATGAGACAACTCCGCAGTTGGCTGTCTCGCTGATCCTGAGGCAAATCGATGGAACTGAGCTGAGATCACTCACACATGGTCAGGAGGCGGCTGATGCTCTCCGCAGGCTCTTCTCCCTCGGTGTAGAGGACTGTCGTCGCAAGAACGCGGTTTCCCGGATCGTGCACCCACTGGAAGAGGAAGTCGTGCCCGTCTCCGCTGATCCAGTCGGTGCCCTTCGAAGCGAGGCTGCGCCGGCGCAGAACCTGAACGGATCGTTCATGGTCAGGGGAGGGCAGCACAAGCACCACATGGCCGACAGGGCGAAGCGCGGCGAGAACGCGCTGGAACAACTCGGACTGCGTGTAGTGGCTGTGGCCGGCCCCCAGGGAAATGATCGCGCCTGGGTAGTCGGCCACGATGCGTTCCACGGCATGAGCGCGCGCGGGTTCCCACTCCTGCTCGGCTGCGACTCTGCCCACGGCCTGGATTCGAGTACGCAGCTTGTCCATGCTCCATCCCACCTCGGCGTAATAGCTCTCACCGAGTGCGTCCACGTCGACAAAGCTTCTTCCTGTTGCTAAGGCCAGTCCGTTGCCCAGGGTGCTCTTGCCTGCCGCGGCCGGACCAATGAGGATCATCCACGGGGTTGTGTGCATCCGTACATTCTCATCCTGCGGGTCGATCCGCACACTTTCGTGATCATGCCTCGGATGCGTGAGACGAACGGCTGGATGCCTCACCCTCAACGAGACAGGACAGGTCAGCGCCCGGGTTGTGTACGCGGGAAACGATCATTTTCTGCTCGGGAAGCGATCTTCTCAGACCCTCTTGCACCCCAGGCCAGCCGTGTTCGTGAACACCCCTTGAGGAAGGCCTCGTGCAGTCAGCGCGGCCCTTCCCGCGGTTGCGCAGGCGTCGGAAGGCGAGCAGCAGAGCGAAGGTCTGTTCGACGACCTCAGCGGCGACCCAGCGATGGGGTACCCGGCGTCACTCTTCCTGCTGCCGGGATTGAGTTCGTCACCCGGGACCCCGACAGCGCCGGAGTGCTACATCACGGTCACGCCGATCCGGCTCAGCGATCCTGAGCACGCCGCCCGCGGCTGGGCCCTGGTCGTCGCGATTCAGGCACCCTCCACCGACCGCTCCTGATCGTTCCTGGAGACAGCGCGCCCCCACTCCCTTACCTCTACGCTAGCCGCGTCAACGCAGGGCCGTGCCCTCAGATGGCATCGACACGTGCCTGACTCGCCCGAGCACAGACCCGCCGCTGCGACCCCCATGCATCTGCACGGCCACTCCTTTGAACCTGAGGCGGAGTAGTTGTTATCTTGGGTGACTCTCTGCGGTTAGGCATGTTGGTCATGCCTGGCGCGCTGAAGCAGCCGTACCGAGTTGGGCGAGCGGAGGCCGCTGTCGGGGCGGTGTGGTGGGTCGTGGTCGATGAGGAATTCGCCCTGCATGTCGAGGCGTCGGCGTATCTGGCGGGGTTACGGGCGTCGGGCCGGGCGTTCAACACCGAGAAGACCTACGCGGGCCGGATCGCCCTGTACCTGTCGTACTGCCTGGGGCACGGTGTCGACCTGCCCGGCTAGGTCCACTGGCTGGAGCAGGCCCCCCTCACCGGGTGGCGGGCACGGCAGCCGATGAACTTCGGTCAGGAGTCGGCCGAGCAGGCGCAGCGTGTCGCGGCGCGGGACGTGGCCGTCCTCGGCCAGGTCGTGCAGGGTCGGCGCGAGATCACGCATGATCAGCGCTGTGACGTCCGCTCCGGGAACGGGGCCGCCGGCCAGCGCGTCCCCGGAGCGGTTCAGTCACGGACTCCATGTCATGGTGGCGTACACCCGATCGAAGCGTCCCGCCTCCAGGTCCTGCCGAGCGATCGACCAAGAATATTCGGCCCATTCCATGCCGCGGATGTAATGCCACCACTGGGCGAGGCACACCCAGTCCTCGGGGCCTATGCCCGTCTCGGATTGCGGCAGCTCGCCTGGCGCCTTCGCCTGCGTTGCCTCCCGTCCCGCCTTTACGGCGGGGTCCTCGTCGTGGTACTCGTCCCTGGCGTATCCACCCAGCTGAAGCCCCGGATGGAAGACGTCGTTCGCCTCCAGCCAGACGTCAACCAGTTCGGCGGCACAGGGATGCCCCGGGATCCGCTTGCGAGCGGTAGCAGACCCTGGGTCGTGGACCTCCGAGTGGCAGGGAAGGGAGATGTCGCTGCTCAAGCGCAGCTGACCCGACGGGTACTCCGCCACGCCGTGGTACTCGTAGACCGGATCCCAGCGGATGTGCACCTGGCGTTCCTCGACGGGCGTACCGGCAGGGACGTAGAGCGCACTGCCCAGCGTCTCCTCGCCCATCATGTCAGGGTCGGGGCAGGCGAACAGCAGCAGGTGGCCGTCGGGCGGCAGCGGAAGGTCTGTCGCCTCCTCAGGCAGCGCGGCGAGATCGACGGTGGCGGCGAGTTTGCACCAAGGATCGGGGACATCGGCGGGGAGCAACAGGGCACCGCCGAGCCGGCCCACCACCGGCCCGTCACCTCCCACCGATCTCAGTGTCGCGCACGGTCGCGCGGTGCCCGTCCACCGTTCGACATCGTCCAGAGGGATGCCCTTCGCCAAGGCTCTTTCACGGAACCGGCCGAGCTTGTCCAGCATCTCAGGGGTCATGCGAATCTCCATGAGGTCAAGGCCCGGCTGCGCGGCGTGCTTCGTGTCGGTCGAGCGTACTGGGTAGTTAGGTCCCATCAGCTCCGACGTGACGTCACCCTCCATGCCTGGAGACCGATCAGCACGGGTTCGAAGGTTCCTGACACCACCACCAGGCGCGGGCCGATGCATTGCTCGAGCTGATCGACGCGCTGTTGTGTGCCGAGGCCGGTGTGCTCACCGGTCGATCTGACCTTGTCGCCGGAGTACCGGCGTGGGCACGGCGCCTTGTATGGCGGGCTCAACCACGGCCGTCTCGCCTGCTCGGCCGAGCGGTTGTTCTGCCACGTCCACGGCCGGCCCCAGAGCGACGCTCTTCTGCGGCCGGGCTGGGTGGTGACGCGGTTGACGAGTGGGCGCTTGCCCACTATGAATGGGCAAGCGGTCACTTCAGCGCCGCCATGAAGGGAGAGCCTGTCCATGGACACTTCGGAAATGATGGATGTCGTCATCGTCGGCGCGGGGCCGGTAGGACTCACGCTGGCCTGCGAACTTGCCCGTCGCGACGTGCGTGTGCGGATCATCGATCGTGCCGACACCTACCCGGCCGGAACGCGGGCCCGCGGCGTCCGGGCCCGTACACAGGAGGTGTTCGAGGACATCGGCGTGCTCGGCCGCCTGATCGAACGGGCCGAGCCGCCTCGCCCCACCCGCTTCTACGACGCGCAGGGCGCCGTGGTCCGCGAGGCGGTGATGTACGACGCGCCCGCGGTGCCCGGCGCGCCCTACCCGGGCAGCCTCATGGTGGGGCAGCAGTTCACCGAAGCGGCCCTGCGCGAGCTGCTGGCGTCGCTCGGCGCCCGGGTGGAGCTCGGCGGCGAACTGGTCGGGCTCGCACAGGATCGCGACCACGTCACGGCATCGGTCCGGTTCGACGGGCAGCGCCATCACATCCGGTCGCGCTACCTCGTCGGATGCGACGGAGGCGGCAGCACCGTACGCAAGCAGGCCGGCATCGACTTCCTCGGGGAGACGCTGGAGCGGCAGCGGATGCTGTTCGGCAATCTCAGCGTCGACGGACTGGACGACTCGGTCGCGCACATGTGGGCCACCGGCCCGGGCGGCATGCTGACCCTGGCCCCGATGCCCCGCAGCGGGACCTGGTTCTTCACCGCGCCGCTGCCGCCGGACGGCCAGGAGCCGTCCTCGGTCTCGCTGGAGACCTTCGCCGACATCTTCGCGCAGCGGGTCGGGCTGCCCGGCGTGCGCTTCCGCGACGCGGTCTACCTCTCGGTGTACCAGGTCAACATCCGCATGGTGGACCGGTATCGGAAGGGCCGCGTCTTCCTGGCGGGAGACGCTGCCCACGTGCACACACCCGCCGGCGGCCAGGGCATGAACACCGGCGTTCAGGACGCCTACAACCTCGGCTGGAAGCTCGCGCACGTCCTGCGCGGAGCGCCCGAACCGCTGCTCGACACGTACGAGGAGGAGCGTCTGCCGATCGCCGCGCACGTCCTGGCCTCGACCACCGCCCGGGGCAGGTTCTGGGCCGGCGGCGACGCCGGACGCGTGTCGGAGCGCATCGTTGGCGCGTTCCAGGGCCAGGACCCGTTCAGCGACGTCAGCCAGCTGAGCATCACCTACCGGGGCGGCAGCCTGGCACGTGACCTGGACGAGGCGATCGGCATCCGCGCCGGCGATCGCGCCCCGGACGCCCACTGCGCCGAGCCCGCGACCGGCGAGCGGGTGAGGCTGTTCGACCTGTTCCGCGGCACGCACTTCACGCTGCTCGTCTTCGGCCCCAAGCCCGCCCCCCGGGTGGGACGCGCCGATGTGCACACCTATCGCATCGTCCGCCCGGGCCTCCCTCACGGCGACGGCGAACGCGTGCTCCTCGACCCGGAGGGACAGGCCCACGACCTCTACGGGGTCGACGGCGACGGCCTCGTGCTGATCCGCCCTGACGGCTATGTCACCCTCGCAGGAGGCGACTGGGACGGCCGATCAGTGTCCGGCCACCTCGAACGCACGATGGCGTCTCCGGCCTGATCACGCAGGTCAGCAGGGTCCGCTCCACTCGCTGACGCGTCGCAGCAGGGTTGCCGCGACGGGGAACGCGGTCGCGTGGAAGGCATGGACATACCGTCATGGATGTCGAGCCGGCAGCTCGCTCCCGCGGCCGACGCGGCCCGTGCGAGTAGCTGCGCGTCGTCGAGGACGATCTCGATCCCCGAGGTGCCCCCGGTCACGAACGCCCGCCGCCCCGCGAACTCCCCGCTCATGTACGCCGCTCCTCAGGTCGTGCCATCAACGTCGATCCGCTCCAGTCCGCGCGGCAGCGCCTCACATCCGTCGCCTGCGACGCGCTCCGGCGGGACGGTGGAGGGCCCGGCGGAGGCTTTCGTCGTTTCGATTGCCGGAAGTGAATCTCGGAGGGGGCGGCGGCGTCTTTCCCCCCGGGAGACCGGGTTGCTTGCATTCCGGACGCCAGGGCTACCGGGCTCTGCGACCCTGGTCGCAGAGCGGTCGCGAGGGTCATACCGAGGTCGCGCACGGCTCTCCGCATTGCGGCCGTTGCCCGGCTGGGATCGCTCCGAAACGATGATCAACATGACCGTGTTCTTCGGCCTGTCCTTTGCGGAGCTCTCGGCCTTGGCGGCCGCCGTCGTGCTGGTGCTGGCCCGCTGGCTGCCGCCCGGCGCGCGCCGGGCCTCGGCGTGGGCCGGCGCGGCGGCGTTCGCGGCGGCCGCGATCGTGCTGGCCGTGCTCGGGATCCGCTGGCAGCTCGTACCCGTCCTCGCGGGCGGGGGCACCGCGCTGACGTTCGCCGCCTTCTCCGTGCTGAGGCGGCGTGCCGGGCGGCCCGTACGGCGGGCCCGGTGGTGGCTGGCCCTGCCGGGGACGGCGGCGTGCCTGGCTCTGATTCTCGCCGGCGCGGTGGCGGCGTGGGCGCTCCCCCGGCCCGTCTTCCCCGAGCCGTCGGGCGCACATGCCGTCGGCACCACCGTCGTGCAGTGGACCGACCCCGATCGAACGGAAACCGCCACGTCCCGAACCGAGGACCAGCGAACGGTCGTCGTCCAGCTCTGGTATCCCGCGCAGCGCGATCCTGCTGCCCGGCGGGCACGGTACCTGGGCCGTACGCCGCAGGAGGCGCAGCTCGTCGCCCAAGGCCAGGCCGGCTACCTCGGCCTTCCAGGCTTCATTCTCGACGAGGCGGCACGCGCCCACACGCGCTCGGCGCCCAATGCCCCGGTGGCCGCCGGGGGCGGCCGGTTCCCCGTGGTGCTGTTCTCGCCCGGGCTCGGCGGCGTCCGCACCCAGAGCACCGCCTGGGCCGAGGAACTGGCCAGCCGCGGCTACGTCGTGGCCGCCCTCGACCACCCCTACGACTCAGCGGTCGTCACCCTCACCGACGGCCGTACGATCCGCACCCGGGTCGCGGCCACCGGCGACCAGACGGAGGACAACAGGCGCGCGGCCGGGTGGACAGCGGTCAGGGCCGCCGACCTCAGCTTCGTCCTCACCCAGCTCGGCCGCCTGGACCACGGGGAGATACCGGGCCTCCTGACCGGGCGGCTCGACATCCGCCGGGCCGCGGCGACCGGCCACTCCCTCGGAGGCGCCGCCGCCCTGCAAGCCGCCCGCCAGGACCCCCGGTTCGCAGCCGTCATCGACATGGACGGGTTCCCACGAGACCCCACGCCGCAACCGTTCGACCAGCCCGTGCTCGCGCTCACCCACGACGTGAAGCCGGGCGAGGAGCCAGGCTACCTCCCCCGCCTAACGCAGATGCTCCAGCTCAGCACGGCGACAAGCTACCGGCTCACCGTCCCCGGTTCGGCGCACCTCACCTTCACCGACGCTCCGCTCTTCCTGCCGCCGTTGCCCGCGCTCGTCGGCTCCCTCGGCCGGACCGCCGGGCCGCGCATCACCGCGGCGGCCACCGCCGCCTTCCTCGACGCGGCACTGCGCGGCAAGCCCGGCGACCTGGCCGCGACCCTGTCCGGGTACGGCCACCTGACCGTTCTTTAGGCATCGTGGTCATGCAGCCCATGGCCTTCGCGGCCGTGGCGGCGCTTGGGGCCTTTGGGAAGCCCTACGCTCCGCTGCACTGACAGGTTTTGCCCTGAAGACTGCTAGGAGGAGTTGCAGACACCTTCTTGGTTGAATCTCATCATGCTGCCGGAAGAAGAGCGGCGAAATGCGAGGTGCGGGCCGGTGCCAGCGGCGTTCCTATAAGCGATGCGTCATGCACTGGTGAGGGACATCGCCGCGGCGATGAGAAGGTGCCGGAGGTGGTCTTGGCGGTCCCGCGAGGAGCGTGGAGCGCTGATCCAGGCCATCGAGCGCGCGGACCGGGATCCGGACCCGGTGCCCCCACCCGCCGCCCGGGATCCCCGGCCCGCGCCCGTGGGAGCAGGCCACGAGGCTCTGAGCGAGTTGCGCGCCCAGCTCGACCGGCAGCGGGACGACCTGATGGCCCGCATCCGCCGGCAGTGCGGGCTCCAGGACTTCCTCCTTCCGCCACCGACGCCCGGCTGCGGCGGCAGGCGGCCGAGGGGCCGATCGCCTGCGTCGTGGCGCACCCCCGGCCATGGCAGCGCGCTGATCGTCGCCGACGGCCAGGACGCGCCGCTGATCGCCGTGGACCTGCCCCTGCCCACCCAGCAGGCGGTGGACGAACGCGTCGAGGCCCTGAGGGAAGCTCGGCTCGCCGCGATCATGCCGGGCTTGGTCCGCGTGCGGCAGCAGGCCCAGCAGGACATGTTCGGCATCCTCGCCTCGCTGTGGGAGGCCGTAGCCGCACCGGTCCTCGACGCCGCCTGGGCAGACGTCGCGCGGGAGAGCTCGTCAGCCGCCGCCACCAGCGGGATCGGTGGCGAGTGCATCCTGATGTACCTGCCTGGGGTTCCACCGGGCGCGGCGCCGGCTTCTGCCCGTCCGAGGCTGCCCGCCCGTGGAGATCATCACCGCAGCCGGACACGAGGTGGACATCGTGGCGTGGCGGGCGGCACGCCGCCGCACGATGGCGCGGAGCCGGGCCGATCCGGCGCAGGGCCGCTTCCTCAACACGCTCGGTGTGACACCTCCAGTGGCCGGCGCGGACGCCTCCGCCTACGACGCGAGCTTCTTCGCCGCCCGATCGCCTTGCGCTGTCGGCGGATCACTCGGGCGAACGCACTTCAGCGTTGAACGCCACGCCTGCGTTTGAGCCGGTTGATGCCGCACTCGACGGCTGAGCGGGCGCGGTAGTCGGCCGTGTCGAAGGACGGTGGGCGGCCACCGTGGCTGCCGCGCCGTTGGCGGGCGGCGATGCGGTCGGCGGGTTCGGGGATGGTGCATCGGATCTTGCGAGTGCGCAAGTGCTGACGGATGGCGCGGGAGGAGTACGCCTTGTCGGCGCGGACGATCTCGGGTCGGATGCGTGGGCGGCCGGGCCCGAGCCGGGGCGCCTTGATGGCGGCCAGGACCGCAGGGAACTGGGGCGCGTCGCCGCGCTGCCCGGCCGTCATCACCAGGGCGAGCAGGCGCTGGCCCTGCTCGCAGGCCAGGTGCAGTTTGGTCGACAGGCCGCCCCGGGAGCGTCCGAGTGCGTGATCGGCGGGTTCCGATCGCAGTCCGCCGGGAGGTTCGTTCTGGCGCTCGCCGTATCGGGCTGCGCCGGCCGCGTGCTGATGGGCTCGGCAGACGGTGGAGTCCACCCCGACCTGCCAGCCGATCAGACCTCTGTCGTCAGCCAGGGACTGCAGCCGGGTAAGGATCTGCTGCCAGACACCGGTACGTTGCCGCCGGCGGAAGAGGCTGTAGACCGCCTGCCAGGAGCCGTAACACTCGGGTACGTCCCGCCACGGCGCGCCCACTCGTACCCGCCAGCGGATGCCGTCGATCAGCTGGCGCTTGCTCCACCGCGATGGCCGACCTGGTCTTTTGGGCACCGGCAGCAGCGGTTCCAGCCGCGCCCACTGTGCATCGGTAAGGTCGAATCGCCGCGTCACCGCCAAGGTGGCCACGAGGTCTCCGGGGTATGAGGTTCTTCTTGGTCGTTGAACCCTTTACCGGAGACCTCCCTGCGTATCTGGCTACGACACGCCGTTGATCAACACTTCGAGACAGGCCCTAGGCGGGCGCCGCGTCTTCGGCGCGCCGCCGGACGACCACCAGCCAGAGCCCGGCCGCGGTCACCATCACCCCGACCACGAGCCCGAGCACCCCGTACGACAGGCCGCCGACGATCGCCCCGGCGATGATCGTGCCGGTGGCGCCGCACACGTTCATGAGCAGGTCCGACAGGCCCTGCACGGCGGGCCGCGCCTCCAGCGCGACCGACTCGCTGACCAGCGCCGACCCTGCCACCAGCCCGCACGACCAGCCGAGCCCGAGCAGGAACAGCGCCAGCGTCACCTGCCACACCCGGTGCCCGGCCGTGCCCGCCAGCGCCGCCGAGGCCAGCAGCAGCCCCATGCCGAGCATCAGCACCGGCACCCGGCCCGCCTTGTCGGCCAGCCAGCCGACCACCGGCGACATCATGTACATGCCGGCGATGTGCAGGCTGATCACGATGCCGATCACGTCCAGGGACGAGCCGTCGTGGTGCAGCTTCACCGGCGTCATCGACATGATCGAGACCATCGCCGTGTGGCTGACCGCGATCATCACCAGCGCGTTGCGGACCATCGGCGTCGTACGCAGCGTGCGCCAGGCGGTGCGGACGGTCCGCTTGCCGCCCCGGCCCGCCGACTGCGTGCCGTCGAGCTCGCGGGCCAGCCGGAGCGGGTCGGGGCGCAGGCCCGCCAGGATGATCACCAGCGCGACCGCGAACGCCAGCGCCGCGAACGCGAACGGCCCGGCCTTCTCCACCAGCCCCAGGCTCTCCATGCCGATCCGGTCGGCGGGCTCGGCCAGGTTCGGGCCCGCCACCGAGCCGAACGTGGCCGCCCAGACGACCAGCGACAGATGCCTGGCCGCGTGGCCGGGCGGCGACAGGTCCGTGGCCGAGTAGCGGGCCGCCAGGTTCCCGGCGCTGCCGCCGCCCACCAGCACCAGGCCGGCCAGCAGCAGCGGCCAGTTGCCGATGCTGATGGCCGCCACCGAGATCACGCAGCCGAGCAGTGCCGCCAGGTAGGCCAGCGCCAGCCCGGCCCGCCGTCCGCTGCGGCCCGCGGCCTTGGCGGTGGGCAGCGCCAGCAGCGCCGCGCCGAGCACGGTGGCGGTTCCGGCGAAGCCGCTGATCACCGTCGAGCCGGACAGGTCGTCGACGACCACCGAGCTGAGGGCCAGCCCGACGGCGACGCCCACCCCGCCCACGATCTGCGCCGCCGACAGCACGACGAGGATGCGGCGCTGGATGCCACGGATCCGGCCAGGGGGCGAAATTTCAGCATTCGGGGGGGCGCTGGTCACCCGTGAAGTCTCGCATAACCCCAGAGATGGCCCCAAACAGGACAGTCGGCCGTCCCGATGCGCTCAGAGCACCGTCACCCGGTCGCCCTGGCGGATCGTGCCCGTGCCGTCGGGGATGAGGTTGAGCCCGAACCAGGTCTTGCCGTCCCACCGACGGTGCCGGGCCAGCGTGCGGATCGGCTCCTTGCCCTTGGTCCACGTGTCGGGGTCGACCGTCGTCAGCACGCACCGGTCGCACAGCTTGACGCCCCTGAACTCCACCTCGCCGATCCGGACCCGCTTCCACGCGTCCTCGGCGAATGGCTCGGACCCGGAGACCACCACGCTCGGCCGGAACCGGCGCATCGACAGCGGCCGCGGCACCGGCTCGCCCAACTCGGCGGCCGTGGCCGCCACCCAGGTGTTGAGCTGCTCCAGCGACGCCGTCGTGGTCAGCAGCAGCGGGTAGGCGTCGGCCAGGCTCACCCGGTCGTCCGCGCGGCCGTAGGCGGGGTTCACCGGACGCCGGGTCGGGTCGTCCAGCCAGGCCAGCCGCGCCGGCCGGCCGATCAGCGCCGTAAGCCAGGCCGCCGCGTCGTCGCCGCAGTCGGTCACCTCCACCGGCGTCCCCCACACGCTCACCATGACCCGCGCCGCCGTGGGCGTGACCCGCAACGGGGCGGCGCCCGGGGCCGTCAGCGTGATCGTGCCGCCGTCCGGCCGCGCCACGCACGACAGCATCACCGGGAACTCGCGCGCCGTCAGCGGCTCGCCGGCCTCGTCCACGACCAGGTAGCGCCGGTCGCCGGCCAGCCCCCACGGCTCTACCTCGGCACTGCGCAGCTCGTGACCGGTGGTGGACTTGACCGGATAGAAGTAGATGTTCGCCAGCTCCATGCCGCGACCGTAACAGGGGGCGATCAGGTGGTCTCGCGGAAGGTGTCCAGGAAGACCTTGCGGGTGTCCGCCTCGTCGTCCCAGCGCAGCTCGGGCATCGTGAACGCGATCGTGTACGCGGTCCGCTCGTCGATCGTGACGTGCCTGGTCAGGGCGTGCATGGGGACGCCGTTGCCGGTGGTGTAGGTGTACTCCCAGTCGGCCGCCTTCCAGCCGCGGTACTTCACCGCCTGGAGCTGGACCTGGATGTAGGCGTCGACGCCGCCGTCGGCCTCGCGCCGGGTCAGCTCCGACAGACCGCCGTCGGCCTGCGGCGTCGCCTGCTCCACCTCGATCGTCAGGCCCGAGTCCTTCGGGCCGGTGAACGTGGCCTCGTCGCCCGATGACGTCAGCTTCCAGCTGTCCGGCAGCGCCGCCGTGAAGCCGGGCGGCGTGTGCTCCCGGTAGCCGTCGGGGACCGGCGAGGGGGCGGCGTCGGCGGCGCTCGCCGTCGGGGACGCGCTCGCCGCCGGCTCCGTCGTGCCGCCGGTGGAGAGCAGCACCAGCGCCGCCACGACGGCGACCACGGCGGCCACGGCCGTGAGGAGCAGCAGCGGCGTCGGCCTGCCGCCGCGCACCCAGGCGTTGCCCGAGTCGTCCGGCCTGCGCCTGCTCCTGGTCTGGCGGTGCGCCACGCCCGGCAGCGTGGCCAGGCGGCTGTGCGGCATCTCGCGCGACAGGTCCCTGGACTGGTCGCGCAGGTCGTCGGGGGAGGCCAGCGGCCACGGCGCGGACCTGCCGGCGGTCCGGCTGTCGCTGGTCAGCGGCAGGATCGGCGGCGCGGACGGCTCGTCGTCGTCCACGTTCGGGTAGCCGCCCAGCGGCGGGTTCGACGGGCCGTCGAGCAGGCCGCGCGCCACGAACGGCGCCTCCTGCGGGCCGGGCGTCTCCTCCGGCATCCGCTGCGGCCCGGACGTGTCGTGCAGGCCGGACATGTCGGGGATGCGGTGCGAGCCCGACGCAGGGTCGGGCAGCGGGTGCGAGCCCGACGCAGGGTCGGGCAGCGGGTACGAACCGGACGAAGGGTCGGGCAGCGGGTGCGAACCGGACGAGGGGCCGGGTAGCGGGTGCGAACCCGACGAGGCTTCGGGTACGCGGTGCGGGCCGGAGCGGCTGCCGAACGCGTCGAAGCCGTCCGCCGCCGGCGGCCTGAGCTGGTCGGTCGGGTGCCCGCCGGCCGGGCCCGCCACCGCGTACCCGCCGGACGAGCTGCCCAGCGGATCGTACGGGACCCGTACCGGACCCGACGGGGTCTCCACGATCCGCGACGGCAGCGGCCCGGACGGCGGCCCCGGCAGTGGCCCGGACGGCGGCTCGCCCGTGCCGAAGTCCGGGTCGGGCGGCAGCGGCGGGGGCGGCGGCACGTCCGGGACGCGCGGGCGGGCCGAGCCGTGCGCGCGCAGCACCCGCTCCAGCTGCTCCACCACCTGGTCGGAGGTCAGCCGCTCGGCCGGGTTCTTGCGCAGCAGCCCGTCGATGACCGGCCGCAGCGCGCCCGCCCGCTGCGGCGGGTTCGGCTCCTGCGTGAGGACCGTGCCGAGCACCGCGATCGCGTCCGGCCCCTCGTACGGCGGCCGCCCCTCGACCGCCGCGTACAGCGTCGCGCCGAACGACCACAGGTCGGCCGCCTGGGTCAGCGGCTGGCCCGACAGCCGCTCCGGCGGGATGTAGGCGGGCGAGCCCATGAGCAGGCCGGTCTGCGTGATCGTCACGTCGCCCTCGATCGCGGCGATGCCGAAGTCCGTCAGCACCACCCGGTCGGCGGTGAGCAGCACGTTGCCCGGCTTGATGTCACGGTGAAGGATCCCGGCCGAGTGCGCGTGCCGCAGCGCGTCGAGCACTCGGATGCCGATCTCGGCCGCCTGGACCACCGGGAGCGGGCCGCCCTGCCGCACCGCCTGCTCCAGCGACCAGGCGCGGACCAGCTCCATGACGATCCACGGGCGGCCGTCCTCCTCGACGACGTCGTGCACGGTGATGATGCCCGGGTGCGTGAGCCGGGCCGCCGAGCGCGCCTCGCGCAGCATCCGCCGGTGCGCCACCTGCTTGCCCGCGTGGTCCAGGCCGAACGGCAGGATGAGCTCCTTGACCGCCACGTCCCGCGCGAGCAGGACGTCGTGGGCGTGCCACACCATGCCCATGCCGCCCCGGCCCACCGGCGACATCAGGCGGTAACGGCGGCCGATCAGGCGGCCCTGGCTCTGTGAGGCGCCGCCCTCGGCGCCGGGGCCGCTGAGTACGCGGTCGGCTGCCATGTCACGCCCCCATCTGTTACCTGCGTCGCGGCATACGTTCCAGATTAATGAGATTCGCCACGATATAGGCAGGCCATTCCGGGTGTGAAGCCAAACCTTCCTTACAGAAGCCCTGACCTGCCGATACGTCAGCCTGCAAGGGCCGCGAGCGCGCTGGTGAACGCCTCGGCGGGCGGGCTCACCAGCCCCGCCCCCACCTGCCCGGTGCCCGCGACACGCCCGGCGATGCCCGTGTTGACCACGGGCAGCAGCCCGGTCCTGGCGACCAGCGCCACGTCGATCCCCACCGGCGTCCCCCGGAAGCCCAGCGCCGGGATCTGGTAGGCCGGATGCTCCGCCAGCGTGATCTCGTACATGGACCGGGTCGCCGCCACCGCGTCCGCCACCTCGCCGCCCACGAACCGCACGATCGCCGGGGCCGCCGCCATCGCGAACCCGCCCAGGCCCGATGTCTCCGTGATCGTGGAATCGCCGATGTCCGGGTTCGCGTCGCCCGGCCCGTACGCGCCCAGGAACAGCCCGTCCGGCACCCCCGCCGGGCCGGTGAACCAGCGCGACCCCAGCCCCGACACCTGCACGCCGAAGTCCGTGCCGTTGCGCGCCATCGCCACCACCAGCGACGAGCCCGGCACGTCCCGCGCCGCGTCGGTGCTCACCTTGGCCGCCGCCATCGCCGCGTTCAGGAAGAAATGGTCGTTGCCCGCGATGAACCGCAGCACGTCCGACGCGTTCGCCGGAGCCGCGTCGACCACCGCCGGAGCCAGCTCCCGCAACAGCAGCGAGGTGGCCGCCCGGTTGCGGTTGTGCAGCTCGTCGCCCATCTGCAACGCCTGCGCGATCATCGCCCGCAGGTCGATCGGGCCCGCCAGCTCCACCGCCGCCGACAGCACCGGGCCCAGCACCGTGTCCATCCAGCGCAGCCGCTCCAGCACCTCCGGCCCGTACGCGCCGTACCGCAGCACCTTGCCCAGGCCCTCGTTGAGCGAGCAGTACGCGACGCCGCCGTGCTCGTCGTCCCGCACCTCGAACAGCCACATCGACGGGCTGACCACCCCCGCCATCGGCCCCACCGCGCCGTGCCCGTGACACGGCTCCAGCAGGACGTCACCCGAGGCCAGCGCCTGCTCGGCGGCCCGCTCGTCCGGCGCGTACCGCTCCAGCAGCATCGCGCCGATCAGCGCCCCGCGCAGCGGCCCCGACGCCCGCCGCCACGTGATCGGCGGGCCCGCGTGCAGGAACATGCCCCTGGGCAGCCGCAACAGCTCCGACGCCCGCCGCACCCCCGCCAGGTACGGGCGGGCACCGGTCATCCGGCGCACCGCCAGCTCGTTGGCCGCCCGCCTGCGCGGATCCGCCAGCACCCGCGTCAGCGCCTCGGCCGTCCCCGCCATCGGCGGCCGCCACGCCACGGTCACGGTGTCGGCGGCCTGCTCCCGCAACGCCTCCGCCAGCGGTTCGGCCCCCACGGTGATCACCCTCGGCGGCCCGTCCAGCACCATCACGACACCTCCGTAACCGATCCCGGCCGAACCCCTCCAGGCGCGGACCCGGAGCCAGGACCGGACCCAGGGCCGTGAGCGGCGGCCCCGGGAGTACCGGGACCGGGACCGGCGTCGAGGCGAGTGGCCCCGGGCGCTCCGAGGACCGGAGCGGCGGCCCCGGGAGCTTCGGGAGCTCCGGGACCGGAACCGGGGGCGGGGGATGGGGGGCGGCTTGCGGTGGTGGCGGCGAAGCGGGCGGCGCGGGCGTTGGAGGCGAAGACGGCGGCCCCGGCGGCCCGGAGGGTCTCGGCCTGCCGCCGGAGCCCCTGGGGGTCGCCCTCGGTGCCGACCAGCGCGACCACGACCGTGGCCCGGGACGCCGCGATCGCCGGGGCCAGCGCGGCTGCCGGGTCGGGGTCGGCCCCGTGCCCGAGCACCACGTCCATCAGCACCACCGCGTCCGGCGGCACCTTCCGCAACGCCTCCAGCCGCAGCGTCGGGTCGATCATCGGATGCGCACGCCCCCGCGTGTAAGCGTCGTCCCCGTAGTCGGTGAACTCCCCCCGGCCCGCGACCGCCGCCGCCTCCGCGCACAACGTGCCCCCGGAGTACACGCCGACCAGCGCCCGGCCGCCGCCGGCCCCGCCACCGGTCCCGCCACCGGTCCCGCCACCGGTCCCGCCACCGGTCCCGTCCCCGCCGGACGCCGCGACGTCGCCAGCGGCCGTCCACGACGGCCAGCCGGGCACCGGCACGCCCAGCGCCCGCAGGGCCTCCTCAGCCGCCGACGTCAGGTCGGCGTCCGCGCCGAGGACGGCCGTCACGACCGGCGTGCGCAGCGCCCCCGCCACCTCCCGTACGGCCGCCGCCACCTCGGGCGACGGCGGCTTGGAGATCAGCACGATCAGCTCGGTCGCCGGGTCGTCGTCCAGCATGCGCAGCGCCCGCACGGTGGACCGGCCGCCGATCTCCGCCGACAGGTCCCGCCCGCCGACGCCCAGCACATGGCTGACCCCCACCCCGGCCAGGTCGAGCAGGCACGTCACCTGCTGCGCCCCGGTGCCCGACGCGGCGACCACGCCCACCGGGCCGGGCCGCAGCACGTTGGCGAAGCCCAGCCCGACGCCGCCGATCACGGCGGTGCCGCAGTCGGGGCCCATGACCAGGACCCCGCGCTCGTCCGCCCGCTCCTTGAGCAGCCGCTCCTGCTCGACGGGCACCCCGTCACTGAAGATCATCACCGGCAGCCCGGCCTCCACGGCGTCCAGCGCCTCGGCGAACGCGTGCTCGCCCGGCACCGACACCAGCACCAGGTCGGCGGGCGACCTGGCGGCCGACCGGGTGGTGCGCGGCGGCTGCTCCGCCTCCCGGCCCGGCGGGGCCCGTTCGGTGAGCCGGCGGTCCAGCTCCTCGGCGGCCCCGGCCACGTCGTCGCCCCGCAAGGCCACCAGCAGGTCGCCCGGGTCCGCCGCGGGCACGTCGAAGCCCAGGTCGCGGGCCAGGCCGAGGTTCAGCTGCGTGGCCATCGCCACCACCGCCACCTCGGCCCCCGGCAGGCCCGTACCGGCCCGCATGAGCGTCACCGAGTCGTGGTAGACGCCCCGGCGCACGAACACCGCATCACCCATGCCGACCCCCAGGACCGGTGACCCCGTACGGAAACCCGGGGGACGGCGGCCCCCCGAGCGGGCGGGACGCCCCTCCGGCGCGGCGCCCGGGGACGGGACGCCGGTCCCGCGTGGAAGGGCGCCCGCCCAGGGGGCGGGTCATCGGCGGCCGCCCAGGGCGAGGACGGCGTCGAGGCCGATGGCGATGCCCTGGGCGAGGTCGGCGCCGGAGGTGTGGCCGAGGGCGTGGAGGCGGCGCAGGGCCGGTTCGAGCGCCTGGCGTCCGGCGAGGGCGCGCAGGACGGCGACGACCTCGGGCCCGGCCTGGCCGCGCGCCGCGCAGTGCAGGAGCGTCGCGGAGATCGGCGTGGTGCGGGTGCGGGCGTCGTAGGTGACGGCGGCGGCGAGCCAGCCGGCGAGCTTGACCGCCTGCCCGGCGCCGGTCGCGGCGCCGAGGTGGCGCAGCGTCACCAGCAGCCCGGCCAGCACGTCGTCGCCGCTCGGGGTGAGCCCCGGCCCGAGGCCGACGAGCTGCTCGGCGGCGGTGACCGCGCCGACCAGCCGCCCGGACGCGCAGCTCACGGCCAGCAGATCGACGGCCGGGTGCCCGGCGAGCGCGGGCCCCGCGGGCGGAGGCGGCAGCGTCACGGCGGCGAGGCGGGCCGGGTCGACGGGGCCGAGGGGCGGGGCGGGGTCCCACCAGCGGCGGGCGCGCAGGCTGAGCCGGCCGAGCTCGACGGACCCGTCGCCGACGTGGGCGTCGTCGCCCACGGTGACGTGCGGCAGGGGAGCGGAGAGGAGGACGGAGTTGGGCAGCCGGGACGCCCCGCCCGTGATGACCGCGATCACCGACGGCTCCAGATCGGTCCTGACCTCCAGGTAGATCCCGGCGGCGAAGGCGGCCAGCACCCGGGCGGGCCGCCGGGGCGCCTCCAGGACGGGCCGCACGGCCGCGCTGGCGGCGCCCGTGACGTGGGCGCGTACGCGCCCCGCGTGAGTGCCGACCGTCACCGGACCTCCCTATCGACCTTGGACCTGACCGTAGAACGCGCCGGGCAACCCTCCGTACGGAGAAATTTGCCAACAGTCAGCGGGAAGGTTGGCTCTTCCTGCCAGACGTTTCTCGGGTCACAATCACCCCATGGAGCCCCCGGTCCGTCTCGCCAGCACCGGAACGATCATTCACGGCGTGTCCGTCGGGGAGGTGCTGGGCGTGTCGACGCTCGCGGGCGCCCGGCTGATCGCGGGGGAGCGCGGGCTGGGCCGCATCGTGCAGCGCCTCAACGTCATGGAGGTGCCCGACATCCTGGCCTGGGTCAAGCCGCACGAGCTGCTGCTGACGACGGGCTACCCGCTGCGCAACACGCCGCAGTCGCTCGGCCGCCTGGTCGCCGACCTGGACGAGCGCGGGCTGGCGGCGCTGGGGATCAAGCTGGGTCGCTACGTGGACGAGCTGCCCGCGGAGATGGCCGAGCAGGCGGAGCGGCTGGGCTTCCCGCTGATCCTGCTGCCGAACGACGTCGGCTTCGACGACATCCTCAACCAGGTGCTGACCGACATCCTCAACCGGCAGGCGGCGGTGCTGGTGCGGGCGGAGGAGGCGCACCGGGCGCTGGTGCAGGTGGTGCTGGCGGGCGGCGGGCTGGACGAGGTGACCGCCGAGGTGGCGGCCCTGCTGGACGTGGCGGTGGCGGCGGTCGACGGGCGCGGCCGGGTGCTGGCGGCGGCGGGCCCGCGGGAGCACGTGGCGGCGCTGCGCGAGTCGGCCGCCCACGACGGCCTCCCGGCCTCGGCCAGCCAGGGTCAGCCGGGTCAGCCGGGAGCGGGGCCGCGCGGGCGGGTGATGGCGTCGGTGCCGGTGACGGCGGGCGGGCACCACCACGGCCGGATCGTCGCCTACAGCCCCGCCGGGGCGATCCGCGACAGCGACGTCGGCATCCTGGAACGGGCCGCGACGGTCGCGGCGCTGGCCGTCACCCGCCAGGAGGCCGTCCACGCCGTCGAGTCGAAGTACCGGGCCGACTTCCTGCGCGACGTGCTCACCGGCCGGGCCGGCACGGCCGAGCGGGTGGCGGCGCGGGCGCGGGCGTTCGGCTGGGACCTGGAGCGGCCCGTCACGGTGCTGGTGGCCGAGCTCGACCCCGACAGCGACGAGCGCACCGCCCAGGACCGCCTGGTCACCTGCTGGACGGCCGCGCTGCGCCGCCACGACCCCGGCGGCGCGGTCGCGGGCTTCTCGCACGAGGCGGTGGCCGTGGTGGGCGCGGAGGTGGACGCGTCCAGGCTCGCCAGGGACGCCGCCGCCGGGTTCGCCGACGTGCCGCCGGCGACGTTCTCCACCGGCACCTCCCGCCCGAGCCCGGGGGTGGCGACGCTGCCCGAGGCGTACACGCAGGCGCTCAAGGCGGCGCGCGTCGGCCGCCAGCTGCACGGCCCCGGCGCGGTCGCGCACTTCGACCAGCTCGGCGTCTACCGGCTGCTGTCGCTGGTCAGCGACACCGACGAGCTGCACGCGTTCGTGAAGGAGACACTCGGCCCGCTGTCGTCCGACGCCGACGCCGAGAACGCCGACCTGCGCCGCACCCTCCAGGTCCTGCTGGAGACGAACCTCAACGTGGCCGAGACCGCCCGGCGGCTGCACTTCCACTACAACACGCTGCGCTACCGCATCGGCAAGCTGGAGCGCCTGCTGGGCAACTTCACCGACGACCCCCACCTGCGCCTCAACCTGACGCTGGCCCTGCACGTGCTGCGCATGCGCGGCATCTAGGCTTGCTCTCCGTGGACCTGGAATTCGAGCTGCGCGACGACTTCATCCCGCTGTGCGACCTGCTGAAATACTGCGGCGTCACCGAGACGGGCGGCATGGCCAAGCATCTGATCGCCGAGGGCCTGGTGCTGGTCGACGGCGAGGTGGAGCTCAGGAAGACGTGCAAGATCCGCTCCGGCCAGGTGGTCAGCGGCGACGGTTTCGAGATCCACGTGAACTGACATCGCAGGTCACCCCCTATTGTGCTCTCCGGAACTACGGAGAGGACGGGCACGCGGATGGCGCTCGGGTGGAAACTGCACGGCGACGGCAAGAGGCTGACGCCGGGCGAGGTGGTCAAGCCGGACGAGCGGCTGTCGTGGCCCAGGACGGCCGGGATCGGGGCGCAGCACGTCATCGCCATGTTCGGCGCGACGTTCGTGTTCCCGCTGCTCATGGGCCTGGACGCGAACCTGGCCGTGATGATGTCGGGCGTCGCGACGATCATCTTCCTGCTGGTCGTGCAGGGCAAGGTGCCGAGCTACGTCGGGTCGAGCGCGTCGTTCGTGGGCGCGGTGGTGGCGATCCGGGCGGGCGGCGGCGACAGCGCGACCGTGACGGGCGCGCTGCTGGTGGTGGGCGTCGTGCTGGCGGCGGCCGGGCTGGCGATCCACCTGCTGGGGGTGCGGATCATCCACCGGGTGTTCCCGCCGGTGGTGACCGGCGGCGTGGTGATGCTCATCGGGTTCGGCATGGCGTACGTGGCGGCCGACAACTACTGGCCGCGCGATCCGTGGGTGGCGCTGCTGACGATGGTGGCGACGCTGGTGTTCGTCGGCCTGTTCCGCGGCTTCGTCGGCCGGATCGGCGTGCTGCTGGGCCTGGTGTTCGGGTTCGCGCTGTCGTACGTGTGGGACCTGGTCGGCGGGAAGATCGCCACGCCCGACGCGAGCGGCGCGACGACCGAGCGCTACCGGGTGGACCTGTCGAAGGTCGCCGAGGCCGACTGGTTCGGGCTGCCGGAGCTGCACGGTCCCGCGTTCGAGGTGTCGGCCGTCGTGCTGGTGCTGCCGGTGGTGATCGCGCTCATCGCCGAGAACGTCGGCCACGTCAAGGCCGTCGGCGAGATGACGAGGACCGACGTCGACGCCTACATGGGCCGGGCGGTGCTGGCCGACGGCGTCGGCACGGTGGTCGCCACGTCGGTGGGCGGCCCGGCCACCACCACCTACGCCGAGAACATCGGCGTCATGGCCGCCACCCGCGTCTACTCCACGGCCGCCTACTACATCGCCGCCGTGATCGCGATCCTGTTCGGGCTGTGCCCCAAGTTCGGCGCGCTCATCGCCGCCACCCCCGACGGGGTGCTCGGCGGCGTCACGACCATCCTGTACGGGATGATCGGGCTGCTCGGCGCGCGGATCTGGATGGAGAACAAGGTCGACCTGGCCGAGCCGGTCAACCTGCTGCCCACCGGGGCGGGCATCATCTGCGCGATCGGCCCGGTCGCCTTCCCGGTCACCGACACGTTCGCGCTGAGCGGCATCGCGCTGGGCACGATCGTGCTGCTGGCCGGCTACCACCTGCTTCACCTGGCCCGGCCGCGCCGGGAAGCCTGATCTCTGGTCAGCCGCGCAGTTTTGGCAGATCATGCCCGTGTACGTGCGCGCGGGCGGGCCTAATGTGCCCGCAACGCGGCAAGGCGGTCCGGGCGAAGAGGGGCTCGCATGGCTCTGAGATGGACCAGACACGGCGACGGCAGACACCTGGCTCCCGGCGAGGTCGTACGGCCTGACGAGCGGCTGAGCTGGCCCCGCATGGCCGGGTTCGGGGCCCAGCACGTGGTGGCGATGTTCGGGGCGACGTTCGTCTTCCCGCTCGTCATGGGGCTCGACCCGAACGTGGCGATCATGATGTCCGGGGTCGCGACGATCCTGTTCCTGCTGATCGTGAAGGGGAAGGTGCCCAGCTACCTGGGCACCAGCGCGTCGTTCGTGGGCGGGGTGCTGGCCGTGCGGGCGCTGTTCGGCGGCGACACGGCCGGGGCCGACGCGATCGTCACCGGGGCGATCCTGGTGGCCGGGCTCGTGCTGGCGCTGGTGGGGCTGGCGGTGCACTTCCTCGGCGTCCGGGTGATCAACCGGGTGTTCCCGCCGGTGGTCACCGGGGCGGTGGTCATGCTCATCGGGTTCGGCCTGGCGTACGTGGTGGCCGACGTCTACTGGCCGCAGGACCAGTGGATGGCGCTGGTCACGATGCTGATCACGTTCGTGGTCGTGGTGGCGTTCAAGGGGTTCCTCGGCCGGATCGGCATCCTCGTCGGGCTCGTGGCGGGCTTCGTGCTCTCGTGGGCGGCCGACCGGCTGTTCGGCATGGTGCCCGCCTACGACGACGGCGCCGTCCAGGTCGCGGCGCACTTCCGCGTCGACCTCGGCAAGGTGGCGCAGGCGCCGTGGTTCGGCTGGCCGGACTTCCACTGGCCCGGTTTCGAGGCCTCGGCCGTCCTGCTGGTGCTGCCCGCGGTCATCGCGCTCGTCGCCGAGAACATCGGCCACGTCAAGGCCGTCGGCGAGATGACGGGCACCGACGTCGACCCGTACGTGGGCCGCGCCGTCGCCGCCGACGGCCTCGCCACCGTGGTCACCAGCGCCGTCGGCGGCTCGCCCACCACCACCTACGCCGAGAACATCGGCGTCATGGCCGCCACCAAGGTCTACTCCACGGCCGCCTACTACATCGCGGGCCTCATCGCGATCGCGTTCGGGCTGGTGCCCAAGTTCGGGGCGCTGGTCTCCGCGACGCCCGCGGGCGTGCTCGGCGGCGTCACCGTGATCCTCTACGGCATGATCGGGCTGCTCGGGGCGAAGATCTGGATCGAGAACCGGGTCGATTTCGCGGACCCGGTCAACATGGTCCCGATCGGCGCGGGAATCATCCTGGCGATCGGACCGGTGAAGCACATGATCAGCGGCGACTTCAGGCTGGAGGGCATCGCGCTCGGCACCATCGTGGTGGTGGGCGGCTGGCACCTGCTGCGCGTCATCGCCCGCCGCACCCCCGCGGCTGCCGGGAGCGAAGCCGGGTGAAGCCGCCCCCGTTCGTCCACCACGCGCCCCGCGACGTCGGCGAGACCCTGGAGATCCTGGCCGAGGCGGGGCCGCGCGGCAAGGTGCTCGCCGGCGGCCAGAGCCTCATCCCGATGCTCAACATGCGCCTGGCCGCCCCCGAGCACGTCATCGACATCAACCGCCTCACCGAGCTCGACACGGTCGAGGCCGGGCCGGACGGCGTCACCGTCGGCGCGCTGGCCCGCCACGCCCGGGTGGCGCGGGCCGGCGTCCACCCGCTGCTCGGCCAGGCACTGCGCCTGGTCGCCCATCCGGTGATCCGCAACCGGGGCACCGTCGTGGGCAGCCTCGCGCACGCCGACCCGGCCGCCGAGCTGCCCGCGGTCCTGGCCGTGCTCGGCGGCTCGGTGCGGGTGGCCCGCGCCGGCGCCGCCCCCAGGGACGTGCCCGCCGCCGAGTTCTTCACCGGCCCGATGGAGTCGGCGCTGCGGCCCGGCGAGCTGGCCGTGTCGGCGCACTTCCCGGCGCTGCCGCCGCGCACCGGCACCGCCTTCGCCGAGGTCTCCCGCAGGCACGGCGACTACGCGCTGGCCGGCGTCTGCGCCGTCGTCACGCTGGACGGCGACCTGCGCGTCGCCTCGGCACGGCTGGCCTGCATCGGCGTCGGCCCCGTGTCGCTCGTGGTGGACCTGGGCGCCGACTGGAAGAGCGCCGCCGACGCCGTGCGCGAGCGGGCGGAGCCGGACGGCGACGTGCACGCCAGCGCCGCGTACCGGCTGCATCTCGTCGGCGTGCTGGCGCGGCAGGCGGCCGAGCGGGCCGAACGGACGGCGAGAGAGGCGGCGGCATGACCGACGGGCGAGCAGCGTCCCCGCACGAGATCACGCTGGTGGTGAACGGCGTCGCACGCCGCGCCCGGGTGCCCGGCAGGCGGCTGCTGTCCGACTGCCTGCGCCACGACCTGGGCCTGACCGGCACCCACGTCGGCTGCGAGCACGGCGTGTGCGGCTGCTGCACGGTGCTGCTCGACGGCGAGCCCGTCCGCTCCTGCCTGACGCTCGCGGTCACCGTCGACGGCCGCGACATCACCACCGTCGAGGGGCTGGCAGGACCCGGCGGGCTCTCGCCCGTCCAGCGGGCCTTCGCCGAGTGCCACGCGCTCCAGTGCGGCTTCTGCACCCCCGGCTTCCTGTGTACGGTGACCGCGCTGCTGCGCGAGCACCCGACGCCCACCGACGAACAGGTCACCGAGGGCATCTCGGGCAACCTGTGCCGCTGCACCGGCTACCGCAACATCGTCAAGGCCGTGCACCGCGCGGCCGAGCTCATGGCGGAGGAGTCATGAGCACCCGGCTGTTCGGCGAGCCGATGCCGCGCAGGGAGGACCCCAGGCTGCTCACCGGGCAGGGCCGCTACCTCGACGACCTCGGCCCCGGCGCGCTCGCCGCCGCGTTCGTCCGCTCGCCGCACGCGCACGCCCGCATCCGCGACATCGACGTCAGCGGCGCCCTCGACGTCGACGGCCTCGTCGCCGTCTACACCTGGGAGGACCTGCCCGAGCGGATCGGCAGGCCGCTGCCGCTGCTCATCCCGCACCCGGCGCTCACCCACGGCCGCACCGCCCGCCCGCTGGCCCGCGACGTCGTCCGCCACGTCGGCGAGCCCGTCGTCATGGTCGTCGCCGAGGACCGCTACCTGGCCGAGGACGCCTGCGCGCTCATCGAGGTCGACTACGAGGTGCTCGAACCCGTCGCCGGGCTGGAGGAGGCCGCGCGCGGCGACCGGCTCGTGCACGCCGACGTGCCCGGCAACGTCGGCGCCCACCTGGTGCAGGAGGTGCCGTCGGCCGGCGGCCGGAGCGCCGCCGACGCGATCGCCGCGGCCCCGCACACGCTCTCCTTCCGGCTCGACATCGAGCGCAGCGCGAGCATGCCGCTCGAAGGCCGCGGCGTCTACGCCCGCTGGGACGGCGCCGACCTGCGCGTCTACTCCAGCACCCAGACCTCCACCAGCGTCCGCATGGCCATCGCCGCCGCGCTGGAGCTGCCGCTGCCGCACGTCGAGGTCATCGCCCCCGACGTGGGCGGCGGGTTCGGCGTCAAGATCGTGCACCCGTGGCCGGAGGAGCTGCTGGTGCCGTGGGCGGCCATGCTGCTCGGCCGGGAGGTCAAGTGGGCCGAGGACCGGCGCGAGCACTTCGTCGCCGCCGCCCACGAGCGCGGCCAGGTGCACCGGGTGCGGGTCGGGTTCGACGACGAGGGACGGGTGCTCGGCCTGGACGTGTCGATCCTGCACGACCACGGCGCCTACACGCCGTACGGGATCATCGTGCCGATCGTCACGTCCACGCAGCTTCTCGGGCCCTACCGGATCGGGGCGTACCGGGTCGAGTTCACCGCCGTCTACACCAACACCGTCCAGGTCACGCCGTACCGGGGGGCGGGGCGGCCGCAGGGCGTGTTCTGCATGGAACGGACCATGGACAAGATCGCCCGGTATCTGGGCAAGGACCGGACCGAGGTGCGGGCGGCCAACCTGATCCGGCCGGAGGAGTTCCCGTACGACCAGGGCCTGACCTTCCAGGACGGCCGCCCCCTCGTCTACGACAGCGGCGACTACCCCGAGATGCTGCGCATGATCAAGGAGCTGATCGGCTGGGACTCCTTCGAGCGGGCGCCCGGCCGGGGCATCGGCATCGGCTGCTACGTCGAGGGCACCGGCGTCGGCCCGTACGAGGGCGGCCACGTGCAGATCACCTCCGACGGCCGGGTGCACGTCTCCACCGGGCTCACCTCGCAGGGGCAGGGCCACGAGACCGCGTTCGCCCAGATCGCCGCGACCGAGCTGGGGGTGCCCGTCGAGCGGGTCTCCGTCGTCACCGGCGACACCCGCCGCTTCGGCTACGCCGTCGGCACGTTCGCCTCGCGCGCCGCCGTGATGAGCGGCAACGCGATCGCGCTGGCCTGCGCCGAGGTGCGCGCCAAGGCGCTGCGCGTCGCCGCCGCCGCGCTGGAGGCCGACCCGGCCGACCTGACCGTCACCGACGGGCTCGTGCACGTCGTGGGCGCGCCGTCGGCGTCGATCCCGCTGGCCACGGTGGCGGTGCTGGCCAACCCGCTGCGCTACGCCTTCGACGAGGAGACGGCCCGCGCCACCCAGTTCGCCGGGGCCGCCTCGCCCGACCGGCCGCCGGTCGAGCCGGGCGAGGAGCCGGGGCTGGAGGGGCGCGGCTACTACTCGCCGATCCGGTCCACGTTCGCCGCCGGCATGCACGCGGCCGTCGTCGAGACCGACCCGGAGACCGCCGAGATCAAGGTCGTGCGCTACGCCGTCGTGCACGACTGCGGGCGGCTGATCAACCCGATGATCGTCGAGGGGCAGATCCACGGGGGAGTGGCGCAGGGCATCGGCGGCGCCCTGTACGAGCGGATGGCCTACGACGGCGACGGGCAGCTGCTCAACGCCTCGTTCATGGACTTCCTCATGCCGTACGCGACCGAGATCCCGCCCATCGAGACCGGCCACCTGGAGACGCCGTCGCCGCTCAACCCGCTCGGCATCAAGGGCGCGGGCGAGGCGGGCGTCATCCCGGTGTCGGCGGTGATCGCCTCGGCGGTCGAGGACGCCGAAGGCATTAGCATCGACCGCATGCCGCTTTCCCCGTCCGACCTGTTCCACCTGCGCGAGGGCGCGTGAGCGAACTGCGCGCGCCCGCCGCGGGCCTGACCGCGCCACCCGCCCTGCCCGCCGGCGCCCGCGTCGTCGACCTGGCCTGGAACGAGCTGACCGAGCTGCCCGCGAGCGTGACCGGGCTGACCGCGCTGGAGGAGCTGCGGCTCGACGGCAACCGGCTGCGCTCGCTGCCCGACCTGTCGGGGCTCGCCGCGCTGCGCGAGCTCCACCTCGACGGCAACGCGCTCACCGCGTTCCCCGCCTGCCCGCCGGGGCTGGAGAGCCTCTTCCTGTACGGCAACGCCGTCGAGGCCATCCCCGACCGGCTCCCTCCGGGCCTGCGCCACCTGGCCGTCGGCGGCAACCGGCTGAGCGCCGTGCCCGGCGCCGTGTGGGAGCTGACCCGGCTCGAATCGCTCAACCTGGCCGAGAACGCGCTGACGTCGATCCCGCCCGCCGTCGCCCGCCTGACCCGGCTGCGCATGCTCGACCTGGGCCACAACCGGCTCACCGCGCTGCCGCCCGAGCTGGGCGAGCTGCCCCTCACCGACTACCTGTACGCCAGCGACAACGGCCTCACCGAGGTCCCCGACACCCTCGGCAGGCTCGACCGGCTGGGCTACCTCAACCTGACCGGCAACCGGCTCACCCGGCTCCCCGCCACGATCGGCCGGATGGCGTCGCTGGTGGAGCTGCGGCTCTACGACAACCAGCTGACGGAGCTGCCCGGGAGCATCGGCGGCCTGACCCGGCTGCGCGAGCTGCACCTGCGCGGCAACCGGCTGACCGCGCTGCCCGCCTCCGTCGGCGAGCTGGCCGAGCTGCGGACGCTCGACCTGCGCGACAACCACCTGCGCGCCGTGCCCGCCGAGCTGGCCAAGCTGGACCGGCTCAGCCACCTCGACCTGCGCAACAACCGGCTGCGCGACCTCCCGGAGCGCCTGCCGTACGTGGACAAGCTGGACCTGCGCTGGAACAAGCTCGACGGCGACCCGCCGGTGCTGCGCGAGCTGGCCGCCCGGGGCTGCGTCATCCTGCGCTGAACCATCGCGCGCTGAACCGGGCCGCCCGCCTGTGCGTACCTCCGCACATGAAGACTCGTCCACGTCTGGCCGCCGTCGCGCTGCTGGCCGGGCTCGCCGCCGCGTGCGCGCCCGGCGCCGAGGGCGGCGGCGTCCCGAACCCCGAGCCCGCCGCCCCCCTCACCGTGGAGCAGCTCGCCGCCAAGGTCGGCTGCACGCCCCGCATGCAGGTCGACGCCGCCGACATCCGCACCGGCTACTGCAAGACCGAGGCCGGCCGCTTCTTCGTCAGCACGTTCGTCACCGAGGAGGGCAAGAACGCCTGGATGGACACCGCCCCCGAGTACAAGCCGCACCTGGTGGGGCCGCTGTGGACGGTGCTGGCCGACCTCAAGGTCCTGCGCAAGCTGCAGGAACCGCTCGACGGCGACCTGCACCTGTCGGACCACCGTGTCACACAGTCGCCCGCGGCGGGCGACCGTGTCACACAGTCGCCCGCGGCGGACGACCGTGTCACACAGTCGCCCGCGGCGGGCTACTGACCACCGGGAGCGTGACGCGCTTCCTGAACACCCAGTACGTCCACCCCTGGTAGCCGAGCACGAACGGCAGCGCGATCAGCCCGATCCAGCTCAGCATCGTCAGCGTGTAGGGCCCGGAGGCCGCCTCGGCCAGCGTCAGGCCCGGCAGCGGCGCGCCCCTCAGCTCGGTGAACACCGCCACCGACACCAGCACCAGCGCCGCCGCCATCGCGGTGAACGCCCAGCCCTCGCGGCGCCGCCACACCAGCGCCGTCGCCGCCGCCACGGCCCCCATCGCGGCCAGCGCCGGGATCGTGCCCACCGCCGACAGCGCGACCACGGCCACCGGGACCACCACGACGCTGACGGCCAGCGCGGCGGTCCTGGCGCGCCGCCGCACCGGCCCGTCGGTGCGCAGCGCCAGGAACACCGCGCCGTGCAGCAGGCACACCGCCAGCGAGAACACGCCGCCCATCAGCGCCGCCGTCGCGCTGCCGAACAGCAGGTCGGCGAAGACCGTGCCCCACACGAACGCGGGCAGCGCGCTGCCGACCGTGATGCCCAGGTCGCACCAGAACGGCTTGGCCACCTTGCCGCGCCACTCCAGGCCCACCCCGCGCACGATCAGCCCGAGCAGCACCAGCATGACCGGGATGTAGAAGCCGCTGAACATGCCCGCGTACCAGGCGGGGAAGGCGGCGAACATGGCGCCGACGGCGGTGATCAGCCACACCTCGTTGCCGTCCCACACCGGGCCGATCGTCTGCAGGGCCTGCCGCTGCTCGGCCGGCGTCCGGCTGACGAACGGGGCCAGCAGGCCCACGCCGAAGTCGAAGCCCTCCAGGACGAAGTAGCCCGTCCAGAGGAAGGCGATGATGACGAACCACAGATCGATCATGACCAGCTCCTCAGTACATCAGGGACGGTTCGCGCCGCTCGGCGGCCGGGACGGGCTCGTGCTCGTCCGGGCCCTTGCGCACGTGCCTGGCCAGCAGCACGATCTCGGCCACGGTCAGCACCCCGTACACCAGCGTGAAGATCGCCAGTGAGGTCGCGACCTCGGCGAGCGAGACGCCGGGGGAGACGCTGGAGGCGGTCAGCAGCTCGCCCGCGACCGTCCACGGCTGGCGGCCCACCTCGCTGAGCAGCCATCCGGCGGTCACCGCCAGCAGCGGCAGCGGCAGCGCCCACAGCAGCGCCCTGGCCAGCCAGCGCGGCATCTCCCGCCTGCGCCGCATCAGCCACAGCCCCAGCACCGACAGGCCGACCGTCGCCATCCCGAACACGATCATCACCCGGAACGACCAGAACACGACGGTCTGGTCGGGGCGGTAGTCGCCGGGGCCGAACTCCTTCTCGAAGCGCGCCTGCAGGTCCTCGGTGCCCTGGACGACGGCGTCCGGGTCGTTGGTGGACAGGAAGCTCAGCACCTTGGGGATCTCGATCCCCGGCGCGATCGAGAACGGCGCCCCGGCCGTGTCGCGCTCCAGGCCCTCGGCCGCGGCCAGCTTCATCGGCTGCTGCTCGTACATGAGCTTGGCGGACGTGTCGCCCGTGAGGGCCACGACCGCGCCCGCGATCGCCGTCATGACCAGCGCGGCGCGCGCCGCGCTGCGCCACATGTCCTCCTTGGTGCGCAGCAGCCAGTAGCCGCACACCGCCAGCACGAACCCGCCGGCCACCACGAACGCCGCCCCGACCACGTGCGGCACCTGCGCCAGCGCGGTGGAGTTGGTCAGCACCGCCCACAGGTCGGTCATCCTGGCCTTGCCGTCGACGACCTCGTAGCCGACCGGGTGCTTCATCCACGCGTTGGCCGCCAGGATGAAGTAGGCGGAGATGTTCGAGCCGATCGCCGCCGCCCAGATCGTCGCCAGGTGCACCCGCTTGGGCAGCCGGTCCCAGCCGAAGATCCACAGGCCCAGGAACGTCGACTCCATGAAGAACGCCAGCAGCGCCTCCATCGCCAGCGGCGCCCCGAACACGTCGCCGACGAACACCGAGTACTCCGACCAGTTCATGCCGAACTGGAACTCCTGCACGATGCCGGTGACCACGCCCATCGCGAAGTTGATCAGGAACAGCTTCCCGAAGAACTTCGTCAGCCGCAGGTACTGCTCCTTGCCGGTGCGATGCCACGCGGTCTGCAGTCCGGCCACGAAGACGCCCAGGCCGATCGTCAGCGGCACGAACAGAAAGTGGTAGACGGTGGTCACCCCGAACTGCCACCGTGCGAGATCCAGTGCGTCCATTTCCCCTCACCGCGTCCGTTAGCTCTACAGCCTGTAGTGCGTCTACTTGAAGTAGTACTACAAGCCGTAGAGCAATGCGATGCGATCTTCGTCACAACGCGCCCCCATCAGGCCGTTCAACGATGCCGGAGCGCCCCCGCCGGGCGCGTCACCCGCGCGGCGGACCGCCCGCTACGCCCCGGGGCGGACGGCGGCGTCCAGGTACGCCCGCAGGTCGCCCAGCTCGTAGCCGCGGCGCTTGATCTTCTTGACCAGGATCCGGAAGTCCCTGGCCAGATTGGGGCGGAAGTGCATCAGCAGGATGTCGCCCGGGCGCAGCCGCTTGTCGGGCACCTGGTAGGCGATCTTGCCGCCCGGCTGGACGGTCGCGGTCCACAGCAGCACGGCGTCGATGCCGCAACTCCCGGCCGCGCGCAGGGTGCCGGAGTTGTACGCGCCGAACGGCGGCCTGAACAGGGTCGGCCGGGCGCCGGTCTGCTTGCGGATCAGCGCGGAGGCGCCGCAGATCTCCCGGCGCTGGGCGTCGTAGCCCATCCGGCTGAGGTCGGGGTGGGTGAGCGTGTGGTTCTCGATCGGGACGCCCGCGTCACGCAACTGCCGGAAATATCCCCACTTGCCCGCGCCGACGAAGCGCGCCTCGCCGCCCGACTGGTCCGGCGTCCCCTCCGCCTCCACCGCGTCCCGCATCGCGAACGCGGTCATCGGGATCCGCTCCTCCCGGATCTGCCTCACGAACCCCGGATCCTGCTCCCAGCCGTCGTCGATCGTCAGGAACACGACCTTGCGCCTGGTCGGGATCGAGCTCACCACCGGCGGCAGCCCGCCCGACGCCCGGATCCGCCCCACCTCGCCCGGCCTCGGCGCCACCCCCTGCGGGCCCGGCGTCCTCGTGTCGGCCGTCGCCGGCTCGCGTGCCGCGCCGCTCTCCCGCGCCGCGCCGCCGTCCTGCCGCGCCGGCTCCGCCGCGCACCCCGCCATCAGCAGCACCGCGGCGATCGCCGCGCCCCGCCGCGCCCGTCCCCCGTACATGCCGCACCATCCTGCCAGCCCTGATCACCACGTACGCAATCCGCGTTGGTCAGGTGTTGCCCTTATCGCCGGGGCCGGCGGCTTTCTAGAGTGGCGGTGTGAAAGTCGCAGGCAGCGCCGTGATCGGCGTCGACAGAGACCGCGTGTGGGCCGCCCTGCAGGATCCGGCGGTGCTCGTGCGCACCATCCCGGGCTGCGAGCGCCTGGAGGAGACCGGGCCCGACACGTACCGGATGACCGTCAACGCCGGGGTCGCCTCGCTCAAGGGCGTCTACCGGGGCGAGGTCGCGCTCGCCGACCCCTCGCCGCCCGAGACCTTCGTCCTGCGCGCCCGTGGCCAGGGCGCCCCCGGCACGGTCGACGCCACCGTCCGCGTACGCCTCAGCGAGGTGGACGGCGGCACCCGCGTCGACTACGACGCGGACGCGGTCGTCGGCGGCATGATCGGCGGCGTCGGGCAGCGCATGCTCGGCTCCGTCGCCCGCCGCACCGCCGGCGACTTCTTCACCGCCGTCGACCGGCACCTCCGTGCCGGAGGGGCCCCGGACGCCCCCGCACCCGAGGCCGTGGCCCCCGGCGAACTCCCGTCCCCCAACGGCGCCCAACCCCCGGCCCCCGCTCCGGCCTCCGCCCCGGCGCCCCCCATCGCGCCCGCCGTCTACGAACGTCCCGCCAGACAGCCCGCCGAGACGCGGCCCTGGGTGATGCTGGCCGCGTTCGGCATGGGCGCGGGCGTCGCGCTCGGCAGCGCCGCCATCGGCTGGCTCTTCGGCCGCGCCCGCCGCTGACCCCGGACCCGCGGGGGCCGCCGACCCTCGGGCCCGCGGTGGCGGGGTGACCGGTGGGTTTGTGTGCAGGGTGGACTCTCGCGGAAAAGGATCTCCGGGCGTAGCGTGGCGGTATGCGGCAGGCACACGCTGAAGACGCCAGGACCGAGGCCAGACGAGTGATCCGCAACCTGCTGGGCGACGACCGCCCGACCGCCGGGTCGCTGGTGGCCGAGGCGCGTCCGGTGGTCGGCGAGGAGCGGTGCGAGCGGTGTCTCGGGCTGGTCCTGGGCGCGTCGCTGACGCGGCGGTCGGCGGAGCTGGCGGCGATCGCCGCGCTGCTGGTCGGCACGCGGGAGCTGGGCGTGGAGTGGTGGACGCGCCCCCGGGGCGGGAAGCTGCCCGCGCCGGACGAGGTGTTGCGCACGGCCGTGGCGATCGAGCCGTGGACCGACCTGACGGCGCTGGAGATGCTGGCCGCGTGGGCGTCCGACGACGCCGCCGACGCGCTGTGGGGCAAGCCGGTCGCCGAGGTGGACCTGAACTCCTGGCATGCCGAGGACCGTTTCGCGCTGCCGGACGGGGTGCGGCCGGGGCAGCGGCTGGTGGTGCACTTCGACGCCGGGGGCAGGCTGGACGCGGTCGTCACGCGGCGTCCTGACGAGGAGCTGGGCTCCAACCTGGACTTCCACTCGCTGCGCTATTCGCGGCCCGCCGAGGCGCAGTGGAGCTGGGGGGTGGCGGCCGGGCTCGGGCCGCACCGGCTGCCGGGCGAGGAGCCGGACCCGTACGCGCGGCCGGTCGAGGCGGAGGCGGTGCGGATCCTGCGCGACTGGGCGCTGCGGCACGGCGCGACGGCGGCGCAGCTCGGGGAGCGGTGGGAGAGCGTCGGCGACGTGGTGGCGGCGATCGAGCGGGTCGACTGGATGTGGCGCAGCGGCGAGTGGTTCGGCTGGTGGCGCGGCGCGTCGGCGCTCGTCGACGGCTCGGCCTACCTGCCGTACCGCCTGGAGGAGCTCGCCTCCGGCTGACACCGCCGGTCCGGGCGGGGCTGGAATCAGCGGGGCGGGGGTGTGGTTGTGGTTGGGCGTGAAGGTTGAGATTTTCTCTGACATCGTCTGCCCCTGGTGCTATATCGGGCACACCCGGTTCGCCCGTGCCGCTGAGGCGTTCCGGGCCAAGGGCGGGGTCATCGACGTGACGATGCGCCCGTACCAGCTCAACCCGGACGCCCCGGCCGAGGGCGAGCCGCTGATTCCCGCGCTGGAGCGCAAGTTCGGTCCGAACGTGGCGCAGATGACCTCCAGGGTCACCGCCGCCGGCGCCGAGGACGGCCTCGACATGCGCTTCGACCAGGCGATCAGCGCCAACACGTTCGAGGCGCACCGGCTCGTCGAGGTCGCCACCGGGCAGGGCCTGGGGGAGGAGATGACCGGGCGGCTGTTCCGGGCGCACTTCACCGACGGGCTGAACGTCGGCGACCCGGAGGTGCTGGCGAAACTGGCCGCCGAGACGGGCGTGCGCGACACCGGCGAGGGCGCGGACGCGGTGCGCGAGCAGGTGGCGCGGGCCGCGCGGCTCGGGATCACGGGCGTGCCGCTGTTCCTGTTCGAGGAGCAGTTCGCGGTGTCGGGGGCGCAGCCCGTGGAGACGTTCGCGGCCGCCGTCGACGAGGTGGCGGCGCGTACCGGGCAGACCCCGATCACGCAGCTCGCCACCCCCGGCGACGGGTGCGACGACGACGGCTACTGCGCCGTCTGACCGGCGGCAGCGGGGGCGGGGGCGGGGGCGGGGGCCGTGGTGCCCTCGCCGAGCAGGCCGGCGCGGTGGTGACGGCGGCACAGCACCTGGTAGCGCACCGGGGAGGCGTCGGTGTCGCCGATGACGACCTGCTCGCCGGTGCGCGCCAGCTCGCCGCCCACGACGCGGGCGTTGAGCAGGCCGGGCCTGCCGCACCAGCACAGCACCTCGACCTGCAGCCGGCACACCTCGTCGGCCAGCTCGAACAGCCGCTGCGCCGCCGGGAACATCACCGACCGGAAGTCCGAGGCGAGCCCGAACGCGTACACGTCGATCCCGTGCTCGTCGACCAGGTCGGCGAGCTGCTCGATCTGCTCGACGGTGTAGAAGCACGCCTCGTCGCAGATCAGATAGTCGATCTTGTCGTGCGCGCCGACCAGCGCCACCAGGTCGAGCGAGTCGTCCACCTCGATCGCCTCCAGGCCGAGCCCGATGCGGCTGGTGACGCGCGGCCCGCCGGACCGGTCGTGCTTGGTGAGCACCAGGCCGCGCCTGCCCTGGCGGCCGTGGTTGTAGTTCATCTGCAGCGCCAGCGTGGACTTGCCGCAGTCCATCGGCCCGAAATAGAACTTCAGCACGGCATCACGGGCACCCGGCGGCACAGGAGACAGGGCAGACGATTCAGTCACGGGGTGCCACCTTAGCGGCTTGGCTTGTTCCATGACCTCGTGGGACATTTCTCCTCTGGAGTATCAGGAGGAACCGTGGTCCATGACAAACCCCCGTCGCTCGACGCGATGATGACCCCCGACGAGGTCACCGCCGCGCAGGCTGACGCCGCCCGGTGGCGGTACGGCTTCTTCGTGGTCGTGACCGGCATCGTGGCCGTCCTCGTCGCGTTCGGCGCCGCCGTGTTCGCCACCGGGGAGCTCGCCGCGCTGTTCGCCGGGGTGGCCGGGGTGATCGGCACCATCATCGGCGCCTACTTCGGCGTGCAGGCGGGCCAGTCGGGGAAGGCCAGGGTCGAGGCCGAGCTGTCCAAGGCACAGGAGATGGTCGTCCGGCTCGCCGCCTACGTCGGCACCGAGAACGCGCCCAAGGTCATCGACGAAGTGCTCGGCCGTCGCCGAAGCTAGAGGAGCCATGCGCAGCGTCCGTATCGGAGTCGACACCGGCGGGACGTTCACCGATGTGGTG
The DNA here is from genome assembly GCF_040674795.1 of Nonomuraea sp. NPDC049725. Taxonomy (NCBI): domain Bacteria; kingdom Bacillati; phylum Actinomycetota; class Actinomycetes; order Streptosporangiales; family Streptosporangiaceae; genus Nonomuraea; species Nonomuraea sp. NPDC049725. Next base: position 379,821 of record NZ_JBFANJ010000002.1, on the reverse strand, counting down.
GCGGTGGACGAGCAGACCGGTGAGATCGTCACGACCAAGACCCCCTCCACCCCCGCCAACCCGGCAGACGGCTTCCTCACGGGCGTCGCCAGGCTGGGCGAGCTCGACGTCGCCTCGATCGTGCACGGCACCACCGTGGCGACGAACCAGCTCCTGGAAGACCGGATCGCCAACCTGGGCCTGATCACGACGGAGGGCTTCGAGTTCCTCCTGGAGATCGGCCGGCAGAGCGTTCCCGACGGCTACGGCAACTCGTACTTCTGGGTCAAGCCTCCCCGGATCGTCCCCGTGCACCTGGTGAAGACCGTCGGCGGCCGGCTCGACCACCGGGGCGCCGAGGTGCGGCCGTTCTCGGAGGAGCAGGCCGCCGAGGTGGCGCGCTGGTTCCGGGCCCGGGGCGTGACCGCGATCGGCGTGTGCTTCCTGCACTCCTACGCCAACCCGGCCCACGAGCGGCGCATGCGCGAGGTGCTGGCCCGCGAGCACCCCGAGGCCGTGGTGTCGCTGTCCAGCGACGTGCTGCGTGAATACCGCGAGTACGAGCGCGCCGTCACCACGCTGGTCGACGCGGCGGTCAAACCGGCCATGCGCGCCTACATCGCCAACCTGTCGAGCCGCCTGGGCAAGCCGTTCTCGGTGATGAAGTCCAACGGCGGCGTGCTGTCGGCGCGCGAGGTCGTCCATCAGCCGGTCACCACGGTCCTGTCCGGGCCGGCGGCGGGCGCGCTCGGCGCGAGCCTGATCGCCGCCAACGCCGGGCACCCGTCCGTGATCACGCTGGACGGCGGCGGCACCTCGACCGACGTGGCCGTGGTGATCGACGGCGAGCCGTCCGTCACCACCGAGGGCTCCGTCGGCCGCTACCCGTGCAAGGTCCCGATGATCGACATCGTGACCGTCGGCGCGGGGGGCGGCTCGATCGCCTGGATCTCGCCCGAGGGCACGCTCAAGGTCGGCCCCCGCTCGGCCGGCGCCGACCCGGGCCCGCTCTGCTACCGCCGGGGCGGCACCGAGGTGACGGTCACCGACGCGCACGTCTACCTGCGCCGCATCCCGCCGCACCTGCTCGGCGGCGAGATCCCGCTCGACTACGACGCCGCCCGGATGGGCGTCGAGGCGCTGGCCGACAAGCTCGGGCTCACCCCCGAGCGCACGGCGACGGGCATCCTGGAGATCAGCGCGTTCAACCAGAGCAACGCGATCCGGCAGCTCACCGTCAAGCGCGGCCTCGACGTGCGCGACTTCCCGCTGGTGACGTTCGGCGGCTCGGGGCCGCTGCTGGCCTGCCGGCTCATCGACATCCTCGGCCTGCCCGCCGTCATCGTCCCGCCCGAGCCGGGCAACGTCTCGGCGTTCGGCCTGCTCACCGTCGACGTCAAGAACGACTACGTGCGCACCTGCGTCACCCGCGACCTCGACCTGGCCACGGCCGCCAGGATCTTCGGTGAGCTGGAGGGCGAGGCCGCCGAGGCGCTCGACCGCGAGGGCTTCGACGAGCCCGTCCACGTCCGCAGCGCCGACCTGCGCTACTACGGCCAGGCCTACGAGGTGCGCGTCCCCGCCCCGGCCGGGCCGCTGGACGAGCAGTGGCGCGAGCAGGTCGTGGCCCGCTTCCACGACGCCCACGAGAAGCTGTACGGCTACGCCTACCGCGACGACGCGCGCCACGGCGTCGAATGGGTCAACCTGCGCGTCTCCGGCATCGGCCCCATCACCCGCCCGGTCATCCGGCGCGACCCGTACCGGCGGATCGAGCCCGTCGAGGCGAGCAGGAGCGTCCACTTCGAGGAGGCGCACGACACCCCGGTCCACCAGCGCGCCGCGCTGGAGGCTGGCACGGTCGTCCCCGGGCCCGCCGTCATCGAGGAGTACGGGTCCACCATCCCGATCCACCCCGGCTTCTCCGCGAAGGTGGACGAATACGGCAACCTGGAGGTGCGGCGTGACTGACCCGATCCTCGTGGAGATCGTCGAGGGCACGCTCGCCTCCGTGGAGAAGGAGGTCGAGACCGCCATCGCGCGCACGGCCCGCTCGCCGATGATCCGCGACGCGCACGACTTCCGCGCCGGCATCCACGACGTACGGCTGCGCAAGCTCACCGGCCGCTCCTACAGCGCGCTCGTCCAGCCGGTCGTCCGCGACTTCCCCGTCGAGACGATGAAGCCCGGCGACGTGTACTTCCACAACGACGTCTACCTGTCCGAAGGCGGCATCGGCCACCTGCCCGACCTGTGCGTCACCGTGCCCGTCTTCCACGACGGCGAGGTGGTGGCGTTCGTGCAGGCGTTCGGCCACCACGACGACATCGGCGGCTCGGTGCCCGGCTCCATGCCCTCGCACGCCCGCTCGGTGTACGAGGAGGGGCTGATGGTCCCGCCGATCAAGCTGTGGGACCAGGGCGTGCCGAACGAGGCCGCGCTGCGCATCATGACGCGCAACTCCCGCATGCCCGACTCGCTGGCCGGCGACCTCGACGCCGAGTGCTCGGCCTGCCTCATGGGCGCCCGCCGCCTCGCCGAGCTGTTCGGGCGCTACGGCAGGCAGGCGGTCGAGGAGTGCTTCGACGCCATCATCGGCAAGACGACCGAGACGTTCCGCCGCGAACTCCTGGCCAAGATCCCCGAAGGCACCTACACCTGGGAGGACTACGCCGAGCACGACGGCGTCGACGAGCCGCGCCTGCACGCCCAGCGCATCACGCTGACCGTCGACCACGCCGCCGAGGCGCCGCTCACCATCGACTTCACCGGCACCTCACCCCAGGCCAAGGGCCCGATCAACCACGCGGGCGACTACGCCGACGGCGTCTTCCTGAAGAAGTGGCTCGCGCCCGTGCTGCGCAACCTGGCCGACACGCCCGAGCGCATGGCCGAGCTGGACGTCAACGAGGGCGTCGTCCCCCTCATCAAGATGATCTTCCCGGAGAAGGGCACGCTGCTCACCCCGGTCTTCCCCGCGCCCACCAACGCCCGCACGTTCGTCATCCTGCGGCTGCTCGGCGTCCTGGCCGGGGTGCTCGCCAAGGCCACCGGCGGACGCATGCCCGCCGACCAGGAGACCATCCGCTACACCGGCGTGCACGGCATCGGCGACGACGGCCCCTACCTCATGCGCGAGGTGCTCGGCGGCGGCTCCGGCGGACGCTGGTACGCCGACGGCGAGGACACCATCCACGTCGTGCCCGACTCGCGCAACATCCCCGTCGAGTTCGCCGAGGCGCGCTGGCCGTTCCGGGTGGAGCGGCTCGGGCTGGCCTGCGACTCCGGCGGGCCCGGCATGTTCCGCGGCGGCCTCGGCTACGACAAGCACATCCGGATGCTGCGCGACGCCTCCTACATGTCCATCGCCGACCGGTCCATCCTGTCCTGCTGGGGCGTCAACGGCGGCCTCGCCGGGCGCCCCTTCCGCGTCGAGATCGCCGGCAAGGAGATGGAGGGGCTGGTCGACGACCACCCGGTGCAGGCCGGCGAGCTCATCCGCATCCGCACCACCGGAGGCGGCGGCTGGGGCTCCCCCTACGACCGCGACCCGCGCGCCGTCGCCGCCGACGTCCGCGACGGCAAGGTGTCGATCGCCGGCGCCCTCGGCGACTACGGCGTCGTCCTCGACGGCGACCGCATCGACGAGCAGGGCACCGCCGAGCTCCGCGCCCGCCTGCGGCCCCCGTCCGACCGCTTCTTCGACCGCGGCCCCGGCTACCCCCGCCTCTCGGGCGGGCGCACGTTCGCGGAGGTCGACGAACTGTAGGGAGATCGTCACGTTACGTGAGGGGCGGGGCTAGCATGAGCGCTCGTGAACCCCCCGTTCTCCGCGTACATCGACGAGTCGATGCTGCTCGCCCGTGGCCTCTACCTCATGGCGGCGGTGCTCGTCCGGCCCGCGCACGCCGACCGATGCCGCGCGGACCTGCGCGCCCTGCTCCTGCGCTGTCAGCGCCGCCTGCACTGGCGGGACGAGAACGACAAGCGCCGCGCCCAGATCATCGAGGCGGTGGCGGCCCTGCGCCCCGCCGGGGTCGTGGTCGTGGGCGCCGGGCTGGACCCGAAGCGGCAGGAGCGGGCTCGCCGCAAGTGCATGGAGCACCTGCTCTGGGAGCTGGGCGGCCACCATGTCGCCGACGTGGTGTTCGAGCGCCGTCACAGTGAGCTCGACCTTCGCGATCACGAGCTGGTGGCGGTGCTGCAGGGCCGTCACTCCATGCCGCCGAGGCTGCGGCTGTCCTGGTCCGACCCGTCGGCCGAGCCCCTGCTGTGGCTGCCGGACATCGTCGCGGGCGCGCTCTCCCGCGCCGAGCGGGGCGATCACCGCTTCTGGAGTCAGGTGGACGCCGAGCTGCTCGTGCGGCGCATCGACGCGCGCTGAGACAGCGCGAAGCCCGGGCTTCCGTCGTCCGGCGGTCCACCCGGGCTCACTTCCGATCCCCCCGTAGGAGGTGGCTGCCCCAAGCGTACCCGTCCGCGTACGCAGTGTCACCTGGGTTGCCGGGCTGTCATGATGGGCTGCGTTTCGTACCCTCTGACACTCTTGGAGCACGCCGTGCGCATCACTCTCGCCGGGCTCGCCACCAGCCATCCCTACACCGATGCCCGCACGCTGGCCCGGCATGCCGAGCTGGTGGTGTGGGAGCCGGACGCCGAGCGGTTGCGGCGCTTCACGGAGGAGCACCCGGGGGCGCGGGTGGCGGGGAGCCTGGCGGAGGCGCTGGAGCACGGCCCTGACGGGGTGGTGCTGACGGTGCCGAACCCGCAGGTGCCCGAGGCGCTGGCGGCGGTGCTGGAGACCGGGGCGGCGTGTTTCGTGAACAAGCCGGCGGCGGCGACGCGGGAGCAGCTCGACCGGCTGGACCGGCTGCCGATCCACGACCGGGTGATGTCGGGTTCGGTGCTCCGGTTCGCGCCGGCGTTCGCCGGGGTGAAGGCGGACGGGGACGACGTGCTGTCGGTGCGCGCGACCGTACGGCATGACGTGGGCCTGTGGGCGACCGGCTACAACGCCTGGCAGGACACCCCGTCGGAGGGCGGCGGGACGCTGGTGACGATGGGCGTGCACGGGGTGGAGCTGCTGGTGGCGCTGCTCGGGCCGGGGGTCCGGCTGGCGGGGGCGGCGGCTGCGACGCGGCACTACGGGACGCTGCGGTCGGAGGACACCGGGGTGATGGCGCTGCGGTGGGACAGCGGGGTGACCGGCGTGGTGGAGGTGATCGGGGTGAGTGACGAGGAGCGCTATGGCGTGACCGTGCACCGCCGGGGCGGCGACGAGCACGTGGTGATCGAGGCGGGGGACGATCCGGTGCGGGGGCTCGGCTACGCGGGGACGATCGAGGCGTTCCTGGAGATGGCGGGCGGCGCGCCGAGCCCGGTGCCGTGGGCGGAGACGCGGGCGATCCTCGGTGTTCTGGTGGCGGCGCGCGAGAGCGTCTGACGTCGCGGCGCCGCCCGTTGACAGGCGGACTCCCTCACGGTTACGGTCTGGACCGTAAATAACGGACAGAGGGGGACCCCGCGTGCGGACGACAGCGGAACTCGAGGAGCGCCTGGCGCGCCCCAGCGCCGGCCTCGTGGAGGATCTCGGCAAGCTCGACGGCGACATCATGATCCTCGGCGCGGGCGGAAAGCTGGGCCCGAGCCTGGTGCGGCTGGCGCTGAACGCCACCCGGGGCGAGAAGCGCGTCATCGCCGTGTCGCGCTTCTCCGAGCCCGGCCTGGCCGACGCGCTCGCCGCCGAGGGCGCCACCGTGGTGAGCGCCGACGTGGCCGACGAGCGGGCGCTGGCCGGCCTGCCGGAAGCGCCGAACGTGGTGTTCCTGGTCGGGGCCAAGTTCGGCACGCAGGGGCGCGAGCACGCCACCTGGTTCACCAACACGTACCTGCCGGGCCGGATCGCCGAGCGCTTCCGTGACAGCCGCATCGCGGCGCTGTCCACCGGCAACGTCTACCCGCTCGTCCCCGTCACCGGCGGCGGCAGCGTCGAGGACGACCGGCCCGGGCCCGTCGGCGACTACGCGATGAGCTGCCTGGGCCGCGAGCGGGTGCTGACGCACTTCTCGGAGCTGCACGGCACCCCGATGGCGCTGATCCGCCTCAACTACGCCGTCGAGCTGCGCTACGGCGTGCTCGTCGACCTGGCGCAGAAGGTGCTCGCCCGCGAGCCCGTCGACCTGACGACCGGTCAGGTCAACGTCGTGTGGCAGGGCTACGCCAACGAGGTCACCCTCCGCTCGCTGCTGCACGCCGGCACCCCGCCGTACGTGCTCAACGTCACGGGCCCGGAGCTGATCTCCGTACGGCGGGCCGCGCTGGAGCTGGGCGCGCGGCTGGGCGTGGAGCCGGTGTTCACCGGTGAGGAGGCCCCGACGGCGCTGCTGTCGAACGCCTCGCGCTGCCACCGGCTGTTCGGCTACCCGGAGATCACGCCGCTGGAGCTGATCGACCACATCGCCCGCTGGGTGGCGGACGGCGGCCCGCTGCTGGGCAAGCCCACGAAGTTCGAACGCCGTGACGGCCGTTTCTAGCGCCGGCGGGACCACATCTTCCATGACAAGGGGGACAAACGTGCTCAGCACGGCTCCAGAGGCGCAGACGTCGGTGCGTGACCTGTTCAGGCGCGGGCTGGTGATCCCGGCGCACCCGCTCGCGCTCACGCCCGGCAGGACGCTCGACGAGCGCCGCCAGCGCGCCCTGACCCGCTACTACATCGAGGCCGGCGCGGGCGGCCTGGCGGTCGGCGTGCACACCACGCAGTTCGCCCTGCACGGCACGGACCTGCTGCCGCCGGTGCTGGAGCTGGCCGCGCGCACCGCGGGCGAGTTCGAGCGCGAGGTGGTGCTGGTGGCGGGCACGACCGGGCCCACCGCCCAGGCCGTGGCCGAGGCCGAGCTGGCCAGGTCGCTCGGCTACCACATGGCCCTGCTGAGCCCGTACGCCGAGCTCGACGAGGACGCGCTGGTGGAGCGGGCGCGGGCGGTGGGCGAGGTGCTGCCGGTGATCGGCTTCTACCTGCAGCCCGCCGTGGGCGGACGGCCGCTGTCGCGCGACTTCTGGACGCGGCTGGCCTCGATCGAGTCGGTCGTCGGCATCAAGGTCGCCCCGTTCGACCGCTACCGCACGCTCGACGTGCTGCACGGCGTCGTGCGGGCCGGGCGCGCCGGCGAGGTCGCGCTCTACACCGGCAACGACGACCACATCCTGGCCGACCTCATCACCCCGCACCGGGTGGTGGTGGACGGGCGCGAGGTGGAGGTCGAGTTCGTCGGCGGGCTGCTCGGCCAGTGGGCCGTGTGGGTGCGGCGGGCGGTGGAGCTGCTGGAGGAGGCCGGGCGGGCCCGCGCGGGCGACGACGCGGCCACGCGCCGCCTGCTCACGCTCGACGGCCACCTCACCGACGCCAACGCTGCCATCTTCGACACGGCCAACGGCTTCCACGGCTGCATCCCGGGCATCCACGAGATCCTGCGCCGCCAGGGCCTGCTGGCGGGCCGCTGGTGCCTGGACCCGGCCGAGGAGCTGTCGCCGGGCCAGCTCGCCGAGATTGACCGGGTGTGGGCGGCCTACCCGTGGCTGCGCGACGACGACTTCGTCGCCGAGGGACTCGCCCGCTGGCTCGCCTGAAGCCGTGTCAGAGCGTCAGCCGGTAGAGGGTCAGCGGCCGCCCGCTGGAGCCGCTGGTCAGGTTGCCGGTGCGCTCGGCGAGACCGGCGAGCTCCAGCCGGTGCAGCATGCGGCGGGCGGTGCGCTGCTGGACCGCGAGCCGGTCGGCGATCTCCCGCGTGGTCAGCGGCTCGTCGCCGGCGGCGTCGCGGGCCTCCAGGAGCTTCTCCAGCGTGGGCACCGACAGGCCGACGCGGCGGGCGATGACCGACAGGTTCTGCTCGCCGGCGGGGCCTGTCGGCACCGACTCCAGCACGATGTCGGTGTCGGCGCGCAGCGACAGCACGGCGGCGACGTCGCCGATGCGGCGGGCGCGGGCCAGGGCGCGGCGGGCCAGGCTCTCGGCCTCGGCGGCGCTGCGGCCCAGGCCGAAGCCGACCCGCACCACCTGGTTCTGGCCGGCCAGGCGGGCCAGCAGCGGCAGCCCGGTGAAGCCCACGGTGGCGTCGTGCAGCGGCCCCCGGGTGGTGACGAGCAGGTGGGTGCCGCCCCGGAAGGCGGCGACGGTGCCGCCCAGGGCGGCGGCCTCGCGCAGCAGCCCCTCGTCGTTCTCCACCTCGATGAGGCCGAGCGCGATCTGCGCGTCCTCCTGCGCCTGCCCTTCGGCGGTGAGCAGGAGCTGGCGCAGCGCGACCCGCACCGAGTGCGTGGAGGGGGCCAGCCGCAGCACGTGCGGGTCGTCGCGCAGCGCCTCGTAGACGGAGCTCAGGCAGGTGATCACCGGGTGGGCGGGGCCGCGCCGGTGGAAGGCGATGGCCTTCTTCGACGTCACCTCCGGCCGGTAGGGCAGCGTGCGGAGCTGCTCGGTGGGCAGCCCCGCCTCGGCGAACGTGGCCGTCACGTCGGCCGCCGACAGCGTGTCGATGGACAGCCGGGTCACGTCCACGCCCTGGTGCTGGAGCCGGACGAGGGCGCTGAGCAGCGTCGCGCCGGTGTAGTCGACGAACGCGGCGGGGCGGGTGAGCGCGTCGGCGTCGCGGGAGAGCATGTACGGCACGATGCCGGTGAACAGCCAGCCCTCGACGGAGGTGGCGTGCGCCTCCACGATCGCGGGCGCCTGCGACTCGTGGTCGTAGTCGAGCCGCAGGGCGCTCAGGCCCGGCTGCTCCTCGCAGGTGGCCGCGACCTGGTCGACCAGATCATGCGGACCGACGACACCGATGACGATCGCCACCCACGTCTCCCTCTCGCTATTAACGGTCAAGACCGCAATCGTATCCTGTGAGGTGCTCTGTGAAGTTCCCGTCCATGGCAGAGGCGGCCGGCCGCACGCTCGGTGACGAGGAGGTGGCGGCCGTCGAGCGGGTGATCCGTTCGGGCATGCTCAACTCCGTCTGGGGCACCGAGGCGCGGGCGCTCGAACGCGAGATCGCCGACATGCACGGCGTGCGCCACGCGATCGCGTGCAGCTCGGGCACCGCCGCCCTCCATCTCGCGGTCGTGGCCGCAGCGCCGGATCCCGGCGACGAGATCATCACGACGCCGATCACGGACTTCGGGACTGTGGCCCCCATCTTGGCGCAGAACGCCGTTCCTGTCTTCGCCGACGTCGATCCCGCCGACGGCAATCTCGACCCGGACGCCGTCGCGCGCCTCATCGGGCCGCGGACCAGGGCGATCATGGCCGTGCACCTGTTCGGCGCCCCGGCCCGGGTGGACGAGCTGCGCGCGCTGGCGGACGCGCACGGGCTCGCGCTGATCGAGGACTGCGCCCAGGCGTGGCTGACCGAGCTGCCCGCAGGACCGGGGGAGAGGCGGCCTGCCGGGACCGTGGGCGACGTGGCCTGCCTGAGCCTGCAGCAGTGGAAGCACATCACCTGCGGCGACGGCGGGCTCACGCTGACCGATGACGACGAGCTGGCCCGGCGCATGCGGCTGTTCTCCGACAAGGGCTGGGACCGGTCGGCGGGCCGCTCGCACGCCGCGTTCGGCCTGAACTACCGCATGAGCGAGCTCCAGGCCGCCGTGGCGCGCGCCCAGCTCGCCAAGCTGCCCCGGGTGGTGGCCGACCGCCGCGCGACGGCCCTGCGGCTGCTGGAGGCCCTGGAGGGCCTGGAAGGGGTACGGCTGCCGCGCCCGGAGGGCCACGCCTGGTGGCTCTTCCCCGTCGTGCTGCCCGGCGGCGGCGCGCCTGAGCTGGCCGCCCGGCTGCGGGAGGCCGGGATACCGGCGCGGGCCGGATACCTGGACGAGCCGCTCAACCGCGCGCCCGTATGGCAAGGGCCGATATACGGGTCGTCTCGCTACCCTTTGGAGGGGTACGTCCCCCGCACGTGCCCCGAGGCCGAGCGGTTGGTCGCCGAGACGCTGCTGGTCATCGACTGGAACGAGAACTACACCCCCGATCACGTCGCCCTCATCGCCCAGGAAATGCTGAAATTTCGGCCCGCCCCGTAGTCACGGTCAGGTATCAGGGATTGACCGCGCCGAGTACGCGTTACTAGGTTTCGGTCAGGACCGGTATTAACGAAAGGATGCCGCCGATGAGGAAGACAACGGCCCTGGGCGTCGCGCTCGCGCTGAGCGTCGCCGCCGCCGGGTGCGGATCGTCGTCCGACGGGTCGGACAAGAGCACGGTGACCCTCTGGATGTACCCCGTCATCGGCGACCAGGCCAAGAGCCAGGCGTTCTGGGCGAAGGTCGAGAAGGACTTCGAGGCGAAGAACCCGGCGATCGACGTCACCGTCGACCAGCAGCCGTGGGAGGGCCGCCAGGAGAAGGTCACCACCGCTCTCGTCTCCAAGAAGGGCTTCGACCTGGTCGTCCTCGGGCCCGACCAGATCCCGCAGTACGCCCAGCAGGGCACCATCGAGCCCGTCGACGACGTGGTGGCCGCCGACAAGGCCGCCTACCTGCCCAACTCGCTCAGCGCCCTGACCGTCGACGGCAAGCTCTACGGCGTGCCGATCTACCAGACGATCACCGCGCCCATCTACAACAAGAAGCTGTTCGCCGAGGCGGGCGTCGAGAAGGTCCCTGAGACGCTGGACGAGCTCAAGGTCGCCGCGCCCAAGCTGGCCGCCAAGAAGGTCGCCGTCCTCGACTACCCCGGCAAGCCCGAGGTCAGCCTGAACCAGAGCTTCTACCCCATCCTGTGGGCCAACGGCGGCACCGTCTTCGCCGCCGACGGCAAGAGCGTCGCCTTCAACGGCCCGGAGGGCGTGGCGAGCCTGCAGCTCCTGCTCGACCTCAAGGCCGCCGGCGGCCTGCCGGAGAACGCCGCCAGCAAGGGCAACGACATCGAGGGCGGCGCGCTGGCGTCCGGCAAGTCCGCCATGTACCACGCGGCCACCGCGCTGCAGGCCGTCCAGCTCGGCACCGCCATCGGCGAGGAGAACGTCGGCATCGGCCTGCCCCTGGAAGGCAGCAAGCGGGTCGCCTTCGGCATCCCCGGCGGCGTCGTGCTCGCCAAGCACACCGAGAACAAGGACGCCGCCAAGAAGCTCGCCGGCTACCTGGCCTCGCCCGAGGTCGCCGCCGAGCTGGCCAAGGAGTCGGGCTTCTTCCCCGCCCGCACCGACGTCACCGTGCCCGGCCAGTCGGAGTCGGCCAAGGAGTTCGCCAAGTCCCTGGAGTACGCCTTCCCCGGCGACACCCACCCGCAGGCCCGCCAGGTCATGGGCCTCATCGCGCCGCACATCCAGGCCGCGCTGCTCGGCCAGGAGGACGCCAAGACGGCACTGGACAAGGCCGCCGAGGAAGCCGACGCGCTGCTGAGCAGCGGCGGCTGAAGCGGCTGAACGAGAAAGGAACGCCGTGCGACATCGCTTGCGTGACCCGGTCACCGGACTGCTGTTCGTCCTGCCCGTGCTCGTGCTCTTCCTGATCTTCCGGATCTTCCCCTCGCTCGGGGCCGTGGGCATGAGCCTGACGAACTGGAACGTCAGCGGCGACTGGAGTCTCATCGGCGCGGACAACTACGCCAGGCTGTTCGAGGACGTCAACTTCTGGCGCAGTCTGCGGGTCACGCTCGTGTACGCGGCCGTCTACGTGCCGCTCACCCTCGTGGTGGCGCTCGGCACGGCGTTGCTGCTCAACCGGGTGGTGTTCATGCGCGGCCTGTTCCGCGGCATGCTCTTCCTGCCGTACGTGACCAGCTTCGTGCTCGCGGGCGTGCTGTGGCGCTGGATCTACGAGTTCGACGGGCTGATCAACGGCCTGATCGGCAAGCTGGACCTCGGCCCGGTGGCCTTCCTGGAGGAGGCGTCGCTGGTGCTGCCCGCGCTGGCCGTCGTGTCGGTGTGGAAGGGGTTCGGCTACTCGATGCTGATCCTGCTGGCCGGGCTCAAGTCCATCCCGGCCAGCTACCTGGAGGCGGCCACCGTCGACGGGGCGGGCTCCTGGCAGAAGTTCCGCCGCATCACGCTGCCGCTGCTCAAGCCGACGCTCTTCTTCGTCCTGATCATCGAGACGATCAGCGCCTTCCAGGTGTTCGACACCATCTACGTGATGACCGGCGGCGGCCCGGCGCGGGCCAGCTACACGCTCATCTACGGCATCTACGACCACGGCTTCCGCTTCTTCGACTTCGGGTACGCGGCCACGTGGGGCGTGGTGCTGTTCGCGATCGTGCTGGTCGTGTCGCTGATCCAGCGCCGCTTCCTGGACCGGGGGAACACGTGACCATCACCGCCACCAGGCCGCTCACCCGCGAACGGGCCGCCGGACGGCCGCCCAGGCGCCGGGCGAGGTGGCCGCTCGCCGCCCTGCTGGCCGTGCTGTCGCTGCTGACGGTCGCGCCGTTCCTGGCCATGTTCGTCGTCGCGCTGTCGCCGGCCGGGCGGCCCACGCTGCCCGCCCAGTGGCCCGAGTCGCTGACGCTGGACAACCTGACCGCGGTGCTGTCGGCGTCCGGGTTCGTGGAGTGGACGGTCAACTCGATCGTCTACTCCGTCGTGTCGGTCGTGATCATCCTGCTCACCGCGTCGATGGCCGGCTACGCGTTCGCCAAGAAGCGCTTCCCGGGCCGCGACGCGATGTTCTGGACGTTCCTGGCGACGATGATGGTGCCGTTCCAGGCGACGCTCATCCCCACGTTCGTGCTGGTCAACAGCCTGGACGGGGTGGACACGTTCTGGGGGCTGATCGTCCCGACGCTGGCCAACTCCCAGGCCGTCTTCCTCATGCGGCAGTTCATCATGGGGCTGCCGGACGAGCTGTTCGACGCCGCCAAGGTCGACGGCGCCTCCGAGCTGCGCGTCTACCTGACGATCGTGGTGCCGCTGACCAAGCCGATCATGGCCACGCTGGGCGTGTTCGTGTTCCTGTGGCACTGGAACGACTTCCTGTGGCCGCTGGTCGTCGGCCAGAGCGACGCCACCCGGACGCTGACCGTCGGCCTGGCGGGGCTGCGTACCGAGGAGATGCAGCTGACGATGCTCATGTCGTCGGCGACGATCTCGGTGATCCCGTGCCTGCTGGTGTTCTTCCTGTTGCAGCGGTACCTGGTGAACAGCATCGCGATGACCGGATTCAAATAGGCTCCCTTCCGTGGATGAAACGGCACAAGCGCTTCGGGATCGGCTCCACGGCACCCTCATCGCCGCCGCGGCCACCCCCATGACGGCGACCGGCGAGGTGGACCCGGACGTCGTGACCCGCTACCTCGCGGGCCTGGTCGAGGACGGCGCGGGGGCCCTGGCGGTCCTCGCCCACACGGGCCGCGGCCCGTACCTCCCCCCGGCCACCCGCGCCACCGTGATCGAACGCGCGGTCGCCACCGGCGTCCCCGTCCTGGTCGGCGTGGGCGGCGGGCCGGCGCGCGACGACCCGGGGGAGCAGGCGCGCGTCGCGGCGGCGCTGGGCGCGGCCGGCGTGCTGGTGTTCCCCGAGGAGGGGGACCGGCTCGCCCGGCACGAGCACGTCTGGCGGGCGGCCCGGCTGCCCATGATCGCCTTCGACCTCTACACCCGCCCCTGCCCGCCCGAGACGCTGCGCGACCTGCTCGCCCACCCGGGCGTGGCGGGGCTCAAGACGGCCCTGCTGTCCGACGCCATGGGCTGCCAGCTCGCCATCGCGCTCACCAGGGACGCCGACCGGCTCGCGATCACCGGCGAGGACCGCATGTTCGGCCCCTCGCTCCTGTGGGGCGCCCAGGCGGCCCTGGTCGGCATCGCCGCCGCCCACGTCGGCCTGACGGCCGCCGTCCTGCGCGCGTTCGAGGGCACCGACCTGCGCGCCTTCCACGAGGCGTCCGCCCGGCTCGACCGGCTCGCGGCGGCCACGTTCACCGCCCCGATGGAGGGTTACGTGCAGCGCATGCTCTGGCTGGCCGCCGCCGAGGGCCGCATCCCCGCCGCCCACGCCGCCGACCCCTACGGCCCGCCGCTGCCCGGCGGCGAACGCGCCGCCGTGCTGGGCGCCCTGGCGGCCGGCCGTGCCTGACCCCCGGCCGGACACGATCCGGCAGCTGTCCAGCAAGGTCGTCTACGACAACCCGTGGATGACGGTCCGCGAGGACCAGGTCGAGCGCCCCGACGGCACCCGGGGCATGTACGCCTACGTCGACAAGCCCGACTTCGTGCTGGTCGTCCCGATGGAGGACGACGGGTTCCACCTGGTCGAGGAGTACCGCTACCCGATGCGCCGCCGCTCCTGGAGCTTCCCCCAGGGCACGGCGACGGCCGCCAGCCGGGAGGAGGAGGCCAGGATCGAGCTGGCGGAGGAGACCGGGCTGCGCGCCGCGAGCTGGACCCTCCTCGGCGCGCTCGACAACGCCCACGGCCTGGTCAACCAGCAGCTGTACGTCTACCTCGCCACGGAGCTGCGACGCGGCCCGGTCAACCGGGAGCACACCGAGCAGGACATGCTGCACCGGTGGGTGAGCCGCGCCGAGTTCGAGCGGATGATCCGCGCCGGCGAGATCAGCGACTCCGGCTCGGTCGCCGCCTACACCCTGCTGAGGATGGGGCTCACGCCAGGGTCTGGGTGACCTCGTCGCGCTCGGCGGTGTGGGTGACGACCGCCCGCGCGCCGTTGACCAGCGGCAGGTATGGCGGCACGTGGCCGCACTCGACGTCGGCCACGATGGGCACGCCGAGGCCGCCGAGCGCGTCGAGCACCGCCTCGTGCTGGGTGAGCGTGCGCAGCCCGGGAGCGCGGGTGCGGCCGACGAGGATCGCGGTGGCGCCGTCGAAGAAGCCGGCCAGCCGCATCCCGTGCAGGTTGCGGCAGATGGTGCCCGCGTCGTGCTCGCACGCCTCCACGTACACGATCAGCCCGTCGCCGGCCAGCGGCGCGGTGTCGAGGTAGGGCGTCCCGGCGAGGTTGCAGAGCATCTCGACGCAGCCGCCGATCAGCCGTCCCTCCGCCCGGACGTCGCCGTCGCCGTCCAGGCGGGTCCACCGGCCGGGCGTGTCGAGGGTGAACTCGTCGGAGCCGGGCGCGTTCTGCCAGTCGTCGAAGCCCTGCGCCCGGTAGCGGCCCGGCGGAGTCTGCGTGAACGTCGCGCCGGGCGGCATCGCCACGATGTCCAGCCAGCTCGCCAGCCCGTCGGGCACCCGGTAGGGCGTGTCCATCAAATTGTTGCCGTGGACGGTCGCGACGCCGGTCAGCAGCGTCAGCGGGGTCAGGATCGTGGTGTTGTCGGAGTAGCCCACCAGCCAGGTCGGCTCGGCCTCGCGCAGCGCGTCCCAGTCGAGCAGCGGCAGCAGGTCGATGCAGGTGTCGCCGCCCCACGGCGGCACGATCGCCCTGATCGACGGGTCGGTGAGCATGTCCGTCAGCTCGCGGGCCCGCTCGGGGGCGGGCGCGCTGACGTGACCGGAGCCGTCCATGCAGGCGCCGACGACCACCTCGTAGCCGCGCGCCTCGACGGCGTGGATCGCGACCTGGAGGCGGTCGTTCAGGCTCTTGTCGACGCCGCTGGACGGTGAGGTGACCCCGACCCGGTCACCGGGGCGCAAGGGAGACGGATATCGCATCTCCGTTAACTAGCACGTACAAATCAGTCGAAACTAGCGAAATACGTGGCGGACATGTCCTCGTCGCCGTGGCCCTGGGCGTCGGCGCGGCGGAAACGCTCGCGGGCGGCGGCCACCACGTCCAGCCGGACGCCGGCCTCCCGGCCCGCCTCGACGATCAGGCCGGTGTCCTTCTCGGCGTTGCGCACGGTGAAGCTCGGCTCGAAGGAGCCGTCGAGGATCGCCCGCGACTTGACCTGGAAGTAGGCGCTGTCCATCGGCCCGCCCACGATCACCTCGCGGACCAGCTCGGGGTCCACGCCGAGGCCCCGGGCCAGGGCCAGCGACTCGGCGACGACGGCCGTCAGCGAGATGCCGAAGCTCACCGTGGCCATCTTCAGCCGCGACCCGGCCCCGGAGGCGCCGTCCTCGTCCAGCCAGAGCGTGCGCTGCCCGAGGGCGGCGAAGACCGGTTCGAGCGCCTGCCTGGCCTGTCCCGGCCCGGCGGCCAGGATGATCAGCGTGCCCTGCTCGGCCGGCTGCCTGGTGCCCTGCACGGGCGCGTCGACGAACGTCAGCCCGTGGGCCGCGGCCAGCTCCGCCAGCCGGGTCACGCCGCCGACGCCGACCGTGCTCATCTGCGCCCACACCTGCCCGGCGCGCAGCCCAGGGGCGGCGGCGGACACGGCGTCGTGGACGGCTCCGGCGTCGCTCAGCATCGTGATCACGACGTCGGCGCCGTCCACGGCCTCGGCCGGCGTGCCGGCGACCACCGCGCCCGCCGCCTCCAGCGGCTGCGCCTTCTCCCGCGTGCGGTTCCACACGCGGACGGGCAGGCCCGCCGCGAGCAGGTTGGCCGCCATGGGCGCACCCATGATCCCCGTTCCGAGCACTGCGACGCCGGTCATGTTCTCCCCCAGATCACGACTTCACCTCTACGGTAACCGGGCCCGGAACGGCGCTGGTCAGCGGCTGCCGTCGATGGCGATCCGCACCAGGTTGCGGCCCTTGACCCCGTACAGGGCGAGCCGGGACGGGTCGAGCGCCAGCTTGGGCTCGCCGCCGAACCACTGCCCCGCCAGCCCCTCCACGATCGGCTTCGCGGTGAAGGCGCGCAGGTCGACCTTGTAGACCTTCTCGCCGTCGGTGCAGTACGCCACCCGGCCCACCACGTGCAGGTCGCCGCCCTTCGAGCCGGTCTTGAGCGTCCGGGTGACCTTCCGGGCGCGCAGGTCCCACTCGAAGACGACGCCCGTGTTCGTCATCCCGTACAGGTGGCGGGGGCCGAGCGCGAGCGCGGAGATGTAGCGGGCGCCCGGGACGGGCTCGGCCTCCCACAGCAGCTCGCGCGCCGCCAGGTCGTAGGCGGCCAGGCGGGCGGTGGTCGTGACCGGCGGCAGGCCCAGCCCCTCCTGGGTGAGCGTGCCGAGGTAGGCGGTGCCGCGCCGGGTGACGACCGAGTAGACGGTCTGGCGCTCGACGGCGGGCCGCTGCGTCGTGTACGCGCCGGTGCGCGGCGCGTAGAAGGACAGGGCGCCGTTCATGTGGCCGGGCTCCGGCTGGGTCGGCATGACGAGCAGGCCGGTCCTGGCGTCCCAGGCCAGGTCGCGCGGGCGGTCCTGCTGGTTGCCGGTGCGCGCCAGCAGGGTCGCCTCGGCGTCGCCGGCCCGGTGGGAGTAGAGCGCGGCCTGGGTGTAGACGCCGATGTAGGTGGTGCCGTGGACGGTGATCATGGTCTTGGGCTCGCCGGGGAT
This sequence comes from Nonomuraea sp. NPDC049725, assembly GCF_040674795.1. Lineage (NCBI taxonomy): Bacteria > Bacillati > Actinomycetota > Actinomycetes > Streptosporangiales > Streptosporangiaceae > Nonomuraea > Nonomuraea sp. NPDC049725. The sequence goes on along the minus strand of NZ_JBFANJ010000002.1, from coordinate 362,519 downwards.
GGCCAGCCGGGTGGTCTCGCCGGTGGCCAGGTCGTGGATGTCGGCGCCGCTCTTGCCGCCCACGTAGACGCGCTCGCCGTCGGAGTGGACCGACATCGGCTCCTCGGCGGCGGCCCGGAAGCCGCGCTGCACCAGGTTGCGGTAGTCCAGCGAGCCCGTCGCCGGGTCGTAGACGAACACCGCGTTGTCCTGGACCCCGTAGACGCGGCCCTCGTGGGCCAGGATGCGGTGGGTGGCGGCCTCGAAGTACGGCACGCCCAGCACCTCCAGCTCGCCGGTGTCGAGCCGGGCCCGGTAGAAGGTGCCGGTGGGGCGGCCGGCGAAGTAGGCGTAGCCGTCGTGGATCAGCACCGAGACGATGTACTTCTCGCCCGGGGCGGTGGCCTTGACGACCTTGTAGTCGGACGGGTCCGCCTTGTTCAGGATGACCAGCTCGGCGAGCGAGTTCATGCCGCCGGCGATGTGAGTGGCGGAGACGCTCAGGCTCGACACCCAGTCGCGGTCGGCCAGCTCGGGTGGCAGCAGGTCGCGCCGCTCCCCGCTGGCCCGGTCGATCGCGATCAGGTGGGCGTTGGCGCCGACGCCCGCGTAGACGTGGGTCTCGTCGGCCTGGATGCCGCGCACGTACGCCTCACCGGGAGCCGCCTCGCCCAGGTCGCGGCCGGCGCCGGTGGCCGGGTCGTACTCCTTGACCTTGCCCGGCTCGGAGGTGCCCAGGTAGACCTTGCCGTCGGGGGAGGCGGCCAGGGTCCAGATGAAGTGGTCCGGGTAGGAGGCGACCTTGGTGACGGTGCCCGCGACGGTGTCGAGCTTGTAGAGGTCGGACCTGGAGTGGGTGCCCACGTACACGTCGGTGCCGACCCGGCACATCGCCCAGACGCCGATGCCGGTGGGGATGTCGAAATGGGCGGTGACCGAATCCTGGGCGAGGTCGTAGGCGCCGACCACGTTGGGTGACAGGCCGCGCGAGCCGGCGTAGAGCACGCCGCCGACGATCTCGGCGTTGCCCAGCGGGCTGGCGACGCTGGCGGGGCCCAGGTCGGTGAGGGTTCCTTCGGGAGGTGCGGCGGCGTGGGCGGCGGTCGCTGGCGTCAGGGCGGGCAGCGCGGCGGCCGCCGTGGACGCGGCGGCCACCTGCAGGAAACGACGGCGGGGGATCATGTGCGGCTCCTGGGAAGGTTTGGCCGCACGCTATAACGGGCTGGTCCGTAATGTCTAGATCGAGAACAGCTCCGCCGCGTTGCGCCACGCGACCCGCTCGGCCGTCAGGCCCGTGAGCCCCGCCGCCGCGACCGCGCCGAAGGCCGAGGACGGGTCGATCAGCGTGGCGTCCGTGCCGAACAGCAGCTGCCGGTCGTCCACCGCCGCCACCACCTCGGCGATCCGGCCCGCCGGGGCGTGCGACCAGCACGGCTCCAGGTAGAGCCGGTCGCAGCCGCGCGCCGCCTCGATCGCGTAGCGGTGGCCGTCGGCGCCCATGTGCCCGGCGATGACCCGCAGGCCCGGGATGTCCAGGCACACCTGGGCCAGGTCGAGCACCGAGGGCCCCCACGTGTGCACGAGCGCCGGCCGCCCCGCCTCGGCGGCCAGCTCCAGCGCGGCCCGCATGCGCGGCGAGGTCACCGGCGAGCCCGTGTAGTCCGTGTGGATCTTGACGCCGACCCACGGCCCGGTCAGGCCCCGCAGGTCCTCGGCCGCCTCGCGCAGCCGCCGCGGGTTGACCGTGACGTACCCGAGGAGCCGGTCCTGCCCCTCCAGCACCTTCGCCAGCGCCCGGTTGCCCGCCTGCGCGTCGTAGATGACCGCCTCGGTGGCCGACACGATCGCCTTGCCGATGCCGTAGCGGTCCATGGTGGCCAGGCTCGCCCCGGCCACGTCCATGGTGAAGAACCACGGCCCCCAGTGCGCGTGCACGTCGATGATCATGCCAGCAGCCTCCTCGCGTTGCCTCCGGCCACGGCCTCGACCTGGGCCGGGTCCAGTCCGCTCGTCGCCAGCCTGAGCAGCGGCACGATCGGCTCGTAGTGCGGCGCGCGGGTGCCGTGCAGCAGCCGCTCCACGCCCAGCTCGGCGGCGACGGTCTCCAGCGCGTCGGGGGAGTTGAGCAGCCGCGTCGAGGTGTGGAACCCGGGCTCCTCCAGCGCGGCCACCAGGAAGTCGCCCAGGTGATAGAAGTGCGTGTCGAGGAAGACGACCCGGGCGCCGATCCCGGCGAACGGCTGCCAGAAGCGGCGCACGTCGCCGCCGGTCAGCACCACCAGCCGGAGCTCCGCCGCCCGGCGGGCGACGTGGCGCACCGACGGGAACGACGCGTCCACGCCCTGCTCGTCCGGGAACAGCCGCACCGCCCGCACCCCGGCCCCGGCCAGCCGGTCGAGCTCGCGCCCGGCGCCGAGCGCGTCACGCAGGTCCACGGCGCCCACGGGCAGCCACCGCGACTCGGCGGCCAGGGCCAGCACCTCGTCGTTGCCCTGCCGTACGTCGAACAGGGCGGCCCGCAGGCTCGCGACCGCGCCGGCGCGGGTGCGGTGGCCGGCCAGGAGCCCGCCCACCGACTCCGGCGTGCCGGGCGGGCCGTCGCGGTCGGGGAAGGCCCCGACGAGCACGTCCACGTCGAGCGTCACCTCCAGGCCGCCGATCAGGCTCCAGGCGTCGAACGGTATTGCGGGCTGTTCCTCAATCGTCATGCGCGTCATCATGCCATTGACTAACCGCGCTCATATAGTTACGGTCTGGGCCAAAATCAGTCACAAATGAACGTGAGGTGGCCGGCGTGCTCCGATCCCTGCTCGTCGTGGTGGCGGGCCTGTTACCCGCGCTCGTCTCTCCCGGGGCCGCATCCGCCGCCCCCTCCCGCTGCGGCTACCCCGCCGTCACCACCTACGGCCCGGCCTCCGTCACCGCCGCCATCGTCGGCGCCGCCGTGCACGAGGGCCGCGCCTACGTCGTCAGTCGCGGCCCCAAGCCGCCCGTGATCGCCGAGATCGACCTGGCCACCCGCAAGGTCGTCAGGAGCGCCACGCTGCCCGACGGCCCCGCCGACGGCGAGCCCGAGGGCGGCTGGGCCGTCGCCGTGTCCGGCGGCAAGGTCTACGTCGGCACCTACCCCGTCCCCGACCTCTACAGCTTCGACATCGCCACCGGCGAGGTGGCCCACCTGCACTCCTTCGGCAAGGTCGGCGGCTTCGTGTGGAGCCTGGCCGCGGCCCCCGACGGCACGCTGTACGCCGGCACCTCCTCCGACGGGCGGGTCTGGGAGTACGTCCCCGGCACCGGCGCCGTCCGCCGCTACGGCGTGCTGGCCCAGGGCGAGCACTACGTGCGCGCCGTGGCCGCCGACGACCGCTACGTCTACGCGGGCCTGCTGGAGAAGAAGCTGCTCGTGCGGGTCGACCGCGTCAGCGGCGAGGTCACCCGGCTCGCCGAGGCGGGCGCCGCCTTCGGTGTCGTCACCCTCAACGGCGACCGCGTGGTGGCCGCCGCCGGACCCGAGCTGATCGACGTCCGCAAGGACGGCACCGACCTGCGGCGGGTCACCGTCGAGACCGGGCTGCTCGACGCGCTCACCCCGGCCGCCGACGGCTCCGTCTACGCCGCCTCCCGCCCCGACGGCGCCGTCCACCGCTACCGCACCGGCGACAGCGCGCTCACCCGGGTCGCCGCCCCGCCCTCCTACGGCGACGAGACCCGCCTGCTCCACGTGACCGGCGAGAACGCGGTGCTGTCGTTCGCCGGCAGCGGCGGCCTGTGGGCGCTGGACAGCGGCACCGGCGCGGCCGAGTTCACCGACCTCATCGACGCGGGCATGCCGGCCGGCGCCGAGCGCACCCAGAGCATGGTGCTCGTCCCCGGCCGCGCCGTCTACGCCGGCGGCCACTTCGCCCTCGACATCCGCGACCTGCGCACCGGCGAGCAGCGCCGGATCCGGGTCCCCGGCGAGCCCAAGGCCATGGTCAGGGCGGGGGACAAGGTCTACGCCGCCATGTACCCCACCGGCGAGATCGTCTCCGTCGACGTGCGCACCGACGAGGTCCGCAGCCTCGGCTACCTCGGCCACGACCAGAAGCGGCCCTGGGACATCGAGTACGACCCGCGCACCGGCAAGCTCCTGGTCGCCACCTCGTCGCTGTCGGCGAGCGTCCCCGGCGCGCTGTCGGTCGTCGACCCGCGGACCGGCGCCAAGGACGTGTACGCCGGCGTCATCCCCGGCCAGAACCTCATGAGCCTGGCCCTCGACGAGGAGCGGGGCGTCGTCTACCTGGCCGGCGACGTGTTCGGCACCAGCACGCCGACCGCCTCCGTCGCCGCCTTCGACCTGGCCCGCCGCACCGTCCTCTGGCAGGCCGACCCGATGCCGGGCCACCGCACCTTCCAGGACGTCAAGCTGCACAAGGGCCTGCTGTACGCGTCGTTCAAGCGCGAGTCGGGCGCCTGGATGGCGATGGACCCCGAGACGCGGCAGGTCGTGCGGCAGGGCACGATCTCCGGCTACGGTGAGCTGACCACGCACCGGGGCCGCCTGTTCGCCTCGGTCTTCCGGGGCGGCGGCAACGCCTACGAGCTCGACGCCGGGCGCGGGGCCACGCTGCTGGCCACCGGGCTGGGCGACGAGTGGCACACCAATCCGCAGCTCCACTTCGAGCCCGGCTCCTGGAACGCCTGGGCGATCGTGGGGCGTGACCTGGCCCGCGTCCGGCTCGACCCGCGCTGCCCGCCCTTGACGCTCCCCGCCGGCACGTCGTAGGTTTCGGTCTGTGCCGAAATTGATCGTGGATGCCCACCGGCTGGCCGGTCCCGTGCCGTTCGACGACCTGCCGGTGGACCCGCGGCCCGACCTGGACCGCCTGGGCATCGACCGGGCCCTCGTGACCCACACCCTCAGCCTCTACTCCGACGCCGAGGCGGGCAACGACGCCCTCTTCGCGCTGTCGGACCCCCGGCTCGAACCGGTGCCCGTCGTGGTGCCGGCCGTGCCGGGGGCGTGCACCCCCGCCACGCCCGCCGCCGTGAGGGCGTGGGGGGCGCGCATGGTGCGGCTCTGCCCCGAACGGCACCGGTTCGACCTCACCGGCCCGATCGCGCTCCGCTGGCTCGCCGCCCTCCGCGACGCCGCCCTCCGCGACGGCGCTACGGGGAGTGACGCCGGTCCGGGACGGCCGCCCGTCATCGCCGTCGACCTCGACGAGACCAGCCCCGCCCAGCTCCGCACCCTTGCCGACCGGCTGCCCGGCCAGCGGATCCTCGTGCTGAACCCCGGCTACCGCCGCCTGCGCGCGCTGGCCGAGCTCATGGCCGAGGCGCCGGACGTCTGGGTGGAGATCGGCACCGTCAACACCCAGGGCGGCGTGGAATGGCTGGCCGAACGGTTCGGCGCCGAGCGGCTGGTGTTCGGCACCGGCGCCCCGGTCGCCGACGACTGCGGCCCGCGCTTCCTGCTCGACCACCTCGACCTCACGCCGCGCGAGACCGACCTGATCGCCGCCGGGTCCCTCGCCGCGCTGCTCGGAGACCGCCGATGATCCTCGACGCGCACGGCCACGTCGGCACCTGGCCCGACTTCCTCATCCCCGACCCCACCGCCGAGGGCCTGGTCGCCACCATGGACCGGCTCGGCGTCACCGCCGTGGGCATCAGCCACCTGCTCGCCGTCGGCCCCGACGCCGAACGCGGCAACCGGCTCGCCCAGGAGGTCGCCGCCCGCCACCCCGGCCGGTTCGGCGTCTGGCAGGTCTACAACCCCCACCACCGCACCCCGCTGGTCACCGACGGCGTGTGGGGCGTCAAGCTGCACCCCGACGTCCACCAGTGCCGCCTCGACGACCCCCGCTACGAGCCCGTCTGGCGGCTCGGCCTGCCGGTGCTCGCCCACGGCCAGACCGACTCGCCGTGGAGCGACCCCGCCCAGTTCGCCACCGTCGCGGCCCGGCACCCGGACGTGCCGCTCCTCATGGGCCACACCGGGCTGTGGCCGAACGGCTTCGCCCGCGCCGCCCGCCTGGTGGCGGACCATCCCAGCGTCCACCTGGAGGTGTGCGGCTCCAAGTCGACCGGCCGCTGGATCGCCCGCCTGGTGGAGCTGGCCGGGGCCGGACGTGTCGTGTTCGGCACCGACGCCTGCTTCCTCGACATGCGCCTCGGCTTCGGCCGCCTGGCGCTCGCCCCGCTGTCCGACGCCGACCGCGCCCTCGTCCAGGGCGGCAACCTGGCCCGCCTGCTCGGGAAGGGACTCCCATGACACTCGCCCTGCACGGCGGCACCCCCGTGCGCGCCACCCCGTGGCCCGCCTGGCCGCCGCCCCTCGACGCCGCCCAGCGCGAGCTCGTGACCGGCGTGCTGGACAGCGGCCTGTGGGGCGCCACCCAGGGCGGCTCCCTCGTCGCCGACCTCACCGCCGCGTTCGCCCGCGCCGCCCGCGTCCCGTACGGGGTCGCCGTCGGCAACGCGACGCTGGGCCTGTTCGCCGCGCTCAAGGGCCTGGGCGTGGGCCGGGGCGACGAGGTGATCGTGCCCGCCTACACGTTCGTCGCCTCGGCCACGGCGGTGCTGCTCGCGGGCGCCGTCCCGGTGATCGCGGACGTCGACCCGGAGCACCTGCACCTGTGCCCGCGCGCCGTGGCCGGGGCCGTCACGCCGCGCACCGCCGCCGTCATGCCCGTCCACCTGGCCGGCAGCCCCGCCGACATGGACGAGCTCGCCGCCGTGGCCGCCCGCCACGGCCTCGCGGTCGTCGAGGACGCCGCCCAGGCCCACGGCGCCGCCTACCGTGGCCGCCCGGTCGGCGGGCTCGGCGACGCCGGCGTCTTCAGCTTCCAGTCCAGCAAGGCGATGACCGCGGGGGAGGGCGGGATGATCGTCTGCCGGGACGAGAGCACGTACGAGGCCGTCTGGTCGGTGTGCAACGTCGGCCGCCGGCTCGGCGGCCAGTGGTACGGCCACCCGTCGGTGGGCTGGAACCTGCGGCTCACCGAGATCCAGGCCGCGCTCCTGCTGCCGTGGCTGGACCGCCTCGACGGCGAGCTGGCCCGCCGCGACGCGTTCTGCGCGGCGCTCACGGCCGAGCTGGCGCACCTGCCGGTGAGCGCCGTGCCCGCGCCGGAGGGGACCACGCGCGACTCGCGGCACCTGCTCATGCTGCGCGTCGAGGCCCCGGTGGACCGGGACTTCCTGCTGGCCGCCATGGCCGCCGAAGGGGTGCCGCTGGACGCCGGCTACCCGCCGCTGGGCGGCATGGACGCGCTCACCGCCGAGGGGGCGCGCGCCGAGCCCTGCCCGGCCGCCGAGCAGGCCGCCCGCGACGTGGTGTGGGTGCGCCAGTCGATGCTCATGGACGATCCGGCCCGCGCCTCCGACATCGCCGAGGCGCTGGCCAAGGTGCTGTCGGCCTAGATCCGCCGCAGGAGCTCGGCCGCTTCACGGATGTGGCGGTCGCCTCCGACGGGCGCCGCAAGCCGTACCGGATCACCGGGGACGGCCGCGACGCGCTGCGCGAGGAGGTCGCCGACCTGGTCCGCTCCCGGCCCGCGCGGCCGCGCACGGTGCTCGACCTGGCGCGAGGCGCGGCCGGCGCGTGGGCGCACCGCCGCCTGCCCGGCGCCGCGCCCCCGCGCGTTCGCGGCGGCGGTGCCGGCCGGCGCGCTGGTGGCGGTGAGCGCGCTCGGGCACCGCCGGGCCGTGCCGGAGCTCCAGGAGATCTATATTCGGCCCCAACCGTAACCGGACTATTGACGGGAAAACCGTTCCTTCCTAGGTTTCGGTCATGACCTTAATCAAGCGAGCGTTCGCCGCCGCCGTGGCCGCCGTGGTGCTGGCCGCGCCGGCCGCCCCCGCGCACGCCGATGACCGGCTCACCGACCTGGGGGTGCCGCTGCAGGACGTGCTGCTCCTCGGCGGCACCGTCGCCCCCGGACCCGGCGGCACGCCCGTGCTCTGGGCCGCCTCCTCCGGGGCCCCGGCCCACCTCAACGCCGTCGACCCCGCCACCGGCGCCGAGGTGACCCGGCTCGACCTGCCCGGCGCCGCCGGAGCCTGGGCGGTGGACGCCACGCCCGACGGCAGCGTCTACGCCGGCACCTACGGCGACGGCCGCCTCTACCGCTGGACCCCCGGCGGCGGCGTCACCGACCTGGGCCGCCCGATCGCCTCGGAGAACTTCATCTGGTCCGTGGCCGCCGGCGAGGGCGCCACCGTCTACGGCGGCACCTACCCGGGCGGCCGCCTGTTCGCCTACGACCCGGCCACCGGCGTGCGCGACTACGGCAAGCTGTCGCCGTCCCACTCCTACGTCCGCAGCGTCTCCTACGCCGACGGCAAGATCTACGCGGGCACCGAGAACCCCGCCGCCCTGTTCGAGGTCGACGCCGCCTCCGGCGCGGTCCGCCGGCTGCCGGCCCCGCCCGGCATCGACCTGACGGACCGGTGGGCGTACGACGTCGACGTGGAGGCCGGCTACCTGTACGTCCGGCTCGGCAGCGCGTTCCCGGCGCCGCTGCACGTGTGGGACATCGCGGCCGGCGCCTGGGTGGACGCGCTGGAGACGGCCCACGGCCTCGACGTGTCGCCGCCCGACGACGAAGGCAGGGTCTACTTTGTAAAGGCGGGCGAGCTGGTCAGGTACGACCCGCGTACCAAGGTCGTCACGCCGACGGGGATGCCGTTCGTCGGCCGGGTGGCCAACACGCGCGGCATCGGCTGGGCCGAGCTGGGCCTGCCCGACTACCCGGGCAAGAGCCTGGTGGGCCTGCTGTGGCGCGGCATGATGTTCCGCTACAACCCGCAGACCGGGGCCAAGTCGTTCGTCCAGTCCGGCATCAAGGGCGAGCCGATCGACGTCACCGCCATCGCCGACGGCCCCGACGGGCGCGTCTACACCGGCGGCTTCCTCAACGGCGGCTTCGCCGCCCTGGACCCCGGCACCGGCGAGAGGGAGGAGTTCCACACCTTCTCCCAGACCGAGGCGCTGGCGACGCACCGGGGCAAGCTCTACGTCGGCGCCTACCCGGACGCCCGCCTCTACGCCTACGACCCGGCGCTGCCCTGGAACAGCCCCGAGTACTCGCCCAGCCCCGAGCCCGGCCCGGCGCCGAACCCGGCCAGGCTCGCGGACTTCGCCGCCGACAAGCAGATCAGGCCCCGCGCCCTGACCTCCGCCGGTAAGTACCTGGCCGCAGGCACCATGCCCGACCTGGGGCACCTCGGCGGCGTCCTGGCCCTGTGGGACCCGGAGACCGGCGCGCTCAAGCACGCCGAGCGCAACGTGGTCAAGGACCAGAGCATCGTCTCGCTCGCCTACCGCGACGGCGTCCTGTACGGCGGCACCTCCATCTACAGCGGCCAGTCGGCGACCGAGCCCACCCAGCCGGAGGCCAAGCTGTTCGCCTGGTCGGTCAGGCACGACAAGCTGCTGTGGGAGATCGTCCCGGCCCCCGGCAAGCCCGCGATCCCGGCACTGACCTTCGACGACCGCGGCCGCCTGTGGGGCATCGCGGGCGGCGAGGTGTTCGGCGTGAACGTCCACGCGCGCAAGGTGGTCGACCGCCTCACGCTCTCCGCCAGCTCCAGCTCCGGCGGCCAGCTCGCCTTCAACGCCGCGGACAAGCTCCTGTACGGGGCGCACGCGGGCAAGGAGGCGTTCACCCTCGACCCGAGGACGCTGGCGCGGGCCGTGATCAAGCAGGGGCCGGTGCACCACCTGGCGGTGCACCGGTCGGGAGACGTGTACTTCGCCGAGGGTCCGAAGCTGTTCCGCTACCGGCCCTGAGCCTAGGATCGATCCCGGACCCAGCCTGCCGGGAGAACCGCCGTTGGACGTCGTCCCCTTCGACAGCGCGCCGGCCGAGCCCGCCGCCCGGCTGCTCGCCGGCGCGCACCCGGGCGAGCCGGGGCGCGGCGGGCTCGACCTAGCGGCGGCGCGGCGCCGCCGCTTCCGGACGGGATGAGGAGGCGCGATGCACGCCACGGGACCGTCGCGGATCATCGCGGTGCGGCACGGCGAGAGCGAGGCCAACCTGGCCTACCGGGAGGCCGGTGACGAGCCGCTGGTCTACGGGCGGGGCGACGACGAGGTCACGCTGACGCCGCTCGGCAGGGAGCAGGCCGCGTCGCTCGGCGCGCTGCTGGCCGCGCTGCCGGAGGAGGAGGCGCCCGACCTGGTCCGCTGCTCGCCCTTCCGGCGGGCGCTCGACACCTGGGCGATCGCGCGGCAGGTGTGGGGCGCCGATCCGCCGATGACGGTGGATGAGCGGCTGCGCGACCGCGGCAGGGGAGAGCTGGGCCGCTACAACGAGGCGGCGATCGCGCTGCGCCGCCCGGAGGAGCTGGCCCGGCTGCGGGCCGAGGGCGAATACCGCTACCGGCCGCCCGGCGGGGAGTCGTTCGGCGACGTGGCCGCCCGCGTCCGTGACTTCCTGGCGGGCCTGCGCGGGCGGGCCGACGGGCGGCGGGTGCTGATCGTGGCGCACGACGCGGTGGTGCTGGCGCTGCGCCACGTCATCGCCGAGGCGCCCGACGCCGATCTGGCGGAGCTGGACGCGTTCACGCCGATCCGCAACGGCTCGGTCTCCACCTGGCACACGGTCGGCGGCCGGCTGACGCTGCTTGACTTCAACGCCGGGGGCCACCTGTAGGGGTCAGGTGGTGACGATCTCGTCGGCGCGCGCCCGGGTGCCGTCGGCGGCGAACCACGCCTCCTCCTTGGCGAACCACGTCCGCCAGCTCGGCTCCAGGTGGGCGCCGTCGCGCGTCAGCACCCGGCGCAGCCGGACGTCCTCGTCGGCCTCGACCCAGACGGTGAAGGCGAGCAGGTGGGCGGCCGACGCCCTGGCGGTGCCGACGCCCTCGATGATCAGCGTGGGGGCGACCGGCACCACGATCCGCCCGGCGTAGGCGGCCCGTACCCAGTCGTAGCGCCGGAAGGCGCCGGGGCGGCCCTGGCCGAGCGGGCGCAGGACCTGCTCGTCGAGGGCGGCGAACCAGGTTTCGGGGCCGTCGTCCCAGTGCACGGGGAAGTCGTCGCTGTGCACCACCTGGCAGCCGAGCGCGGCGGCGAGCGCGCCGGCGAACGTGGTCTTGCCGGAGCCGGCCGGACCGTCGACGGCGACGACGCGGACCGGGCCGCACGACGGTGGGCGTTCGAGGACGCGCCGGGCCAGGGATTCCACGCACTCAGGGTAGGAGGAGACTGGAGTGCGGAGGCGAGGAGATATGCTTCCGCTTCCGAACCGGCTGGAGGTTGATCTTGCGCGGACCCCTGGGTGACATCGTCGTGCTCGACCTTTCCAGGGCCCTAGCGGGCCCGCACGCCGCGCAGATGCTCGGCGACCTGGGCGCCAGGGTCATCAAGGTGGAGCACCCCGACGGGGGAGACGAGTCGCGGGGGTGGGGACCGCCCTTCGTCGGCCCGGACGAGGAAATTTCGACATATTTCCTGGCGGCGAATCGTAACAAGCAGTCCATCGCCGTGGATTTGAAGTCCGACGCGGGCAGAGACCTCGTCGAACGGCTGGTCCGCCGCAGCGACGTGCTGGTGGAGAACTTCCGCACCGGGGTGCTCGACCGGCTGGGCCTGCCGGTCGAGCGGCTGCACGAGCTCAACCCTCGCCTGGTCGTCCTGTCCATCACCGGGTTCGGGCACGACGGCCCCGAGGGCGGCCGGCCGGGATACGACCAGATCGCGCAGGGGGAGGCTGGGCTGATGTCGCTGACCGGGCCGCCCGGGGAGCCCCACCGCGTGGGCGCCTCGATGGCCGACCTGCTGGCGGGCATCCACGGCGCGTACGGGGTGGTCGCCGCCCTGTACGAGCGCGAGCGCACCGGCCGGGGCCGGGTCGTGCGGACGTCGCTGCTGGCGGCGGTCACCGGCGTGCACTCCTACCACGGCACCGCCTGGACCGTCGGCGGGCGGGTGCCCGCGGCGGGCGGCAACCACCACGCCACGATCGCCCCCTACGGAGCCTTCCGCTGCGCCGACGGCATGCTGCAGATCGCCGCGGCGAACGACGGCCAGTGGAAGAAGGTCGCCGCGCTACTCGACATTGACCCTGATATGGCGAAATATGCGACCAACAGGGACCGATTCGCGCACCGGGATGAGCTGATCGCCGACATGGAGAAGGCCCTGGCCGCCCACGACCGCGCCCACTGGCTGGCCAGGCTGGGAGAGGCCGGCGTGCCCGCGGGCGCGATCCGGTCCATCGACGAGGTCTACGCCTGGGAGCAGACCCGCTCGCAGGGCCTCGTGGTGGAGGTCGACCACCCGGTGCTCGGCCCCATCGAGCTGCCGGGGCCGCCGCTGCGCTTCGACGGCCTCGACGGCGTGAGACACACGCCGCCCCCGGCCCTCGGCCAGGACGGCGACGCGGTGCTGCGCTGGCTCACGGAGCTCGAAGAGCGGGAGCGATGACGGCGATCCGGCGGCACCGCACGAGGAGCTCGTGCGTCAACCTTGCATCACCGGCTGACGAGAGGGAGCGATGGTGAGCCGTCCGGACGCGCGCACACTGATCGACACGGTCCTCGACGGGGGCTCGTGGAAGTCGTGGGACGCGCCTCCCGCCGACCCGGCCGAGCCGGGCTCCTCCTACGCCGAGGAGCTGGCCGCGGCCCGGGTCAAATCCGGCTACGACGAGGCCGTGCTGACCGGCGAAGGGCTGCTCGGCGGGCGCCGCGTGGCCGTCGTGGCGTCGGAGTTCTCGTTCATGGCCGGGTCGATCGGCGTGGCGGCCGCCGAGCGGATCGTCGCCGCCGTCGAGCGGGCCACCCGCGAACGGCTGCCGCTGCTGGCCGCGCCCGCCTCGGGCGGCACCCGCATGCAGGAGGGCGCGACCGCGTTCGTCCAGATGGTCAAGATCACCGCGGCGGTGCAGCAGTTGCGCGCGGCGGGCCTGCCGTTCGTCGTCTACCTGCGCCACCCGACGACCGGCGGCGTGTTCGCCTCCTGGGGTTCGCTCGGGCACGTGACGGCGGCCGAGCCGGGCGCGCTCATCGGGTTCCTCGGGCCGAGGGTGTTCGAGTCGCTGCACGGCTACCCGTTCCCGGCGGGCGTGCAGGTGGCGGAGAACCTGTTCGAGCACGGCCTCATCGACGCCGTCGTCGCCGCCGAGGACGCCCGCGAGATCGCGATCAGGGCGCTGTCGGTGCTGTCGGCCGAGCGCCGCGGCCTCGACCCCGGCCCCGCCCCCGAGGAGGACCTGCGGCCCGTCGAGGCGTGGGAGGCCATCACCCGCTCCCGCCGCGACGACCGGCCCGGCGTGCGGGCGCTGCTCAAGCTCGCCGCCACCGATGTGACCCCGCTCAGCGGCAGCGGCGAGGGCGAGAACGAGCCCGGCCTGGTGCTGGCCCTGGCCAGGTTCGGCGACGCCCCGGTCGTGCTGCTCGGCCAGGACCGCCAGCACCAGCGCGCCCGCTCACCCCTCGGCCCCGCCGGGCTGCGGGTCGCCAGGCGCGGCATGCGGCTGGCCGCCGAGCTGGGGCTGCCCCTGGTCACCGTCATCGACACGGCCGGCGCGGCGCTGTCGAAGTCCGCCGAGGAAGGCGGCCTGTCCGGCGAGATCGCCCGCTGCCTGGCCGAGCTGGTCATGCTCGACGCGCCCACGGTCTGCCTGCTGCTCGGCGAGGGCGCCGGCGGCGCCGCGCTGGCCCTGCTGCCCGCCGACCGGGTGCTGTGCGCGCAGCACGCCTGGCTGTCGCCGCTGCCGCCCGAGGGCGCCTCGGCCATCCTCTACCGCAGCGTCGACTTCGCCCCTGAGATCGCCCAGGCGCAGCGGGTGCGCGCCACCGACCTGCGCCGCGACGGCATCGTCGACCGCGTCGTCCCCGAGCTGCCCGACGCCGCCTACGAGCCGCGCGCCTTCTGCGAGCGCGTCGGCCGCGCGCTGGAGCACGAGATCGCCGGCCTGCTCGCCCAGCCACCCGCCGACCGGCTCGCCGCCCGGCTGGCCCGCTACCGCCACCTGGGCGGCTGAGTCACGGCACCGGGACGCGCTCGACGCGGATGGAGACGACCTCCTCGCGCGGCACCACGACCTCGTAGGCGCCGTGGTCGACCATCCAGTAGCCCAGCGCCTCGGCCTTCATCCCGCTGTGGCCGGTGTAGGCGATGTGCAGGCCGTCCTCGTCCTCGTCCAGGACGATGCACGGCTCGCCGCCGAACGCGCCCACGGTGCGCACCAGCACCAGCCACTCCAGCTCCGTACGCGCCACCGTGCGCCGCCAGTAGCCGGAGGCCGCCTCGAACCCGTCGAGCTCCTCCTCGCTGAACAGCACCACCTGCTCGTCCGGACCCAGCGCGGCAGGCAGCGTGCGCTCGCCGAAGCGGGCCACGAACCCGGAGGCGACAGGGATCAGCTCGTCGTTCATGCGGCCGGCCGCCACGTGAGACCGTCGTACTCGGCGAAGGGCCGTTCGCCCTCGGGGGTGACGTGCACGATGCTCGCGCCCGCCGGGATTGGCATCGGCGTCGTGTGGAACTGCGGCACCACGTGCTCGCGCGAGGTGGTGAACCCGTTGCCGGCGAACGGCGGCGCGTCACTCCAGTCGCCGCCCATGTGCGGGCCGTAGGGCACCGCGTAGGTGTCGACGTCGCGTGCCTGCCAGCGCATCACGTAGAGCTCGGGCACGCCGGCCGTCAGCTCCGAGCCGTCGAACGACAGGTCGAGGCCGTAGTAGAGCTGCTCGGGCGTGGTCAGCCTGGCGCAGTCCTGCACCCGGTAGACGAAGCCGGAGATGACCGTGCGCTTGCCCGCCAGATAGGGCACCAGCAGACGCGGCGGGACCACCTTCTGCATCTGCGTTCCGCTCATGATGACCACTTTACGGTCGCTCGACCCCGAGCACCCGATGTTCAAGGCATGGCAAGGTCGCGCGGGCGGCCGCGGTGGCCTCCGGATCGAGCTCCACGACCTGCACGCCCGGCGGCGTCCCCAGGTCGGCGCGGACCACGCCCAGCGGGTCGACCAGCATGCTGCGCCCCACGCCGTAGCCGTCGCCGGACTCGGCGGGGTTGGGCGCCTGGCCTACGGCGGCGGTCCACATGGTGTTCTCCAGCGCGCGGGCGCGCACCAGCGTGACCCAGTGGTCCTCCTTGAGCGGCCCCGACCCCCACGCGGCGATCACCGCGAACAGCTCGGCGCCCCGGTCGACCAGCGCCCTGGTCAGCTCGGGGAAGCGGATGTCGTAACAGGTGACGAGCCCCACGCGGAGCCCGGCGAGCTCGACGACCACCGGCTCGGCGCCCGGCGCGACCAGCTCCGACTCCTTGGCGCCGAACGAGTCGAACAGATGGATCTTGCGGTAGGCGGCGCGGATCCCGCCGTCGGCGCCGATCGCGACGGCGGTGTTGCGCACCCGGCCGTCGCCCGGCTCGAACACCCCGGCGATCACCGCGAGGCCGTGCCGCCGCGCCGCCTCGGCCAGGCCGGTCACGAACGGCCCGTCGAGCGGCTCGGCCAGCTCGGTGATCCGCCTGCCGTAGCGGGTGAGCGTGGCCTCGGGGAAGATCGCCAGGTCGGCGCCCTCCGCCTTGGCGAGGGCGTCGCGGACTCGTGTCAGGTTGGCCGCCGGGTCAGGAGACACCGGGATCTGGCAGAGGGCGATTCTCGTCACGGCCCGACTCTAACTTGTTGGGCACGTACCGGAACCAGGTGAGGCACCGCCAGATCCACTCCAGCGGCCCGTAGCGGAAGCGGGCCAGCCACCACCGGCTGAACAGCCCCTGGACGAGCAGCGTCACCGCCGTCAGCCCGAGCACCGACCAGCGGGTCGGGTCGGCCGCGAGCAGCGGCGCGGCCAGCACGATCACCACCGTGCCGCTCACGTAGTTGGTCAGCGCCATCTTGCCCAGCGGCTCCAGCGCCGCCGACAGCCACGGCCGCAGCACCAGCAGCAGCCCCGTCACGTACGCCGACGTCCCGGCGACCGCGCCCGCCAGGTAGAGCGACCAGTCGCCGGTGGAGTTCCAGGCGGCGGTCAGGAACACGACGGCGAGCACGCTCACCACGAACCCCGGCGCCAGCAGCCGCCGCGACGGCCGCAGCCGCATCAGCCCCATGCCGATCAGGAACGCCGCCGGGATCAGCAGCGGCCCGTTGGAGACGAACGGCGGCGCGTCCTCGATGCCCAGGTAGCCGCCGCCCGACATGACGCTCCACGCCAGCAGCGCCACCCCGAGCAGCAGCGGGAGCAGCCCGCCCGGCAGGAACGAGGCGGGCAGCAGCACCAGCGCCCCGAAGAACGCGTAGTCGGTCAGCACCTCGCCCGGGTACCACAGGTGCTGGACCAGCCCGAACCCCATCAGCCACGCCAGCCGCCTGGCCAGCGCCCACCGGTCGGACCCGCGCAGGAACAGCACGAAGCTGATGCCGAACAGCAGCGAGAAGATCGGGTAGAAGCGGCTCTGGAAGAACGTGTCGACCACCTGGTCGATGCCCGTCTGCGGCTCGTGCGGCGCGTGCTGCCAGGTGTTGACCAGCATGATCCCGCCCACCGCGAACCCGCGGAGGGCGTCGAGCTCACGGATGCGTGCGACGCTGCCCAAGTGAATCACCCTACGGGTAATAGTGTGAGGCTGTGACGGAACCACTTGTCTCCCGGATGCGCTCCTTCGGCACGACGATCTTCGCGGAAATGAGCGCGCTCGCCACCCGCACCGGCGCGATCAACCTGGGCCAGGGCTTCCCCGACACCGACGGCCCGGCCGCCATGCTCGACCGGGCCGTGCACGCGATCCGCTCGGGCGCCAACCAGTACCCGCCGGGCCCCGGCGTGATGGAGCTGCGCCAGGCCGTCTCCGAGCACCGCCGCGAGCACTACGGCCTGTCCTACGACCCGGCCGGCGAGGTGCTCGTCACCGTCGGCGCCACCGAGGCGATCGCCGCCGCCGTCCTGGCGCTGTGCGAGCCCGGCGACGAGGTCATCGCGTTCGAGCCGTACTACGACTCCTACGCGGCCTCGATCGCGCTCGCCCAGGCCCGCCTCGTCGGCGTCACGCTGCGGCCCGTGGCCGGCCGCTTCACGTTCGACCCCGCCGAACTGCGCGCCGCCGTCACCTCCCGCACCCGGGCGATCCTCGTCAACTCCCCGCACAACCCCACCGGCACCGTGCTCACCCGCGACGAGCTGACCGTCATCGCCGATCTGTGCCGCGAGCACGACCTGATCGCCATCACCGACGAGGTGTACGAGCACCTCACGTTCGACGGCGTCGAGCACGTGCCCCTGGCCACGCTGCCCGGCATGCGCGAGCGCACCGTGATGATCTCCTCGGCGGGCAAGACGTTCTCCGTCACCGGCTGGAAGACCGGCTGGGTGTGCGCGCCCGCGCCGCTCGTGACCGCCGTGCAGTCGGTCAAGCAGTTCCTCACCTTCACCGCGAGCGCGCCCTGGCAGGTCGCCGTCGCCTACGGGCTGCGGCACGAGGGCGCCTGGGTGGCCGCGCTGCGCGACTCCCTCCAGGACAAGCGCGACCGGCTGATGGAGGGCCTGGCGGCGGCCGGGTTCGAGGTGTTCGGGCCGGCCGGGACGTACTTCGTGCAGACCGACATCCGGCCGCTCGGCTTCACCGACGGGCTCGCCTTCACCCAGCGGCTGCCCGAGCTCGCCGGCGTGGTCGCCATCCCCACGCAGGTCTTCTACGAGCACCCCGAACGCGGCCGGCACTTCGTCAGGTTCGCCTTCTGCAAGAAGGACGAGGTCATCGACGAGGCCGTGACCCGGCTCAAGCGCCTGTCGGCCTGAGCCGGGCCGGCCCCGGCCGGTCTCCTCAGCCCCGGTCGACGTCGTCGACCTCGTCGACCTCGTCAGCCCTGGTCGTCCGCCGCCAGGTCCACGATCGCCGCCACCGGCCCGCCGCCCGACGGGCCCTGGTGCACGGCCGCCACCGACACGAACACCGCCGGATCGCCCGTGACGGCCGCGGCCACCCCGCCCACCGCGGCCTTGATCTGGCGGTGCCAGTGCACGTCGGAGTCGTCCAGCATGATGTTGCGCCGCCCCCGCACCCGCCCCGACGGGTCGGCCTCGCACTTCATGAACACGTTCACCAGCCGCCCGCCCAGGTCGGAGTGGTGCGGCCGGTCCGGCAGCGCCAGGCCGGCGTCGCGGATCGCCGCCCAGATGCCGTCGGCGTCCAGCGCATCGCGCATCACCGCGTGTCCCGCCCGATAGCGCCCGCCGATGCCGCGCACGTTGCCCACCAGCACGATCTGCGCCCGGTCCAGCTCCACCCCCGACGAGCACGACGCCACCGACGAGTAGAGCGACAGGTCCTTGTGGATCTGCTCCGCCGACGGCATCGCGATCTCCCCGAGCGCCACCGCCACCCCCAGCGCCGTGGTCGAGTTGGACAGGTCCATCGACGGGCCCGTCTCCTCGATCGCGGTGTCCTGGCCACGCTCCCGCGCCTCGGTGATCGTCGCCAGCGTCAGCAGCGGCGTCTTCGTCTGCACGTAGTGGACGTCACGCGGGTCGTCGATGCCGGCGAGCTTCATCGCCTCGCGCACCCCCGCGGCCACCTTCTCCACCATGGCCGGCCTGCCGATGTCCTCCGGCAGGATCACCTCGCTCATCGCCACCCCGACCGACACGCGCGGCTCGTCCGACGGCACCGCCCGCGCCGGGTCGAGCGTCGCGAAGATCGTGGCGTGCGGGCTCAGCACCCCGTCGGTGCCGCCCGACCACACCAGCGGCACGCTCTCCGGCGCCGGATGCCCCCGCGACGCCAGCACCTCACGGAAGGCGCGGTCGGCCAGGATGCGCGTGTAGTCGTTCACGCCGCCGTTGCCCTCGGTCTTGCCCACCACGGCCAGCACCCGGTGCGCCTCGATCACCCCGTCGTCGATGAGCCGCGCCAGCCCCGACGCGTCGGTCACGCTCTCGATCGGCACCTTGCGCACTTCGATCGGATCCGGCATCCGCCCGCCCCTTCCCGCCACGTCGATCGGCATACCCAGCCTGACGCTAGTGACGCCGCCGCACGGCCACACCGGCAATGTGTGCCAGTAGGGTCCAGGTGTGATTCGTGAAACCGTCGCCAACGGGATCAAGCTGACGTACCGCGAAGAAGGCGACCCGGCCGCGCCGGCGCTCGTGCTCCTGCACGGGCGGACCGCCGACCACAACGACTGGAACGGCATCACCCAGCACCTCGCCCGGCGCCACCACGTGCTCGTACCCGACCTGCGCGGCCACGGCGCCAGCGACCGGCCCGGCACGTACGCCATCCCCGACATGGCCGAGGACGTCGCCGGCCTCCTCGACGCCCTCGGCATCGACCGCGCCGTCGTCGTCGGCCACTCCCTCGGCGGCATGGTCGCCTACCACCTGGCCATGAACCACCCCGGCCGCGTCACCCGCCTCGTCATCGAGGACTCCGCCGCCCCCGAGCCCATGCACGGCCGCGCGCCGCTCGTGGAGGACGACTCCACCGGCTTCGACTGGCGCATGATGCACGACACCGAACGGCAGTTCGTCGACCCCGACCCGGCCTGGCTCGCCGGGCTCGCCCGGATCACCGCCCCGACGCTCGTCATCTCCGGCGGCGCCGCCAGCCCCTTCCGCGCCGACAGCCTCGCCGCCCGCATCCCCGGCGCCGCCCTCGTCACCATCGAAGCCGGCCACCTCGTCCACGTCACCAACCCCAAAGCCTTCAAAACGGCCCTGGACACCTTCCTCTCTGCCTGACCCCCGCCCTACGAGCGCCCACCCCGTCGCCTGGCCCTCCAGCCCACCCCGACCCCGGGCCCGTACGCACCACCGGCCTACCGAACGCCCCGCCGCTCACCCCGGGGGAGTACTGCACCGCCCCCTTGGGGGCGCGCCTTCGGACTGGCGCGGCGGCTCCACAGGCGTGCGGCGGCGGCTCCGGGGTCGCGGAAGTGGCGCTCGGGCAGTGCCACGGACGGCGGCCCCCGGCAGGCGCTCCCTTTTCGAGGTCAGCCCGGCGTGCTGCGGAGGGGCGGTGCCGTGGAGGCGGTACGGGGTCAGGTGAGGCAGGCGCGGAAGACGGCGGTGAGCCGTTGGACGACCTTGTCGCGGGGCGTCGTCGTGGCCGGGCCGAAGAGCTGGCGGAACTGGCCGCTGCCCATGACGATCGCCGTGGCGATCGTGGCGCGCAGCTCGGCGTCCTCGCCCGGCAGGCGGTCGACGAGCGGCTCCAGGATGGCGGTGCGGACCCGGTCCTTGGTGATGCTGCGGATCTCGGGGCTGGACCCGGACCGGGTGAGGGTGGCGAGCACCGGGCTGTCGGCCTCGCAGCCGAGCCGGTCGGCGACGTACTCGGCGAGCCGCACGGCCAGGTCGTCGCCTTCGTCGAGCACGCCGGGGAAGCGCCCCTGCTGGGCCAGCACCTCGGCGAACAGCTCCCGCTTCGACCCGAAATATCGGTTGATGAGCGCGACGTTGGCGTTCGCCTCGGCGGCGAGCATGCGCATGGTCACCTCGTCGTAGCCGTGCTCGGCGAACAACCGGCGGGCCGCGTCGAGGATGCGCCGCCGGGTGCCCTCCCGGCTCCTTGGTTCCACGATGACGACAATAGGGGGCCCGCCAAGCGCCCCAGGCCAACGCGACGCGGGAATACTGGCCGTTATCGCCCGCCTTGGACTGTGTGACCGTAATGTCATAAAGATCCGTCAGGGTGGGAAGGGTGGGTACGAAGCTCGGCGATCACATGCGGGAGCGGCTGCGGACGTTCGGGCTGACGGCTCCCTCGATCGCGCAGTCCGCCGTGGGCTCGGCCGTGGCGTGGATGATCGCCACGCAGTTCCTCGGGCACACGCGTCCCTTCTTCGCCCCGATCGCGGTGCTCATCAGCGTCGGCATCGGCCTCGGCCAGCGGCTGCGCCGGGTGGCCGAACTCGTCGTGGGCGTCAGCCTCGGCGTCGGCGTCGGCGACCTGCTGGTGGCCTGGATCGGCTCCGGCCCCTGGCAGATCGCCCTCGTGGTGGCGCTGGCCATGGCGACCGCCGTCCTGCTCGACAGCGGCGCGCTGTTCGCCGCGCAGGCCGCCTCCTCGGCCGTGCTCGTCGCGGCGGTGGTGCCCGGCGACGACATGGGCGGCTTCGACCGCATGCTCGACGCGCTCACCGGCGGCGTCGTCGGCCTGGCCGCCGTGGCGCTCATGCCCGCCAGCCCGCTGACGATCGCAGCCAAACACGCCTCCGGGGTGCTCGACGCGCTGTCCACGGCGCTGGAGCAGGCGGCGGTGGCGATCGAGAAGCGCGACGCCGACCTGGCCGCCGAGGCGCTGGAGGAGGCGCGCGGCACCCAGGCGGCGGTGGAGGAGTTCGAGCAGGCGCTGCAGACCAGCAAGGAGATCATCATGATCTCCCCGATGCACTGGCACCGCCGCGCCAGGCTCGCCCGGTACGAGACCGCCGCCGAGCCCGTCGACCACGCGCTCAGGAACGCCCGCGTGCTGGCCCGCCGCACCCTGGCCGCGCTCGGCGAGTACCCGCCGCCCCCGCCCGCGCTGGCCGACTCGCTCCGTGAGGTGTCGGAGGCGGCGCTGCTGCTGCAACTGGAGCTGGGCGCGGGCCGCGAGCCCGTGCTGGCCAGGCAGGCGCTGCTGGCCGTCGCCACCCGCCAGCGCCCCGAACGCCTGGGCTTCTCCGCCGACGTGATCGTGGCCCAGCTCCGCTCGATCGTGGTCGACCTGCTCCGGGCGACGGGCACCGGCGAGGAGGAGTCGACGGCCGCCCTGCCCCCCGTGAACGTCCCACCCCGCCCCTGACCCTCCCGTCCCTCGCTGCCCCGTCTGCCCACTGACCATCCCTCCCGGGCCGTCCCTCTCTGACCCGTCCGGCCCTGACCCCGTCTCACGGCCGCACGCCATGGAGTCGTCGTACGGGATCGGCGGCGTGAGCCTGGTGGGCGGGGCGGGAGGGGGCGCGGGTAGTCTCGGACGCTGTGCCGAGCATTCCGCAACCCCTGGACCCCGACGACGACGGCGGCGTCGCGCCCGCCGTGGCCGCCGCGCTGGACGACTACCAGCGGGGTGCGGCGGGCCCCGACCGGGTGCTCAACGCGCTCACCGGCGCCCGCCTCCTGGTGCCCGTCGTGGCCCTGCTCACCGAGTCCGAGGTGGGCGAGCACGGCCTGCGGCAGGAGAAGGAGAGCGAGATGGCCCTGCCCAAGCTCGTCGGCAAGGACGGCAGGCAGGCGGTGCTGGCGTTCACCGGCACGGAGGCGCTGATCAGGTGGCGTCCCGACGCCCGGCCGATCCAGGCGAGCACGCTGCAGGTGTGCCGGGCGGCCGTGGGGGAGGAGGCGGCGGCGGTGGTCGTGGACGTGGCGGGCCCGGTGACGTTCGTGATCGAGGGTGACGTGCTGCGGGCGCTGGCCGCCGTCGAGTCCGGCACGCTCGACCAGCTCCCCGGCGTGACCGTCGCCCGCGTCGAGCCGGTCGCCCGACGCCGCTGGTTCCGCCGCCGCACGAACTGAGCCCGCACGAACTGAGCCCGCGCGGACGGGACGCGGGTCAGGAGCCCGACTCCGACCACTCCTGCTCCTCCTGGTCGACCATGGACACGCGACTGCCCTCGATGTACCGGGCGAGGGGCTCCAGCAGGACGGGCACCAGCACGAAGGTCGAGAGGACGACGGCGATCCTGGTGAATTCGTCCCCGCCCATCTGGAAATCCTCCGACGGCCGGGCCCGCGCCCGCAATAGTGTCGGGCCGTGCTCGCACTGCTGGGGGTGCTCGGCCTCGTCGCCGGTCGCTACGTCAGGACCCTGGCCGGCGCCTTCGCCCCCGACCCCGCCGACCATCGGGCCGAGGCCCGCGCCGCGCTGCGCGCCCTCGTGCGCACCGTCCCGGTCCCGGCCTGGCCGCCCCTGCCCGAGGTGGTCACCGCGGTCGTGACCGTGCTCGTGGCCTGGCGGGCCGGCCTGCCGTACGTGTACGCGGCGGTGGCGGGGACGGCGCTGGCCTTCGTCGACTGGCGCACCAGCCGCCTGCCGGACGTGATCACGCTGCCGTCGTACCCGATCCTGGCGCTGACGCTGCTGCCCACCGGGGAGCTGCCCAGGGCGCTGCTCGGCGGGCTCGCGCTGGCCGCCGCGTACGGCGTGCTCTGGTTCGTCAGGCCGGCCGACCTGGGGCTGGGTGACGTCAAGCTGGCCGGGCTGATCGGCCTGGCGTGCGGGGCGCTCGGCTGGCAGGCGTGGGCCGTCGCGGCGCTGGGCGGGCAGTTCCTGGGCGCCCTGTACGCGGTCGTCCTGCTGGCCACCCGGCGCGCGACACGCGCGACCCAGTTCCCGTTCGGGCCGTTCATGCTGCTCGGCGCCCTGGCCGGGCTCTGTCTCGGTGGATGAACGCCGGACATCCCACTGGGCCGCGCATGGAAGACTTGGAGGCATGTTGCGCTGGTTGACTGCCGGAGAGTCTCACGGCCCCGAGCTCGTTGCCGTTCTGGAAGGCCTGCCCGCCGGGGTCGAGGTGACCACGGCCGCCATCGACGAGGCGCTGCGCCGGCGCCGCCTCGGCTACGGGCGCGGCGCCCGCATGAAGTTCGAGCAGGACGAGGTGACGATCGTGGGCGGGGTGCGGCACGGCCGCACCATGGGCAGCCCCGTCGCCGTCCGCATCGGCAACACCGAGTGGCCCAAATGGGAGAAGGTCATGTCGGCCGACCCGGTCGACCCGGCGGAGCTGGAGGGCCTGGCGCGCAACGCGCCGCGCTCGCGGCCCCGGCCGGGCCACGCCGACCTGGCCGGCATGCAGAAGTACGGGTTCGACGACGCCCGCCAGGTGCTCGACCGGGCCAGCGCCCGCGAGACGGCGGCCCGCGTCGCGCTCGGCGAGGTGGCCAGGCGCTTCCTCAAGCAGGCGCTCGGCGTCGACATCGTCAGCCACGTCACCTCGATCGGCGACGCCGTCACGCCGGCCGACGAGCTGCCCGGCCCCCATGACCTGGCTCGCGTCGACGCCGACCCGGTCCGCTGCGCCGACCCGGCGGGCAGCGCCGCCATGGTCGAGGTGATCGACCGGGCGCACAAGGACGGCGACACGCTCGGCGGCGTCGTCGAGGTGCTGGCCTACGGCCTGCCGCCCGGCCTGGGCAGCTACACGCACTGGGACCGGCGCCTCGACTCGCGGCTGGCCGGCGCGCTCATGGGCATCCAGGCGATCAAGGGCGTGGCCGTCGGCGACGGCTTCGAGACCGCCCGCAGGCCCGGCTCGCGGGCCCACGACGAGATCGCCTACACCACGGGCGACGGCGTGCGGCGCGTCACCAACCGGGCGGGCGGCGTCGAGGGCGGCATGACCAACGGCGAGATCCTGCGCGTCAGCGCCGCGATGAAGCCCATCTCGACCGTGCCCAGGGCGCTGGCCACGATCGACGTCAAGACGGGCGAGGCCGCCAAGGCCCACCACGAGCGCTCCGACGTGTGCGCGGTCCCGGCGGCGGGCATCGTCGCCGAGGCGATGGTGGCGCTGGTGCTGGCCGACGCCGCGTTGGAGAAGTTCGGCGGCGACTCCGTGGAGGAAGTCGCCCGCAACCTGTCCGGCTACCTCTCATCCATGGTGATCAAATGACCAAGGCCGTGCTGATCGGCCCGCCCGGGTCGGGCAAGACCACTCTCGGCCGCCTTCTCGCCGAGCGGCTCGGCGTCGCCTTCCGCGACACCGACGCCGACGTCGAGGCCGTCGCGGGCAAGCCCGTCAGCGAGATCTTCATCGACGACGGCGAGGAGCGCTTCCGCGAGCTGGAGCACGAGGCGGTGCGGCGGGCGCTGGCCGAGCACGACGGCGTCCTGGCGCTCGGCGGCGGCGCCGTGCTGCACGAGGAGACGCAGGCCCTGCTCGCCGGCCACCCGGTCGTCTACCTTCAGGTCGGCCTGGCCGACGCGGTGCAGCGGGTCGGCCTCGCCTCGGCCAGGCCGCTGCTCGTGCTCAACCCGCGCAGCCAGCTCAAGCGGCTGATGGAGGAGCGCCGGCCCGTCTACGAGCGCCTGGCCGTGCTGACCGTCGACACCGGCGGGCGTGAGCCCGACGAGCTGGCCGACGAGATCCTGAAGGGCCTGGGGGCATGAGCGTGACGCGGATCGCCGTGCGCGGCGACAGCCCGTACGAGGTCGTCGTCGGCACGGGCGTGCTCGGCGAGCTGCCGGGGCTGTTCAGGCCCGGGGTGCGCACGGTGGCGGTGATCCACCCGGAGAGCCTGCCGGAGATCTCGCGGCCGGTGTGCGCGGCGCTGTCCGACGCCGGGTTCGACGTGGTCGCGCTGCCGGTGCCCGATGGCGAGCAGGCCAAGACCGTCGAGGTGGCCGCTCAGCTCTGGTCGGCGCTCGGCCGCCACGGCGTCACCCGCTCCGACGCGGTCGTCGGCGTGGGCGGCGGCGCGACCACCGACCTGGCCGGGTTCGTGGCCGGGACGTGGCTGCGCGGCGTGCAGGTCGTGCTCGTCCCCACCACGCTGCTGGCGATGGTCGACGCGGCCGTCGGCGGCAAGAACGGCATCGACACCCCCGAGGGCAAGAACCTGGTCGGCACCTTCCTGCCTCCGGCGGGCGTGCTGTGCGACCTGGCGACGCTGCCCAGCATGCCGCGCGCAGACTACGTGGCCGGCCTCGCCGAGATCATCAAGGGCGGCTTCATCGCCGACCCGCGGATTCTCGAGCTCGTCGAGGACGACCCCGACGCCGCCACCAGGCCCGAGGGCCGCCACACCCGCGAGCTGATCGAGCGCAAGATCCAGGTCAAGGCCGACGTGGTCGGCGCCGACCTGCGCGAGGCCGGGCTGCGCGAGATCCTCAACTACGGCCACACGCTCGCCCACGCGATCGAGCGCGCGGAGAGCTACCGGATGCGCCACGGCGAGGCGGTCGCCATCGGCATGGTGTTCGCCGCCGAGCTGTCCCGGCTCGACGGCCGCGTCGGGCCCGACCTGGTCGAGCGCACCCGCGCCATCCTGACGTCGGTCGGTCTGCCCACCGCCTACCCGGCCGACGCCTGGCCGAGGCTGCGCGACCACATGCGCCTCGACAAGAAGAACCGCGGCGCCAAGCAGCGCTTCGTCGTGCTCGACGGCCTGGCCCGGCCCGGCCGGCTGGAGGACCCGCCCGAGGAGCTTTTGGAAGCCGCCTACCGTGCCGTCGCGCGTGTCACCGGGCATTAACGTGTGTGGGCCACTACAGTCGTGGCCCACGCCGCGGCACGACGAAAAAGCGGAGATGAACAGCAGGTCATGAGGCATTACGGCTCCTTCGTGGCGCTCGGTGACAGTTTCACCGAGGGCTTGAACGACCCCGGTACCAACGGCCACTACCGAGGCTGGGCCGACCGGGTCGCAGAACGGCTCGCACAGGACGATCCGTCGTTCCGCTACGCCAACCTGGCGGTGCGCGGCAGACTGCTTGACCAGATCGTCACCGAGCAGGTCCCCGCGGCCGTGCAGATGGCTCCTGACCTGGTCAGCCTCTGCGCCGGCGGCAACGACCTGCTGCGGCCGGGCAGCGACCCCGACGTGATGGCCAAGCGGCTGGCGGGAGCGGTGCGCGAGCTGCGCTCCTGCGGCGCCGACGTGCTGCTGTTCACCGGCGTCGACCCGCGTGACATGCCGCTGATGCGGCGGCTGCGCGGCCGGTTCGCCGTCTTCTACCTGCACGTGCGCTCGATCGCCGACCTCTACGGCTGCCACCTGGTGGACCAGTGGTCGATGCAGGGCCTGCGCGACTGGCGGGCGTGGAGCGAGGACCGCCTCCACATGAACGCCGACGGTCACCGGTTGGTGGCCGCCCGCGTGCTCGACATCCTCGGCGTCCCGTTCGACGACTGGCACAAGTCGTGGCCGGAGCGGGCCGTGGATCCGCGCGCCCGCCGCAAGGAGGACGCCCAGTGGATGCGCGAGCACCTGGTGCCGTGGGTGTCGCGCCGCCTGCGCGGCGTCTCCTCGGGCGACGGGCTCGCGCCCAAGCGGCCGGAGCTGTCGGTCTGGTCCTGACCGCCCGCCCGCTCACCTGACGATCCCGTACGGCATCCGTACGGGATCGTGTCATTCGGCGGCGAGCCGCTTGAGGGCGGCGCGCGGGACGGCCGGGTCGGTCGTGCGCCAGAACGGCGGGAGCGAGCCCAGCAGGAAGCCGCTGTAGCGGGCGGTGGCCAGCCGGGGGTCGAGGACGGCGATGACGCCCTTGTCGTCCTGGGAGCGCAGCAGGCGGCCGGTGCCCTGGGCGAGCAGGAGCGCGGCGTGGGTGGCGGCCACGGTCATGAAGCCGTTGCCGCCGCGGGCGGCCACGTGGCGCTGCCGGGCCGAGGTGAGCGGGTCGTCGGGGCGCGGGAACGGGACGCGGTCGATGATGACCAGCCGCAGCGACGGGCCGGGCACGTCGACGCCCTGCCAGAGCGACAGCGTGCCGAACAGGCAGGTCTTCTCGTTCTCGGCGAACTGCTTGACCAGCAGCATGGTCGAGTCGTCGCCCTGGCACAGCAGCGGCACGTCCAGGCGCTCGCGCAGCGCCTCGGTGGCGGCCTTGGCGGCCCGCATGGAGGAGAACAGGCCGAGCGTGCGCCCGCCCGCGGCCTCGATCAGCTCGGTGATCTCGTCGAGGTAGGCCTGGGGGAGGCCGTCGCGGCCGGGCTGGGGCAGGTGCTTGGCGACGTAGAGGATGCCGGCGCGCGGGTGGTCGAACGGCGAGCCGACGTCCATGCCCTGCCAGCCCTTGTCGCCCAGCCCCCACTGCCGGGCCATGCCGTCGAACGTGCCGCCGAGCGCCAGCGTGGCGGAGGTGAGCACCACGGTGCGGTCGCCGAACAGCTTGTCGCGCAGCATGCCGCCCACGTTGAGCGGGGCGACGCGCAGCATCGGCGGGCGGCGGTCGGTGCCGGCCTCCAGCCACACGACCTCGGCCCGGTCGGCCTCGGAGGCGTGGCCGTAGGCCTCCAGCATGCGCACGGCGGTGTCGTGGACCTCGTCGAGCGCGGTGAAGGCGGCCTTGCGCTGCCCGGCGCGGTCGGGGTCGTCCTTGTCGCCGCCGCGCGGGCCGAGCGCGGTCAGGCAGCGGGCGGCGCTGTCGCGCACCAGCGCGAGCGTCAGGCCGAGCACCTCGGGCAGCTCGTCCACGCGGCCGGGCGGGGCGGCGGCCAGCAGCGCCTTGAGGTCTTCGCCGGCCTCCAGGAGCTGGTCGGCGATGGGCTGCTCGATGAGGCGGCCCACCCGGCGCACGGCCAGCGACACCGAGCTCTCCGACAGCTCGCTCGTCACCACCGAGGTGACCCGGTCGACCAGCTCGTGCGCCTCGTCGACGACGACGAGGTCGTGCTCGGGCAGCACCGGCAGGTCGCCCATGGCGTCGATGGCCAGCAGCGCGTGGTTGGTGACGACGACGTCGACCTCGCCGGCCCGCGCCCTGGCCAGCTCGGCGAAGCACTCGGCGCCGCTGGGGCAGCGGGTGGCGCCCAGGCACTCCTGGGCGCTGACGGAGAACTGCCGCCAGGCCTGCTCGCTCACGCCGGGCACCAGCTCGTCACGGTCGCCGGTCTCGGTCTCGTCGGCCCACTCCTGGATGCGCTGGACCATGCGGCCGGTCGCGCTGACCTCGCGCGGGTCGAACAGCTGGTCCTGCTCGTCGTCCTCGGGCCAGCCGGCGGTGGCCTTGTAGCGGCACAGGTAGTTGCGGCGGCCCTTGAGGATGGCGAACGTCGGCTCGTGCGGCAGCTCCTTGGCCAGCGCCTCGGCCAGCCGGGGCAGGTCGCGGTCGACGAGCTGGCGCTGCAGCGCGATCGTGGCCGTGGAGACGACCACGGGGGTGTCGGTGTCCATGGCGTGCCGGATCGAGGGCACCAGGTAGGCCAGGGACTTGCCGGTGCCGGTGCCCGCCTGGACGGCCAGGTGCTCCTCGGCCTCGATGGCCTGTTGCACGGCCTTGACCATGCTGATCTGGCCGTGGCGTTCGCTCCCTCCGAGAGCGTCGACCGCGATGCTGAGCAGTGAGTCCGCTGACGGGAGATGGGAGTCCGGCACGGCAGTAAACGCTACCCGCATTCCGAGGTCGCCGCGCCGAACGCGGTGTGATCGGCCATACGCATCCCGGCGTTCGCGGGCCCGTCCGCCGTCGCCCGTGGCACACTGGCCGTCGGTGCTCCAACTGGTCGTGGAGTGACCTGCGGGGGTGTCGGTGGAGATGGTTTTGTAGGCTTCTCCGGGGTTGAGTGGACGTATTAGGGCTGGATGTGCAGGATGTCTGCCATGTCGGAAGTTGTCCCGTTGCCGTCGTTCGGCGAAGTGTTCTTCGATGCCCGAGGCCAGGAGCGGTGTCTCCGTGTCACCTGGCACGAGGGCACGCTGGTGCTCAGCCTGTGGCGGGGGGAGATGTGCACGGCGAGCTTCCGCATGCCGATGGACGACGTCGGCCGGCTGCTCGACACCCTCGACGACGGTTTCGCCGAGGCCACCGGTGAGCAGCCCGCCGTGCCCGCCCAGGACCCCGGGACCGAGGTGATCCCCGGCACCGGGACCTACCACCGGCCGCCGCAGACCGGCCAGCACCAGCCGGCCCCGGACGACCGGCCCGCGGCCTCGCTGTCGCCCAACGACGTGCTCGTGGCCCGGGGCAACCCGGCCCACCAGGACAAGCTCGTCGCCTCCTACGGCGACACCCGCGAGCAGCAGCGCCAGCCCTTCTCCGGCCCGCAGTACAGCGACCCGCTGACCGGCCCGGCCCCCGCCGAGCCGTTCACCGGCCCGCAGTACACCGACAGCGGCTACAGCGACCCGCTGTCCGGCCCCCACTTCACGCAGGACCAGCAGCCCTTCACCGGCCCCCAGTACGCCGAGGAGTCGCCCACCGCCTCCACCGGGCCCGTCTACCAGCTGCCCGGCGACCGCCCGCCGCCCCTGTCGACCGACCCGCTCGGCTTCCCGTCCCAGGCCAGTACTCCGTACCAGAGCGACTCGTACCAGGCCGACTCCTATCAGGCCGGGTCCTACCAGAACGAGCCGTACCACTCGGGTGAGACCTACCGGCAGCCCGACCCGTACCCGCAGCACCAGGCCGACCCCTACGCGGGCCGGCAGGCCCCCAGCCGCCCCCAGCCGCCCGTACAGGCCGCCGCCGGGCTCGGCACCCCGATGCACGGCATCCCGGGCGCGGGCCGCCGCCAGGACCCCTTCCAGGACCGCGCGTACGGCCAGGAGCCGTCCTACGGCCAGGACCCGGGCTACGGGCAGAGCGGCGGTTACGGGCAGGACCCCGGTTACGGCCAGGATCCCGGCTACGGGCAGGGCGGCGGTTACGGGCAGGACCGGGCCGACGGGCGCACGCCGCCCAATCCGGTCGACCCGCTGCTCGCCCTCGGCAAGCAGGCCGAGCCGTACCACCCGCAGGACTCCGACATGACCCGCCCGTACGTCGGCGACCCGATGTTCTCCACCGGCGAGCGGCTGCGCCCCGAGCAGCAGCCGTACGACGATCGCGGCGAACGTCGCGAATGGTGATCGCCACCCACTAGCGGCGTTTCCTACACTTGGCCCGACAAATTGGGCGCCATATGTGGAGGAGCCGCCGGTGAACCCGTCGACTGGCCTGCAACTGCTGCTGCTGGCCGGAGGCGCCGTCGCGCTCGCGGCCGTGGCCCGGCGCAAGGGCTGGCCCGCGCCGCTGCTGCTGGTCGCGGCCGGGCTGCTCGTGTCGCCGCTGGTCCCGGCGGTGCGGCTGGACCCGGAGCTGGTGCTCTACGTGTTCCTGCCGCCGCTGCTCTACTCGGCCGCGTTCGACAGCTCCTACCTGCGGCTGCGTGACGCCCGGGGCCCGGTGGCGCTGCTGTCGGTCGGCCTCGTGCTGTTCACCACGGTCGTGGTGGGCCTGGTCGTGCACCTCATGCTGCCCGCCGTGCCGCTGGCGGCGGCGTTCGCGCTCGGCGCCGTCATCGCGCCGCCCGACGCGGTCGCCGCCGTGGCCGTCGGCAGGCGGCTCGGGCTGCCGCGCCGGACGCTGACCATCCTCATCGGCGAGAGCCTGTTCAACGACGCCACCGCGCTGACCGCCTACCGGGTGGCGATCGCGGCGGCCGTCGGCGGCAGCATCGACCTGCTGGAGGGCGGCTGGCAGTTCCTCGTGGCCGCCGCCGGGGGCGTGCTGATCGGGCTGGCGCTGGCGTACGCGTTCGCCTGGCTGTTCCGCCACACGCGCGACTCGCTGGTCGAGAACACGCTGATGCTGCTCATCCCGTTCGCCGCCTACCTGGCGGCCGAGAGCGTGCACGCCTCCGGGGTGATCGCCGTCGTGATCGTGGGGCTCCATCTGGGCAACCAGATGCACCTGCGCGGGTTCGGCACCCGGCTGGTGTCGGACTCGGTGTGGAAGGTCAGCGACTTCTTCCTGGAGACGATCGTCTTCGCGCTGATCGGGCTGCAGCTCGTCACCGTGGTCGAGGGCATCGTCGGCTACAGCCCGTGGGAGGTCGCGCTCTACGCGCTCGTGGTGTTCCTGGTGACGGTCGCGGTGCGGTTCGCCTGGGTGTTCGCCGCCGCCCACCTGCCGCGCCTGTTCAGGCGGGGGTACGAGGCGCCCTCGCCGCAGCAGCTCACGATCGTCGGCTGGGCGGGCATGCGGGGCGTGGTCTCGCTGGCCGCCGCGCTGCTCATCCCCGACATCCCGGACCGCGAGATCCTGCTCTTCCTCACCTTCACCACCGTGATCAGCACGCTGCTCGTCCAGGGCCTGACGTTCCCGGCCCTGATCAGGCGGCTGCGCGTGTCGAGCGAGCAGGAGCTGTACGAGGACCGCCTCGCCGAGGCGTCGGCCCAGCAGGCGGCGCTGGAGGCCGGCCTGGCCGAGCTGGACCGCCTGGTCGCCGCCGAGGGCGAGCCGGACGAGATCCAGCGGCAGGTCATCGACCAGCTCAGGGAGAAGTCCTGGCGGCGCTCCCTGTCGGCCTGGGAGCGCCTGGGCGGCGGCACCGGCCACGGCGGCGCCGAGACGCCCAGCGCCCTCTACAGGCGGCTGCGCCGCGACATGCTCCAGGCCGAGCGGCAGGTGTTCGTCCGGCTGCGCGACGAGCGGCGGCTGGACGACGAGGTGCTGCGCGAGGTGATGGCCCAGCTCGACTTCGAGGAGGCCATCCTGGAGCGTTAGCCCATCGAGCTGTCGACGAAGCACCACCGCCACTTCTCGTTCGGCTCGAACGACTGCACCACCGGGTGGCCGGTGCCGTGGAAGTGCGCGGTCGCGTGCTTGCCGGGCGAGGAGTCGCAGCAGCCCACGTGGCCGCACTCCAGGCAGCGCCGCAGGTGCACCCAGCGGCCACCGGAGGCCAGGCACTCCTCGCAGCCCTCAGGAGTGCGCGCCTGCGGGTCGTCAGCCTGGGAAAGATGCTCACACATAGCCATGAACCGATCCTATTTCGGGCCGGACGGCCGCCGGATGCCGGGCGCCGTGCCGCCCCAACCGGCGGCCTGTTGGGTAGGGTCGAGATATGTCTCGCCCACGCAGCCGCTTCGTGCCCCTGCTCGCCTTCTCCGCGTTCGTGTTCGCCGCCGGATGCGGTGAGGTGAACGACACGATCGACCGGGCCCAGGCCTGTCTCGAAGCTCCCAAGATCGTCGGAGAGCTGACCGCGCAGCTCACCTCCCTGGCCAACGACCCGCAGGCCATGGAGAAGGCCCTCGACAGCACCGCCACCAAGCTCGGCGAGGTCGCCGACGGCGCGGCCAACACCACGCTCAAGGAAGCCACCGACAAGCTGGCCGGCACGCTGGCCGGCATCAACGTCCAGAACGCCAACGACGCGGTCGACGCCGTCCAGAAGGTCGGCACCGACACGGCCGCCTATCTGGAGAAGGTCGCCACGGCCTGCACCGGAGGCTGAATCCCGGTTTCTCTAGGGAGAATAGGTACGAACTACCGTTTTTCTCATGGAGCCCGACCCGCGTTTCACCCTCGCCAACGAACGCACGTTTCTCACCTGGCTGAGCACCGCCCTGGCGCTGAGCGCGGGCGGCGTGGCCATCGCGGCGGTGCCCGCCGACGTGTTCGTCCCCTGGCTGCGCACGGTGCTCGCGGTCGTGCTCGTCACCCTGTCGGCGCTGGCCGCGGGCCTGGCCTACCCGCGCTGGCGCAACATCCAGCGCGCCCTGCGCGCCGAGGCGCCGCTCCCGCCGCCCGCGCTGGCCGCGGTCTTCGGCTACGGCGTCGCCGCCGTGGCCGTGCTCGCCCTCGTCCTCATCCTGCTCGCCGCGTGAGGGCCAAATCGCGCATGCCGTCCCGTCCGGCGTCGCGGGCAGGGAGGTGAGATGTCGGAGGAGATCTGGGACCGGGGGCTGCAGAGCGAGCGGACGCGCCTGGCCTGGGTGCGCACCGCCGTGACGCTGGCCACCGGCGGCCTGGGCGCCACCGGTCTGGCCGCCCGCGCCGGGCTGCCCCTGCCCGCCCTGGCCGCCTTCGCGCTCGCCGCGCTGTGCGGGGCCGTCCTGCTCATCAGGACCGGCGTCCGCTTCCGGCGCGTCCAGCAGGCGCTGCACGGCGGCCGCCCGCTCGACAACGGCGCCGACGCGCTGCTCGCCTGGCTCGGCACCCTCGCCGTCGTCGCCGGCGCCCTGACCTTCGTCATCGCCGTTCGCTGACCCCGCTTGCGGGTACTCCGTCGGCAGGCGGACACTCGAAGTGAGGAGGTGACCTCCATGGACGAAGAGCGCAGGATCGTGCCCTTCGAGTGCCGGAGCTGCTGGCATGTCTGGGAAGAGGACTACCTCGTCCGGCACGTGCCGGGGCGGCACGGAGCCGAGAGCGAGGTGTGGATGCGCGGGGGAGTGGCGGTGCCGCCGCCCGCGCCGAGCGGCGTCGTCTGCCCGCGCTGTGGCTGCCAGGGGGCTGTCATGTTCCCCGACGGCTACCTCGCCCACCATCCGGAGCTGGTCGAGTCCGGCGAACCCGCGCCGCCCGACCCCACCCCGCTGCTGAGCCCGGTGCCCAAACGGTTCTATTGACTCCCTAACATGACGGAGGGTGAGCTTTCCCTAACGGAAGGTGTCACAAGGCCCATCTTGCCGGTGGTGTGAGCCGGGCGGACACTCGGTGCGGATGGCGGTCCGTTACCGGGGGGGTGGTCCTGGTGCACGATGGTTTCGACACTCATCAGCTGTGGCCCTACGAGTGCCTGCGGTGCTGGCACGTATGGGAAGCGCGCTACACGGTCAGGCGGCTCGACGACGGGCACGGTCACACCGTCGAGGTGTGGCTGAGCAACGGCGTCCCCGTGCAGCCTCCCTGGGCCGGGGCGTGCTGTCCCGGCTGTGGAGCGTTCCACGTGACCTCGTTCCCGCCGGGCTACCTCAGCCGGCACCCCGAGCTGGTCCCGGCGCCCGAACCGGCGCCGGTTCCGGCGCCCCCGCCCGTCGAGCCGCTGCCCGCGGTCACGTCCGCGCCCGCGATGCGGCCCAGGCGGCTGCTCCTCGGGCTCGGCGTGCCGGTGCTGCTGATCGCCGGGTACGAGCTCTACCGGGTGGTTCTCGCGGTCGCACACACCAACTAGCGGCCGTGCCGACCAACTGGCGGCGTACGCCGGCCGGCCGGTGCGCGGCCGGCCGGCGTACGCCTGCCGGGAGGGGCGGGCCGCCTCAACGGGGAGGCGGCCCGGCGGAACGGAGAGGCCGCGCGGTGCTCAGCTGAGGCTGTCGAGCCAGGCGCGGTGCAGGCTCGCGAACCGGCCGGAGGCGGCCACGAGCTGGTCGGGCGCGCCGTCCTCGACGATCTCGCCCCGCTCCATGACCAGGACCCGGTCGGCGATCTCCACCGTCGACAGCCGGTGCGCGATGATCAGCGCCGTGCGGTCGGCCAGGATCGTGCGCAGCGCCCGCTGGACGAGCCGCTCGCTCGGCACGTCCAGGCTGGACGTCGCCTCGTCCAGGATCAGCACGGCCGGATCGGCCAGGAACGCCCGCGCGAACGCGACGAGCTGCCGCTGCCCCGCCGACATGCGCCCGCCGCGCTTGCCGACCTCGGTCTCGTACCCGTCGGGCAGCGCCGAGATGAACTCGTGCGCCCCGATCGCCATGGCGGCCTCGCGCGCCTCACGGTCGGACGCGTCCGGCCTGCCGAACCTGATGTTCTCCATCACCGTGCCGCTGAACAGGAAGTTCTCCTGCGTCACCATGACCACGGCCCTGCGCAGCGTGGCCTCGTCCAGCGTGCGCAGGTCGACGCCGTCGAGCAGCACCCGCCCGGCCGTCGGGTCGTAGAAGCGGGAGATCAGCTTGGCCAGCGTGGTCTTGCCGGCCCCGGTCGAGCCGACCAGCGCCACGCTCTGCCCGGCGGGGATGGTCAGGTCGAGCCCCGGCAGGATCGGCATCTCCTCCACGTAGGCGAACCGGACCCCCTCGAAGCGCACCGCGCCCCGCGCCTCGGCCAGCGCGTGCGGCTCGCGCGGCTCGGGCACCGCGGGCTCCTCCTCCAGCACGCCGGACAGCTTCTCCAGCGCCGCGCTCGCCGACTGCAGCGTGTTGTAGAACTGGCTGATCTCCTGCATCGGCTCGTAGAAGCCGCGCAGGTAGAGCAGGAACGCGGTGAGCACGCCGACCGTCACCTCGCCGTGGAAGGCCAGGTAGCCGCCGTAGAACAGCACCACCGCCACGGTCACGTTGCCGATCAGCTTGATCCCCGGCATGAAGATCGCGATGAGCTTCATGGCCCGGACGTTGGCCTGCCGGTAGTCGTCGTTGAGCTGCTGGAAGATCTCCTGGTTGCGCGGCTCGCGGCGGAACGCCTGCACGGCGCGGATGCCGGTCATCGACTCCACGAAGTGCACGATGACCAGCGCCACCGTCTCGCGGGTGCGCCGGTAGACGAGCGCCGACTGCCGCCGGAACCAGCGGGTGAACAGCAGCAGCAGCGGCAGCGGCACCAGCGCCACCAGCCCGAGGTGCACGTCCAGGACCAGCAGCAGCGCCGCCGTGCCGAACATCGTCAGCACCGCCGTCACCAGCCCGTCGAAGCCCGACTGCAGCAGCTCGGCGATGGCCTCGATGTCGGAGGTGAGCCGGGAGATGACCCGCCCCGAGGTGTACTTCTCGTGGAAGCTCAGCGACAGCCGCTGGAAGTGGTCGAACACCCGGCGGCGCAGCTCCAGCAGGATGTCCTGGCCGATGCGGCCCGACAGCTTGAGGAACCACTGCCGGGTCACCGCCTGCGTGGCCGCCGCCGCCAGGATCACGCCGACGACGGTCAGCAGCGTGCCCGGCCCGGTGCCGCGCAGCATCGGCGGGATGCCCGCGTCGATGCCGACCTTCACCAGGTACGGGATCGCCAGCCCCGCCGCGTTCGACACGACGATCACCGCGGTGAGCAGCGCGATCGCCTTGTGGTGGGGTTTCAGCAGGTCACCGAGGAGCTTGCGGGAGCGTGCCCGCAGCAGCCCGCTGACCTTGTCCGTCAGCTCGTCCTGGTCCTCCGAGGCGACCCCGCGCCAGGTCGTCGTCGCGGTCATCGCAGCGCTCCTTCGGACGGGTCGAGGTCGGCGTCCTGGGCCAGCAGCTCGCGGTAGGCCGGGACCTCGTTGAGCAGGTCCTGGTGACGGCCCACGTGCGTGATCGTGCCGCCGGACAGCAGCGCGACCTTGTCGGCCAGCAGCACCGTGGAGGCCCGGTGCGCGACCACGATGCCGGTCGCCTCGCGCAGCACCTCCCGCAGCGCCTCCTCCACCAGCGCCTCGGTCTCCACGTCGAGCGCGGACAGCGTGTCGTCCAGCACCAGGATGCGCGGCCTGCTCAGCACGGCCCGCGCCAGGGCCAGCCGCTGCCGCTGCCCGCCGGACAGCGACAGGCCCTGCTCGCCGATCCGCGTGTCGAGGCCCCACGGCAGGTCGTACACGAACATCGCCTGCGCGGTGCGGATCGCGGCGGCGAGCTCCTCCTCGGTGGCGTCGTGGCGGCCGAGCGTCAGGTTCTCGCGCACGCTCATCGAGAACAGCGTCGGCTCCTCGAACGCCGTGGCGACGATCGAGCGCAGCTCGGGCAGCGCCAGCTCGCGTACGTCGCGGCCGTCGATGGTGACCCGCCCGGCCGTGACGTCGAGCAGCCGCGGCACGAGCGCCGTCAGCGTCGTCTTGCCCGACCCGGTCGCGCCCACGATCGCGACGGTCTCGCCGGGCCGCACGTCCAGCCAGACGTCCCGCAGCACCGGCCGGTCCGCGCCGGGGAAGCGGAACTCCACGCCCTCCAGCCGGAGGTGGCCGCGCGGCCGTTCGATCGCCGCCTGCCCGCCCACGATGTCCGGGACGGTGTCCATGACCTCCAGCACCCGGTCGGCGGCGGTCATCGACTCCTGCGCCATCGCCAGGATGAAGCCGAGGCTCGCGATCGGCCACACGAGCTGCAGCACCAGCGTGGTGAACGCGAGCAGCGCGCCCAGCGTCAGCGCGCCCTGGCCGACCGCCAGCGCGCCCAGCAGCAGCACCAGCGCCAGCGTGAAGTTCGGGATCATCTCCAGGAACGTGAAGAACCGCGCCGACAGCCGCACCTTGCCCATCGAGGTGGCGTGCAGCTTGCGCGCGGACTCGTCGAACGTCTCGTACACGTGGTGGCGGCGGCCGAACGCCTTGATCGTCCGGACGCCGATCGCCGCCTCCTCGACGAACGTGGCCAGATCGCCCTGCTCGTCCTGCACCTGCCGGGAGATCTTGATGTAGCGCTTCTCGAACCGCAGCGACAGCAGCACGATCGGCACCGCCGAGCCGGCCACGAGCAGCCCCAGCGGCCAGTAGAGGTTGAGCAGCAGTACGGTCACGGTCACGAGCTGCAGGATGTTCATGACCAGGAACAGCATGCCGAAGCCGAGGAAGCGGCGGATCGTCGACAGGTCCGTGGTCACCCGTGACAGCAGCTGACCCGACTGCCACTCGCCGTGGAAGCTCATCGGCAGCCGCTGCAGGTGCGCGTACACGTCGTCGCGGATGCTCGTCTCCAGGCCGAGCACCGGCCCGGTCTGCGTCCACCGGCGCAGGAACGTGAGAAGCGCTTCGACGACGCCGAGCCCGAGCGCGATCAGCCCGAGCGTGAGCAGCGCGCCGGAGTCACCGGTGCGCACGGGTCCGTCGACGACCCGCTCGCCGACGAGGGGCAGCGTGATGCTGACGCCGATGCCGGCGATCGCGGTCAGCCAGATGAAGATCAGCTTGCCGACATAGGGGCGGAGATAGTGCCTCATCCGCCAGAGGGAGATGGATTCGAGCAGGGGACGGCCAGGGGAGCTCGTATCTGGAGGCATTCCTCCAAGGCTAGTACGGCCGATCAACCCATTTTCGGGCGGTGAGGAGGTCGTGGCGGGCATGGCAGGGTGGCGTGGCAGGGTGGTCCCATGAACGAGACAGACCTTCGTCACCTGCGCCGATGCGCCGAACTCGCCGCCGAGGCGCTGGCCGCCGGCGATGAGCCGTTCGGCTCCCTGCTCGTCTCGGCCGACGGCGCCGTCCTGCTGGAGGACCACAATCACGTGGTGGCCACCGGCGACCACACCCGCCACCCCGAGTTCGAGATCGCCCGCTGGGCGGCCGCCCACCTCACCCCCGCCGAACGCGCCGCCGCCACCGTCTACACCTCCGGCGAGCACTGCCCGATGTGCGCGGCCGCGCACGGCTGGGTGGGCCTGGGCCGGATCGTGTACGCGTCCTCGTCGGAGCAGCTCGGGCAGTGGCTCGCCGAGATGGGCGTCGCCGGGCCGCCGGTCCGGCCGCTCGGCATCCGGGAGGTCGTCCCGGACGCGGTGGTGGACGGCCCGGCCCCGGACCTGGCTCCCCAGATCCGCACCCTCCACCGCCGCTTCCACGGCCTGACTTGACCGGACAGTTTGCAGTAATCGGAGCGGGAAGTTCGAAATGTCCGGGAGGGAATGGCGGAGTGTCAATTATCCGCGAGCGCGCCGATGATATCCGCGCGGTGAGGATACGGTTACGGGCCTGCCATCCTCGGTGAATTTCCTCTTTATGGTAAATGTCCTCATAGCGTAGAGGCATGGAGTTGGTGGCGACGATCGCCGGTGTGATCGCTGCTCTGCTCGCGGTGCCCGCGGCGCTGATCGCGGTGCCGCCGATGGTGGGCCTGTGGCGGGACCGTCGCCGCAGGCGCGCCACCCTGGCCAGGGGAGTTTCCGGTCACCGCCCCACCGTGCGGGCCGACGCCCCCGACGTCCCGGGCGTGATCGGCTCGGTCGAGGCGCCCATCGGCCGCCTGCCGGACTCCGTCCGCGGCCGCGAGGACCTGATGCGGCGGCTACGGCAGGCGGCCGCGGTGCCGGGCGCGCCGGTGCAGGTCCTCGGCGGCATGGGCGGCCTGGGCAAGACGACGATCGCGCTCAAGCTCGCCGAGGAGTTCCGCCAGCAGCAGCGGGTGGTCTGGTGGGTCGAGGCCACCAGCCGCGGCCAGGTGGAGACGCTGCTCCTGCAGGTGGCGCAGGACGACCTCGGGGTCCCGCCGGAGAACGTCCAGGACGCGCTGGCCGGCCGCCGCAACGCCGCCGACGTCTTCTGGGGCGCGGTCCGGCGCACCGGCAAGATCGGCGGGTTCGCGCTGATCCTCGACAACGCCGACGACCCGCACGCCGTGCTGGCCCCGCCCGGAGGCGCCGCCGGCGAGGGCAACGGGTGGATCCGCACCAGCCGGATGTGCGTGACCGTGGTGACCTCCCGCGACCGCGACCCCCGGACCTGGGGGCCGCTGTGCGAGGTGCACGCGATCGAGCCGATCGACGAGGGGGCCGCGGCGCAGATGCTGCGCGACCTGGCCCCCGAAGCGCCCGACACGGACCGCGCCGTCGCGCTCGCCCGCAGGCTGCAATGCCTGCCCCTCGCGCTGCACCTGGCCGGAACCCTCATCGCGTGGCCGCACAGCGCCTTCCGCACCTTCGCCGCCTACCAGCAGGCTCTCGAAGGGGACATGGTGGGCATCCTGGACCTGCGCCCCGACACCTCCCAGCCGCCGCCGGACCGGCAGGTGGTGGCCAGGACCTGGCAGCTGTCGTTGCGCACGCTCCGGGACCAGCAGGTGAAGGAGGCCGCCACCATCGCCCTGGTGATGGCCCAGCTCGCCGACGCGCACACCATCCCCTCGGGCCTGCTGCACCCGGGCCGGCTCGGCGCGCTCATCGGAGCCACCTCCAACCAGGTCGCCGTCGCGATCGAGGCCCTGGCCAGGGTCGGTCTCACCGACCCGACCTCCGACGGCGACATCCCCGGCTTCCGGCTGCACCCGCTGGTGGCCGAGACGCTGCGGGTGGCCAGGCCGCCGCGGCTGCGCATCCCGCCCCAGCGCAGCGACGTCCAGCAGCGGGCCTGGGCGATCGCCCTGCACCTGCTGCACGCCGAGCTGGGCGAGCTCGACCCCGCGCAGCCGTACGACTGGCCGATGGGGGTCCTGCTGGAAGCCCATCTGCGCGCCCTCATCGGCCGCTGCCCCGGCAACCCTCCGCGCGACCTCCTGCGCGGGCTGGCCTCCAGCACGTCGACCGTCATCGACGTGCTGCGCGAGTACGGCTCCTATCCCGACGCCTCGCAGCTCGCCGACGAGGCCGTCCGCGTCACCGGGACGCTGTCGGCCCGTGACCCGGCCCTGCTCCAGCTCCGGCACAGCCTGGCCATCCTGCTGCACAAACGGGGCAGCTTCCGGCAGGCGGAGGACGAGCTGCGCAAGGTGCTGGCCGACCGGGAGCGGGTGCTCGGCCCCGACCATCCCGACACGCTGCTCACGCGGCACAACCTGGCCGCCAACCTGCACCGGCAGGGCAACCTCCGCGAGGCGGAGAAGTACTACCGCGAGGTCCTGGACGACCGCAGGCGCGTCCTCGGCGCCGACCATCCGGACACGCTGCTCACCGGGCACCACCTCGGCCGGGCGCTGCAGTCCCGCGAGGAGTTCCGCAAGGCGGCGGAGTCGTACCGGGACACGCTGGACAACCAGCGGCGCGTCCTCGGCCCGGACCACCCGCAGACCCTGAACACGCGGCACAACCTGGCCACCGTCCTGGCCGACCTGGAGATGTACCAGGAGGCGGAGACGGACCTGCGGCAGGTGCTGGCCGACCGGCAGCGGGTCCTCGGCGAGGAGCACCCCGACACGCTGCTCACCCTGTACGACCTCGCCACCACCCTGCACAAGAGGGGCAGGTTCGAGGACGCGAAGGAGGCGTACGAGCGGGTGCTGGCCCACCGGGAACGGGTGCTGGGCGCCGACCACCCCGACACCTCGCTCGCCCGGCACGGCCTGGCCCTCGTGCTCATCGATTTCATGGAATTCCGCGACGATCCACCGTGATTAATGGCCGCGCTTTTATGGGCGTTAAGGCTGGTCTCCTCAATCGGCCGGGACTCGGCTAGCATTGCGGATTACACAAGTTCCCGGGGCAGGCACGGGGTGTTGCGCGGTGACATTCCTAGAACCAGCACGAGAGTGGCCCGCCACCCTCGATGTGCCCCAAATGCTGCAGGACGGCTGGGAGCCCCGGCCCTTCCGGCAATTTCTCCTGAAAGTGCACAGCCGGTGCAATCTGGCGTGCGACTACTGCTACGTCTACACCCTGGCCGACCAGAGCTGGCGATCACGCCCCAAGATCATGGCGCCCGAGCTCATCACCACCGCCGCCGCCCGCATCACCGAGCACGCCGAACGCCACCAGGTCGACTCCGTCCGGCTCATCCTGCACGGCGGCGAGCCGCTCCTGGTCGGCCACGCCTACCTGCGCGACGCCGTGGAGACCATCAGAGCCCACGCCGGTCCGGGCCTGCGCGTCGACGCGGCGGTGCAGACCAACGGCGTCCTCCTCGACGACGACGCGCTGCGCTGCTTCGCCGACCTCGACGTCAAGGTAGGCGTGAGCCTCGACGGCAGCCCACGCGGCAACGACCGTAACCGCCGCTTCTCCGACGGCCGCGGCAGCTACGAGCCGGTCGCCAAGGCGCTCCGGCTGCTGACGCGCCCGCCCTTCCAACACCTCTACAGCGGCCTGCTGTGCACGGTCGACCTGGCCAACCACCCCGTCGAGACCTACGAGGCGCTCCTGGAGTTCAGGCCGCCGATGATCGACTTCCTGCTGCCGCACGGCACCTGGGAGTCACCGCCGCCCGGCCGCTCTCCCGACCCCAAGAAGACGCCCTACGGCGACTGGCTCGTCGCCGTCTTCGACCGCTGGTACGGCTCCAGCGGCGAGACCGTCGTCCGCCTCTTCGAGGAGATCATCCACATGCTTCTGGGCGGCAAGTCCGCCAGCGAATCGGTGGGCCTGACCCCGACGAGCCTCGTGGTGATCGAGACCGACGGCACGATCGAGCAGACCGACGCGCTCAAGGTGGTGCAGCACGGCGCGCCCGCCACCGGCCTCAACATCGTCGACCATCCCTTCGACCTGGCTCTGGAGCATCCCGGCATGGTCGCCAGGCAGCTCGGCTGGGAAGCGCTGAGCGACACCTGCAAATCGTGCCGGTTCGGCAGGGTGTGCGGCGCCGGCCTTTACCCGCACCGCTACCGGCCGGGCACCGGGTTCCGCAATCCCTCGGTCTACTGCTACGACCTCTACCGGCTGATCGGGCACATCCACTCGCGTCTCGTCAGAGACCTGCGGCGATCCTCCACGTGAAGGGAACTCCATGGAACCACGCTCCCACCGCTTGCCCGGCGAGGTGCTGTCCCGGCTGGCGGCCGGCGGGGGCGGGGCCGCGGCCATGCGCCACCTCGTCGCAGCCGAGCGCAGCAAGCACCGCCTGCTGGTGCTCGGCGTCGCGCGGCTGGCCGGGGCGAAGGCGGTGGAGCACGCGTACGACGTGCTCGCGGGCATCGAGAAGAAGCGCCCGGACGCCGTCGACGCCGTGCTCGGCCACCCCGCCGTCGGCGGCTGGGCCGCGCACACCGTACAAGCCCTGACCCGTGGGGACGGGGCACCGCCGGACGATCCCGCGTCCGGCCCGTACGGCGGGGCCGCGCAGCTCGGAGCGGTGGCCGCGGCGGCGGCCGTGCGGGCCGGGGTCGCGTGCCGGACGGAGGCGCCCGCGCCGCGCGGCCGGGTCACGCTGCCCTCGCTCGGACAGCTCGTCCTCCCCGCCGCCGCCGACCTGGTCGAGCTGCGCGTGCACGCCGACGGCGTGGTCGAGGCCGGCGGGCGG
Organism: Nonomuraea sp. NPDC049725; assembly: GCF_040674795.1. Taxonomy (NCBI): domain Bacteria; kingdom Bacillati; phylum Actinomycetota; class Actinomycetes; order Streptosporangiales; family Streptosporangiaceae; genus Nonomuraea; species Nonomuraea sp. NPDC049725. Next base: position 319,452 of record NZ_JBFANJ010000002.1, on the reverse strand, counting down.
CGCGTCCTGGCCGGAGAACGGGAGCAGCCCGGCTGGGAGCCGCTGGCCCGGATCCGGACCGGCGACGAAGGACTCGGCCTGCTCGTCGACGACCTCGACCCGCACCGGTGGACCAGCGAGACGGTCATCGACGGCCGCCTGCCCGCAGCCGAGCTCCGTGCCTGGCAGGCGTGCCTGGACGCGTCATGGCGGATGCTCCTGCGGCACCACTGGACCATCGCCCAGGAGCTCGGCGCGATCATCACCGTGCTCACCCCGATCCGGCCCCCGGCCCAGGGCATGAACAGCGCATCGGCGGCCGGCCGGTTCGGCGCGATCGCGATGTCCACCCCGCCCGACGGCCGCTGGCTGGCCTCCACCTTCGCCCACGAGGTGCAGCACGCCAAGCTCGGCGCCGTCCTGGACGTCATGGACCTGCTGGAACCGGACGACGGCCGCCGCTACTACGCCCCCTGGCGGCCCGACCCGCGCCCGCTGTCCGGCCTGATCCAGGGCGCGTACGCGTATCTGGGCGTGTCGGGGTTCTGGCGGCGGCAGCGGGCGCACGAGACCGACCTGCGCCCGCACATCGAGTTCGGCCGGTGGCGCGAGTCGGCGCACGAGGTGACGGGGACCCTGCTCGACAGCGGACGGCTCAACGCGGCCGGCAAGCAGTTCGTCACCGCCATGCGCACCACCCTGTCGGCCTGGCTCACCGAGCCGGTGCCCGCCGAGGCCCTGGCCGCGGCCAGGGCGGAGGCCGGCGGGCACCGCGAGGCCTGGATCGCCAGGAACGGGCGCGTCACAGCGTGAGCGGGTCGAAGTCCCAGTTGAAGCGCTCACCGGTCGTGGCGTGGAGCCGTTCGGGATGGTCCTTCGGGAACTCCCTGTAGCGCGCCAGGGTGGTCTCGTACAGGTCTTCGGCCTCGGCGACGCTGCCCGAGGCGCGCAGGTCCATGGCCAGGTTGACGGCCGCCGACAGCGTCAGCGGATGCCGGTCGCCGAAGAAGTCGTGCACCTGCTGGTAGGTCCGCCTGCCCAGCTCGCGCGCCCCGGCGACGTCGCCGAGGGCGGCCAGGTCGCTGGCCAGGTTGACGGAGCCCGCGAAGGTGTAGCGGTGGCGCTCGCCGAGCACCTCCCGCAGCCCGTCGCGCGCCTCGCGGTCGAGCTCGCCGGCCCTGCGGACGTCGCCGCGCAGACGGTAGAGCAGGGCCAGGTTGATCTGGCAGCCGTAGGTGAAGGGGTGCTGCGGGCCGAAGACCTCCTGGTAGCGGGGGAGCACCGTCCGCGCCAGCGCCATCGCCTCCTCCTCGCGCCCGCTCTGGCGCAGCGTGTTGCTCAGGGCGACCATCGCGGCCATGGTCTCGGGATGCTGGGAGCCGAAGAGCTTGACCAGCCGCGCGTGCGTCTCCTCGATCAGCTCCAGCGCCCCGGCGACGTCGCCGATCCGCCGGCGGGCGATGGACAGGTCACGCGCCGTCATGAGCGTGAGCTGGTGCTCGACCTGCAGCTCGCGGCAGCCGTGCGCGTAGGCCTCCTCGCCGAAGTCGCACGCCTGCGCGTGGTCGCCGCAGGCCCGCACCACCCGGGCCAGGCCGTTCCAGTACATCTGCACGTCCCACTTGCTCACGTCCGCGCGCGTGCTCGACAGCTCCAGGAAGGCCAGCTGCTGGAGCCTGCGGGCGGTCTCGTACTCGCTGAGCAGGGCGTGGTCGAGCGCGAGGTTGTTGATCACGCGCAGGGTGGCCGGGTCGGTGGCGCCGAACACCCTCTCGTAGGCGTCCAGCGTGGCGGTGTCCTGCTGGAACGCCTCACGGAACTTGCCCTGGGCGCGCAGGTTGGCGCCGAAGGTGAGGGCGACGCCGAGCGTCTCCGGATGCTCCGGGCCGAACTCCTCCCGCATCAGCTCGAGCGTCTCCTCGTTCAGCCTGCGGGACTCGTCGTAGCGGCCGATCTGCCACAGCACGTTGCCCAGCTGCCTGCGGATGCGCAGCACGTTGTGGTCTCGCGGGCCGCCCCGCCGCGACCAGCTTTCGAGGAACTCCTCGGCGAAGGCCTGCGCCGAGTTGTAGCTGGCCACCCGGTAGAGGTAGCGGACGATGTTGATCGCGAAGTCCTGCACGGCCTCGTGCGTGCTCGTGGCGATGCCGACCGGCCTCAGGTGCGGCACCAGGTCGTAGAAGGCCGGCCACTGCGTGGTGTCCTCGGGGTTCGTCGGCGCCCCGCCGGCCAGCAGCTGGTGCACCTCGTGCCGGATGGCCTCGCGCTCGTCCTCGGCGAGCGAGTCGCGCAGGAGCGCCTGGACGAGCCGGTGGACCTGGACAGTGCCGGCCTCCTGCTCGATCTTCACCAGGGCGAAACGGTTGAGCTCGGCCAGAGCCTGGCTGAGCATCAGCGGGTTGGCCAGGATGGGACCCATCCGCGGGGTGCCGGTCTTGTTGGCCCGCCGGAAGATGTCGCGCGGGATCGGATCGGGGCCGAAGAAGGCCAGGCAGCGCAGCACCTCGGCCGCCTCGGGCAGCCGGGCCTCGATCTCCTGGACCGACAGCTGCCAGGCCGCGGTCATGGAGAGCGGGTACTCGGTGGACTTGCCGAGCCCGAGCACGGCCCGGGTCTGGCGGGCGAGCTGCTCGATGTACTCGTCGGTGGTCATGCCGGTCATGACCTGCAGGGCCGCCGCCTGCTCCAGCGCCAGCGGAAGGTCGCCCAGCTCGGTGGCCAGGTGCTCGGCCTCGTCCTGCTCGATGGCGCGCTGGAGGCGCTTGCGCAGGAAGTCGACGCTCTCGCCCTTGGTGAAGACGTCGACGGGCACCGTCTCGGCGACCCCGCTCCAGCGGCTGTTGCGCGAGGTGATCAGCACGTGGCCGGGCCCGCCCTCGGGGATCAGGTCCCTGATGCCCTCGGGGTCGTCGGCGTTGTCGAAGATCAGGAGCCACTTGTCGACCGGGTCGCCGCGCTGGAGGGCGTCGCGCACGGACGCGGCGGCCTCGTCGATGCCGACGCTGCTGGGGGAGCGCAGCTTGAGATCGTCGGTGAGCGCCGCCAGCGTGCTGGGGACCAGCATCGGCTGGTCGGCCGGCACCCACCACACGAGGTCGTAGTGGCCGCGGTAGCGCCAGGCGTACTCGATGGCGAGCTGGGTCTTGCCCACGCCGCCGAGCCCCTGCAGGGCCTGGGGGAGTGGGACGACGGCGGCCTTGGTGGAGGTGGTGATGCTCTCCCGCAACTGGGCGAGCAGGCTTTCGCGCCCGGTGAAATTCTTGTTGCGACCCGGGATCTTCTTACCCCAGATTGCGGGCATCCGTGCCGGTTCCGGCGTGCTGACCTGCTCGTCCACGGCGCCTCAGCCCCTCTCGTCTTCCCCTTATTTTCGCTCCTGAGATTGATTCTGGCGAGAAGCGGTCACAGAATCACATAGAGGAAACCAGGGGTGCGCTCAGGGTGCAATTCACCGCATTTGCGGGCGGCCGTAACCAGGCTCAGGGAGGGCCGTATGGAGGATGCGAACGGGTCCGGGCTCATCGATGTCAGCGACATCGACCTGGAAGATCTCAAGAGCTTGGCGATACCCGCCCTGGACCGGGCGTGGCGTAGGTGCGCGGGCCAGGAAGGCGGGACGGTGGCCGGCTTCTCGTCGGCGCTGTGAACACAGGACCGACCGGCGTGGCGTGAGACGGTCCCGTGGCGACCGCGCACCATGACGAGATGACGGCCACGTACGTTCCGCGGTGAGCGTACGTGGGCGTGCGCCTGTTCCGCCCAGATGGCGATGCCGGGCGCACGGATGTGCGATGACATCGTATTTGCTCGAAATCGGGCTTTATTGGATTAAATCCGGAGTCGCGTGAATTGCCGCCCTATCCTGTGGGCTGGCGTATACCCTCTATGATGCGACAGGCGCGGCATTGCTGCCTGTCGCAAAGGTCTCTCGTTTGACGTGATTTGACCGAGTATGAGCGCATTGCCGCTGTGTGACGTGTTGTCTTGCTGATCTCCGGAGAATGTGTCGCGACTGATGTCATACGCAGCTGGGCGGAAGCGTGCTTAAGTTTGTTCACATCATGCCCTTTTTGGCAGATTCGCCTGGATTCAAGGGTGTTTTATGGGCGTCGGGCAGCTCTCTCCTCAGCACGCGCACGCTGAACGTCACCTATCCGCTGCTGGCGGTCGCGCTGACCGACTCCCCGGTGTGGGTCGGCTGGGTGATGTGCGCCTCGACCGTCCCCGGCCTGTTCTTTCACCTGCCGGCCGGTGCGCTCGTCGACCGGTGGGGCGCCCGCAGGGTGCTGGTGTGGAGTGAGACGGCGCGGATGGTCCTCATCGCCTGCCTGTGCGCCGTCATGCTCGGCGATGCGCTGAGCCTGTGGCACCTCATGCTCGTCGCCCTGGTCGAAGGCGTGCTGTGCGTGATCTCCAATGTGGCCGAGACGACGCTGGTCCCCACCACGGTGAGCTCGGACCGGGTGGACACCGCGCTGTCCACGCACGAGGCCATGACGCATGCCACCGTTCTGCTGGGGCGGCCGCTCGGCGGACTGCTGCACGGCATCGGCGTCCTGGTGCCCTTCCTGGCGAACGCCGCCATGTTCGCCGTGGCCGCGATCATGCTCCATCGGCTGCCCGACCGGCACCATGAGCGCACGCGGAAGTCCCCGGCGCAGCTCGGCGCCGGGCTGGCCGAGCTCTGGCGGAACCGGTTCCTGAGGTCGGCGACCCTCGTGACCGCCTGCACGAACCTCATGGTCCAGTGCCTGATCGTGGTGCTCCTGATCACCGCGTCGAGAGAGCGCCTTCCTCCGCTGTACGTCGGCGCGGTCCTCGCCTGCCCGGGGCTCGGCGGCATGGTCGGCGCGTTCATGGCGCCGAGGCGGCACGCCATCTCGCAGTGCATCGGCGCGTGGACGGGCGAGGGCCGCATGTCGCGGCTGTTCGCCCGGGCCGGGCTGCTGGGGGACGGCCGGTCCACGATGCTGCTGCTCGTCTGGGCGTGCGCGGCGGGGGTCCTGCTCACCCTCGTGTTCCGGCAGAGCTTCCTCTCCTTCGCCGGAGCGCTGGTCGTCGTCGGGCTGGCGGGCGGGCTCAGCAACGTCACCGTGCGGACCGCGCTCAGCCGGGAGCCCGCCCGCGTGACCGCCGCCTCGCGGCTGGGCAGCTACAGCGCCGTCGTGCTCGGGCCGGTCCTGGGCAGTCTCCTCCTCATGCACGTCGAGCCGGCCGTCGTCCTGACGATCCTCGCCTGCGGCATGCTCATCCTCGCCGGCCTGTTCACGGCGGTGCCCACGTTCAGGAGAAGCCTTTCCCCCCGGGAGGCCGGGCGCTGAACGACGCCCCGGCCCACGGGCGCATCCCTTCGCTCAGTCGTGAGAGCCGAGGGTGATGGTGTCGGCGACCTCGGCGTGGCGTTCGGCCTCCTCCTCGGCGAAGCGGGCCGCGTCCAGCTTCTCGGCGATCTCCTCGTCCTGCCGCATCAGCGCCTCCAGCGACTGGCCGGCCATCTCCAGCACGCCCATGTCCGCGTACGCCTGCTGCAGCCGGGGGCTCCACAGGCCGATGTCCTTGACGCACGGCACGATGCGGCTGAACAGCAGTGAGCGGAACAGCCGCAGGTACTCCGACTCGTCGACCGCCCGCATGGCCTCGTCCACCTCGGCCTTCGTCAGGCCGAGGTTCTCCCACGTCTCGCGGCCGCGCAGCCGGTCGCGCATGAGGTAGCAGCCCTCGATGACGAAGTCCTCGCGCTCGCGCAGCTCCGCTTCCGAGAGCTGGCGGTAGTAGTCGCGCAGCGCCATCCGGCCGAAGGCGACGTGCCGGGCCTCGTCCTGCATGACGTAGGCGAGGATCTGCTTGGGCAGCGGCTTGGTGGTGATGTCGCGCATGACGCCGAACGCCGCCAGCGCCAGGCCCTCGATGAGCACCTGCATGCCCAGGTACGGCATGTCCCAGCGGGAGTCGGTCAGCGTGCTGTCGAGCAGCGCCTTGAGGTGTTCGTTGATCGGGTAGGCGAGGCCGACCTTCTCCTGGAGGAAGCGGGCGTAGGTCTCGGCGTGGCGGGCCTCGTCCATCGTCTGGGTGGCGGCGTAGAACTTGGAGTCGAGGTCGGGCACCGATTCGACGATCCGCGCCGAGCAGATCATCGCGCCCTGCTCACCGTGCAGGAACTGGGAGAACTGCCAGGCGGCGCCGTGCAGCCTGACCTCCTGCCGCTGGCGTTCGTCCATCCGGTCCCACAGCGGGGTGCCGTGGATGGCGATGGTGTGGTCGGGGATGCCGAGCACGTCGTACGGGTCCACTTCCAGGCCCCAGTCGATGCGCTTGACGGAGTCCCACTGCTTGTCCTTGCCCTTCTGGTAGAGGGCCAGCATCCTGTCCCGGCCGTCGTCGTACTCCCAGGTGAACTTGCTGGTTCCGGCCATGTCCACGTTCCACGTGGAGAGCCCGGCGGGGATGGTGTAGAGATCGTGGGTCGACATGGGGACCTCCGGGGGGGTCACGTACACCGTACGTCCGTAATCGGAGCTTGCACGTACGGTGTACGTACGTCAATAGAATGAGCTATGAGCACCGAGCCTCTGTCGAGGGCGCGCATCGTGGCCGCGGCCATCGAGCTGATCGAGCGGGAGGGCGCCGACGCGGTCTCCATGCGGCGCATCGCGGCCGAGCTGGGCGTCGGCGTGATGTCCCTCTACAACCACGTGCCCAACAAGGACGCGCTGCTCAGCGGCGTGGCCGAGGCCGTGCTGAGCGAGATCGAGTTCACCGACGACCCGGGCGCCGACTGGACCGACCGGGTGCGCGTGCAGGCCCGCGCCTTCCGGCAGATCGCCCACCACTATCCCCGCTGCACGATGCTCGTCGTCAGCCGGCAGGTCCACTCGCCGGCCGGGATGCTGCCGGTGGAGCGGGCGCTGGCGACGCTGCGCAGCGCGGGGTTCGACGGGGCCGACGCGGTGCGGGTGCTGCGGGTGTTCATCGCGTTCGTCGTCGGGTCGCTGCTGCGGGAGGTCGGGGTGACGCCCGCGTTCGCGCCGCCGCGTGAGGGCGCGGCCGATCCCGGCGTGGTCGACCCGGCGCTGTTCCCCGAGGTGCACGCGCTGTCGGCGCTGCTGGGCGGCTGCGACCACGAGGGCGACTTCGAGTTCGGCGTCGAGCTGATGATCCGGGCGATCGCCGTGCACCCGGCACGGCGGGAGGGCACCCGCACAGCCGCGGATGCCCTCGGGAAAGCCGACGTCGACACCTGACGTCAATACCAGTTGTGCGACCGGAAGTGCCCCCAGGCGCCGCACGGCTTGCCGTACCTCCCCTTGATGTAGGCCAGGCCCCACCGGATCTGCGTCTCCGGATTGTGACGCCAGTCCCTGCCCGCTCCCCGCATCTTTCCTCCGGGGAGCGCCTGCGGGATGCCGTAGGCGCCTGACGATCTGTTGTATGCGCGGTGGTTCCAGTTGCTCTCCCTGGTCCACAGGTTGTCCAGGCAGTGGAACTCGCGCAGCGGCCACGACCGCTGCACCACCTGGTTCAGGGCGAAACCCTTGCTCCTGCTCTTCGCGTTCCCGGCGACGACCTTCGGCTCGGCGGAGGTCCGCCAGACCCCGGTCCTGACGACCGGGGCGTCCCCGGTCTCGGCCCAGGCGACCGTCGGCGTACCGCTGAACGCGGTGAGGCCGGCGACGGCGGCGAGAGTGATCTGTAGCGTGCGCTTGCTGTCCAATTCAGTCCTCGCGGTCGGGTCGCGTGCGGACGGGCGCTCTCGCTTCCCCGGCGCCCCTGCCGGTCCGCGTCCGTGGCTCGCACGCGGAGGGTCCGCGCGGCCCTCCGGGATCCTTGGTTCCGTCCGATCACGCTGGACGGCCCGGAGGGCGCCACGACATGTCCTCTTAGCCGGTTGTAGTACGCGGCCCGACCGGGCTCCGGGACCTGGGACACGCCCCGGACAGGTGTTTGCCGGACGGTGGCCGACAATCGGCGCTCCCGTTGGGCCGGGTTGGCGCGGCCCGGGGCGCGGATGGCCCGCCCTTGCCGCGAAACGGGCGCGCACCTGGGGTTTGAACCGCTCTCGAAGGTGGGATGGCGAGTAGGGTCGGGCGCATGAGTGTTCGAGAGATCCCGGTCCGCACCCTGGCGGACGTGCCCACCACCCTCGCGGGCCTGGCGGGCGACGCCGCCCTCCTCATCGTGAACGTGGCCTCCCGCTGCGGGCTGACCCCGCAGTACGCCGGCCTCGTCGAGCTGCACAAGCAGTACGGGCCGCGCGGGTTCAGCGTGGTCGGCGTGCCGTGCAACCAGTTCATGGGGCAGGAGCCGGGCAGCGCCGAGGAGATCCAGGAGTTCTGCTCGGCCACCTACGGCGTCGACTTCCCGCTGCTGGAGAAGGCCGAGGTCAACGGCCCCGGCAGGCACCCGCTGTACGAGAGCCTGACGGGCGTCCCGGACGCCGACGGCGAGGCCGGCGACGTGCAGTGGAACTTCGAGAAGTTCCTCGTGGCCCGCGACGGCACGGTGGCGGCGCGGTTCCGTCCCGGCACCGCGCCGGACGACCCGGCGATCGCCGCGGCCATCGAGAAGGTGCTGTAGGGCCGCGGGAAGCCGGCCTCAGCGGTGCGGACCGCAGCTGCCCCGGACGATGAGCTCGGTCGGCAGCACGACCGTGCGCGGACGCCGGGCGGCGCCGGTGCGCAGGACCAGCTCGGCGGCGCGATAGCCGATGTCGCGGCCGGGCTGGGCGATCACGGTCAGCGGCGGCGCGCACAGCTCGGCCCACGGCACGTCGTCGTACATGACCAGCGACACGTCACGGGGCACCCGCAGGTCGAGCTCGCGGGCGGCCAGCACGGCCGCCTCGCCCAGCACGTTGCCCGCCGCGACCACCGCCGACAGGTCCGGGCGACTCTGGAACAGCCCGGAGGCTGCGGCGTAGGCGGCGTCGCGGCTGCCCGTGGCGAAGACGACCAGCTCCTCGTCCACCGGGTCGCCGACCGCCTCGCGGAAGGCGGCCACCCGCCGGTCGTGGCCCGGGCCGCCGAGGAAGGCGATGCGCCGGTGGCCCAGCCCGCGCAGGTAGCGGACCGCCGTACGGATGCCGGACCGGTCGTCGGCCAGGACGGCGGGCACGTCGACGGGGCGGGCGGGCGGCGCGGCCGGGGCGGGCACGCCGTCCAGGAGCATGAGGTCGCTGACGGCGGAGGAGCCGGCCTGCTCGGCGGCGTCGGCCGGCAGCCGGTCGGCGAAGACGACCGCCATGCCCGCGCGGATCGCCGGCCGCCAGGTGTCGGCGCCGCCCGACGGCACCGCGATCACCCGGTCGACGCCCTGCTCCAGCAGCATGCCGATCATCTCGGCCTCCTGCTCGGGGTCGTCGGCGGTGGAGGCGAGCACGACCGGTTCGCCCGCCGAGCGGCCGCAGGCGAGCACGCCCTCGGCGAGCCGGCCGAAGAACGGGTCGGTGAGGTCGGGCACGAGCAGCCCCATGCCGCCGGTGCGGCGCTGGCGCAGGTTGCGGCCCAGCGCGCTGGGCCGGTAGTCGAGCTGGGCGGCGACGGCGAGCACCCGCTCACGGGTGCGCGGGCTGGCCGAGCCGCCGGACAGCACCCGCGACACGGTGGCCACGCCCACGCCGGCCGCCTCGGCCACGTCCTTGATGGTCGCCCGCTTTTCCATGGAAACGATTCCATCATGCTTTCCGGAATCCGGGAAGTCCCCAAGGAACAGCAGGGCTGGTCACGCCCAAACCCTTGACACCGATGTCCGTTTCGGGTGAGATGCTTGAAAACGTATCCACGAAAGTGGAAACTCCGCACAACATCGGGGTCAAGCCCTGGAGCGCGAAGGACAGTCATGGCATCCATCGTTCTGACCAACGTCGACAAGATCTACGCCGGTGGCGTGAAGGCCGTGAACGGGCTCAACCTTGAGATCAAGGATGGCGAGTTCATGGTGCTGGTCGGCCCCTCCGGTTGCGGCAAGTCGACCGCGCTCCGGATGATCGCCGGCCTCGAGGACATCAGCGGCGGCGAGATCGCCATCGGCGACAAGGTGGTCAACCACCTGCCGCCGAAGGACCGCGACATCGCGATGGTGTTCCAGAACTACGCGCTCTACCCCCACATGACGGTCGAGGAGAACCTTGCCTTCGGCCTCAAGCTCCGCAAGATGCCCAAGGCCGAGATCCAGCAGCGCGTCAACGACGCCGCCAAGATGCTGGGCCTGGAGACCTACCTCAAGCGCAAGCCGGCCGCCCTGTCCGGTGGTCAGCGCCAGCGTGTCGCCATGGGCCGCGCCATCGTCCGCGAGCCGCAGGCCTTCCTCATGGACGAGCCGCTGTCCAACCTGGACGCCAAGCTCCGCGTCTCCATGCGCGCCTCGCTCAACCAGATGCACGAGCGCCTCGGCGTCACCACCGTCTACGTCACGCACGACCAGGTCGAGGCCATGACCCTCGGCGACCGCGTCTGCGTGCTCCGCGACGGCCTCCTCCAGCAGGTCGACACGCCGCAGAACCTGTTCGACAAGCCGGTCAACCTGTTCGTCGCCGGCTTCATGGGCTCGCCGTCGATGAACTTCGTCACCGCCGAGCTGGTCCGCGACGGCGGCGCCGCCGTCACCTTCGCCGGCATCAAGCTGCCGATCCCCGACTCCACCTTCACCGAGAAGCCGGGCCTCGACCAGTACATCGGCAAGAAGATCATCCTCGGCATCCGCCCGTCGGACTTCGAGGACGCCGCCTCCGCCGGCAACCACGCCAACGGCTGGGCCACGCTGCCCGTCAAGGCGGAGGTCACCGAGGAGCTCGGCTCCGAGATCAACGTCCTGTTCCTCATCGACGCCCCGCCCGTCGAGCACAAGGACACCGTCGCCGCCGCCGACAAGGGCGACGAGGAAGAGGCCACGCTGCCGCTGGCCGGCGACAAGTCGCTGTGGACCGCCCGCGTCAACGCCCGCAGCCACGCGCGCCCCGGCCAGAACATCGACCTGGTCCTCGACACGCACAACCTGCACTTCTTCGACACCAACTCCGGCCTGGCGATCGGCCACCCGGCCAACGTCGGCCGCTAGTCACCGACCGCCGATTCCCGGCCGCGAGCCCGCTCGCGGCCGTCCCGGGCCCTCACCGCGACCCCCTCCCGCGGCGAGGGCCCACCCTCTTTTCCGGTACGGGGACTTCGGTGTCGTGCCGCGCGGTCAGCGGCCGATGCGGGCGGAGATCCGGGCCGCGATGCCGTGGGGGACGAGCCGGCCGGCGTTGAGGATGACCTTGTAGCGCAGCGACGGCACCGAGACCCGCTTGCCCAGCGCCAGGTCGCGCATCGCCGTACGGGCCACGTCGTCGGCCTTCAGCCACAGGATGTCGGGCATCCCCGACATGTCCATCGAGGCCCGCTGGTGGAACTCCGTCCGCACGAACCCCGGGCACAACGCCATCACCCTGACCCGCGCGCTGCCCGCCTCGGCCGCCACCGACTCGCTGAAGTTGACCACCCACGCCTTGCTCGCGCTGTAGGTGCCCCGGGTGAAGAACGCCGCCACCGACGCCACGTTGATCACGCCGCCCCGGTCGCGCTCCCGCATCCCCGGCAGCGCCGCCAGCGTCAGCCGCAGCACCGCCTCACAGTGGACCTTGAGCATCACCAGCTCGTCCTCCACCGGCGTCTGCAGGAAAGCGCCCTTGTGGCCGAACCCGGCGTTGTTCACCAGCAGGTCGACGCCCTCCCGGCAGCGGGCCTCGGCACGCGCCAGGCCCTCCTCGGTCGCCAGGTCGGCGGGCAGCACCTCCACCGGGACGCCATAGCGCAGGCGCAGCCGCCCCGCCTCCTCGGCCAGCCGGCCCTCGTCGCGGGCCACCAGGACCAGCGAGAAACCGTCGGCGGCCAGCCGCCGTGCGAAAGCGGCGCCGATGCCGGCGGTGGCGCCCGTGATCAGTGCGGTAGGCATGCCAGAACCCTAACGCCCCCACCCCACCCCTCCGCGAACCCCCGGCCCCACCGGAAAGGCCCGCCGCGTGCTGGGGCAGACGCCCGCTTCGGGAGGGGGCGGGCCGCCCGCGTCGCGACGCCCCTGGGGGAGCAGCCGCCGTCCGTGCCAACCCTTTGGGACGGTCGGGAGGGGGCCGCCGCCCGCGTGGTGCGGTGCTCTCTGGAGGGAACGGGTGCGGTGTGCGTGTCCGCCCCAGCCCCCGCCCTCGCACCCGTGTGCGGGGGGTTCGTTCCGAGAAGGGGGCCGCCTGCTCCCTGGGGGCGGGGTGGGGGTGGGCGTGGCAGGATGGCGGGGTGGGTCTTGTGCGGGCTGTGCCGGTCGCCTTACTGGGCGTCGTTCTGGTGGCTTGTTCGGCGGGTGTGCCGGAGCGTACGCCCGAGAGGGCCGTGACGACGGCGGAGGCCGGGCCGTCCGGCACCGGCGGTGCGGCGGCGGCGGGGAAGGTGCGGCTGACGCGGGTCGCCGAGCTGGAGCGGCCCGTGGCCTTCGCCGTGCGCGAAGGGGACGACCGGCTGTACGTGGCCGAGCAGGGCGGGAAGCTGCGCACCACCGACGGCGCGACGGTCGTGGACCTGTCGGGCGAGGTGAGCGACGGCAACGAGCAGGGCCTGCTGGGCGTGGCGTTCCATCCGTCGGGCCGCTGGCTCTACCTCGACTGGACCGACGCCGACGGCACCACGCACGTGACCGAGTGGGCCTACGACGGCACCAAGGCCACGGCCCGGCGCGACGTGCTGACGCAGAAGCAGCCGTACGCCAATCACAACGGCGGCCAGCTCGCCTTCGGCCCCGACGGCCACCTCTACGTCGCGCTGGGCGACGGCGGCAGCGGCGGCGACCCGGAGGGCAACGGCCAGGATCTCGGCACCCTGCTCGGCAAGATCCTGCGCATCGACCCGCGCGGCAACCCGTACAAGATCCCCGAAGGCAACCCGTTCGCGGACCGGGAGGGGGCGCGGCCGGAGATCTGGGCGTACGGGCTGCGTAATCCGTGGCGGTTCGGGTTCGACCGGGAGAGCGGCGATCTGTGGATCGGCGACGTGGGCCAGAACGCCTGGGAGGAGGTCGACCGCCAGCCGGCCGGCTCGGGCGGGGGCGAGAACTACGGCTGGAACCTGCGCGAGGGCAAGGCCGGGTTCGGCGCGGGCGGGCAGGCGAAGGACCTGGTCGACCCGGTGATCGTCTATCCGCTGGGCGAGGGCGGCGCCTGTTCGGTCATCGCCGGCTACGTCTACCGCGGCTCGAAGATCGACTGGTTGCGTGGCCGGTTCCTGTACGGCGACTTCTGCGCGGGCTGGATCAGGGCGACCCCGGCGGACAGGCCGGGCGAGGGCGAGGAGATCGGGCGGGTGGATCAGCTGTCGTCGTTCGGCCAGGGCCACGACGGCGAGCTGTACGCGCTCAGCCTCCAGGGCCCGGTCTATCGGATCGATCCCGCCTGACCCGGTCGATCAGGTCCTCGACCTGGCCGTTGAGCCGGGCACCGCGTGACCAGCCGGCGTAGTGGGTGAGCAGCACGACGACCTCGCGCAGTTCGCTCTCGTTCAGGTCGCCGGTGCGCAGGGCGGCGTCGAGCTGTTCGGCCACCTGGTCGTCGAGGCCCTGCCCGACGAGGAGCCCGAGCAGGACGAGGCGGCGCTCCCGGTCGGAGAGCGCGTCGCGCGACCACACCTCGGCGAAGGCGCGCTCGGCGGCCATGCCGTAGGAGTCGACGGCCGGTTCTGTCATGGCTGGCTCCGGTCGTGCGTGAGGGGAACCTCCATCTTCGGCTACTTCTCGCCGCGCACCAATGCAGGCGCGCCAAAGCCGCGGTTTCCTGTTGATCTGTAACAAGTAAGGCCGGTGTACGGCCAAGATTTGGTCAAGATTTCTCATCGTGCACCGGGCTCACCGGATCCGAAAACGGGCACAACAACGTCGGTGCCTCGTCATTGGAGGTAGGACCCCAGTGAAGATCCGGTGAGGAAGACACGGGCGTGGGTCGCGCTGACGGCCGCGATCCTGTTGCCGGTTGCGTGCGGGCAGCCGGAGTTCACCTACGTGCGCGACAGGGACGGCACCACCTACTTCAAGGTGCCCGCCTCGTTCGCCAGGATCGACGCCTACCCGCTGGAGCTCGTGTTCAGCGGCGACAGGCCGGGCTCGCAGGCGGCGCTGGAGCGCAGGCGGCGGGTCTGGTCGGCGGCCTTCGACCAGGCGCGGGAGCCGGACGTGGACCACCTGTTCGGCTCGCGGGAGCCGTTCGTGTACGCGGCCGTGCACCGGCTGACCGGACCGCAACGCGACGTGGTGTCGCTCGACCGGCTGCGCGACTTCGTCCTGCCGGTGACCGAGGAGTCGCGCACCGCCTACCTGGGCCGGGTGCTGGAGTCGGGGCGGCCGCCGCTGTTCAGCGGGTTCGAGCGGCTCAGCGACGAGCCCGTCCGGCTGGACGACGGCGCCCGGGGCGTACGGGTCCGCTACAGCTACCGGATCGGCGCCGGACACCAGACCTTCGACCAGACCGCCATCCTCGACGGCTCCGGCTCCACCGTCTCGGTCATGCTCATCGCCTGCCGGCCGGACTGCCACGTGGCCCGCCGGGCGGAGTTCGACGAGATCGCGCGTTCGTTCAAGCTGCTGCGGCTGCCCGGATGAGGAGCACCCCGTGAAGAGCACACGCCAGGCAGGGCTGCGCGCGCCCGGCAGCGGGCCCGCCGTGCCCGCCACCGCCACGCGGCCGAGGATGCGCCTGTGGGACCGCAGCAGGCTCCTGCTCGGCCTCGCGGTCGCGTACGCCGTCCTGACGTGGAAGGTGATGGCCGACTTCCCGGGCATCGTCCCGTACGGCGAGGCCATGCTGGTGATCGCGCGGCAGCATCAGTGGATCTTCTGGCTGCTCGGCGCGGAGGCGGTCCGGCAGGCGCACTTCCTGGTCAGCGAGGTGTCGCCGGGCTACCACCGGTTCTGGGCCGGGCGGGTGTCCGGCGGGTTCGAGCGGTGGTCGCACCGGCGTTTCGACGACTGGGCCCGGTTCCGGTTCGCCCGGCTGCTGAAGGCGGCGTTCTGGGTCGCGCTGGCGGCGCTGGTGCTGGGCGCGGTGCTCGGCAGCAGCCCGTTCCTGGCGGTGTTCCAGGCGGCGGCGCTGGTCTTCGCGGCGCTGCCGTCGGTGCTGCGGGCCGTCCTGGCGGCCTGCGCGGTCGTCGTGCCGGTCGCGGGCGCGCTCTGGCTGCTGTCCAGGGGCGGCGTGGAGACGTACTTCCCGGGCGACGTCGAGACGCGCCTGGCCGACGTGTGGGGGCAGGACCACGTCGTCGAGCGGGTCCGCGAGGCCGTCGTCTTCCTGGAGCGGCCCGGCGAGATCGAGGAGCGCGGCGGCTACGTGCCCGGCGGCCTGCTGCTGTGGGGGCCGCCGGGCACCGGCAAGACGCTGCTGGCCGAGGCCGTCGCGGGGGAGACCGGCAAGCCGTACGTGCTCGTCGAGCCGGGCGCGTTCGCGAACCTGCTCCCGGGCGTCGGCGTCCTCAAGATGAAGGCGCTCTTCCGGAGGCTGCGCAGGCTCGCGCTCCGCCACGGCGGGGTGGTCGTCCACTTCGACGAGGCCGACGCGCTCGGCAGGCGCGGCAGGCCCGCCCACCAGGGCGCGGGCGGCCCGGCCCCCTGCCACGGCATGACGTACCTGTCGGAGGAGAGCCGGATGGCCCTCGCCTTCCGCGACCCCGGCAACGGGCTGCTCGCCGCGGGCCGCGCGGCCCACGGCGAACCCGGCACCCTCCAGGCCCTGCTCGCCGAGCTGTCCGGGCTGAAGAAGCCGCGCGGCCTGTTCAACCGGCTGGTCCGGCGGGCGCTCGGCATGCGGCCCAAGCCGCCGCCCGGCTACCGCGTCCTCGTCATGATGGCCACCAGCCGCCCCGACGCCGTCGACGAGGCGCTGCTGCGGCCCGGCCGCATCGACCGCGTCTACAAGGTCGGCCACCCGACCAGGGCCGGACGGGTGGCCACCTACCAGGGCTACTTCGGCAAGGTCGCGCACCGGCTCACCGCCGAGCAGATCGACAGGCTCGCCACCCTCACCCCGTACGCGACCGGCGCCACCATCAAGGACCTGGTCAACGAGTCGCTCATCGCCGCCGTCCGCGCCGGGCGCGACGTCATCACCTGGGCGGACGTGCTGCACGCCAAGCGGCTCAAGCAGCTCGGCCCGCCCGGCGGCGCCGAGTACGCCGGCCGGGAGCGGCACGCCGTGGCCGTGCACGAGGCCTGCCACGCGGTCGTCGCGTACGTGGCCCGCTTCCACCTGGAGATCGACGTCGCCACCATCGAGAAGGGCGCCGACCACCTCGGGCTGGTGGCCTCCATCGAGCCGGGCGACCAGTTCACCCGGTGGAAGTCGGAGTACGAGGCGGACATCATGGTCGCGCTCGCCTCGCTGGCCGGGGAGCGGATGTTCTTCGGCGAGGACAGCTCCTCCGGCGTCGCCGGCGACCTGCACGCGGCGACCTTCCTGGCGGCGCTCATGGAGTCGCACTGGGGGATGGGCTCCGGCGTCACCTCGCTGCCCGCGCTGCGGGAGCTGGAGATCACGGGCGGCAAGGCGCACCGCCGCGGGCCGCGCCGCTCCGCCCGGGCGCGGCCCGGACCGGCGCCGGACGTGCTGGGGGAGCGGATCGAGGACCACCTCGTGCGGCTGCTGGAGAAGACCGAGCGCCTGCTGGAGGAGCACCGCAGGGACGTGCTGTCGCTGGCGCACGCCCTGGAGTCGCACCGCACGCTCAACGGGGACGACGTGGTCGCGGTCATCGAACGGGCCGCGGGGCCGCTGGTCGACGGCGCCGTGTACGCCTCGGACGACTTCTACCGGGAGCTGGAGGACTACCACCGGGAGGCGGTCCGCGCCCACCGTGAGCACGGCCGCATCGGGCGCGACCTGCCCGGCGCGAGCGCCCCTCCCGAGGAGGTGATCGAGCCCCGCACGATCGTCCCCCCGGCGGCGGTTCGTCCGGCGGCGGTCCCGCCGGACGACGGGCCCGGGGTGGTGGCCGTGCCCGGGGCGCAGGGGTCCCGGCCGGAGTTCGTGCCGTGGGCCGCCGAGCCGGCGCCGGCGTACGAGCCCGTCCCCGCGCGTGGCGCCGCGTCCTTCTCCGCTCCCGTCCCCGCGTCTGGTGCGGGGCCCTTCTCCGCTCCCGTCCCCGCGTCTGGTGTGAGGCGGCGGTGGTGGCTGGCCGGGGGGAGCCTGCTCGCGCTGGTGACGGTGGCCGTCGTCTGCGGGCTGGCCGTGAGCGGCGCGCTCGCCGGCGCGGCCGGGCCGGAGCCCGGCGGCGGGATCGTCTCGCCGGGCCTGCTCGCGGTGCTGTTCCTCGTCGTGGTCGCCGCCGTCGTGGGCGCCGGGCTGGCCGCCGTCGCGGTCAGGGGCCTGCGCGCCGCCCAGGCCAAGGCCGAACGCGAACGCGACCAGGCGCACGCCCGCGCCCAGCTCCTGGCCGCGGCGCTCGACCCGGACACCGCCATGCGCCTGCTCGGCTACGACGGACAGGCCAGGCGGGAGGGCGCCTGATCCGGCACCGGCTTAACACGCCGTTCACATTCGGGCAAAAACGTGGAAACGGCTGTCCTTAAGACTCGGCGTGGCTGAGAGAAACCGTGAAAGGACCGCCGTGAGCTACAAGGCTGAGTACATCTGGATCGACGGCACCGAGCCCACGGCGCTGATGCGCTCCAAGACCAGGATCCTCGCCGACGGGGCAGAGCCGCCGCTGTGGGGCTTCGACGGTTCCAGCACCAACCAGGCCGAGGGCCACTCGTCGGACCGCGTGCTCCGCCCCGTGTTCACCTGCCCGGACCCGATCCGCGGCGGCGACAGCGTGCTGGTCCTGTGCGAGGTGGAGGAGACCGACGGCACCTCGCACAAGAGCAACACCCGTGCGCTGCTGCGCCCGATCGCCGAGCGTTACGCGGCTCAGGAGTCGTGGTTCGGCATCGAGCAGGAGTACACGTTCTTCAAGGGCAGCCGCCCGCTCGGCTTCCCCGAGGGCGGCTTCCCCGCCCCGCAGGGCCACTACTACTGCGGCGTGGGCGCCGAGGCCGTGTTCGGCCGCGAGATCGTCGAGCTGCACCTGGACCGCTGCCTGGCCGCCGGCCTGGCCATCTCCGGCATCAACGCCGAGGTCATGCCCGGCCAGTGGGAGTTCCAGGTAGGCCCGGCGGGCCCCCTCGAGGTCGCCGACCACCTGTGGATCGCCCGCTGGCTGCTCTACCGCACCGCCGAGGAGTTCGGCGTGGAGGCGACGCTCGACGCCAAGCCCGCCCGCGGCGACTGGAACGGCGCCGGCGCGCACACGAACTTCTCCACCAAGGCCATGCGCGAGGGCTACGACGCCATCATCACCGCCTGCGAGGCGCTCGGCGAGGGCGACAAGCCGATGGAGCACGTCTCCCAGTACGGCGCCGACATCGAGAGCCGCCTGACCGGCGCGCACGAGACCGCCCCGTGGAACCGCTACACCTACGGCGTCTCCGACCGCGGCGCGTCCGTGCGCATCCCGTGGCAGGTCGAGGTGGACAAGAAGGGCTACATCGAGGACCGGCGTCCCAACGCCAACGTCGACCCGTACGTGGTCACCCGCCTGCTCGTGAACACCTGCTGCGCCGCGCTGGAGAAGGCCGGCCAGGTCTGACCGGCGGACGGCGGGACGCGGACGCCGCGTCCCGCCGCCGTGCGCTCAGAGCCGGAAGTCGCGGTCCGGCGTGATGTCGGCGACGTCCATCTGGGCCTTCTGCAGCCGCCCGGAGTGGTCCCAGTTCATCGCCTGCCAGCGGGTGAACTGGTCGAGCACCCACATCCCCGACTGCCGGCTGCCGTTGCCCGACTTGCCGTTGCCGCCGAACGGCAGGTGCGCCTCGGCCCCCGAGGTGGAGTTGTTGACGCTGACCATGCCCGCCGAGACGCCCTCGCGGAAGCGGAAGGCGTGCTTGGCGTCGGTGGTGTAGATGGAGCTGGACAGCCCGTAGCCGGGCCGGTTGGCGAGCTCGACGGCCTCCTCCAGCGTGGCGAACGAGGTGACGCCGACGATCGGCCCGAACGTCTCCTCCAGGAACAGCCGGTCGTCCGGCCGCACGCCGTCGACGACGACCGGGTGGTAGTAGAGGCCGCCCTCGCCGGTGAAGCCGCCGTGCGGGCTCTCGGCGGTGATGCGGCCGGTCGCGCCGGTGACGACCCGGTGGTGGGGCTGGATCCAGGTCAGGTATTCCTCGTAGCGGTCGGCGAACTTGCGGTCCAGCAGCGGTCCGGCCAGCACGTCCTGCTCGGGGTCGCCGATCCTGGCCTCCCGTACGGCGCGGGCGAAGCGGTCGGTGAACTCGCGGTGGATCGACTCGTGCACGATGACCGTGCCCAGGCTGGTGCAGCGCTGCCCGGCGGTGCCGAAGCCGGAGAACAGCGCGCCCTCCACCGCCAGGTCCAGGTCGGCGTCCGGCATGATGACCATCGGGTTCTTGCCGCCGAGCTCCAGGCAGGCCGACTGCAGGTGCCGGCCGGCCAGCTCGCCGATCTTCCGGCCGACCTCGCTGGAGCCGGTGAAGCCGACCTTGTCGACGTTCCCGGCGTCCAGGGCGCGCTCCAGCCCGGCGAACGTCTGCCCGCCGTCGGCGAAGACGATGTTCAGCACGCCGTCGGGCAGCCCCGCCGCCGCGAACAGCCGGTAGAGGGCGTGCGCGGAGGCGGCGGCGTACTCGGCGGGCTTCCACACGACCGCGTTGCCGCACAGCAGCGCCGGCACCAGGTACCAGGACGGGACGGCCACCGGGAAGTTGCCCGCGGTGATCACCGCCGCGACGCCGACCGGGTTGCGGAAGGTGAACAGGTTCTTGTCGGGCATCTCCGACG
Organism: Nonomuraea sp. NPDC049725; assembly: GCF_040674795.1. Classification (NCBI taxonomy): domain Bacteria; kingdom Bacillati; phylum Actinomycetota; class Actinomycetes; order Streptosporangiales; family Streptosporangiaceae; genus Nonomuraea; species Nonomuraea sp. NPDC049725. The sequence continues at coordinate 299,642 of NZ_JBFANJ010000002.1, read as the reverse complement.
GCACCGTCTGCCCGTAGAGCCTGCGGCCCTCGCCGAGGAAGAAGTCGCACGTGTCGACGATCTCCCGCACCTCGCCCAGCGCCTCACCGTAGGGCTTGCCGATCTCCTGGGTGACGATCCTGGCCAGCGTCTCGGTGTTGGCCTCGACGAGCCGCCCGATGGAGGCGATCACCCGTCCCCGCACGGGAGCGGGCACCCTGGCCCACTCCCGCTGCGCCTCCTTCGCCGTCGCCGCGGCGACGGCGAAGGTCTCGGCGTCGGCCAGCCCCACCTCGGCGACGACCTCGGCGGTGCGGGCGGGGTTCGTCGATGCGTACGTCTCGATCGCGGCGGCGTCCTTGCCTCCGACGACGGAGGAAATCTTGCGGCTCACAGGTGCCCTCCTCACAGGTTCTCCGGACACACAATCATCCCTCCGGATGCTTGGCCAGCCAGCGGGTGATGCCGAGCGTCTCCAGGAACGGCAGGTCGTGGCTGACCACGAGCAGCGCGCCCCGGTAGGCCGACAGCGCCTCGGACAGCCGGCGGACGCTGGCCATGTCCAGGTTGTTCGTCGGCTCGTCCAGGAGCAGCAGCTGGGGCGGCGGCTCGGCGGAGAGCAGGGCGGCCAGGACGGCGCGGAACCGCTCGCCGCCCGACAGCGTCGCGGCAGGCTGCTCGGCCCGTGCCCCCCGGAACAGGAAGCGGGCCAGCCGCGCCCGCAGCTCGCCCACGGGGACGGCCGGGGCGAACCGCCGGACGTTGTCGAGCACGCTGAGCGAGCCGTCCAGCAGGTCGAGCCGCTGCGGCAGGTAGCGCACGGGCACCCCGGGACAGGCCCCGGGAGCGCCTGAGACGATCGCGCGCAGCAGCGTCGTCTTGCCCGACCCGTTGGGGCCGGTCAGCGCGACCCGCTCGGGGCCGCGCAGCACCAGCTCGGTCACGGGCTCGCCGCCGGCGTCGGGGCCGCCGCGCAGCTCGCTCAGCCCCGGCACGCCCGTCAGCGTCAGGACCGTGCGCCCGGCCGGGACCTCGGTGCGCGGCAGCGACACGCGGATCTCGGCGTCCTCGCGGACGGCCTGCTCGGCCTCGGTGAGGCGGTCGCGGGCCTGCTCCAGCTTCTCGGCGTGCATGGTGCGGTGCTTGCCCGCCGCCACCTGGGCCTGCCGTTTGCGCGCGTTCATGATGATCTTCGGCTCGCGCTTGGTCGCGTACATCTTGTCTCCGTAACGGGTCCGGCGGCTCAGCTTGACCAGGGCGTCGGCCATCTCCTGCTTCTGCTTCCTGAGGTCGCCCTCGGCGACCCGGACCATGCGCTCGGCCGCCTCCCGCTCGGCCGCGAGCGCCTGCTCGTAGGCCGTCAGGTTGCCGCCGAACACGCGCACCGCCCCGTCGCGCAGGTCGGCGATCTGGTCCACCAGGTCGAGCAGGACGCGGTCGTGGCTGACCACCACCAGCACCCCCGTCCAGGAGCGCACGGCCGCGTTCAGACGGCGGCGGGCGTCCAGGTCGAGGTTGTTGGTGGGCTCGTCGAGCAGCAGCACGCCGGGCCTGCGCATGAGCAGCGCCGCCAGGCCGGTCATCACGACCTCGCCGCCGGACAGGGTGCCGGCGGGCCGGTCCAGGCCGAGGTGGCCGAGGCCGAGCCGGTCCAGCTCGGCGTGCGCCCGCTCCTCGACGTCCCAGTCGTCGCCGATGGCCGTGAAGTGCTCGGGGGAGGCGTCGCCGCCCTCGATGGCGTGCAGCGCGGCCCGCTGCCGTTCGATGCCGAGCAGCCCGGCGACGGTGGCGCCGGTGGCCAGGGGCAGGTCCTGCGGCAGGTAGCCGACGTCGCCGGCGACGCTGACCGAGCCGGCCGTCGGCCGCAGCTCGCCGGCGATCAGCTTGAGCAGCGTGGACTTGCCGGAGCCGTTGACGCCCATGAGCCCGGTGCGCCCGGCGCCGAAGGCGACGTCGAGGCCGTCGAGGACGGGGGTGCCGTCGGCGTGCTCGTAGGAGAGGCCGTCACAGACGATGGAGAATGACATAAGGGGTGGCTCCTCACCGTGTCAGGAAATTTCGGGACACGTGGAGACACCGCGGAAAGGCCGCCCGGAAACGCGGAACAGAGGCGTCGAAGGATCACCTGAGGTCGGGCGGGCGCACACCACGGACGTGGGCGCGGCGTCTCGGCCTCAGAGCTTCAACAGATCACCTCGGATGTCGGCGGCAGGACCCGCACACTGTACGCGACCGAAAAGGTGGGGGCAAGGGGATGCCGGTGGTGCATCTTCCTCCACCCCGGCTGTGCAGCTGGCCTCCTGTCCGCCTCCCGCCCCCGCCCGTAGCGTCGGAGCCGCAGAGCAACGCGCAGGCCATCCGACGAGAGGACGATCATGAGCGAGGTCACGCGCAGGGGCTTCATCGGCGGGACAGCGGCGCTCGGCGGCGGGCTCGCCGCGGGCGCCGGGTTACCCGGCGAGCCCGCCGGGTCCGGCGCCCCGCCGCTCGGGCCGGTCGTGGTGCGCCCGTCCGACCCCCGCTACGAGGACCTGGCGGTCCGGCGCACCAACCAGCGCTTCCGCGCCGAGCCCGACTACTTCTATCTGGCCGGGACGACCGAGCAGGTGGTCCAGGCCGTCGGCCGGGCGGTGCGCGAGAACCGGCGGCTGACCGTGCGCAGCGGCGGCCACTGCTACGAGAACTTCGTCGGCGACGGCGCCGAGGTGGTGCTCGACCTGTGCGAGATGTCGGAGGTCTACTTCGACGAGGAGCGTCGCGCGTTCGCGATCGAGGCGGGGGCCACGCTCATGCAGGCCTACCGGCGGCTCTACCTCGGCTGGGGCGTCACGATCCCCGGCGGCCAGTGCGGGGGCGTGGCCGCCGGGGGGCACATCGCGGGCGGCGGCTACGGGCCGCTGTCACGGCGCGACGGCCTGACCGTCGACCACCTGCACGCCGTCGAGGTCGTGGTCGTCGACCGGCACGGCCGCGCCCGCGCCGTCGTGGCCACCCGCGACCCGCGCGACCCCAACCACGACCTGTGGTGGGCCCACACCGGAGGCGGCGGCGGCAACTTCGGCGTCGTCACCCGCTACTGGATGCGCGACCCGCGGGCGCGCGGGGACGACCCCGGCACCCTGCTGCCCAGGCCGCCCGCCTCCGTCGTGTCGGGCATCGCGATCTGGTCGTGGAAGGACATGACGCGCGAGTCGTTCCAGCGGCTGCTGCGCAACTACGGCGAGTGGCACGAGCGCAACAGCGAGCCCGGCACCCCGTACGCCTCGCTGTGGGGGTCGCTGCTGATCCCCGGCCGCCAGGGCGACGACGCGCCGGGCGACATGATCCTGCCGGCGCAGATCGACGCGGGCGTGCCCGGCGCCGAGAAGCTGCTGGCCGGCTTCCTCGCCGCCGTAGGCGAGGGCGTCACGCCGCCGGCGACGGTGCCGCCGTTCCTGCGCCAGCCGTGGTTCCAGGCCGTGCGGTCGCTCTCGCTCGGCGAGGCGACCGAGGCGGGCCACTACAAGGGCAAGTCCGCCTACCTGCGCAGCCGCTTCACCGACGAGCAGGCGGGCATCGCCTACGACAGCCTGACCGCGGGCGGACCGGCGCGGACCGGCGTGCTGTGGCTGCTGTCGTACGGGGGCCGCGTCAACACGGTCGCGCCGGAGGCGACCGCCACCGTCGAGCGCCGGTCGATCCTCAAGGTGCTCCACCTGGCCACCTGGGACCCGGCCGGCGACGGCGCGGCCGAGCTGGCCTGGGTGCGCGGCCTGCACCGCAGGACGTTCGCGGCGACCGGGGGCGTGCCGGTGCCGGGCGGCAACCTCGGCGGCGCCTACATCAACTACCCCGACACCGACCACGCCGACCCGGCCTGGAACACCTCCGGGGTGCCCTGGCCGGCCCTCTACTACGGGGACAACTACGCGCGCCTGCAGCGGGTCAAGGCGCGCTGGGACCCGCGCGGCGTCTTCGGCCACGCCCTGTCGATCAGGCCGTGACCAGGCCGCTCACCTGGGCCAGCAGCTCCAGCGAGCGCAGCCAGGCCGCCCGCTCCGGCGCCGCCGACACCACGATCAGCTCGTCGGCGCGGGCGTGCTCGGCGAACCTGTCGAGCTCGGCGGCGACGTCTCCCGGTGTGCCGACGGCCGAGTAGCGCGTCATCTGCAGGATCTGCTGCCCGGCGGGGGATTCGAGGACAGCGTCGGCCTCCTCCGGCGTGAACGCGCGGCCCCGGCCGAGCAGCAGGCTCACCCGCTTGCGCTTGGCCGACAGGAACTGCGCCTGCGCCTCCTCGGCCGTGTCGGCGGCGATCACGTTCACCCCCGCGATCACGTACGGCTCCGCGAGCTGGGCCGACGGCCGGAAGTCACGCCGGTAGAGCTCGACCGCCTCCTCCAGCGCGGCCGGCGCGAAGTGGGAGGCGAACGCGTACGGCAGCCCAAGCATGGCGGCGAGCTGGGCGCCGAACAGGGACGAGCCGAGGATGTACAGCGGCACGTCGGTGCCCTTGCCCGGCGTCGCCTCCACGCCGGGGATGCGCGACTCGCCGGTCAGGTAGCCCTGCAGCTCCAGCACGTCCTGCGGGAACTCGTCGGCGGCGGCCGGGTTGCGGCGCATCGCCCGCATCGTCTGCTGGTCGCTGCCCGGCGCCCGGCCCAGCCCCAGGTCGATGCGGCCCGGGTGGAGCGTGGCCAGCGTGCCGTACTGCTCGGCGATCGTCAGCGGGGCGTGGTTGGGCAGCATGACGCCGCCCGCGCCGAGGCGGATCGTGCGGGTGTGCGCGGCCACGTGGGCGATCAGCACGCTCGTGGCGGACGAGGCGATCGTGGGCATGTTGTGGTGCTCGGCGTACCAGATCCGCCGGTAACCCCACTCCTCGGCGCGCTGCGCCATCGTGACGCTGGCGGCCAGGCTGTCGGCGGCCGTCTCCCCTTCGCCGATGTGCGCCAGATCGAGTATGGAGAGCGGGAGAGCCATGGAGAACATGCCTTTCGCTGTGAAAGATCCGGGAGCACGTGGTGTAACCACCGGGACGTCCGGGTTATTTCACAGGGCCGGTTAACCGGGGGTTCACCGGTGGTGTCTACGTTGACGGGCCATGAGCTGGAAGTACACGGTCAACGCGACGCTCGAAGGACTCACCGGCTACACGCTGACCCGGGCCCGCGCGGTCAGGCCGGCGCCCGCGCCGAAGCCCGTCCCCAAGCCGCCGCTCGAACTGCAGCGGCTGCCCGGCGACGAGGTGCGCCCGCCGGCCGACCCGGCGCACGACCGGCTGCTGCGGGCCCCGGTCTTCCTGCTCTCCTCGGTGCGCTCCGGCTCGACGCTCATGCGCGTCATGCTCAACAGCCACTCCCAGGTGCACTCGCCCATCGAGACGCACTTCCGGCGGATCACCGTCGGGCTGACCACCGAGCCGGTCCGGCAGGCGATGGAGCTGCTCGGCCACACCCACAGCGACATCGAGCACATCGTGTGGGACCGGATGCTCCACCGCGAGCTGGCCCGCAGCGGCAAGCCGGTCCTGGTGGAGAAGACGCCCTCCAACGTGTTCGCCTGGCGGCGGATCGCCGCGTGCTGGCCGGACGCGCGGTTCCTGTTCCTGCTGAGGCACCCGATGTCGATCGTGCAGTCCTGGCACGAGGCCGACCCGGTCAAGCGGCCCATGGAGGAGGCGGTGCCGCGCACGCTCAGCTACATGACCTACCTCCAGGAGGCCCGCACCCACCTGGAGGGGCTGACCGTCCGCTACGAGGACGTGGTCGCCGACCCCGAGGCCGAGCTGCGGCGGGTGTGCGCCTTCCTCGGGGTGGAGTGGGAGCCGTCGATGCTCAACTACGGCGAGCGCGACCACGGCGGCTTCGTGAAAGGCGTCGGCGACTGGCGCGACAAGATCCGTAGCGGTACGGTCGTCGCTGGCCGCCCGTTGCCGACAGACGACGAGCTGCCGCCCGAGCTCAGGGAGATCTGCGGGCTGTGGGACTACTGCTGAGCTCGGCGCTTGCGAACCAAGGCTCCGGCAGAGTTCGCCTGCCGTTCTCCGGTGGTTCTCCTGCCGATCTTTCGTTGCCTTGAAGGTGTCCTGCATGATCGCCGCGCCGTCGCGCCGCACCCTGCTCACGGGTGCCCTGGCCAGCTTGACCGTCTCCGCCTCGGCGGCCCCGGCGCGGGCCGCGTTCCCCCGGCGGCCCAACTTCGTCGTCATCCTGGCCGACGACCTGGGCTGGGGGGAGATCGGCAGTCAGGGGCAGCGGCTGATCGCGACACCGCACCTGGACCGGATGGCGCGCGAGGGGGTGCGGTTCGAGACCGCCTACTCGGGGGCGCCGCTGTGCGCCCCGTCGCGCTGCTCGCTGCTGACCGGCATGCACGCGGGGCACGGCACCGTACGGGAGAACCCGGAGGGCGGGCCGCAGCGGTCGCTGAGCGAGGCCGACCTGACCTTCGGCGAGTTACTCCAGCTCGCGGGCTATCGCACGGCGTGCATCGGCAAGTGGGGGTTCGGCCCCGAGCAGGCCGGTCAGCCGTCGCACCCGAACGAGCGCGGGTTCGGCGAGTTCTTCGGCTACATCGGCCACCGCCACGCCCACCAGTACTACCCGGAGTATCTGTGGCACAACGCCGGCCGGGTGGCGCTCGGCCGCAAGGAGTACGCGCCCGACCTGCTCCTGCGGCGGGCCGTCGACTTCGTCCGGCAGCCGTCGGACGACCCGTTCCTGCTGTACTTCGCCACGAACCTGCCGCACGCCCCCAGCGTCGTCCCCGGCGACGCCGGCCGCTACGAGGACAAGCCCTGGACCAGGGCCAACCGGCGGCACGCCGCGCAGGTCGGGCGGCTGGACGCGCACGTGGCCACGCTGCTGCGGGCGCTGCGCGAGGCGGGCGTGGCCGACGACACGGTGGTGCTGTTCACCAGCGACAACGGGCCGCACCGGGAGAAGGGCGTGACGCCCTGGCTGTTCGACTCCAACGGCCCCTACCGGGCCGACAAGCGCGACCTGTACGAGGGCGGCATCCGGGTGCCGTTGATCGCCTGGTCGCCGAAGATGCGCGGCCGGGTGGTGCGCGAGCCGGTCACGCTCTACGACGTGCTGCCGACGCTGGCGGACCTGGCGGAGGTGCCCGCGCCGGCCGAGCTCGACGGCAAGTCGTTCAGGAAGCTGCTCAACGGCGGCCGCCGCGAGGGCCACAGCCACCTGGTCTGGAACCGCCCGCGCAAGGCGCAGGCGATCCGCCGGGGCCGCTGGAAGGCCATCAGGTTCGAGCCCGGCATCGCGGGCGCGGGCCCGGAAGGGCGCGTCGAGCTGTACGACCTGGCCACGGATCTCGGGGAGACCCGCGACCTGGCGTCACGCAGGCCGGAGCTGGCGGCCGAGCTGATGGAGCTGCTCGACCAGTCGATCGGCCCCGACCCGCGCACCCCGTACGGGCTGCGCGTGCGGAGCGCGGGCGAGCAGGTCACGGTGGCGCTGGTGAACGGCTCGAAGGTGCCGTGGCGGCGGGTCACGCTGGCGCTGACGACGGCCGGGGGCAGGCGGATGGCCGGGCGGCGGGAGGTGACGCTGCTGCCGGGCGAGGAGGTCTCCGAGGTGTTCACGGTCGGGGGCCGGGGCCCGGTCACCGCCTCTGCGGGCTTCGGGGCGGGCGGCAGGCGGCACACCTTCCGGCGCGCGCACCGGCTCCGTACACTGACGTGAGGCTTTCTCGGAAACCGGGTCGTGTATGTCAGAGCGCCACGACGATCTTTCGGCGGCCGTCTCGGCCGTGCTGACCGGGACGCGGCTGCTCGTCGGCATCGCGGCCCGCTCCCTCGGCTCGGTCGGCGACCGGGTGACGCTGCCGCAGTTCCGGATGCTCGTGGCGCTGGCCGGGCACGGCGAGACCAAGCTCGTCACGCTGGCCGTGATGCTCGGCGTCAACTCCTCCACCGCGCTGCGGATGGCCGACCGGCTGGCGGCGGCGGAGCTGATCGTGCGCGAGGTCAACCCGCACAACCGCAGGGAGAGCCTGATCCGCCTGACCGGCGAGGGACGCCGGATCGTCGAGGAGGTCTCCGCGCGCCGCCGCGCGGAGATCGGCGCGATCGTCGAGCGGCTGTCGCCGGCGCAGCGTCACGCGCTGGTCGAGGCGATGACCGCCTTCACCGAGGCGGGCGGCGAGCCGCCGCCGGAGCACGCCGCGCACCCGCTCGGCTGGCCCGGGGCCTGACCGTCAGGAGGCCACCGTGCGGGGCAGTGCCGCCACCGCCTCGGTCACCGTGTCGTAGGTCTGGAAGCGCCGGTGCAGCCCGGTGACGTTGAGCACCCGCTTGAGCCGCTGGTGCAGCTCGCACAGCACGAGCACACCGCCCGCGGCCTCGGCCTCGCTCAGCCCGGACAGCAGGACGCTCAGCCCCGAGGAGTCGCAGAAGTTCACGCCCTTGAGGTCGACCACCACCCGGGGCGGCTCCGCGCTCGCGATCGCCTCCGCCATGCACTGCCGCAGCTCGGCCGCCACGGCGATGTCGAGCTCGCCGGACAGGCTGAGGACCGCTGCGCCGTTGTGCGGGGTGATGATCCAGGAGAAGCCCGCCTGCACGTTTCCGCCCTCCAGCGGTGAAAGTGTGCCATTTCACCTATGACCATCATTGCATAGTGCAATGAACTGGTGCAGTACCCAGCAATCAGCTGATACATGCGCCGAGTTCCGCGAATCTCTCCACCGCGCGGCACCCGTACTACTGTCGTGAACCTGTTCCCCCGGCCGGTGCTCGACGCCCTGGCCGCCGACCCCGGCCGGACCGCCTTCCAGCACGGCACGCGGGCCGTCAGCGCGGACGAGCTGCTCGGCCTCACCGGCCGCGTCGAGCGGCGCCTGCGCGAGGCCGGGCTCGGCCCCGGCAGCGGCGTGGCCGTCGCCGCCGCCACCTCGCCCGAGACGTACGCCGCCCACCTCGCCGCGCACGCGCTCGGCTGCCGGGTGGCGGCGCTGCGGCCCGGCTGGAGCGCCGCCCAGCTCGCGCACGTGCTGCGCGAGCCCGCGGACGCGCTGATCGCCGACGCCGCGACGATGACGCCCGAGCTCGCCGGGGCGGGCGCCCGGCTGCTGTCGCTCGGGCCGCTGCCCGGCGCGGCCGACCTGCTGCGCCCCGGCCCCGCCGCGCCGCCCGAGGTGCTGGCCCGGCCGGACGACGTCGCCAGGCTCACCTTCACCAGCGGCAGCACCGGCCTGCCCAAGGCGTGCGCGCAGACCTACCGCGCCCACAGCCTCGCCTACCAGGACTGGCCGCCGGTCCTGGCCGAGCTGATGACCCGCTTCGAACGCTGCCTCGTGCACGGGACCCTGGCCAGCCCGGTGATGATGACGTACGCGGGCCGCTGCCTGGTGGCGGGCGGCACCGTCGTCGTGCCGGGGCCCGGCGAGGACCTGGCCGCCGCGCTCGGCCGCCACGCCGTCACCGCGGCCATGATGCCGCCGCCCCGGCTGGGCGCCCTGCTCTCCGCCCTCGGCGCCGGCGGGCCGCCCGGGCTGCGGGCGCTCGTCCTCGGCGGCGCCCCCGCGGGCCCCAGCCTGCTCGCCGCCGCCGCGGAACGCCTCGGCCCGGTCATCTGGCAGGGGTACGGCCAGGCCGAGGCGGGCGTGATCACCATGCTCACGCCCGCCGACGTGGCCGCCGGGCGGCTGACGTCCGTCGGCAGGCCGCTGCCGGGCGTCCGGCTCAGCCTGCGTGACCGCGACGAGCGCCCCGTGGGCCCCGGCAAGGTCGGCGAGGTCTGGGTACGCAGCCCGCACCGGATGGCCGGCTACTGGCGCGACCCCGAAGGGACCCGCGAGGTGCTGCGCGACGACGGCTGGCTGCGCACCCGCGACCTGGGCCGGCTGGACGGCGACGGGATGCTGCACCTGACCGGCCGCACCCGGGATGTGATCATCGTCAACGCCGAGGTCTGCTACGCCGGGGCCGTGGAGGCCGTGCTCGCCGGGCATCCGGCCGTCGAGCAGGCGTTCGTCGTCGGCGCGCCCGACCCGGTGACCGGCGAGGCCGTGCACGCCTACGTCGTCCCCGCCGGGCGCGCCCGGGTCTCCCGCGACGACCTGGCCGCGCTCGTACGTGACGCGCTGGGCGAGGCGGCCGTCCCCAGGACGGTCACCACGCTGGCCGAGGCGCCGGTCAACGAGGCCGGCAAACCGGACAAGTCCCGGCTCAAGCCCGGTTGAAGTGGTTCTCGCACAGGCGCAGGCGGCGGGCCTGCCACACCATGTAGGTGCCGAGCACGAGCTGCACCAGGCTGCGCCACACGTCCTCCCACAGGTCGCGCACCCGCAGGAACGCCAGCACCGCCCCCCGCAGGCGCGGCTCGCGCCCGCGCGGCGTCATCACGCACGGGCCCCGGTTCGGCAGCGCCCGCTCGTGCCCGGCCGAGGTGCGGAACGTGTAGCCCGCGTCCAGCTCCCCGACCACGGCCCGGATGGTGACCGGGGCCAGCCGCCAGGCCGGGCACGGCCGGTTCGCGGCCACCCCGAACGGGATCCGCCCCCCGGACCGGTGGAACTCCGGATAGCTGAAGCAGAGCACCGACCCCGCCGGGATCGTTGCCCCGCTCCGCAGCTCGATCTCGCCGGAGGTGATCCGGTGCGCGATCCCGAACAGCGGATAACGGCGCAACGTCTCCGCGATCACCTCGTCCAGCGGCCCCTGCGCGCCCTCGGCCAGCGCCATGAGCACGTGCGCCGTCGCCTCCGAGCTCTGCACGATCGCCGTGTTGAAGAACGCCCCCTGCAGGTAGAGCGCCCGCTCGCGCGGGCCCAGCGAGTCCGGCAGCGGATGCGCCACCCGGTCCTGCACGCTCTCCAGGTACGCGGTCAGCCGCAGCCGCCGGTCCATGTGCCGCAGCCCGCAGCACTTCAGCGCCGTCACCACGTCGTCGGCGCTGGCCACGATCAGCTCCCGCACCCCCGGCGGGCACGGCGTCCCGAACACCAGCCGGTGGTAGAACTCCGCCCACACCGGCATCACCAGATCGCGCAGCCGCACCAGCCCCCGCCCGGCCGGCAGCGCGTCACGCAGGCTCTCCACCGCCAGCCGCTCCGCCTCCCGCGTGCTCGTCGTCAGCACGCGCCGGGTGCACCGGGCCACCTCCGTGTAGAGCGGCCCCGGCTCCAGATGCTCCTGGTGCAGCTCCGGGCCGGGGGACAGCCAGTACCAGAACAGGTCCGACAGCGCCGCGCCCCGGCTGCGCCCGTCGGCCGCCGGATGCCCGTACACCTCCAGGAACTCGGGGACGCCGACCAGCTCGCCCGGCACCGCGACGCCCTCCGTGCCGTTGATCCGCGCGAACAGCCACATCCGCAGCCCCGTCACCACCCGGGGCAGCCAGAACGGCAGCGAGAGCACGAACAGCACCAGCAACAGGACAGTCATGACGGTTGTACGAAATTGAACACACCTCTGGATTCACCGGAATCCATGAGAGAGATTCGGTTCGTACGACCTCGTGATCGTTGCCCGCCCGCCGACAGCCCGGGGAGACGTCGTGAACCTCTTCAACGTGCGTGACTTCGAGGACGTGGCCAGGGAGAAGCTCGACCCGGTCTACTACGACTACTTCGCCGGCGGCGCCCAGGACGAGGTCACCGTCCGCGCCAACGAGGCGGCCTTCCGGCGGCTCTGCCTGGTGCCCCGGGTGCTGCGGGGCGTCGAACGGCCCACGCTCGAGGTGAACCTGCTCGGCCAGCCCGCCTCCATGCCCGTGCTGCTCGCCCCCACCGCCTTCCACCGGCTCGCGCACCCCGCCGGGGAGGCCGAGACCGGGCGGGCCGCCGCCCAGGCCGGCGTGATCATGATGGCGGCCATGCTGTCCACCGTGCCCGTCGAGGAGGTCGCCGCCACCGGTGCCACGCTCTGGTTCCAGCTCTACATCCAGCCCGACCTGGGGTTCACCGCCTCGCTCGTGCGCCGGGCCGAGGCCGCCGGGTGCAAGGCCATCGTCGTCACCGTCGACTCGCCCGCGCTGGGCAGGGGCGAGCGCGGCGACCGCAACAACTTCCACGACCTGCCGCCCGGCCTGCACTGCGCGAACCTGCGCGGCGACGGCAACGTCCGCCAGGTCGTGCTGTCCCCCGAGATCTCCTGGAAGCACGTCGACTGGTTACGGTCGATCACCTCGCTGCCGATCGTCCTCAAGGGCATCCTGCACCCCGCCGACGCCGTGCTCGCCGTCGAGCACGGCGCCGCCGCGATCATCGTGTCCAACCACGGCGGCCGCCAGCTCGACACCAGCCCGGCCAGCATCGACCGCCTCCCGCTGATCGCCGACGCCGTCGACGGCAGGGTGCCGCTGCTGCTCGACGGCGGTGTACGGCGCGGCACCGACGTGATCAAGGCTCTGGCGCTCGGCGCGCGGGCGGTGGCGATCGGCCGGCCCGTCATGTGGGGCCTGTCCGTGGCCGGGGCCGAAGGCGTCGCCAAGGTGCTGACGCTGCTGCGCACCGAGCTGCTCAACGCGCTCACCCTGTGCGGCGTCGCCGGGCCCGGCGAGCTGACCAGGGAACTGGTGGTCGCGTGAAGGTCATCGGAGCGGGCGTCGGCCGCACCGGCACGCTGTCGCTCAAGGCCGCGCTCGAACGGCTCGGCTACGGGCCGTGCTTCCACGGCCGCCACGTGCTCGACCACCCCGACCGGCTGCCGCTGTGGCGCGACGCCGCCGCCGGGCGGCCCGTCCCCTGGGAGACCGTCTTCGACGGCTACGCCGCCAGCGTCGACTGGCCCGGCGCGGCCTTCTGGCGCGACCTGCTCGCCGCCTTCCCGTCCGCCCGGGTGATCCTCACCGTCCGCGACCCCGATTCCTGGTACGAGAGCGTGCGCGCCACCGTCTACCGCATGTTCGGCGACGGGCCCGCCGAGCCCCGGGTGGCCGAGGCGCGGCGGATCGTGCCCGGACTGGACGTGTTCACCGCCTTCCACCGGCAGATGATCTGGGACGGCTTCTTCGGCGGGCGCTTCGCCGACCGCGACCACGCCATCGCCGTCTACCGGGAGCACAACGACGCCGTCCGCCGCGAGGTCCCGGCCGACCGGCTCCTCGTCGTCGAGCCGGGCGCCGGCTGGGGGCCGCTCTGCGCCTTCCTGGGGGTGCCGGAGCCGGGGGAGCCGTACCCGCACCTGAACGACCCGGCCAGGTTCTGGGCGCGGGTGGCGGCCCGGGTGGCGGAGTCCTGATCGTGGGCTGACCTCGGCTATGGGACGGCGGCGGCCTGTCGCAGCCGGGCCAGGCCGCGCCGGATCCGTGTCTTGACCGTGCCCAGCGGCAGGCCCTCCCGGCTGGCGATCTCGGCGGCCGTCAGCCCGTAGCAGACCGACAGCAAGATCGGCCGGCTCAGCTCGGCGGGCAGCACCCGCAGCTCGTCACGCACCCGCTCCACCTCGCCCAGCGCCTCCCGGCCGTCGTCCCCGCCGTCGCCCCGGCCGTCGCGCGGGCTCGGCAGCCAGGCGGGGTCCACCGGCTGGTCACGGCGCAGCCGCAGCGCGTCCACGGCCAGGTTACGGGTGATCGTCAGCAGCCAGCTCGCGACCCTGCCGCGCCCGGGATCGTAGCGGGCGGCGTGGCGCCAGGCCCGGACGAAGGCGTCCTGCGCCACCTCCTCGGCCAGCCCCGGGTCACCCACCACGCTGAGCGCCAGGCCGTACACCCTCGCCTGGTAGCGCCGTACGAACGCGACCGTCGCCTCGGCCTCGCCGGCGGCGATGGCGGCCATGAGCGACTCATCCGAGAGAGACCACACCGTCCATCACACGCGCAACCCGGCCCCCACTTCAACAAACCGCGCATTTCGGTCATTTGTGACGGGCATCCGGGCCGGGCCGCTTCCCTTCCGGCGGGGGCGGCCCCGCTCAGGCGGTGAAGTCGGCGAAGTCGAACCCCGGCGAGACGACGCAACTCACCAGCACCTCCCGATCCCCGGCAGGACGCGCCGACTGCCACACCCCGCCCGGCACGACCGCCTGCGGCACCTGCCCCTCCTCCACCAGCGGGCCCAGCACCACGGTCGCGTCGCCGATCGTCAGCTCCAGCGGGCCGCCCCGATGCCACAGCCACACCTCGTCCGAGCGCACCCGGTGCGGCACCGACTCCTCGCCCGGCTGCAGCAGGAAGTAGATGCCGGTCGCGCTGGCCCGCGTCCCGCCGTAGCCCTCCGGCCGGAACTCCACCCCCGACCGCCACGTCTCACGGAACCAGCCACCCTCGGGATGCGGCAGCAGGTCGAGCGCCCGGGCGATCGGCGGGCGCGCCACGAACCCCACGGGCGCGCCGGTGACGTCACGCCGCAGGAACCGCTCACCGTCGAGCACCAGTTGCCCGTCCAGGCCGCTCGCCAGCGCCTCGGCCTCGTCGGCGACCTCGACGACCGGGCCATCGGGATAGATCTTCAATTCCACCCGCCCGATCTTACGTACCCCGCTCTGCCGGCCGCCCCGGATCACCCTCACCACCGGAGTGGATCACGTCCCCGACCGGGGCGGAAATGTCGGTCCGAGTGGCTAGTGTGCTTCAGGTGATCGAACGGTGGAGCCGTGATCAGGTGCTCGCCCTCGCCCCCGACGCGCCCTCCCGCAAGGCCGCCCAGGAGGTCGCCGCACCCGGCTCGTGGACGTCCCGCGGCGTGGCGGGCGACGTGCTGTTCGGAGCCTGCGAGGGCAGCGGCCCCACGCCCTACGAGGCGCGCGTCGACCTCGCCGAGCCCGCCTACCGCTGCACCTGCCCCAGCCGCAAGCTCCCCTGCAAGCACGTGCTCGGGCTCCTCCTCCTCTGGTCCGCCGGCCACGTCCCCGCGACCTCCACCCTCCCCTCCTGGGCAGCCGACCGGCTGGCCCACCGCCCCGCACCCCCCACCACCCGACCGCAACCCCCGACCACCGCCCCCGAGGCCGCATCAGGGGCGGTGGCTGCAGCTGGCCCCGCGTCTGGGCCCGCGCCCGAACCTGGGCCCGCGTCCGGGTCTGCGCCTGATCCCGGGATCGCATCCAGAGCTGGCGCTGGGGCTGCGGCTGCGTCCGGAGCTGTGCGGCAGGGGCGGGTGGCGGCCGGGATGGCGGAGCTGGAGCGCTGGCTCGCCGACCAGATGCGGCAAGGGCTAGCCGGCGCCGGGGAGCACGACTGGGAAGGCGTGGCCAAGCGGCTCGTCGACGCCCAGGCTCCCGGAGCCGCCGGGGCCGTCTCCCGGCTGGCGCGCGTCAGGGCCATGGACGACTGGCCGGGGCGTCTCCTGGAGGAGTACGCCCTGCTCCACCTGCTGGCCGTCGCCTACCGCCGCCGCGCCGAGCTGCCGCCCGACCTGGCCGAGACGGTGATGATGCGCACCGGCTTCCCTGTCACCCGCGAGACGGTCCTGACCAGGCCGCCCGTCCGTGACCTGTGGGACGTGCTCGGCCTGCGCGACGAGACGCAGGACCGGCTCACCGCCCGCC
Organism: Nonomuraea sp. NPDC049725; assembly: GCF_040674795.1. Taxonomy (NCBI): domain Bacteria; kingdom Bacillati; phylum Actinomycetota; class Actinomycetes; order Streptosporangiales; family Streptosporangiaceae; genus Nonomuraea; species Nonomuraea sp. NPDC049725. The sequence continues at coordinate 284,233 of NZ_JBFANJ010000002.1, read as the reverse complement.
GCGTCTGGCTGCGCGGCCGCGAGACGGGCCGGGCCGCCCTCGTGCTGTCGTTCGCGCCGCCGGGCCGCCCGCTGGACGACTCCCTGGTCACCGGTTCCACGATCGACGCCGACCTGGCCTTCTATCCGGGCGCCGCCCCCTTGCGCGCCCTGGTCGCCACCCACCACCCGGACGTCGCGGCCCCGGCCGAGCGGGTGCCGCCCGGGCTGACGCCGGACGAGGCGATGGGCGAGGTGGCCGCCGCCCTGGCCGCCGACCCGTGGACCGACTCCTGGCCCCTGGTCCTGGCCGGTGTGGTGCCGTACGCGCCCTCGGCAGGCACGTCGTCAGCAGGCACGTCGTCAGCAGGCACGTCGTCAGCAGGCACGTCCTCTGTAGGCACGTCCGCTGCGGGCGCGGCCTCGGTGGGCGCGGCCTCGGTGGGCGGCTTCCCGCTGCGGCGGGTCACCCGCGCCTGGTGGCGGCTGCTCGCCGTCTCCGGTGGCCGGCCGGTGACCGTGGCCGCCGAATGGACCCCGTACGGGCTCAACCTGCTCACCACCTGGGACGACGACGGAATGGCGGTGATCCTGTGACCTCGCCGGCAGATCGGGTGCACTGGGACGCCCTGACCTCCACCGCCCTCGTGGGCACCGACCGCAGGCCGTACCAGGGCGACCTGCTGGCCGACGCGGCCGTCGAGACAGCCCGCCGCCGCGCCGGCCGTCGCCCCACCCCCGAACCTCACACCCCAGAAACCTCCACCCCCGTACGGCCCGCCCCCGGAGCCTCCACCTCCGGCAGCCTCACCCCCGGACGGTCCGTTCCCGAAGCCCCCGCTGCCGGACGGCACGCCCCCGCCCCCGCCCCTGTACGGCCTGCCACCGAGGAGGAGGGACAGTCTCTCATCGGACGGGCAGCGGACGAGGGCGAGGCGGCCGGCGGGCAGCCCGCCCCTGAGGAGCAGGGCGTCGTCGGACGGCCAGCCCCGGAGAAGGGGCAGCCGGTCCCTATGCAGCAGGCCGCTATCGGGCCGCCAGCCCCGGAGGAGGAGCAGGCTGTCATCGGGCGGGCGGCGGCGGGGCGGTTGGTGCGGATCATGGGAGGTGAGCAGCGCAGGCTGCTGGGCGAATGGCTGGAGGCGGCGGCCGCCACCGGCCGCAGGGTGCCGCCTGCGGTGCTGCCCGAGCTGCTGGAGCACGGCCTGTCCGACCGGTCGATCCGCGCGCACATCGGCAGGCTCGCCGGCCGGCGCGGCAGGTGGCTGGCGGAGCGGGCCGAGCGGTGGGCGTACCTGCTGGAGGAGCCCACCGGCGAGACGTGGGAGCTCGGCAGCGCCGCCGACCGGCTCGCCTACCTGCGGCGGCTGCGGGCCGCCGAGCCCGGTGAGGCGCGGCGGCTGCTGGAGAGCACGTGGGAGCGCGAGACGCCGGACGACCGGGCGGCGTTCATGGCGGTGATGGCCACCGGGCTGTCGATGGACGACGAGCCGTTCCTGGAGGCGGCGCTCGACGACCGCAGGCGCGAGGTGCGCCAGGAGGCGGCCAACCTGCTCACCCGGCTGCCCGGCTCGAGGCTGGCCGGGCGGATGGCCGAACGGGCCCGCCGCTGCCTGACCGTCGGCCCCGCCGTCATCCACGTCGAGGCGCCCGAGGCGTGCGACAAGGCGATGGAACGCGACGGCGTACGCGCCAAGCCGCCGCGCGGCATCGGCGAGCGGGCGTGGTGGCTGCAACAGGTGATCGCCCGGGCGCCGCTGTCGACGTGGGAGCTGCCGCCGCACCGGATGCTGCGCAAGCGCATGCCCGAATGGCACGACGAGGTGCGGGCCGCCTGGGTACGCGCCGCGGTGCTGCAGCGGGACCCGGAGTGGGCGCGGGCGATGTTCGCCTGGGACCCGATCGCCGACCTGCTCGAGGCGCTGCCGCCGGACGAGCAGCAGGAGCTGGCGGCCGGGTTCGTCAACGACCATGACCCCGACGGCCAGCTGATCATGGTGCTGGGCGGCGTCGCGCCGTGCTGGCGGGAGCGGCTCGCCACCGCCGTCCTCCGCAAGATCGTCAGGGTGGCCGCCACCCAGCCGTGGAACCTCGGCGAGCTGGTCAGGCTCGCCGGCGAACGCATCGACCCCGCGCTCGCCGCCCTGGCCGAAGGGTTCTCGCCGGTGCCGCCCGTCCAGGAGGTCGCCGCCCTCCTGCGTTTCCGAGCCGACATGCTGAGGGAGCTCTCCCCATGACCGTCCTGCGCCCGCACGCCGAAGACCAGTACGCCGACGAGCTGGCCCTGCTCGCCAAGGAGGACGACCGGCCCCGGCCGCCCGGCTGGAAGCTGTCGCCGTGGGCCGTCACCGCGTACATCCTCGGCGACGGCGACCGCGTCACGCCCAAGTACGTGGGCGCCCGGCGGATCGTCGAGGTCGCCGTCGCCACCCTCGCCACCGATCGGGCGCTGCTGCTGCTCGGCGTGCCCGGCACCGCCAAGACCTGGCTGTCGGAGCACCTGGCCGCCGCCATCAGCGGCGACTCCACCCTGCTCGTCCAGGGCACCGCCGGCACCGCCGAGGAAGCCATCCGCTACGGCTGGAACTACGCCCGGCTGCTGGCCGAAGGCCCGTCCCTCGACGCCCTCACCCCGTCGCCCGTGATGCGCGCCATGGCCGAGGGGCGGCTCGCCCGCGTCGAGGAGCTCACCCGCATGCCGTCCGACGTGCAGGACGCGCTGATCACCGTGCTGTCGGAGAAGACGCTGCCGATCCCCGAGCTCAACCGCGAGGTCCAGGCCGAACGCGGCTTCAACGTGATCGCCACCGCCAACGACCGCGACCGCGGCGTCAACGAGCTGTCCAGCGCGCTGCGCCGCCGCTTCAACACCGTCGTGCTGCCGGTCCCCGCCACCGCCGAGGAGGAGGTCGACATCGTCACCCGCCGCGTCGCCCAGCTCGGGCGGTCGCTGGAGCTGCCCGAGACCGGCGCCGGGCCCGCCGAGATCCGCCGCGTCGTCACCGTCTTCCGTGAGCTGCGCGCCGGGGTCACCGAGGACGGGCGCACCAAGCTCAAGTCGCCCAGCGGCACGCTCTCCACCGCCGAGGCCATCTCCGTCCTGACCAGCGGCATCGCCCTGGCGGCCCACTTCGGCGACGGCGTCCTGCGTCCCGCCGACGTGGCCGCCGGCCTCGTCGGCGCCGTGGTGCAGGAGCCGGTGTCGGACCGGGTGGTGTGGCGCGAATACCTGGAGACGGTGGTCCGCGAACGCTCCGACTGGCGCGACTTCTACCGCGCCTGCCGCGAGGTGTCATGACGCCGACTCCACACCTTTCCCGAGACCCGTTCCCCGCCCCACGGGCGGCCCGAGGGCTGGCCGACCTGGGACCGGCACGGCTCCACGAGACGGCGCACCTTCCGAGGGGGACGCGACCCCGAGGGCCGGGGAGCCCGCCGAGGGGCCCGCAACCTCCTGGGGTGGCACGCCTGCCCAGGCCGGAGTGCCTTCCGAGGGATCCACGCCCTCCTGGGGCGGCGGGCTTTCCGGAGGTTGCGTGCCTTGCGGGGGTGGGGCGCTCGCTGGCGGTGGCTGGCCTTGCGGGGGTGGCGTGCTCGGTGAGGGGGTTGTGGGCTTCGGGGGTGGGGTGGTGTGGCGAGGGGGTGCCGGGGGGTTGGGTTCCGGGGGCGGTTCGGTGTGGGGAGGTGGGGGAGCGGTGGGGGTGACGGTTCTCGGGGTGCGGCATCACGGGCCGGGGTCGGCGCGGGCGGTGCGGGCCGAGCTGGAACGGCTGCGGCCCGGCGTGGTGCTGATCGAGGGGCCGCCGGAGGCCGACGGGCTCGCCGGGCTGGCGCCCCAACTGGAGCCGCCGGTCGCGCTGCTGGCGCACGTGCCGGGCAGGCCCGACGCGGCTGCGTTCTGGCCGTTCGCTGCGTTCTCGCCGGAGTGGCAGGCCATGCTGTACGCCGCCGAGGCGGGCATCCCCGTACGCTTCTGCGACCTTCCGGCGGCCTGCAGCCTGGCGGCGGACGAGGACGAGCGGCCCCGGGAGACCGATCCCATCGGCGCGCTCGCGGATGCCGCCGGGTACGACGATCCGGAGCGGTGGTGGGAGGACGTCGTCGAGCACCGGGGCGACACGCCGTTCGAGGTGATCGCCGAGGCGATGGCGGCCGTCCGGGAGGGGTACGTGCCGGCCGGCCGGGAGGCCAGACGCGAGGCGTACATGCGCAGGACGCTGCGCGCGGCCGTCAAGGAGGGGCACGAGCGGATCGCCGTCGTGTGCGGCGCCTGGCACGTGCCCGCGCTGACCGGGCCGCTGCCGCCGGTCAAGGACGACGACGCGGTCCTGCGCGGGATGCCGCGGGTGAAGGCCGCGCTGACGTGGGTGCCGTGGACGTACGGGCGGCTGGCCTGGTGGAGCGGCTACGGGGCGGGGATCAGCTCGCCCGGCTGGTACGACCATCTGTTCACGGTGCCGGACCGGCCGGTGGAGCGGTGGCTGGCGGGCGCGGCGGCGGTGCTGCGCGAGGAGGGGCTGGCGGTGTCGCCCGCGCACGTGATCGAGGCCGTACGGCTCGCGGAGGGGCTGGCGGCGTTGCGCGGCAGGCCGCTGGCCGGGCTCGGCGAGGTCACCGAGGCGGTCAGGGCGGTGCTGTGCGAGGGTGACGAGCTGGCGGTGGAGCTGGTGCAGCGGCGGATGGTCGTCGGCGACCGGCTGGGCCGGGTCACCGACGGGACGCCGATGGTGCCGCTCCAGCGTGACCTGCGTGACCAGCAGCGGGTGACGCGGCTGCGGCCGGAGGCGGCGGACCGGCGGCTCGACCTCGACCTGCGCAAGGCGCTCGACCTGGCGCGCAGCCGCCTGCTGCATCGGTTGCGGCTGCTCGGCGTGGGTTGGGGGGAGCCGGTGGAGGCGCGGGGGAAGGGGACGTTCCGGGAGTCGTGGGCGTTGCGGTGGCGGCCGGAGTTCGACCTGGCGCTCATCGAGCGGGCGGCCCTGGGCACGACCGTGGCGGCCGCCGCCTCGCGCCACGCCCGCGACCAGGCCACCACCCCCGGAGCCACCCCAGCCCCCGGGCGCGGACAAACCGGGCCCGCTCCCGGGGCTTTCCCCGCTCCCGCTCCTGGGCTTGGGGGGAGAGGAGGCGGTGGGCCCGCCCCCGCTCCCGGGCTCGCAGCCCGGGGAAGGGCTGGGGGCGTTGGGGGTGGGTTGTCGCTGGCGGGGTTGACCGGGCTGGTCGAGCAGTGCCTGCTGGCCGATCTGCCGGAGGCGTTGCCCGAGGTGCTGGGGGCGCTGTCGGCCAGGGCCGCGGTCGACACCGACGTGACGCACCTGATGGCGGCGCTGCCCGCGATGGCGCGTGCCCACCGTTACGGGGACGTGCGGGGGACGCCGGCGGAGGGGCTGGCGGTGATCGTGCGTTCGATGCTGGACCGGATCTGCGTCGGCCTGCCCGTATCGGTGGCCGCGCTGGACGACGGGGCCGCGGCTGCCCTGCTGGAGCATGTCGATGCCGTCCATGCCGCCGTGGCACTGCTGGAGGAGGACGGCGACGGGCAGGGGGAGGGGCCGCGGGGGCGGTGGCTGGCGACGTTGCGCGGCATCTGTGACCGGCCGGAGCTGCACGGCCTGGTGGAGGGCCGGTTGACCAGGATTCTGCTGGACGCGGGGGAGCTCGGCGACGCCGGTGACCGGATGTCGCGGGCCATGTCGCGGGGCGGGCCGCCGGCGCGGGCGGCGGCGTGGATCGAGGGGTTCCTGGCGGGCGGCGGGCTGCTGCTGGTGCACGATCCGCGCCTGCTGGGGCTGGTCGACGCGTGGCTGTCGGGGCTCGGCGACCAGCAGTTCGTGGAGGTGCTGCCGCTGCTCAGGCGGACGTTCGGCGGCTTCGCCGTACCGGAGAGGCGGGCGATCGGGGAACGGGTGCGGTCGGCGGGGGCGCCCGGCGGGCCGGAGGGGGAGCGGGAGCTGGACGCGGAGCGGGCGGCGGCGGCCGCCACGACGGTGCTGGCGATTCTCGGGAGGCGGCATGGATGACGAGCGGCTGCGCAGGTGGCGGCTGGTGCTGGGCGGCGGGGAGGCCGACGGGACCGGTCACCGGCTCGGGGGCGCCGACCTGGGCATGGACGGCGCGCTGGCGGCCGTCTACGAAGGGCGGGAGGGGCGCGGCGGCGGGCTGGGGGCGTCGGCGCCGAGGGTGGCGCGGTGGCTGGGCGACATCAGGACGTACTTCCCGGCGCCGGTCGTCCAGGTGATGCAGCGTGACGCGATCGAGCGGCTCGACCTGACGCGGCTGCTGCTGGAGCCGGAGATGCTGGAGGCGGTCGAGCCGGACGTGCATCTGGTGGGCACGCTGATCGCGCTCAACCGGGTGATGCCCGACCGGGCGCGGGAGTCGGCGCGGGCGGTGGTGCGGTCGGTGGTGGCGGAGCTCGAACGCCGGCTCGCGCAGAAGACCAGGGCGGCCGTGACGGGCGCGCTCGACCGGGCGGCCCGGACGCGCAGGCCGAAGCGGGTGGCCGACATCAACTGGAACCGGACGATCCACTCCAATCTCGGCAACTATCTGCCGGAGAAGGGCACGCTGGTGCCGGAGCGGCTCGTCGGGCACGCGCGCCGGCAGCGGGCGGTCGGGCGGGAGGTGGTGCTCTGCGTCGACCAGAGCGGGTCGATGGCGTCGTCGGTGGTGTACGCGAGCGTGTTCGGGGCGGTGCTGGCCTCGATGCGTTCGCTGAAGACGTCGCTGGTGGTGTTCGACACGGCGGTGGCGGATCTGACCGACCGGCTGCATGACCCGGTGGAGCTGCTGTTCGGCACCCAGCTGGGCGGCGGCACCGACGTCAACCGGGCGGTCGCCTACTGCCAGGGGCTGCTGACCCGGCCGGCGGAGTCGCTGTTCATCCTGATCAGCGACCTGTACGAGGGCGGGGTCAGGGAGGAGATGCTGCGCCGCGTCAACGCGATGACGCGGGCGGGCGTCCAGGTGGTGGTGCTGCTGGCGCTGTCGGACGAGGGCGCGCCCTCCTACGACCGGGAGAACGCGGCGGCGCTCGCGGCGATGGGGGTGCCCGCGTTCGCCTGCACCCCGGACGCCTTCCCCGGCCTGATGGCGGCCGCGATCGAGCGGCGTGATCTCGGCCGGTGGGCCGAGGTCAACCTGAGCGCCCCCGGGGGTGGGGCCGGGCCCTGAGGGGCAGCCCGAGCGTCGTCGGGCCGGTCGACGACGACGGCAGGGCCGCCCTAGGGCGAACGGCCTACGCCCTGCGCCCGATGTGCTGAGCAGGGGGTTCGCTATAGCTTCCGATCATGACTACTACCGTTGAATCGCCTCCCGTGAGCGTGGTCTCAGCCCGCTACCGGGCCGTCAGCGTCGGGCTGGTCGCGCTGGTGATGCTGGTGGCGTTCGAGGCGATGGCGGTGGCCACGGCCATGCCCGTGGTCGCCCGCGAGCTGGGCGGCATGCACCTGTACAACCTGGCCTTCAGCGCCACCCTGGCCGCCAGCGTGATCGCCACCGTGCTCGGCGGCCGGTGGAGCGACGTGCGTGGGCCGATGCAGCCCATCGCGACCGGCGTCGTCGTCTTCGTGGCCGGGCTGCTCGTCGCGGGTTTCGCGCCGACCATGGAGGTGCTGGTCGCCGGCCGGTTCGTGCAGGGGCTGGGTGCCGGGCTGATCCAGGTCGCGTTGTACGTGCTGGTGGCCCGGGTCTATCCCGGGGAGATGCATCCCAAGGTGTTCGCCCTGTTCTCGGCCGCGTGGGTGGTGCCGTCGATGGTCGGCCCCGCGATCGCCGGGCTCGTGGTGGAGAACGCCGACTGGCGGTGGATCTTCTGGGGCGTCACGCTCATCGTGATCCCCGCGGCGCTGCTGCTGTGGCGCGGCGCGGCCGGCAAGGCGGGCGGTGACGGCGCCGCCGGTCCCGCCCCCGGCCTGGGCGGCAAGCTCGTCTGGGCGACGGTCACGGCCGCGGCCGCCGCCCTCATCCAGTACGGCAGCGCGCTCCAGCTCACCGGCGTCCCGCTGCTCGCCGCCGGTGTGGTCCTGCTGGCCGTCGCCCTGCCCCGGCTGCTCCCGGCCGGGGCGCTGCGGGCCGCCCGCGGGCTGCCGACCGCGCCCGTGCTGCGCGGCCTGGCCTACGGCGCGCTCATGGCGGCCGAGGTGCTGATCCCGCTCATGCTCATCAACGAGCGCGGCCTGACGCCCACCGGCGCCGGGATCGTCCTCACGATCGGCGCGCTCGGCTGGTCCACCGGCTCGTGGATCAAGGGCCGCGGCACCATCAGCAACCTGACCGCGCTGCGCGGCGGCGCGCTCATGGTGGCCGCCGGCATCACGCTCGTGTCGTTCGTGCTCGTGGACGCGGTCCCCATCGCCCTGGCGTACGTGGCCATGGCCATCGCCGGGCTCGGCATCGGCGCCCTGCACCCGACGGTGTCCGTGATGGTGCTGGAGATGTCCAGGACCGGCGAGGAAGGCCAGAACAGCGCGGCGCTCGGCGTCGGCGAATCGGTGTTCACCGTCGTCGCCGTCGCGGTCACCGGCGCCCTGTTCACCGCGGCCGGAGAGGCGTACCTTGTCGGACTGGGCTTCACCGTCGCGCTCGCCCTCCTGGCCGCGATCCTGGCCCCGCGTTTTGCCCAGCCTGCCGGGGCGGGCACACTGGAGGGGACCGCGTCATAAAGGGGGGTACATGCCGCGAGTGCGCGAGCTTGAGGTGTTCCGTGTGGTCCTGCCGTTCGGCAGGCGCACGGAGAGCCTCCTGGTGAAGCTCACGGATCACGGCGGCATGATCGGCTGGGGTGAGGCCGTGAGTCCCGCCCCGAAAGCCTGGTCCCGCCTGGAGGAGACGCTCGGCGCCGAGCTCGTGGGCGTCGACTGGGAGCATCCCGACAGCGTCCCCGGCGACGATCCGGCCGTGGACCTGGCCTGCTGGGACCTGTGGACCCGGATGCGGGGCGTGCCGCTGGCGGACGCCATCGGCGGCACCCGCACCTCGCTGATGGCCACGGTCCGGCTCACGCCCGACGCCTCCCTGGAGAGCCTGGTCACCCGGGTCAACCAGCAGGTGTGCGCGGGCTACGGGCACGTCACGCTCGACGTGCGGCCCGGCTGGGACGTCGAGCCCGTCCGCGCCGTGCGCGCCGCCTATCCGGCGCTCACGCTGGCCGTCGACTGCGCCGGCTCCTACACCGACGACGCCCAGCTCGTGGCGCTCGACGCGTACGGGATCGAGGTCATCGAGCGGCCGTTCGCGGCCACCGACGTCTTCGCCCACGCCGCGCTCCAGGACCAGGTGACCGCCTCGGTGGCGGTCGAGCTGCGCACCACCGCCGACCTGGACGACTACCTGACGGTCCGGGCAGCCAAGGTGCTGCTGCTGCGGCCCTCGGCGTTCCCGTCGCTGAGCGAGGCGCGCCGCGCCCACGACCGCGCGTCGGCGGCGGGCTGGGACATCCAGTGCACCGGAGGCGAGGGCGCCGGTCCGTCGCGCGCCGCCACGGTCGCCGTCGCCGCCCTGCCCGGCTGCACGCTGCCGTGCGACGTGACGCAGCCGCCGCGCAACAACCAGATCGTCGAGCCGATCGTCGGCGCCAACGCCGGGGTGATCGCGGTCCCGTTCACCCAGCCGGGCCTCGGCCACGCGGTCGACGAGACCCGGGTGCGACGCCTGGCCAAGGACTACTTCCACGCCTGACCGCGGCCGGTTCAGCCTGACAGGGCGGCGTCCAGCAGGAGGGCGCCCGCGCCGAGCAGGGCGGCGTCGCGGCCGGCGCGGGCGGGGGCGATCTCCAGGTCGCGGGTGGCCAGCGGCAGGCACCGCTCGTAGACCGTGGCGCGGATCGAGGTGACCAGCGGTTCGGCGGCCGAGAGGCTGCCGCCGACGGCGACCACGTCAGGGTTGAAGAAGTTCACCAGCGCGGTCAGCACCTCGCCGATGCGCCGCCCGGCGCCGCGCACCAGGCTGGTGGCCTCCGGGACGGCGTCGTTGACCAGCGCCACGATGTCGGCGGTGCGCGCCACCTCGATCCCGGCGGCGGCCAGCGCCCCGGCCAGAGCGGCGCCGCTGGCGTGCACCTCCAGGCAGTCGGCGTGCCCGCAGGCGCACACGACGGTGGCGGCCGAGCGGACGGGGACGTGGCTGATGTCGCCGGCCGCGCCCCGGCCCCGGTGCAGGCGGCCGTTGACGATCATGCCGCAGCCGATGCCGGTCCCGGCCTTGAGCACCATCAGGTTCTCGCTGCCCGGCCAGGAGCGGGCCTCGCCGACGGCCATGAGGTTGGCGTCGTTCTCCACCAGGATCGGCAGGTCGTAGCGGGCGGCCAGGCTCTCGGCGACGGGGTAGTCGTTCCAGCCGGGCATGCGGGAGGGGTTGACGACGCGGCTGGTGGCGGGGTCGACGGGGCCGGGGATGCCGGTGCCGACGCCGCGCAGCGGCACGGTGGCGGGCACGTGCGCGGCGAGCAGGTCGTCGAAGGCGTCGGCCAGCCAGCCGAGCGTGTGCTCGGGGCCTTTGGCGATCTCGCAGGGCCGTTCCTCGACGACGAACGGCACACCGCTCAGGTCGAGCAGGCCGAGCCGGGCGTGGTGGGCGCCGAGGTCGGCGACGGCGAGCACGCCCGCGCCGGGGGACAGGCGCAGCCGCCGGGGCCGCCGCCCGCCGCGTGAGGGGCCGGAGCCCTCCTCGGCGAGCAGTCCCGCCTCGATCAGCTCCTCCACCCGCAGCGACACGCTGGAGGCGGCCAGCCCTGATAACCGGGCCAGGTCGGCGCGCGACTCGGCCTCGCCGAAGGCGACGAGCCTCAGCAGGTCGCCCTGCGCCCCGTGTACGGGCAGCCGCTGATCCATGAGCAGATGAATATCACGTGTCCCATAAGTTCGACAATCGCTTGACTTGCTCCGAAAAAGACCACTAGCGTCCGCGTTGTCTTCGATATCGAACGAAGATAGGAAGTGAGTTGGACATGAAGAGGATGGTCGCCGCGCTCGCCGTGGCCGTGTTAGGACTCGCCGCCTGCGGAGAGGCGAGCAGCCCCGCGGTGCCGGGGGCGTCGAAGAAGGCCGACGTGCTGGCCGGCGCGCCCGTGGCCGCCGCGGCCGACATCCTGCCCGGCTCCACGATGGAGAAGATCAAGAAGCGCGGCGAGCTCATCGTCGGCGGATCGCTGGACGCGCCGCTGCTCTCGCAGCAGAACCCGGTCACCGGCGAGATCGAGGGCTTCGACGCGGACCTGGGCAAGGCGCTGGCCACGTACATCATCGGCGAGCCCAAGGTGAAGATCGTCAACTCGGCGTCGGAGACCCGGGAGGCGCTGCTCGCCAACGGCACCGTGGACGTCGTCTTCCAGACGTACACGATCACGCCGGAGCGGGCCGAGCAGGTCTCCTTCGCCGGGCCGTACTACACCTCGGGCCTGACCATCGCGGTGAAGAAGGGCACCACCGGCATCACCAAGCCGGAGGACCTGAACGGCAAGAAGGTGCTGGCGGGCGCCAACACCCCGGCCATCCCCGCGATCAAGAAGCTGGCCCCGCAGGCCGAGATCATCACCTTCGGCAGCGACCCCGAGTGCATGCAGGCGCTCAAGCAGGACCGCGGCGTCGCCTACGTGCAGGACGAGACCCTGCTGGTGGCCAACGCGCAGAAGGACCCGTCGATCGAGATCGTCACCAAGCCGTTCACCGCGGACCCGTACGGGATCGGGCTCAAGCACGGGGACGAGGACTTCAAGAAGTTCCTCAACACGTGGCTGAAGAAGAGCCAGGACGCCGGGGTCTGGCAGCGGATCTGGAAGAACTCCATCGGCACCGTCGTCACCGGCGACGCGCCCGCGCCGCCGCAGATCGGCTCCGTGCCGGGGTCCTGATGTCCGTCCTGTTCGATCACCTGCCCGAGCTGTGGCGGGGCCTGATCGTGACGTTGCAGCTCACCGCCGCGTCCTTCGCGGGCGCGGCGGTGCTCGCCGTGCTCGTCACCGCGCTGCGGGTGAGCCCGGTACGCGTGCTGCGCGCGATCGGCACCGCGTACGTGGAGGCGTTCCAGAACCTGCCGCTGCTGGTGCTGCTCGTGCTGGCGGTGTTCGGCCTGCCCGAGATCGGCATCCAGGCCGGCCTGCTGACCACGGCCATCGTCGTCATCGCCGTGTACGAGGCCGCCTACCTCGCCGAGGCGCTGCGCTCCGGCGTGAACGCCGTGTCCAAGGGGCAGGGCGAGGCGGCGCGGGCGATCGGGCTGACGTTCTCCCAGTCGCTGCGGCACGTCATCCTGCCGCAGGCGCTCCGCACGGTCGTGCAGCCGATCGGCAACATCTTCATCGCCACCGCGATGAACACCTCGCTGGCCGCCGCCGTGGGCGTGGTCGACCTGACCGCCGCGGCCAACCGGGTCAACCTGACCGAGGCTCAGCCCATCCCGATCTTCGTCGGCGCGGGGCTCGCCTACGCGCTGATCGCCGCCTGCGCCGGATTCGTCACCGGGCGGCTCGAACGCAGGCTGGTGATCCTCCGATGAGCAGCACGGCGCTCTTCGACGAGCCCGGTCCCCGGGCCCGCCGCCGCATCCGCGTCGCCACCGTCCTCGGCGCCCTCGCCGCGATCGCGCTCGCCGCCCTGGCCGTGCGGCAGTTCGCCGCCAACGGGCAGCTCGAGGCCGCCCGCTGGCAGCCGTACGCGACCTGGCCCATGTGGCGCTACCTGCTCGACGGGCTGTGGTCCACGGCGCTGGCCGCCGTCGTCACCGCCGCGCTCGCCATGGCGGCCGGGATCATGCTCGCGCTCGGCCGGCTGTCGCACCGGCGCTGGGTGCGGCTGCCCGCCGCCGCCTACGTCGAGGTGGTCAGGACGATCCCGGCGCTGCTGCTGGTGTACGTGGTGCTGTTCGCGCTGCCCCGGTACGGGCTGGACCTGCCGCTGTTCTGGAAACTGGTGGTGCCGCTGGCGGTGTCGAACGCGGCGGCCTTCGCCGAGATCTTCCGCGCTGGCATCCTGTCGGTCGAACGCGGCCAGACCGAGGCGGGCCTGGCCGTCGGCCTCACCCGCTTCCAGACGATGCGCCTGGTCGTGCTGCCGCAGGCCGCGCGGCGCGTGCTGCCGTCCATCGTGAGCCAGTCGGTCGGCCTGCTCAAGGACACCTCCCTGGGCTTCGTCGTCAGCTACGCCGAGCTGCTCTACAGCGGCAAGGTGCTGGCCGCGTACAACGGGCTGCTGATCCAGACGTACCTGGTCGTCGCCCTCATCTACCTGCTGGTCAACCTGTCGCTGTCCAAGCTGGCCCGCACGCTGGAGGCCCGCCAGCGGCTCGCCGTACCGAAGAGGAGACTCGCCCGTGCCTGAACTCGCCGTCCTCGCCGAGGTCGTTCGCTCCGGCTTCACCGAGAGCGTCCACTACGGCGGCGCCGTCGGGCTGGACCCGTCGGGCCGCGCCGAGGTGGCGCTCGGCCCGGTGGAGGCGCCGGTGCTGCCGCGCTCGTCCGCCAAGCCGTTCCAGGCGCTGGCCTGCCTGACCGCCGGGGCGGCGCTGGCCGGGCCGAGCCTGGCGATCGCGGCCGGCAGCCACACCGGCGAGGACTTCCACGTCCGGCTCGTCGGCGAGCTGCTTTCCGCGTACGGGCTCGGCTTCGGCGCGCTGGCCTGCCCGGCGTCCTGGCCCGAGGACGAGGCCACGCTGCACGCGCTCGTCCGGGCGGGCGCCACGCCGTCACGCGAGCGGATGAACTGCTCCGGCAAGCACGCCGCCATGCTGGCCGCCTGCGTCGCCAACGGCTGGGACACCGCCTCCTACCTGGCGCCCGGCCACCCGCTCCAGCAGGCGGTCCGCGCGGTCACCGAGGAGCTGGCGGGGGAGAAGGCCGCGCACGTCGCCGTGGACGGCTGCGGCGCGCCGCTGTTCGGGCTGTCGCTGACCGGGCTCGCCCGCGCCGTGCAGGCGCTGGTGCGCGCCGCGCCCGGCAGCGCCCCGCGCCAGGTCGCCGACGCGATGCGCGAGCACCCCGAGTACGTCGGCGGCACCGGCCACCAGAACACCGAGCTCATGCGCGCCCTGCCCGGCGCGCTGGTCAAGGGCGGCGCGGAGGGCGTGCTGGTCGTGGCGCTCGGCTCCGGCCACGCGGCGGCGGTCAAGGTCATCGACGGCAGCCCGCGCGCCACCACCGTCATCGCCCTGGACGTGCTGCGCCGGATGGGCTGCGACGTGACGGGCGCCGCCGCGTTCGAGAGCGTGGACGTGCTCGGCGGCGGCGTGCCGGTGGGGCGGATCGTCACACCTTCCCGCACCCGTCCGTGAGCGCCCTGGCCGGGTCCTCGTCCTGCTGAGCCCGGGCGGTGCCGCGCTTCTTCGTCCTGGTGGGGGAGGGCGTCGCCGACGCCACGACCGGGGCGGCGCCGCTCGACTCGCGGATCTCCTTGCGCGTCAGGGCGCGGATCTTGTCCCAGTCGGGGTTGCCGGTGTGGATCAGCGGCGGCACGAACTGGATGCTCGTCACCTCGGCCTGCTGCACCTTCATCGCCAGCGGCACCAGGTGCGTGAGCATGTCACGCGGGATGTCGGTCTGGATCAGCTCCTTGGTCGCCGCCGCGACCTGGTTGAACCGGCTCAGCACGGTCGCCGGGTCGGCCTGGTCGAGCAGCGCGCCCAGCACGCAGCGCTGGCGGCGCATCCGCGTGTAGTCGTCGCTGTTGGTGCGCGAGCGGGCGTACCACATCGCGTCGGCGCCCTTCAGCCTGCGCGTGCCCGCCTTGACCAGGCCCTCGTTGTAGCGGCCGAACACCACGTCCTGCTCGACGGTGAGCGTGACGCCGCCGATCGCGTCGATCAGCCGGGCGAACCCCCACATGTTGACCAGCGCGTACCAGTCGACCTCCAGCCCGAGCGTGTAGCCGATGGTCTCCATCAGCACCCGGGCGCCCTGGTGCTTCCTGCCGCCGAAGATCTCCGGGTGCGCGTCGGAGTACTCCCACACGCTGTTGAGCAGGTCGCTGCGGCCGCCGCCGGGATCGGCGGGCAGCCGGAAGCCGTCGGGGAAGCGCTCGGCCATCGGCGTGCCGGGCTTGAACCGCACGTCCTCCAGGTTGCGCGGCAGGCTGATCAGCACCGTGTTGCCGGTGGCCACGTCGACGCTGGCCAGGTTCATGCTGTCGGTGCGCACGCCCGGCCGGTGGTCGTCGGCGTCGCCGCCCAGCAGCAGGATGTTGACCCGCTCCCGGCCCGCCCACGGGTCCTCGGGGCGCACCGGCTCGCCCTGCGCCCGGGGGTCGGAGGTGGGGTTCTTGAAGATGCTGTTGATCAGGTCGCGGGAGGTCCAGGCGTACTGCGCGGTCGCGCCGAACGGCACGATCACCGCCACGGCCAGCAGGCCGGCGACGGTGCCGGTGACGATCTGCTCGCTCTGGCGCAGCGTGCCCGGCCGCAGCACGACGAACGAGTGCACCATCATCGCGAACCACGCGACGCCCAGCACCGCGGAGCCGGCCGCGGCCACGGTGATCGAGGCGTCGTCGACGAGCGTGCCCACCAGCCCGGCCAGGCCGCCGGAGGTCAGCACCACCCACAGCAGGGCCAGCAGCAGCGCCGCGTAGCAGCTGAGCAGCACCAGGCCCGTCCTGCGCCACCCCGCGCGCAGGTGCGCGGCGCCCGGGGCCAGCGCGGCCAGCGCCAGCCACCCGAGAACCTTGACGGCACCCACCCGAATCCTTCCCTGGACCACACCATCCCCGCTTCCCCGACGGCCTCGCCGTAGGCCGAATCGAGGCGGCAGCCTACGGACAAAATACGAAATCTACGTTTATGAATGAGTGAACTTCTACGACCGAATAAGATTCGGTCCATGGCGTTCTCTGAGATCGAGTACGAGGTGGCGGACCGGATCGCGACAGTCACATTGAATCGCCCCGAACGCCTCAACGCGTTCACCTTGACCATGCGCGGTGAGTTGATCGAGGCGTTCGACCGCGCCGACGCCGACGACGAGGTGCGCGCCGTCGTCGTTACCGGCGCCGGCCGCGCCTTCTGCGCCGGGGCCGACCTCGGCTCGGGCGGCGGCACGTTCGGCCGCGTCAAGGACACGCCGGAGCTCGTCGACGGCCACCCGCGCGACGGCGGCGGCACCGTCGCGCTGCGGATCGCGAGCTCGCTCAAGCCCGTCATCGCCGCGATCAACGGTCCCGCCGTCGGCGTCGGCGTCACGATGACCCTCCCCATGGACGTGCGCCTCGCCTCCACGTCCGCGCGGTTCGGCTTCGTCTTCGCCCGCCGCGGCATCGTGCCCGAGGCCGCCTCCAGCTGGTTCCTGCCCAGGATCGCCGGCATCGCCCAGGCCATGGAGTGGGCCGCCACCGGCCGCGTCTTCGACGCCGACGAGGCGCTGCGCGGCCGGCTCGTCTCCCGCGTCCTCGCCCCCGGCGACCTGCTGCCCGCCGCCTACACCCTCGCCCGCGAGATCGCCGACCACACCTCCGCGGTCTCCGTCGCCGCCGTCCGCCGCCTCATGTGGTCCGGCCTGTCGGCCGCCTCCCCGTGGGAGGCGCACGCCGCCGACTCCCGCCTGATGGCCGAGCTCGGCCCGTCGGCCGACGCCGTCGAGGGAGTCACCGCGTTCCTGGAGAAACGGCCCGCCGACTTCCCCATGAAGGTCAGCCGCGACCTGCCCCCGGGCCTGCCCTCCTGGCCCGGCGATCTCTAGGCTGTCTGCCATGTACGAGACCACCGTCCTGCAGCTCCCGCCCGACTACGAGGGCGAGGTCGTCGCGACGCTGCTGTGCCGGCGCGCCGAGTCCTCCCGCAGGGCGGTCCTCTACGTGCACGGCTTCACCGACTACTTCTTCCAGGACCACCTGGCCGACCACTACGTCACCCGCGGCGTCGACTTCTACGCCCTCGACCTGCGCAAGTACGGCAGGTCGCTGCTGCCGCACCAGACCAGGGGGCTCATCAGGAGCGTCACCGAATACTTCCCCGAGCTCGACGAGGCCGTCCGGATCATCCGGCAGGACCACGACGAGCTCACGATCAACGCCCACTCCACCGGCGGCCTCATCGTCCCCCTGTGGGCCGACCGCGTCCGAGGCCGCGGCCTCGTGCAGGGCCTCGTGCTCAACAGCCCGTTCTTCGACCTCAACGTCCCGGCCCCCGTCCGGCTGGCCGCCGACCTGCTCAAGACCCCGCTGTCCTACGTCACCCGGCCGCTGCCGCTCGGCTCCAGCAGCGTCTACGGCCACTCCCTCCACCGCGACCACCACGGCGAATGGGACTACGACCTGGACCTCAAACCGCTCGGCGGCTTCCACGTGCACGCCACCTGGCTCGCCGCCATCCGGCGCGCCCAGCGGCGGCTGCACGCCGGCCTGGGGATCGACGTGCCCGTCCTCGTCCTGGCCGCCGCCTCAGGACTGCGCGTACGGGACTTCGTACCGGAGGCGCAGTCGGCCGACGTGGTCCTCGACCCCCGGCAGATCGCCCGCTGGTCCACCGCGCTCGGCCCGCACGTCACCTGCGTACGCTTCGACGGCGGCATCCACGACCTGGTGCTGTCGGCCGAGCCCGTACGCAAGCAGGTCTTCGCCGAGATCGACCGCTGGATGACCGCCTACGTCCACCAGGGGGATGCTCACCAGGGGAACGAGAACAGGCCGTAGTAGGCGGCGGCGACCAGCAGCAGGCCGGTGCCGCCCAGCACGCCCGCGATCGCCACGTGCTGCCAGCGGCTAGGCCGCATGCCCTCGCGCAGCCCCGACACCACCGCCGCCACGGCCGTGACCTCCTGGACGAGCATGAGCACGGCCAGCACCCGCACCACCAGCCAGCCGGCCAGCACCGCCGGCCACGCCCCGGCCTGGTTGATCGAGAACAGCACCAGCAGCATGATGAACGCCGCCACCGACACCAGCAGCCCGACGCCGGTCCACACCATCTTGGCCAGCCTGCGCCGGATCGGCGGCCACAGCCGGGCGTTCACCTCCGGCGTGTGGTGACGGCCGCGCAGCCGCACCACCATCGCCGCGACCGGCCCGGCCACGTACCCGACGGCCGCCAGGCAGATCGTCAGCCCCAGCATGGTGCCGCCCGCGTACCACGGAGCCGCCGGCACGTCGCTCGCCTCGAACCGCTGCACCGGCGTCGCGCCCGCCACGTGCACCGCCGGGACCGCCGTGCCCGGCAGGCCGAGGATCCAGTTGGCCATCGTCTCCAGGTAGCCGGCGGTGAACTCGCCGCCGTTGATCCGCATGGCGTGGTCGCCCCGGTCCATGAAGCGGATCGTGTACTGCTCGTTGCCCGCCGCCTTCATGGCCCGCATGAGCGCGTTGGTGGACTCCACGAACGGGATCGACGGGTCCGTGGTGCCGTAGAAGGCCAGCACCGGCTGGGTGATGCCGTTGAGCGCGGGCTGGGCGTCGTAGCGCAGGAAGTCGAAGCCGACCACGCCCATCGCCCGGGTCAGCAGGTCGCGTACGCCGATCGGGGCGCGCAGCCGCAGCAGCTGCTCGTTGAGCGCCCAGGCGACCTGCCGGAGGGGGGAGACGTTCGGCGACGACACCAGGATCACGAACCCGACGCTGTCGCTCTTGGCGGCGGCGATCGGCACCACCCAGCCGCCCTCGCTGACGCCCCAGATGCCGATCCGCGCCGGATCGACGTCGGGGCGGGTCTTCAGATACTCCACCATGCGCAGCACGTCGTCGGCCAGCAGCCCGAAGTCGCGGTCACGGAAGTTGTAGCCGACCGAGCGCTTGTCGAACGCCAGCGTCACCACGCCCGCCATCGACAGGAACTCCGCCTGCGGCTCGAACTCCGTCCGCGACCCGTTGCCCGACCCCGACACGAACACCAGCGCCGGATAGCGCCCCGGCGTCAGCGGCGCCCGTACGGTGCCCTCCAGCGTCTGCCCCTCCGCCGGGATCGCGATCGGCTCCTCGCCGTAGAGCGAGGACGCGTTCACGTGGCGCAGCTCCCCCTGGGGTTGCGGCGGCAGCGCCTGTAAAGCGGCATCGACCTTGAGCGGCGGCGGGTCGAACGCGGGAGGCAACACGTAACCCACCGACGCGAGAGCCACCAGTAACAGACCGGCGGCAACGCTCAAAGTGCCACGGCCAGTCCGCATCGGCCTCCCCATGTGCGTTGGTTTGCCCGCTGATCTTCCAGCCTACTCCCAGCCGGTGTGGCCACATGTGTCGGTGGGGCCTGTTAGCTTCCTGGGAATGCGGATCCTGCACACCTCCGACTGGCACCTGGGGCGCTCGTTCCACCGCGAGAGCCTGCTGTCCGGGCAGGCGGCGTTCGTCGACCACCTGGTCGAGACGGTGCGCGCCGAGGAGGTCGACGTGGTCGCCGTCGCGGGCGACGTCTACGACCGGGCGCTGCCGCCCGTCGACGCCGTGTCGCTGTGCAACGAGGCACTCGGCCGGCTGCGCGACGCCGGGGCCAGGACGATCCTCATCAGCGGCAACCACGACTCGGCGCGGCGGCTCGGGTTCGGCGCCTCGCTGTTCGACGCCTCGGGCGTCCACCTGCGCACCGACCCCGACCGGGCCTGGGAGCCGGTCGTCGTCGGCGACGTGGCCTTCTACGGCATCCCCTACCTGGAGCCCGAGCTGGTGCGCGGGCCGTGGGAGCTGGCCTCGCGCGGCCACACCGCCGCGATCACCCACGCCATGGACCGGGTGCGCGCCGACGCCGCCCGCCGCCGCCACTCCGTCGTCCTCGCCCACGCCTTCGTCACCGGCGGGCAGGCCAGCGACAGCGAGCGCGACATCAGCGTGGGCGGCGTCGCGCACGTGCCGCTCACCGCGTTCGACGGCGTCGGCTACGTCGCGCTCGGCCACCTGCACGGCCGCCAGCGCATGTCGGAGACGGTCCGCTACTCCGGCTCCCCGATCGCCTACTCCTTCTCCGAGGCCGGCCAGGTCAAGGGCATGTGGCTGGTCACGTTCGAGGACGGCGGCTTCACCGGCGCCGACTTCGTGCCCGCCCCCGTGCCCCGGCCCGTCGCCGTGCTGCGCGGGCGCCTCGACGACCTGCTCACCTCCCCGCGTCACGCCGACCGCGAGGACCACTGGCTGCAGGTCGTCCTCACCGACCCCGTACGTCCCCGCTCCGCCATGGACCGGCTGCGCGCCCGCTTCCCCCACACGCTCGCCCTGTCCTTCGACCCCGAAGGCGACCGCGCCGCCCCCGCCCCCGTGCGCCTCAGCGGCCGGCCCGAGGCGGAGGTCGCGCTCGACTTCGTCAGGGAAGTACGCGGCGAGCCTGCCGCACCCGACGAGGAACAGCTGCTAAGACAGGCGATCGAGGCATCCCGGGCAAAGGAGACGATGGCGTAGATGCGGCCGCACCGGCTCTCGCTGACGGCGTTCGGCTCCTTCCCCGGGTCCGAGACCGTCGACTTCGACTCCCTCGCGGAGTCCGGCCTCTTCCTCATCCACGGACCCACGGGCGCGGGCAAGACCACCGTTCTCGACGCGCTCTGCTTCGCCCTCTACGGGCAGGTTCCCGGCCAGCGCAACAGCGCCCGCAGCCTCCGCTGCGACCACGCCCCCGCCGGCACCGGGCCCTCGGTCGCCCTGGAGGTCACGCTCCGCGGCCGCCTCCTGCGCATCCGGCGCTCTCCCTCCTGGCAGCGCCCCAAGCTGCGCGGCACCGGCCACACCGAGGAGAAGGCCAAGGTCATCGTCGAGGAACGCACCGGCGCCGCCTGGCACGGCCTCACCACCCGCGCCGACGAGGCCGGCGACCTCGTCGGCGGGCTGCTCGGCATGAACGCCGACCAGTTCTGCCAGGTGGCCATGCTGCCGCAGGGCGACTTCGCCCGCTTCCTGCGCGCCTCCGGCGACGACCGCCACAAGCTCCTCGGCCGCCTCTTCACCGTCAAGACCTTCACCCAGGCCGAGACCTGGCTGGCCGACCATCGCAAACGCGCCTGGCGCGACCAGCAGGACCTGCGCCGGCAGGTCGACTACGCCGTCCAGCGCCTCGCCGAGGCCGCCACCGACCTGGCCCTCCCCTCGCCGTCCACCGAGGACCATGCGGCCCAGCTCGCCTCCTCCACCGGCGGCCACTCCGGGGCGGCCCCGGAGGACGCGGGCCGGGAGACGGCGCTGCCCGGACCCGAGGACGATCCGGTCGAGTGGGCCGGGGCGCTGCTGGCCGCCGCCCAGGCCGCCGTGCTGACCACCGCCGAACGGCATGCCGAGGCCGAACGCGCATGGCGTTCCGCGGGCGCCCGCTTCGAGGAGGCGTCCGCCCTCGCCGCCCGGCAACGCCGCCACGCCGAAGCCCTCACCCTGCGCCGCACCCTGGACGAACGCGCCGAGGAACGCGCCGAGCTCCAGGCGATCCTCGACGACGCCGCCCGCGCCGACCGCGTCGTCCCCCTGATCACCGCCGCCCGGCACCGCGCGGAGGCCGCCACCAAGGCCGCCACCCTCGCCGCCGACGCCCTGACCCGCGCCCACCCCCTCCTCCCACCCCCGAGCGCAACCCCCGCTGCGGGCAGCCGTGCCGTCACCGGGCCGCAGGTCGAGTGGCTTGCCGGGCTGGAGAGGCAGCGACGGGCCGAGAGCGCCCGCCTGTCGGAGCTGCTCACCGAAGAGGCCCGCCTGCTGGTCGTACGCCGTGACCTGGGCAGGGTCGAAACCGAGCTGGCCACCCTCGAACGCGACGACGAGGCCACCACCGCCCGCCTGGCCGAGCTGCCGCACCTCCTCCAGGAGGCCGAGACGCAGCTCGCCCGCGCCCGCGCCGACGCCGCCCGCATCCCCGCCGTGGAGGCCGTACGGGATGCCGCCGCCGACCTGATCGAGGTCGACGGCAGGCTGGCCCGCGCGGCTGCGGAGCTCGACGAGCTGGCCGAGCGGGAGGCCGAGGTGGGCGCCGCCGAGGCGGAGCTGCCCGCCCGGGTCGCCGAGGCCGCCGCGAGGCTCGACGGCGTACGGGCCGAGGCGGCGGCGATCCCGGCGGCCTCGGCGGCGCTCGACGCGGCGAGGGCGGCGCTGGCGGCGGCCCGGCGGCGTGACGCACTCGCGGCGGAGCTGGAGTCGGCGTCGGCGCATCACCAGACGCTGGTCGACCGGGCCCAGGGGCTGCGCGAACGATGGCTCGACATCCGGCAGGCGCGCATCGAGGGCATGGCGGCCGAGCTGGCCCGTGACCTGTCCGACGGGCTGCCGTGCGCCGTGTGCGGCTCCGACCACCACCCGCATCCGGCCTCCCCCACGGAGACCGCGCCCTCCCCGGACGACGAGCTGGCCGCCGAACGCGAGCACGAGGCGGCGCTGGCCGACCGGGAGGCGGCCGAGCGGACGCTGGCGTCGCTGGAGTCCCGCCTGGCCGACGCCGAGGACGCCACCGGCGGGCTCGACGCCGCCGAGGCGGAGGCCGCGGCGGCGCGGGCCGAGGACGAACTGGCCCGCCTGCACGCGATCGCCGACCGCGAGCCCGCGCTGGCCGCCGAGCTGGAGCGCATCGAGGCCGAACGCGACACGGTCAGGGACCGGGCCCGGGAGATCGGCGAGGCGCTGGCGGCGCACCGCTCCCACACCACCCACCTGCACGCCGAACGCGCCCGCCTCCGCACCCGCCTGGCCACCATCCACGTGCCCCTCGAACCCCCCGCGCCCATCCCCACCGAAACGACGGCAACCGACACCCACGACGGGCTCCCCACGCTCTCTTCGGAAGCGGAGGCGTATGAAGCGGTCGATTCGCCGACGCTCTCCTCGGAAGCGGAAGCGGAAGCGGAAGCGGAAGCGGAAGCGGAAGCGGAAGCGGAAGCGTTCGAAGGGGTCGAAGGGGTCGAAGGGGTCGAGCTCGATGCCGTGCGGGTGTTGGGGTGGGCCCAGGCGGAGTTGGGGCGGTTGCGGACGGCCGCTGCTGGGGAGGGGGAGCTGGCCGGGGCGGTGGCCGGGCTGGCGCGGGAGCGGGAGGCGTTGCAGGAGGACGCCCGGCGGGTGGCCGCGAGGCTGGCGGCGGGCCGGACACGGCAGGAGGAGCTGAGCGCCGACGCGGCCAGGCTGGCGGCGCGGCTGGACGAGGCGCGCGGCGGCGACGAGACGATCACGGCCCGCCTGTCGAGGCTGAACGACGAGGCGGAGCTGCTGCGGGAGGCGTGGGAGGCGACGCGGGCGGCGGCCGTGGCGGAGGGGGAGCGGTCCCGGGCGGCCGAGGCGGCGGAGGAGGCGGCGCGCGAGGCGGGGTTCGCGGACGCGGCGGACGCGGAGGCGGCGTCGCGCGGCGCCGCCGAGCGCGAGGAGAAGGCCGAGACGCTGCGCCGGCTCGACGCGGAGCATGCCGCGGTGACGAGCACGCTGGAGGACCCGGAGCTGGTGGCCGCGGCGGCGCGGCCGGCGCCGGACCTGGCGGGGCTGGCGGTGGCGCGGGACGAGGCGGAGCGCGTTCACACGGAGCTGGCCTCGGCGCGCGACCGCGCCGGGGCCAGGCACGCGCGGCTGCGGGAGCTGAAGGCGGAGCTGGAGGGCTGCGTGGCGCGGTGGCGGCCGGCGGCCGACCGGCACCGGCTGGCCGAGCGGATGGCGTCGCTGGCCAGCGGCACGTCCAGCGACAACCAGTGGAGCATGAGCCTGTCGTCCTACGTGCTGGGCGAGCGGCTGCGGCAGGTGGCCGACGCGGCGAACGAGCGGCTCGATCACATGTCCGGCGGCCGCTACCTGCTGCGGCACGACCTGGCGAAGACCGCCGGGTCGCGGGCGCGCTCGGGCGGCGGGCTGGGGCTGCGGGTGTACGACGGGTGGACCGGGGTGGAGCGCGACCCGGCGACGCTGTCGGGCGGCGAGAGCTTCATCACCTCGCTGGCGCTGGCGCTGGGGCTCGCGGACGTGGTGACCGCGGAGGCGGGCGGCGCGGAGATCGGCACGCTCTTCGTCGACGAGGGGTTCGGCACCCTGGACGAGGACACGCTCGACGGCGTGCTCGACATCCTCGACGGGCTGCGGGACGGCGGCCGGGCGGTCGGCATCATCAGCCATGTCGCCGAGCTGCGCACCCGCATCCCCGCTCAGCTCAGGGTCGCCAAGACCCGCACCGGTTCGACGCTGTCCGTCGTGGGGGGATAGTCACGAATCAGCAGGTGGTAGCGTTCACGTACCACTTCACAAGATGTAAGACCACATAGTGAGACGTACATGACGCAATCCCCCCGAAGTGAGGCCCCCAGCCGGACCCGGATCGCGGCCGCCAGCCTGGCCGGCACCGCCATCGAGTTCTACGACTTCTACATCTACGGCACCGCGGCGGCGCTGGTGCTGAACACCGCGTTCTTCCCCGAGATGGATCCGCTGGCCGGGAGCCTGGCCGCGTTCTCGACGTTCGCGGTGGCGTTCATCTCCCGGCCGCTCGGGTCGGCGCTGTTCGGGCACTGGGGCGACCGGATCGGGCGCAAGTCCATGCTGGTCGTGTCGCTGCTGGTCATGGGGCTGTCCACGATCGTCATCGGGCTGCTGCCCGGCTACACGGCCATCGGCGTCGCCGCGCCGGTGCTGCTGGTGCTGCTGCGGTTCACGCAGGGCATCGGGCTCGGCGGCGAGTGGGGCGGCGCGGCGCTGCTGGCCACCGAGCACGCGCCGCCCGGCAAGCGCGGCCTGTACGCGATGTTCCCGCAGCTCGGGCCGTCGGTCGGGTTCATCGCGGCCAACGGCCTGTTCCTGATCCTCGGCGCGACGCTCACCGACGAGCAGTTCGGCTCGTGGGGGTGGCGGGTGCCGTTCGTGGCGAGCCTGCTGCTGGTGGTCGTCGGGCTGTACGTGCGGCTGAAGATCTCCGAGACGCCGGTCTTCCAGGCGGCGATGGACGAGCGGCGGATCGCCAAGGTGCCGTTCGCCGGCCTCATGCGCCACCAGTGGCGGCGCGTCCTGCTCGGCGCCGGCGCGATGGTGATCGCGTACACGCTGTTCTACACGGCCACCACCTACTGCCTGGCGTACGGCACCGGCACGCTGGAGATCCCGCGCACGACCATGCTGGCGCTGACGATGATCGGCGTGGTGTTCATGGCGGCGGGCACCGTGGTGTCGTCGATCGTGTCGGACCGGCTCGGCCGCCGCCGCACGCTCATCACCGGCACGTCCGTGGCAATCGCGTGGGGGCTGGTGATGTTCCCGCTGATGGAGACCCGGTCGGTGCCGCTCGTCGGCGTCGCGCTGGCGGGCGCGCTGGCGCTCATGGGCCTGGTGTTCGGGCCGATGGGCGCCTACCTGCCGGAGCTGTTCCGCACCGAGTTCCGCTACAGCGGCGCCTCGGTCGCCTACAGCCTGGGCGGCGTGCTCGGCGGAGCGGTGCCGCCGCTGGTGGCGACCAGCATGCAGGCGAGCGGCGTCGGCGTGTTCGGCGTCGGCGTGTACGTCTCGGCGATGGCCGCGCTCAGCCTGCTCTGCATGATCGCCCTGCCCGAGACCGGCGACGAGACCCTGTAGACCCCCGGGAGACCCGGTCGCGTAGACCCCGGGAGACCCGGTCGCGGGCCGCTACACCGGCCCGCCGACCGGCTGGGCCGGCCGCTCCACGTAGGCGGCCAGCGCCCGCACCCGCTCGGCGTGCTCGTCGTGGCCGACGATCACCGGCGGCTCGTTGTACGGCATCGCGTCGGACGAGCGCCGCAGCTTGATGTACTGGCCGCAGGCGTCGATCGCGTACGGCTCCATGTCGTCCTGAAGCGCGCCGATCACCGTGATCCCGTACGTCTCGCCGATCCGCCGGAACAGCGCCACCGCCTCCCGGCGATGCTCCTTGCCCAGGTTGCGGCCCAGCTCGTCGAGCACCAGGCACAGGTGGCCGCCGCCGGAGGAGGCGATCGCCGCCGCGCACACCAGCTTGACCGCCTTCTCGTCCATGAGCGCGGTGTTGGCCCGCCGGTTGTACGGGACGAAGCCCTGCCCCTCGCCGCGCCGCCACTTCGGCGTCACCCGCCACTGCCAGCGCTGCTCCGGATCGGCCGGCGCGGGCGGCACCGGGAACTCCAGCGTCGCGCCGTAGCCGCCGTAGGAGGTGTCGAGCTTCTCGAACTCCTCCGCCACCCGCTGCAACCGCGCCTTGATCGCCGCCGTCAGCGCCGCCCGGTGCACCGCCGTCGACTGCGCCGCCTCCTCCGCGCCCTTGTCGGCCGCCGCCAGGTCACGCTGGCGGGACACGATCTGCGCCTCGATCTGCCGCCGCTGGTGCTTCTCGTACTCCTCCTGACCCCGCAGATAGGACGCCAAAGCACCGCACACCGCCGCGAACGTCGCCTGCTCGCGCGCCGTGCTGCCGCCCCGCTCGTCCAGCAGGAACCGCAGCTCCTCCGGGATCTCCGCGTCCTCCTCCGGGAACGTGTCACGCAACGCCTGGTCGAACTGCCGCTCCGCGGCCCGCCACCACTCGTCGGCGGTGCGGCCCCGCTCCTCCTCGGGCAGCGCCCGCACCCACTCGCCGGCCGTCTCGACGGTGCCGCCCCACTCGGCGGCCAGCGCGTCGAGCCGCAGCGCCTCCCGCTCGCCGCCGACCCGCGCCTCCTGCTCGCGGGCCTGCGCCCGCTCCGCCTCGTGCCGCTGCCGCCTGCCCTCCAGCCGCTCGATCTCCATGTCACGGGTGCGGGCCCGGAAGTCGAGCGAGGACGCCTGCCGCTCGGCCTCGGCGACCTGCGGCGTCAGCTCCTCCAGCGCCGCCGTCAGCTCGCCCAGCCTGGCCCGCCGCTCCGCCAGCCGCCCTTCGAGCTCGCCGAGCCGCACACCGGCCTTCGCCCCGTCGAGCCGCCGCTGCGCCTGCGCGACCGTCTCCTCCGCGTCGTGCACGGCCTGCGCGGCCGTCTCCTGTACGTCCATCGCCCGGTTCAGCCGCTGACCGGCGGCCTTGATGCGCGCCTCCCGGCCCGTCGCCACCCCGTCGAACGCCCCCACCACGCTCACCCCGGCGGCGCTGACCAGCACCGAACCGGGCAGACCGGACAGCGCCTCGGCGGCCTCGCCCAGCTTGGCGGCGTCGACGACCACCGCGTGCTCGCCCGGCCAGCCGCGCAGCTCGTCCACCCGCAGCGAGCCGCGGGCCTGCTCGGCCACGTCCAGCGCGTCCAGCAGGCCCGTCGCGCCCACGCCCGCCGCCGCCAGCGCGTCGAGCTGCGCGGCGGCCGGGCCGCCCTCGGCGTCGTCCAGCGCCGCCCGCGCCGAGGCCACCTCCTGGTCGGCCACGCCCAGCGCCTTGAGCGCCTCGTTCAGCCGCAGCCGCGCCGCCGCCAGCTCCCGCTCCGCCGCCGGCACGTCACGCCCGTCGGCGAAGCGCCGCGCCTCCTCCAGCGCCGGGATCATCCCGCGCAGCTCGTCGGCCGAGTTCTCCGCCACGGCCCGGTCGGCGTCGAGCTTGGCCGCCCGCGCCTGCAACGCCGCCAGCTCCCTGCGCGCCTCCGTCACGCCCCGGTCCAGCGAGTCGTCCTTCAGCGTCGCGATCTCCGCCTTCACCAGCGCGATCGCCTCCGCCGCCGCCTCACCGGCCGCCCGATGCCGCGCCAGCTCACCGGCCAGCGCCTCGTCCTTCGCGGCGGCGTCGGCCAGCTTGCGCGCCTGCCGCCCCCGCCAGCACCGCAACGCCTCGGCCAGTCGTACACGAGCCTGGTCACGCCGGTCGAACGTGGCCAGCAACGCCTTCGACTCCGCCTCGAACTCCGCCAGCCGCTCACCCGCCAGCACCGCCCGCACCCGCTTGGCGTGCTCGTCGCGCCGCGCCTCCCGCTCCTGCTCCAGCTCGGCGTCCAGCCCCGTCAGCGCCGCGATCGCCTCGAACACCCGCTCCGGCGAGATCTCGTTCAGCGGCTGCGACAGCAGGTTCGTCGCCACCTTGCTGCGCACGCTCGTCGACAGGAACGACACGCACCGCACCCGGTCGCCGTACAGCACCTTCGTCAGGTCACGCGCCACCACGTCCCGCCGCCCCGCCGACCGCGGCAGCGAACCCCACAGCTCGTCGGCCCGCGCCACCCGCTCCGCCTCCGACGCAGCCGCGGCCAGATGCACCCCGGCCCGCCACCGGATCTCCAGATGCGGAGCCTCCTGGTTGACCCGCAACCAGACCGTCACTGGCCCGCTGGAGTCGTCCGGCACCTCGAACAGCTCCCCGTCGTCCCCCGCCGCCGCCACCGGCTCGGCCGGAGCCGCGAACTCCCGCATCCCCGGCGGCCCGAACACGCCCACGATGTAGCCGTGATCGGCGCTCGCCCACTGCCGCGCCCCGGCCCCGCTGGCCAGCTCCGCGTTGAACAGCAGCTCCGACACCGCCTTCGCCCCCGACGCGAACCGCCACTGCTCGTCACCCAGCAGCGCCGTGATCGAGGCGATGAACGAGGACTTGCCCGCCCCGTTGGAGTCCTTCGGGCCCGCCCCCGCCACCACGATCAGCGTCCCCGGCACCGTCGGCACCGGATGGGTGGACAGGCGGGAGATGTTGACCGCTTGCACAGCGACCAGCACGCGATCCCCGACGACGTTCTCCACCTGCGCCACTTCAGCTCCCCGTAACCTTCCATGCGTCCTGATCCTCGACCTGACCCGCGCCCTGGTCCGCGTCCTGGTCCGCGTCCTGGTCCACGTCCTGGTCCACGTCCTGACCCACGGCCTGATCCGCGTCCTGATCCACGGCCCCGCCCGTCCGGCGGGCCGTCCCGCTCGTCACCTGGCCGTCCTCCGAGCCCGTACGGCCGCCGCCAGCGGGGTGTCGGGGCCCGCGGCCAGGATCAGCTCCTCCTGCAGCCGCCGCCGCGCCGCCGGGGTGAGCCGGTGGAACTGCGGGCCCGGAACGTAACCACCCGCCTCCTCACCGGCCTTCACCTGCGCCAGCAGCCCGGCGTGCCGCAACGTCCGCAACGCCGACTCCAGCTCGCCGATCGGCAACTGGGTGTGGCGGCGCAGCTCGTCCACCGGCGTCGGGTGCGGCGACAGCCACGAGTCCTCCGGCAGCAGGCCCTCGGCGCGCGGGATCGCCACCGAGTGCACCAGCACCAGCGTCAGCACCGCCCGCTCACTCTCCCCGAGCCCCTGTCCCGGCCCTTGCGCCCCGCTCCTGCCACCTCCGGCGTGCGCGGGCCGATCCGACCGCCGCCCGTCCACACCCGGCTCCGACGGCTCGGCGTCGGCGGGCTGCTCCGCAGCGGGGGCGCGGTGCAGCGCGGCGATCTCGTCGTCATAGCCGGAGATCCAGCGCTCACGGTGCTGGACCAGCACGCGACCCCGCCGGGCCAGCATCGCCGCCAGGGTGTGGCGCAACGCCGGATCGCGCAGGGCGGCGAACCTCGCCTCCTGCACGGGCTCGGCCGCATGCTCCACCACCATGAACGCGGCCACCAGCTCGGCCCGCCGCCGCTCGTCATAGGCGTCCAGCAGATCGCCGAACTCGGCCACCCCCGCCTCCACCCGCCCCCCGGCCCCGGCAACCCCCTCCACCAGAGAGCCCTCCGCCCTAAGCCGCACGTCCTGCGCAGGCTGGACATCCTGCGCGGGCTGGGCGTCCGGCACGGGCTGGGCGTCTCGCGCGGACTCCGCGTCCCGCACGGGTTGCTCATCCTGCGGAAGCTGCGGGTCCTGCGCGGGTTGTCCGGCCTGCGGAGGCTCAGCGTCCCGCCCGACCGGCGGGGACTGCCCGGCCCGCGGGGCCTGCGCGTCCCGTTCGGCCTGGACCGGGTGCTCGTCCTGCGGTTGTGTGTCCCGTACGGGCTGGTGGTCCTGTGGGGGGTGCCCGTCCTGCACCGCGTCCGGCTGCCCGGGCGGGGGCGGGTCGTGGGGCTCGGTCGTTTCGGGGGCGTCGTGGCCCGGGGTGGGGGTGGACGGTGTCCGCGCTGGTGGGGCCGTCGATAGCGGTACCGCTATCGACGGCGGCGCCGGGCGGGCGGCGGCGACGAGGTCGGCGTCGGCTACGACCGTGAGGGCCCGGCGTTCCGGCTCGGGGATGCGGCGGACCAGCTCCTGGAGGACGGCGTGGGACTCCACCGGCCACAGGGCGCAGCGCGGCCCCAGGGAGACGATGCCGTCGGACATCGACACCCAGGCCGAGTCGTGCAGGCGGCGCAGCGCGCCGATCGCCCAGTTGCGCATCAGGTCGTCGGTGCGGCCGATCAGCGCGCGGTAGGTGTCGAGCACGCGCTCCAGCGGCGCCGGGTCGCCCGGCCACGGGTCGGTCGTGTGGTCGTTCCAGCAGCACTTGAGCACGGCGGCGAGGACGCGGCGGGTCTCACCGGAGCGCTCCACGGGCATGGGCGGGACCTGGTGCTCCTCCAGCAGCGACGGCGTGACCCCGTCGGGCCAGACGGGGAGCGCCTGGCCGGTGGAGTCGGGCCTGGTCAGCCGGGTCATCCCGGCGGGGGCCGCCTCCGTGGCCCTCAACGTCAGCGGTCCCTCGACCCTGGCCCGCGCATGCGCCACCGCACCGGCTGTCACCTGCGACGCTGCCTTCAAGGCCGTGCCCCCAGCCCGGCGCCCCTCCCGAGGGAACGATCCGGCCGGCGCGCGGCGGCCGTCCTTGGAGGAGGGCCCCGCCAGGGGACGGCCCCCGTCCGGGGAAGGCGAGGGCGGCGTACGGCGCGGGTCCGCTGGGGAGGGGCCGGACGCGGAAGGGTGGGCCTCGGCGGCGGTGGGCGCGGAGAGCGTGCGGTCCGCGGCCGGGGAGGGCGGGTCCGACGGTGGGTGGTCGGCAGGGGGCCGGGGCGGGGTGGTCATGGGGTGCGCTCCAGGTGGCCGTGGGAGAGCCAGGCGGGCTCGCGGGACGGGTCGAGGGTGAGGCCGTCGGACCAGGCCAGCCGGTAGGGCAGTTCGGGACGCAGGTCGATGCTCGTCAGGTCGGCCAGCAGGCGCCGGGCCGAGGGCCAGTCGGAGTCGATGACGTCGGCCAGCGCGACCCGGGAGGCGCCGCCGAGCAGGGACTCGGCCAGGGCGGTCAGGCGTTCGGCGGCGGCCGTGGGTGAGGAGTCGAGCGAGCCTTCGGGGCCGGGGTCGGGCAGGGTGGAGCGCGGGGGAGTGGGCTGGGCGGGGGCGGGGCGCGGGGCCTCGTCGACGGCGCGGGCGATGGCGGCGGGGTCGTGCCAGGGCGCGGGGGCGTCGAAGAGGAAGCCGTCGAGCACGGCGGCGAGCCGCTCCCTGGACGCGGTCTGGGCGAAGGTGCGCCACGTCTCGGTGGGCAGGAGCGTGAGGTTGCGGGTGGTGCCGGCGGAGTCGGCGAGCCGGCCGGCGGCGCGGCGGGAGGCGTCGCTGTAGGAGTAGATGGCGGCGCGCAGGTCGGTGCAGACGCGGTCGAGCTCGGGCCAGCGGGTGAGGATGGTGCCGTGGAGGCTCTGGGCGCGGTGCGCGATCTCCTCGGTGCCCCACAGCTTGGGGGCCTGCTCGCGCAACTCCTCGATGGTGCCGGTGGTGAGCGTGATCAGCTCCAGCGCCCACAGGCGGAAGGCGCGGGCGAGGTTGACGGCGCTCTGCCGGGCTTCCTCCATGGTGGTGCGCGGGTCGGCGACGTTGAGGTCTTCGAGGGCGAGCAGCCGGTGCATCTCCGACTGGCCGCCGTCGTCCATCATGCGCCTGATGAACATGAGCCCGACGACGCTGGTGAACGACGCGCGGTAGCGCAGCTGGTTGGGTTTGGGGAAGACCTCGCGGATGGCGCCGAGCCCCTTGAGGACGCGCAGCCGGTTGTCGAACTGGTCGGCCGGGTGGGCGCGGCA
Source organism: Nonomuraea sp. NPDC049725 (assembly GCF_040674795.1). Taxonomy (NCBI): domain Bacteria; kingdom Bacillati; phylum Actinomycetota; class Actinomycetes; order Streptosporangiales; family Streptosporangiaceae; genus Nonomuraea; species Nonomuraea sp. NPDC049725. The sequence goes on along the minus strand of NZ_JBFANJ010000002.1, from coordinate 252,613 downwards.
GGCGAAGCGCATCTGGTCGTGCGTGAGCCATTCCTCGCCGGCTTCGGCGAACGCGGCGAACAGCGTCTCGGCGATGTCGACGAGCGCGGGGTCGTCGACCACGGCCCCGCTGTCGCGGGCCAGGGCCGCGAACATGCGGCGGTAGGTCGACAGCACCGCCTCGTCGGTGAGCGCGGAGTCGAGGGTCAGGGGCTGCTCTGGCACGCGCACTAAGGTACGGCCTCGCGCCGACATTCCTTGCCCGCATGCGCGTGCTACCGGGGCACGCTAGGGTGACCCCTGATACATACGGGGGCAAACGCACAGTAATCAGTACGACGGAGTGAGTAATCGCATGCGCGTACTCCGAGGCGATCGGGCGACGGCTCTGATCGCGGGGGCGGCGGCGGTCATCCTGGCTGGGGCGGCGGCGTTCTTCGGTGTGGGCGTGTCGAGCGCCAACCCGAAGCTGGCCGACGTCGGAGCCTGGCTGTGGACCGCCGCGCGAGGCAAGATCGTGCACGTCAACGGCCTCTCGGGGGAGGTCGACGGCTATCTCGACGACAAGGCGGGCAAGCAGCTCAAGGTTGTTCAGGACGGCTCGCACGTGCTGCTGGTCGACGAGCGCACCGGCTACGTGAGCCGGATCGAGCCCAGCCAGCTCACCGTCACGCAGTCGCGCGACTTCGGCGCGGCCGGCGTGCAGCTCGCGCTGTCGGGCGACACCGGTTACGCGGTGAACCCGAAGGGCGAGGTCCAGCGGATCGACCCGCTCACTCTCAACACCGTGGGCGCGCCGCTCGCGCTGCCCGGCCCGCTGGGCGCGGCCCGCATCGACGGCGCCGGCACGCTGTGGGTGCCCGTCACCGCGAAGGGCGAGGTGGTGCCGGTGTCCGGCGGCGTGGCCCGTACACCGGTGAAGGTCGGCGAGCCCGGCGAGGAGCTGGCCGTCACCATCGCGGGCTCGGTCCCGCTGATCGTCAACACACGCGCCGCCACGGCCACGCTCGTCGGCGCCGACGGCGGCGTGGGCGAGATCCTGCTGCCGAAGGAGGTCGCGCAGGCGGCCGAGGGCGGCGTGCTCACCCCGGCCAGCACCGAGGGCCCGCTGGTGCCGGTGCTGACGGCGGGCGACTCGGGGCTGCTCGTGGTGATCGACACCGCGTCCAACTCGGTGCTCACCACCCGGTTCGAGGCGTCCGACCCGGCCGCGCTCGGCGTGCCGCAGGTGCTCGGCTCCAAGGTGTACGTGCCGGACCGCAGCAGCGGCGCCCTGATCGTCTGGGACAGCGCCGACGGCGGCCGGCCCACCACCCTCCAGGTGGCGCAGGGCCCCGGCGAGGTGGACGTGTTCGTCAAGGACGGGCTGCTCTGGGCCAACGACGAGAACGGCGACAAGGCCATCGTCATCGACCCGGAAGGCCGCAAGCACGACATCGACAAGGACGACTCCGACGTCCCGGGCCCGACGAACACGCCCAGGCCCAAGACGCCGAAGCCGGAGCCCACGCAGACCCAGGAGCAGGAGCGGCCCGCCACGTCCGAGCCGGACCCGCGGCCCACCCGGACGGAGGAGGTGGAGGCCGAGCCGGACCCGGAGCCGACCCGTACGAGGACCAGGAAGCCGGTCGCGACGCCCACGCCGACCCCCACGCCCACGCCGGCGCCGTCCGCGACGCCGCCCGGCAAGCCGGGGGCCGTGACCGCCAGGACCGGGCCGGGCCGGGTGGACATCAGCTTCAGCCCGTCCGCGGGCGGCGAGGTGGAGCGCTACACGCTGAAGGTGGACGGCGGCGACGGCAGCGTCACGCCGCAGCAGGTGGACGCGGGCGGGCCGTTCCGGTTCGAGTTCACCGGGGGCGACTGCGCGGGCGAGTACACGTTCACCGTCGTCGCGCACTGGTCCGGCGGCGAGGTCGCGTCCGACCCGAGCGCCGGGGTCAAGCCGTGCGTGGCGCCTGGCCCGCCGTCGGGCTTCGCCGCCAAGGCCAAGAACCGGGGCGCCGACCTGACCTGGAGCGCCCCGGAGAACGCCGGCCAGGACGTCACGTACGTGCTGTCGGGCGCGGCGGACAAGGACGGCATCAGCGGCACCTCGTACGGGGTCGAGGGCCTGAAGAACAACCAGAAGCACACGTTCACGCTGAAGGCGAAGAACGCGGCGGGGGAGAGCCAGGAGGCCGTCACCGCCGAGGTGGACCTGGCCTACCCGAGGCACGCCTATCAGAACGCCTACAACGACGAGACCAACACCAAGATCAATTCGTGTGCCACGGGGAACTGCCAGATCGGCCAGATCGACAAGGGGAAGTACCTCAGCCTGACAGTGATCTGCCAGGTCAAGGGCATGTCGGTCAGCGAGAAGCAGTCCGGGGAGACCAGCGACATCTGGAACAGGATCGAGTGGAACGGCGGCGTCGGCTACATCAGCGACACCCTGATGAAGACGCCGCGCGGCGGCTTCCCGGCGGCCCCGCTCTACGAGTGCACCGACTGAGAAGGGGACTCGGTTGACGCATTACAGCCACCAGCAGCACGGTCACGAGCAGCCCGCGCAGCTCGCCGGCCAGTTCGCGCAGCGCTTCCAGCTGCTCGCGACCAACATCGAGCACGTCATCCGTGGCAAGCGCGAGGCCGTCGAGCTGGCGCTGATCTGCCTGTTCGCCGAGGGGCACCTGCTCATCGAGGACGTGCCGGGCACCGGCAAGACGACGCTGGCCAGGTCGATCGCGGCCAGCGTGGACGCCGAGTGGCGGCGCGTGCAGTTCACGCCCGACCTGCTGCCCAGCGACATCACCGGCGTGTCGATCTTCAACCAGGCGCACCAGAAGTTCGAGTTCCACCAGGGGCCGGTGTTCGCCAACATCGTGCTCGCCGACGAGATCAACCGCGCCTCGCCGAAGACGCAGGCGGCGCTGCTGGAGGTCATGGAGGAGCGCCGCGTCACCGTGGACGCCGAGCCGCACCCGGTGCCCCGGCCGTTCCTGGTGGTCGCCACGCAGAACCCGGTCGACATGGACGGCACCTACCCGCTGCCCGAGGCCCAGCTCGACCGCTTCCTCATGCAGATCTCCGTCGGCTACCCCGACCACGCGTCGGAGGTGCAGGTGCTCAAGGGCATGCCCACCGGCCCGCAGGTCGAACGGCTGCCGGTCGTCGCCCGCGCCTCCGACGTCGCCGGGATGATCGACTTCGCGACCCGCATCCACGTCGCCGACCCGGTCTACGACTACATCGTGGCGCTCTGCGCGGCCACCCGCACCAGCCCGCACCTGCGGCTCGGCGCGAGCCCGCGCGGCAGCCTGGCCCTGCTGCGGGCCGCCCGGGTCAAGGCCGCCGCCGCCGGACGCCACTACGTGGTGCCCGAGGACGTCAAGGCGCTGGCCGTGCCCGTGCTGGCCCACCGGCTGATCCGCACGCCCGAGGCCGAGCTGCGCGAGGTCACCGCCGCCGGGGTGCTCGGCGAGCTGCTCGCCGGGATGCCCGTGCCCCAGGCGGCCTAGTGCTGACGCCGCTCGGCTGGGGGACGCTCGCCGGCTCGGCCGCGCTGTACGCGGCCGGGTTCGCGCTCGGCTATCCGGAGCCCGTCGTGCTCGCCACCGGCGGCCTGCTCGCGCTGGCCGCCGCGCTCGCCTGGACCGCGCCCAGGCCCAGGCTGGAGGTGCGGCGCGAGGTGACGCCGCTGAAGGTGCCGCGCGGCGAGGCCGCCGTCGCCGTCCTGCACGTGCGCAACCTCGGCGGGCGAGGCCTGAGCGGGCTGCGCGCCCACGACCGGATCGGCGCGTCCGAGCACGCCGTGGACCTGCCCCGGCTGCCCAGGGGCGGCGCCAGGACCGTCTCGTACCCGCTGCCCACGCAGGTGCGCGGCGACATCCCGATCGGCCCGCTGACGCTCGTGCGGGCCGACCCGCTGGGGCTCACGCGCCGCGTCAGGGAGTACGGCGAGGCCGCGAGGCTCCTGGTCCGCCCGCGCACGGCCGCCCTCACGGTGCCGCCGTCCGGCAGGGCGCACCACCTGGAGGGCCCTGCTAGCGACAACGCGCCCAGCGGCACCGTCACCTTCCACACGCTGCGCGAGTACGTCGTCGGCGACGACCTGCGGCACGTCCACTGGCGCTCCAGCGCCCGCACCGGCACGCTCATGGTCCGCCAGCTCATCGACGCCAGCCTGCCCACGACCACGGTCGTCCTCGACACCCGCGACCTCACCGAGCTCGCCGTCGACGCCGCGGCCTCGGCGGCCGTCGCGGCGGCCGGGGCGGGGTTCCCCGTCCGGGTCGTCACCGGCGACGGGCCGGTGGCCGAGACCAAGTCCGACGGCGAGCTGCTGCTCGACCGGCTCGCCCTGGTCGGCCCCGGCACGACGGGCGTCACGGAGGCGATGCGGCTGGCGCGCGGTGGCGGCTCGCTCGTCCTCGTCACCGCCGACCCCGCCGAGGCGGGCCGCGTCGCCGGCGTCCGCCGCCGCTTCGACCGCGTCATCTGCGTGTACGTGGGCGCGGGAGCCGTCAGCGCGCCCGGCGTCACCGTGATCCCGCTGGCCGAGCTCGACGCGCTGCCGCTGCTGTGGGGGGCCAGATGACCCCGGCGACCGCGCGCACTTGGCACCGGCTCGCCGGTCTCGCGCTCGTCGTCGCCCTCGCCGGGACCGCCGGGTGGGGGTTCCACCGGGTGTTCGCCGGCACCGGGCTGATCCTCGCGATCGTGCCCGCCGCCGTCGCTCCCGCGCTGGTCGCGGCGCTCACCCGGAGCCGGCCGCTCTGGCTGGCGCTGCTGCTCGACGTGGTGCTGTGGTTCGCCGGGACGATCCCGCTCTACGGCGGCCCGGCCCCCGGGGTGTTCGCGGACGTGGCCAACGCCTGGCAGGGGCTGCTCACCACGCTGCTGCCCGCCCCGCCGGAGCCGCGCCTGCTCGTGCTGGCGCACACGCTCGTCTGGGCCGCCGCCGTCGTCGGCGCCGAGGTGCTCAACCGCACCCGCACCCGCCTGGCCGCCGCCCTCCCGGCCCTGGTCGTGTACGGGGTCGCGCTGCTGCTGGGCGTGGACGGCGAAGGCTCCAACCTGCCGGTGGCCGGCGCCCTCCTCGTCCTCGTCGTCGCCCTCGCGCTGGTCAGGGAGGGACGCCCGGCGCTCTGGCTGCTCGCGGGCGTGCCCGCCGGGGCCGCGCTGGCCGCGCTCGCCCTGGTCGCCGGGCCGCTGCTGCCCATCGCCGCCGAGCCGTACAACCCGCGCGAGAACGCCGAGCTGCCGCCGCCCCGCCGCGTCGACAGCGTCAGCCCGCTCGACCGCGTGTCGGCGTGGCTGCAGATGCCCGACCGCGACCTGTTCACCGTCAAGGCCGACAAACCGCTCAACTGGCGGCTGGCCGTGCTCGACCGCTACGACGGCGTCCGGTGGACGTCCGCCGCCCGTTTCCAGCCGACCGGCGGCCGGGTGCCCGAGGGCGAGTGGGACGGCCCGGCGGAGACCGTACGGCAGAGCGTCACGTTCAGCGGGCTGCCGGGCACCTGGCTGCCCGCGGCCGAGCGGCCGGTCGAGGTCACGGGGGTGCGCGGGCTGGCCGTCGACCCCGGCAGCGGCGCGCTGATCGCCGAGGTGAAGCCGGGCAAGGGGTTCGCCTACCAGGTGACCTCGCGGGTGGCCAAGCCGTCCAAGCAGGACCTGCTCGACGCCGCGCCCGTCGCCGACGCGTCGCTGACCGCCTTTCCCGCGGGGCCGCAGCGCAAGCTGTTCACGGAGCTGGCGCAGGAGGCGACCAAGGGCGCGGACGCGCCGATCAAGCAGGCGTACCGGTTGCAGAGCTACCTGCGGGCCAACGCCGGGTACGACGTCAAGGCGCCGCCGGGGCACTCGCTCAAGGGGCTGGAGTTCTTCCTGGAGACCACGCACCGGGGGACGTCGGAGCAGTTCGCGTCGGCGTTCGCGCTCATGGCCAGGACGCTCGGGCTGCCGTCGCGGGTGGTGGTGGGCTTCCGTCCCGGCGAGGCCGGTCCTGACGGCGTTTATCACGTTAAATCGGGACATGTGATGGCGTGGGCGGAGATCAAGTTCGACAAGCTCGGCTGGCGGCCCTTCTACCCCACACCCGGCCGGAGCGGCTCCAAGGACGACCACGACGTGGTGTCGTCCGCCATCCAGGAGAGCGAGAAGCTCGCGGGCGAGTTCACCCAGGGCGGCACCAGCAAGCCCAAGCAGTCGCGCCCGACCCGTACGGGGACCGGCGACGCGTCCGAAGGCGGCCTCCCGCTCTGGCTGATCGCCCCGGCGGTCCTCGCCGTGCTGCTGGTGGCGTACCTGGGGGTGGCGGCGGCGCGGCCGTGGTGGCGCAGGCGCGCCCGCCGCAACGCCCCCGCGCCGGGCCAGCGGGTGCTCGGCGCGTGGCGGCAGACCTGCGACGACCTGGGGCTGCGCGACGCGCGTACGCTGACCGCCGAGGAGGTCGTGGCCCGCTCCGGCGCCGTCAGCCCCGACCTCCGGCCGCTGGCCGACATCACCAACTTCGCCCGCTACGCCCCCGAGGACGTCGGGTCCGCCGCCGCCGACGAGGCCTGGCGGCGCAGCGACGCCGTACGCCTGGCCGTACGCGCCCGCACCCCCCTCACCGCCCGCCTCCGCGACCGGATCCTTCTACGATGACCGGCATGCGCAGCGTGGAAGCCCAGCTCCTGCACCGCCCGCCGGGACTCGGCGCCGGCGACGTCGTCCGGCACCTGCTCGCCGTGCAGGCCCAGGACATCGTCTCCGCCCTGCTGGCCTTCCGCGCCCGCTCGGCGACCCTCACCCGCGCGGACGTCGAGGCCGCCTGGCACTCCCGGGAGATCGTCAGGACGTGGGGGCCGCGCGGCACCCTCCACTTCGTCCACCGCGACGACCTGCCCTGGGTCCACGCGCTCACCCGCAACGACACCGCCGCGCGGCGCCGCCTGGCCCAGGAAGGCGTCACCGGCGACGACCTCCTCCCGCTGATCGGCCGCGCGCTCGCCGGCCAGGGCCCGCTCACCAAGGCCGACCTCGCCGAACGCCTGGCGGGCCGGGCGAGCGGCCAGGGCATCGTCCACCTGGTCGCGCTCGCCGCCCACCACGGCCTCGCCGTCCTCGGCCCGCCGCGCGGTGGCAAGCCCACGTACGTGCACGCCGCCGACTGGCTCGGCGCGCCCGTCACCCCCGAGCCGGACCGCGACCGCGCCCTCGCCGAGCTGGGCCTGCGCTACCGCCGCGCCCACCACCCGGCCGGGCCCGAGGACCTGGCAGCCTGGTCGGGCCTGTCTCTCGGCGCCGCCCGCGCCGCCTGGCGCGTCCCCGCGCCCGCCGCCCCCGCCCCGCAAGAGCCGGTGGTACGCCTCGCGCCCGCCTTCGACGAGTATCTGCTGGGCTGGAAGAGCCGCGACCCGATCCTCCCGCCCGAGCACGCCCGCGCGGTCTTCCCCGGCGGCGGCCTCCTGCGCCCCGTCGTCATCGCCGGCGGCCGGATCGCGGGCACCTGGACACGCAAGGCCGCCGCCGTCACGGTCACCCCGTTCGCCGGCCTCCTCGACCCGGGCTCCCTCGATGCGGAGATCGCCGACGTCCGCCGCTTCCTGGGCGCGGCGGGCTAGCTCGCCGGACGGGCGCCCCTGATGCAGGCGGGCTTGGACCAGGCCACCGTGCTGCTCTCCGCGATGTCCAGCGGGACGCCGACCACGAAGCAGTAGCCCTGGTCCGGGTCGAGGCCGCCGATGCGGGCCGAGGTGGCGCCCGCCTCCACCGGGGTGAGCGGCTGGCCGCCCTTCTCCACCGGCGAACGCTGCACCACCACCGGGTAGCGGCGGGCCTTGGCGGTCAGCGCCCACGACAGCTCGACCAGCGCGCCCCGGTCGGAGGTGACCTTCACCTGGCGGGGGGCCAGCGCGGCGACGCTGCGCCGGTCGATCGTGGGAGCCTCCGACTGTGACTGGGGCTCCGACGTGCCGGACCGGGCCGTGGGCAGCGTTGCCGGAGGGTCGGCGCGTTGCAGGGAGAGCCACACGGCCAGGACCGTGCCCGCCACGGCCACCGCCGTGACGCTCGCGGTCACCGCCACCTTGACGCCCAGCCGCGAGGTCCGCTGCGGGGGAGGGGGCTCGTACCCGGCGGGACGGGTGACGCGCGGGGCCGCCGACTGCTGCCACGCCGTCGCGCCCCCGGCCCCGCTCCCGGTCCCGGTTCCGCCCGGCGCCCCCGGACCCGCACCGGGCGGCGGACCGTACGACGCGAGCTGCGGGACGGTGGGCTGCGGGACGACGGCTTGGGGGGCGGCGACCTGAGGGACCGCAGGCTGAGGGACCGCAGGCTGAGGGGCGGCGGGCTGGGGCGCGGCGGGCTCGCCGAGCAGGTCCGTCACCGGCAGCCCGAGCTCCGCCTGCACCTGCCGCAGCCGCTGCCCGAACTCGCGCGCCGACCCGTAACGCAGCTCCGGCTGCTTGGCCATCGCGCGCAGCACCGTCCGCGTCACCACGGGCGGCACGTCGGGCCGGTCGATCGGCGGCGGCTCCGCGCTCAGCACCCGGTACATCAGCGGCGCGATCGACGGGTCCGTCGGGCTGTGGAAGGCGGGCTGCCCGGCCAGCAGGTGGTAGAGGGTCGAGCCGAGCGAGTAGACGTCGGTGGACACCGAGTGCGGCTGCCCGGTCAGCACCTCGGGCGCGGCGTGCAGCGGGGTGAACGCCTGCGAGGTAGCGGAGATCTCCGCCGAGTCGACGACCCGGGCCACGCCGAAGTCGGCCACGGCCGGCTCCCCGTAGCGGGAGATGAGGATGTTCTGCGGCTTGATGTCGCCGTGCAGGACGCCCGCCTCGTGCACGGCGGCGAGCGCGCCGGCGAGCTTGACGCCGGTGCGCAGCACCTCGGCCACCGGGAACGGGCCCTCGTTGCGGAGCTTGTCGCGCAGCGAGCCGTTCTCGAAGAAGTCCATGGCGATGTACGGCTTGCCGGAGCGGGTCACGCCGGTGTCGAAGACCGTCACCACGTTGGGATGGCCGGTGAGGCGGCCGGTGAGCTGGAGCTCGCGCTGGAAGCGGCGCATCGTGCGCTGGTCGACGCGGTCGACCGACAGCACCTTCAGCGCCACGACCCGGTCGAGGCGCTCCTGGTAGGCGCGGTAGACGACGGCGAACCCGCCCTGGCCGGCCTGATCGAGTACCCGGTAACCGGGCGCGTCCTCGACTGGCAGCACAACTTCCCCCCTGTCACGGGAGAGTTTAGTGTGAAATTTCGGGACGTCAGAGTGGATTCATCAAGTACCCGCCGGCCACCACCGACGCCCCTGCCACCAGGAGGAAGAAGAACACGTAGAACCCGCCGGGGAGGAACGTCAGCCGCGCGAGCTGGTCGGCGTCGGAGTCGCGCGCCTGCCGCCTGCGCCGCTTGCGCTGCAGCTCCACGATCGGCCGCACCCCGCCGAACAGCAGGAACCACGACACCCCCAGCGCCACGCCCTGCTGCACCCCGGCCGGCGCGTACATGACCAGCGCGAACACCGCCCCGCCCGTCACCAGCAGGATGAGCGCCCCGTACAGGTTGCGGACGAGCAGCAGCATGCACACCAGGAACGCGAGCATCCCCCAGACGAGCAGCGTGATGCGGCCCTGCTCGGTCAGCCAGGCGGCGGTCAGCCCGAGCAGCGACGGCGCGAGGTAGCCGGCCAGCGCGGTGAGCACCATGCCGGGCCCGGTGGGCCGCCCCCTGGTCAGGGTCACGCCGGAGGTGTCGGAGTGGAGCCGGATGCCCTCCAGCTTGCGCCGGGTGAGCAGCGCCATCACGGCGTGCCCGCCCTCGTGGGCGATGGTGATCAGCCCCCGGGACAGGCGCCAGGGCGCGGTGAAGGTGACGATCGCGAGTGCCGCCAGCCCGGAGACGGCCACGATCCACGGATCGGGGGCGTCCTGGACCTGGATCAGCTGAGCCCAGAGCTTGTCCATCGAGGAAAAACCCTATCCATGTATGGTCACGACTGTGCTCACAGAACATGATTCTGCGGTTCCGGGGTGGTGGCGGGCGCTCGGCCTGCCCGGCCTGGTGGACCTGCACGTGCACTTCCTGCCCGAGCGGATGGAGCGCCGGGTGTGGCACCACTTCACCCACGGCGGCCCGCTGATGGGGGACGGCTGGCGGATCACGTACGCCTGGCCGGTGGCCGAGCGGGTGGCCCGGCTGCGCGAGCTGGGCCTGCTCGCCTTCCCCGCGCTGGCGTACGCGCACCGCCCCGGCATGGCGGCCGACCTCAACGACTGGACGCTCGGCTTCGCCCGCCGCACGCCCGGCTGCGTCCCGTCCGCGACCTTCTACCCCGAGCCGGGGGCCGAGGCGTACGTGCGGCGCGCGCTGGAGGAGGGGGCGCGGATCTTAAAGGTGCACCTCCAGGTCGGCGGCTTCGACCCGCGCGCCCCCGAGCTGGAGGCGATCTGGGGGCTGCTGGCCGAGGCCGGAGTGCCGGTGGTCGTGCACGCCAGCGCCGTCCCGGTGCCCGGCGGCCACCTCGGCGCCGGGCCGATCGGCGACGTGCTGCGCCGCCATCCCCGGCTGCGGGTGGTGATCGCGCACCTCGGCATGCCGGACTACGCGGCGTTCTTCGAGCTGGCCGGGCGCTACGAGCGGGTGGCGCTGGACACCACGATGGCGCTGACGGACTTCGCGGAGTTGGGCATGCCGTTTCCTCGAAGACTTCTCCCGGCCCTGCGTGATTTCGGAATCGCTGGGAAGATTGTCCTCGGCAGTGATTTCCCGACCATCCCCCATCCGTACGCCCACCAGCTCCAGGCCCTCGACCGGCTCGACCTAGGCGACGACTGGCTGAGAGCCGTGTGCTGGAGCAACGGCCTGGCCATGATCTGATATCAGGGTGAACGATCCGCACGTGGCGCTGATCAGCGCTTTCTACGAGGCTCTGGGCCGCGCCGACTACGCGGCCATGCGACGGTGCTACCACCCGGACGTGAGCTTCGGTGACCCGATCTTCCAGGAGGTGGAGGGCCGCGAGCGCGTGATGGCGATGTGGCGCCTGCAGCTCGGCGTGCGCGACGGCCTGGCGTCCACCTACCGTGACGTGCGGGCCGACGAGTTCTCCGGCAGCGCCCACTGGACCGCCCGCTACACCTTCCACCGCACCGGGCGGCTGGTGGTCAACGAGATCGACGCGCTGTTCCGGTTCGAGGACGACCTGATCGTCCGGCATCATGACGAGTTCGACTTCAAGCGCTGGTCCAGGATGGCGCTGGGGCGGCCGCACGGCCTGCTGTTCGGCTGGACCCCCATGTGGCGCAAGACCATCAGGGACCGGGCCCAGCAGGAGCTCGACAACCTGCAGACCTAGGAGGTGGCATGGCGAAGGTGAAGGGGTTCAGACGCGGCGGGGGCCGCGAGGAGGCGCCCGAGCACTCCATGGACCCGCGAGCCGGGGAGGAGCCGCCCTACCAGCCCACGGTCATCAACAACACGATCTACCGCGACGGGCGGATCGTCGCCTGCCCGGCCTCGCTCGCCGACGCGTTCGCCCACCTCAAGGAGAACCCCGGCGACATGGCCTGGATCGGCCTGTACCGCCCGAAAGAGTGGGAGCTGGTCAAGCTCGCCGAGGAGTTCGAGCTGCACGAGCTGGCGCTGGAGGACGCCATCGTCGGCTCCCAGCGGCCCAAGGCCGACCGCTACGGCGACACCCTGTTCGTGGTGCTGCGCGCCGCCCGCTACCTCGACGACGTCGAGGAGGTCGCGTTCGGCGAGCTGCACGTCTTCGTCGGCCCCGACGTGGTGATCACCGTACGGCACGCCGAGGCGCCCGACCTCCAGGCCGTGCGCAAGCGCATGGAGTCCGACCCCGACCTGCTCCGGCAGGGCCCCCAGGCCGTGCTGTACGCCATCCTCGACGCGGTCGTCGACGGCTACGCCCCCGTGGTGGCCGGGCTGCAGACCGACATCGAGGAGATCGAGGCGCAGGTCTTCGGCGGCGACCCGGCCGTCTCACGCCGCGTCTACGAGCTGTCCGGCGAGGTCATCGAGTTCCAGCGGGCCACCGCGCCGCTGTCGCGGATCATCGACGGCCTCATCGCCGGGGCCGACAAGTACGGCCTCGACGACGAGCTGCGCAGCTACCTGGGCGACGTGAGCGACCACGCCATCACCGTCAACGAGCGGCTCGGCTCGTTCAAGCAGCAGCTCCAGAACATCCTGCTGGTCAACTCGACCCTGGTGAGCCAGGCGCAGAACGAGGAGATGGCCAGGATGACCCAGGTCAGCATCCAGCAGGGCGAGGAGGTCAAGAAGATCTCCGCCTGGGCGGCCATCCTGTTCGCCCCGACGGTGGTGGGCGGCGTCTACGGGATGAACTTCGACGTCATGCCGGAGACGCACTGGGCGTTCGGCTACCCGTTCGCGATGGCGCTCATGGTCGCCAGCTGCGTGACCCTCTACGTGATCTTCAAGAAGCGCGACTGGCTGTGAGCGCCACGGCGGCGTCGCGGCTGATCAGTCGGGGAAGGCCGTGAGCGCGCGCTGGGCCTCGGCCACCGTGCCGGCCAGCTCGGCCGCGAACACCGGCACCCGATCGGCGGCGAACCGCGTGGTCGGCACCGAGATCGACAGCGCCGCCACCGCCGTCCCGTTGCCGTTGCGCAGGACCGCGCCGATCGCCGACACGCCCTGCTCGGTGCCCTCGACGTTGAGCGCGTAGCCGCGCGCCCTGATCTCGTCGAGCTCCCGCAGCAGGGCGGCGCGCTCGGGCCCAGGCAGGTCCGGGTAGAGGCCGAGGACGTCGTCGCGGGGCAGCGTGGCCAGCAGGGCCTTGCCGCCGGACGCGCCCCGGGCGGGCAGGATCGTGCCCCTCCTGTCGCCCACGTGCAGGATCTGCGAGGACTCCACGCTGTCGAGGAAACGCGCCTCCGTGCCGATCCTGACCATGAGGTTCACCGTCTCCTGCGTCCGCGCGCACAGCGCCTCCATCGCGGGCCGCACCAGGGCGCGCAGCTCGCGCAGCGCCGAGTCGCCGGGGTGCGCCTGCCGGGAGGTGAGGAAGGGCCCCGGCAGATAGGTGTGATGCTCGTCCTGGACGGCGAAGTCGCGATAGACCAGCATGGCCAGCAGGCGGTGCGCGGTGGAGCGGGCGATGCCCAGCTCCCTGGCCACGTCGCTGACCTTGAGCCGCCCCTGGTCGCGCAGCATGTGCAGGATCAGCAGCACGTTGTCGACAGAGCCCAGCGGGTAGGCGGGCCTGTTCTTCATACCAGAATGCTAGTGCGGGACCCGGAATCCGGGGCCTAGCGTTGGGCCCGTTCGAGGGAGTGCCCCACGATCGGGAGGGAACCTGCGTGAAGCTCGCCACCCTGCGCCTGCCGCGTCGTACCGCCGCCGTGCGGATCGACGGCGATCTCGCCGTCGAGGTCGGCTCGCCCGACGTCGGCGCGCTGCTCGCGCACCACGACTGGCGCGAGCGGGCGTCGGCCGCCGACGGCGCCCGTCACCCGCTGACCACCGCCGACCTGGCGCCCGTCGTGCCGCAGCCCGGCAAGATCATCTGTGTCGGGCTGAACTACCGCGCGCACATCTTGGAGATGGGCCGCGAGCTGCCCGCGTATCCGACGCTGTTCGCCAAGTTCGCCGACGCGCTGATCGGCCCGTACGACGACATCGAGCTGCCGGCCGTCTCCGACGCGGTCGACTGGGAGGCCGAGCTCGCCGTCGTCATCGGCGCGGACGTCCGCCACGCCACGCCCGAGCAGGCCGGGGCCGCGATCGCCGGCTACGCGGTGTTCAACGACGTGAGCGTGCGCGACTACCAGAACCGCACGGCGCAGTGGCTGCAGGGCAAGACGTTCGAGGCCACCACGCCCTTCGGCCCCTACCTGGTCACGCCGGACGAGCTGGAGGGCGAGCTGGAGGAGGGCGGGCTGGCCATGCAGTGCGAGGTCGACGGGGAGGTGGTGCAGCAGGCCGACACCGCCGACCTGGTGTTCCCGCCTGCCGAGCTGATCGCGTACATCTCGGGGATCGTCACGCTGCGGCCGGGCGACGTGATCGCGACCGGCACGCCCGGCGGCGTGGGCCACGCCCGCCGGCCGCCGCGCTACCTGGGCGACGGCAGCAAGCTCGTGACCCGCATCGCCGGCCTCGGCGAGCAGGTCAACACCGCGCGCCGCCTCGGCTGACCCGGCGAGCCGGCGGCCGCGCGGCCGCCGGGGGGCGACGCGCTAGGGAACCGGGTCGCGGTCGCGGACGAAGCAGAGCAGGACCGCGCCCGCCAGCGGTCCCGCCGCCAGGGCCGCGAACGCCGCGCCGAACGAGCCGGTGGCCTGGAACACCGCGCCGATCACCACCGGCACGGTGACGCTGCCGAGCTGCCACAGCGCGTTCGCAGCCCCGGCCGCCGTGCCCGCCAGCCGGATGCCCGCCAGGTCGGGGACCATCGCCACCAGGAGCGGGCTGTAGAGGTAGGCGCCCAGCCCCAGGAAGGGCGCCGCCACCAGGAACTCCGCTGGCGTGCGCAACTGCCCGAACACCAGCAGCGCGACCACGAAGTACAGCAGCACGCCGATGGCCGGCTGCCTGCGCCCCTTGCCCATGAGGTCGGTGGCCAGCCCGACGAGCGGCTTGCACACCACGGCCACGACCGCGAACATCACGACCACGGTGCCCGCCGTGACCGGGTCGACCCCGCTGCCCTTGATCATGAGCGTGTTGGACCAGGTGACGAACCCGTACGTGCCCCACAGCGCGCCGAACCCGGCCAGCCCGAGCAGCAGCAGGTCACGGTCGGCCAGCAGCGGCCGGGGGTCCGGCCGCACCGCCCGCACCGCCCAGCCCGCCTGTCCCGCCGCCCCGTCGCGCAGGAACAGCGCGCACGCCACCGCCACCGCCATCGAGACGATCCCGAACAGCCGGTAGGAGAACTGCCAGTCGTACGCCCCGATCAGGCGCGGCACCACCGCGTTGGCGATCACCGTGCCGAGCGAGGTCGCCGTCAGGTACACGCCCACGGCCGTCCCGCGCTCCCGGCCGGGGAACCAGGTCGCGACGAGCTTCAGCCCCGCCGAGTAGTCGGCCCCGGCGAACAGCCCGATCAGCCCCTGGAGCGCGATCCCCGCGCCCGCCGACGGGCTCGACCCGAACGCCAGCATGCCGCCGCCGGCCACGAGCAGCGACCCCGACAGCACGGCCCGTGCCCCGACCCGGTCGGTCAGCGCCCCGCCCGCCACGTTGGAGATCACGTAACCGGCGTAGTAGGCGGTCGCGAACACGCCCAGCCCGGCCAGCGACACCCCCAGCCCCTCGCCCACCGCCACCGCCGCCGGCCCCCAGGCGGACCGGTCGAGCGACGTCATGGTGAACGACGCCCAGCACAGCAGGAGCACCACCCACCGATACCCGGGGGCGCGCGACAGCGAGCGGGCGATCACGCTGAGTCATTCTGCTATACCCGCAGGTCACAGGGGAGCGGCCGACCCGACGATCAGCTGAGGAGCTTGCGGGCCGCCTGTTCGATCTCCTCCTCCGACAGCAGGACGTGCCGGGCCGCGTCGCCGAGCGGGATGAAGCTGTCGGACGAGGTCACGCGGGCGATCTTGCCCTCGAAGCCGGCGTCGAGCAGCTCGGCCACGATGCCCTCCGACACGCCGCCGGTGTGCCGGGTCTCGTCGGCGATGAGCACCTTGCCCGTCAGCTCCGCCGCCCGCAGCAGGTCCTCCACCGGCAGCGGGGCCAGCCAGCGCAGGTCGAGCACCCGGCAGCTGAACCCCTCCTGGGTGAGCCGCACCGCCGCCCGCAGGCTCATCCGCAGCCCGTTGCCGAACGTGACGATCGTCAGGTCGCGCCCCTCGCCGTAGGAGCGGGCCCGGCCGATCGGCACGTGCGTCTCCGCCCAGCGCGACGGCGGCGCGTACGGGGCGAGCCAGCCGCCGTCGCCCTCGTCGAACAGGTCCTTGGTGTGGTAGAGCGCGATCGGCTCCAGGAAGACGCAGACCGATCCCTGGGTACGGGCCGCCGCCAGGCAGGTGCGCAGCATCGAGGCGGCGTCGTCGGGCCGTGACGGGGAGGCGATGACGAGCCCCGGGATGTCGCGCAGCGCGCCCACGGCGTTGTCGTTGTGGAAGTGGCCGCCGAACCCCTTCTGGTAGGCGTAGCCGGCCACCCGCACGACGAGCGGGTTCGGGAAGGCGCCCTGGGAGAAGAACGACAGCGTGGCCGCCTCGCCCCGGATCTGGTCGATGGCGTTGTGCAGGTAGGCCAGGTACTGGATCTCCGGCACCGGCAGCAGCTTCGACACCCCGGCGCCGAGCGCCAGCCCGAGCACGGCCTGCTCGTCCAGGTGCGTGTCGAACACCCGGGTGTGGCCGAAGCGCTTCTGCAGCCCCCGGGTGACGCCGTAGACGCCGCCCTTCTTGGCCACGTCCTCGCCGAAGACCATCATCTCCGGGTAGACGGCCAGCGCGTCGGCGAGCGTGCGGTTGATCGCCTGGCAGAGCGTCACGCCGCCCTCGGACTCCGGCAGCGTCCCGGCGAACGCCTTCTCGCGGATCGACGCCTCCGCCGCCACCGGGCTGATCTTCGCGATCAGGTCGGCCTGGCGGGGGGCGATCGGCGCCATGATGTCGCGGGCGGAGCCGAGCCGCGGGGTGCGGGTGGTCTCCAGCGCGATCCGCAGCACGTGCTCGCGCGACAGCTCGTAGCGCGACAGCAGCTCCTCGGGGGTGGCCTGGCCGGCTTCGACGAGCAGCCTGGCCGTGGCCACCAGCGGGTCGCGTTCCAGGTCGGCGCGAATGTCCCGCTGCGTGCGGTAGGCCAGCTCGACGTCGGAGCCCGCGTGCCCCATCAGCCGCACGGTGGACAGGTGCAGGAACGCGGGGGAGCGGTGGGTGCGCACGTGCTCGGCCGCCTGCCGCGCCACGTCGTACGCCTGCGCGAGGTCGCAGCCGTCGGCGGCGAAGTACGTGATGCCGGGGCGCCGGGCGGCGGCCTCCACCCAGCCCTTGGGGGTGCGGACGCTGATGCCGATGCCGTTGTCCTCGCACACGAACAGGATCGGCAGCGGCTGCCCCTGGAAGGTGGCGTAGGCGGCGGTGTTGAACGCCGTCAGCGCCGAGGCGTGGTTGGCCGAGGCGTCGCCGAAGCTGCACACGGTGATCGCGTCGTCCGGCCACGCCGAGGGGGCGCCGAGCGCGCGGGCCCGCTCGATGGCGAACGCCACGCCGACGGCCCGGGGCAGGTGGCTGGCGATGGTGGACGTCTGCGGGATGACCGCCAGGTCGGGGTGGCCGAACACCTTGTGCCGCCCGCCCGCGATCGGCTCGTCGGCCGAGGCGGTCAGGCCCAGCAGCACGTCGCGGATGCCCTGCTCGGGCAGCCGCCCGGCCTGCTCCGACCGGGTCAGGTAGAAGGCGCCGGAGCGGTAGTGGAGCAGGGCGGGGTCGCCGGGCCGCAGGGCCGCGGCGACGGCCGCGTTGCCCTCGTGACCGGCCGAGCCGATCGTGTAGAAGCCCTCGTCCTGCTCGCGCAGCCAGCGGGCCGCGATGTCGAGCAACCGGCTGTCGACCTGCCGCTTGTAGAGCCTGCGGCACTCCGCGCCGGTGAGCGTGGTGCCGTCGCGGACGGGGTCGGCGGGATCTCGCGCCGCGCCGCCCTCAAGAGCCGTAACCGCCTGGATGAAATGAGTCTCAACAGTGTCGCGCGCCACAAAGCCGATTATGTCTGTCCGCGTGGCGTCCGTCTGCCAGTCGGCGTGGACAGGTGCTGGACCGGTCCGATTGACCCCTTTCTATAACAGCTTGTCAGAATTCTGAACTTGGGGCGTCCGATCCTCGTCTACTGGTAGAAGCACGTGGCACCCTCAATGCCGCGTTGAAACCCCTGGGGTATCCAGAAAGGAACCCGAATGTTACAACGCACCCGCGTGGCCGCCGTCGCGCTCGCGGTCGGCGCCGGGGCTCTGGCCCTGACCCCGACGGCGTCGGCGGTCGCCGAAACCACGGCGGAGACCATCTCCCGGGTCGACGTCAGCCCGTCCCCCGTGGTGATCTTCGACAAGCCCGTCAAGGCGACGTTCACGTTCACCACCAAGGGCGCAGGAAAGGCCGAGCTCCAGCTCAAGGCCCCCGGCGACGCGGGCGTCTTCACGCCCGTCGAGGTCAAGCCGTCGCCTCACGGCCAGGAGACCAGGTGGACGGCCACCAAGGAGTTCACCGCCGCCAACGCCGGCGTCTGGAACTTCCTCGCCATCGCCGGAGACGCCTCCGCCAAGGGCACCTTCCAGGTGAAGAAGGCGCTCGACACCAAGGTGGTGGAGTTCGACGCCGACCCCGACCTGGTCGAGAAGGGTGACCGGCTCAGGGTCTCGGGCAAGCTCGAGGCCGAGGGCAAGGCGTACGGCGGGCAGAAGGTCACCATCACCTTCCGCGCCCGCGGCACCGACGCCTACCGGCACGTCACCACCGTCACCACCCGCCGCAGCGGCTGGTTCTCCGCCCACGTCCGGGCCGGGGCGACCGGCTGGTGGCGGGCGGAGTTCGGCGGCAACGCCGAGGCCAGGTCCTCCGTCAGCGACACCGACCGCGTCTCCGTGCGGTGGCGCGACCGGGACAGCCGCATCACCGGCTTCAACGCCTACCACGAGCCCGTCACCCGCGGTGACCGGCTCAGCTTCACCGGCACCCTCCAGGCGGAGGGCTGGCGCGACCTGCCGGGCGAGCGCGTGTCCATCATGTTCAAGGAGCACGGCTCCAGCCACTGGCGGCGCGTCACCAGCGACGTGACCGACAGGGACGGCCGCTTCTGGGCACGGGCCACCGCGTACGACTCCGGCTGGTGGCGCGCCGAGTTCGACGGCGCCCGCGGCGTCGACGGCTCGGTCAGCGGCACCGACTGGGTCCGCGTCGTCGAGCCCACCCCGCCGCCGGCGGTCAAGGCCGACACCCGCGTCATCTCCTTCAACGCCTACCCGGAGCCGGTCAAGCGCGGCAAGCACCTGAGGTTCCGGGCCAAGCTGCAGGTCGACGACGAGGGCGACTGGGACGGCTACAAGGGCAAGGTGCGGCTGTACTTCAAGCCCTCCGGGTCCGCGAAGTACTCCTACGTCAAGTCCACCTGGTCCAACAGCAGCGGCAAGATCTACACCAAGGTCAAGGCCTGGAAGTCGGGCCGCTGGAAGTTCGTCTATCAGGGCGACGACGACACCTACGGTGACACCAGCGGTTCGGACTACGTCCGCGTGAAGCGCTGACCGTCCGGCCCGTCCGACCGGCAGGCGCGAGGCCCGGGACCGCTGCGGTCCCGGGCCTCGTCCTTTGCCCAGAGTGTTAACGAGCGTTAACAGCGGCCTCCAGCGCCGCCCCGGCCATGGCGTGCAGCAGCGGGCGCATGGCCTCGCCCGGCAGCTCCCCGGCGCTGTGCGGCGTGGAGTTGAGCAGGCCGAACACCGCGTGCGTGGCGGCGCGCAGCCGGGCGGCCGGGCAGGCCGGGTGCAGCTCGGCCAGCACCGTCACCCACTCCTCCACGTACAGCCGCTGCAGCCGCCTGATCTGCCGCCGCTCCCGCTCGGGCACGTTGCCCAGCTCCCTGTCGTGCACGGTGATCAGCGCCGGCTGCTCGATGGCGAAGGTGATCTGCACGTGCAGCAGCGCGTCGAGCGTCTCGGCCGGGCCGGTCGAGGAGGTGACGACGGCCGCCGCCGACTCGCGCAGCCGGGAGCTGACGTCGAGCAGCATCTCCGCCAGCAGCGCCTCCTTGCCCGCGAAGTGCCGGTAGAGCGCCGGGCCCGAGACGCCCACCGCGGCGCCGATGTCCTCGATCGGCACGCCGTGGAACCCGCGTGCCGCGAACAGCTCTGCGGCGGCCCGGAGGATTTCCGCGCGCCTGTTTCCCCGATTGCGGGTAGGGGTCGGAGCAGTCGTCACGTCTCACATGCTAGACGATTACGTTAATGGTGACTAACATCGCGGCCATGACGAGAGGGGACACATGAGCGACTGGCCGGTGCTCAAGTCGGCCGCCGCCCCGGGGGCCGAGGCGTACAAGAGCAACGCCGAGCGCAACGAGCGGCTCGCGGCCGAGCTGCGCGAGCGCCTCGCCGCCGCCGCGCCGGGCGGCCCCGAGCGATCGCGGCAGCGTCACGTCTCGCGCGGCAAGCTGCTGCCGCGCGACCGCGTCGACGGCCTGCTCGACCCCGGATCGCGCTTCCTGGAGCTGTCGCCGCTGGCGGCCAACGGCCTCTACGACGACCAGGCGCCCGCCGCCGGGATCATCACCGGCGTCGGCCGCGTCTCCGGCCGCGAGTGCGTGATCGTGGCCAACGACGCCACGGTCAAGGGCGGCACCTACTACCCGCTGACCGTCAAGAAGCACCTGCGGGCCCAGGAGGTGGCGCTGCACAACCGGCTGCCGTGCCTCTACCTCGTCGACTCCGGCGGCGCCTTCCTGCCCAAGCAGGACGAGGTGTTCCCCGACCGCGAGCACTTCGGCCGCATCTTCTACAACCAGGCCACGATGTCGGCGCGCGGCATCCCGCAGATCGCCGCCGTGCTCGGCTCCTGCACCGCCGGCGGCGCGTACGTGCCGGCGATGAGCGACGAGGCGGTGATCGTGCGCGGCCAGGGCACGATCTTCCTCGGCGGCCCGCCGCTGGTGAAGGCCGCCACCGGCGAGGAGGTCAGCGCCGAGGAGCTGGGCGGCGGCGACCTGCACGCGCGCGTCAGCGGCGTCACCGACCACCTCGCCGAGGACGACGCGCACGCGCTGGCCATCGTCCGCGACATCGTCGCCACGCTCGGCCCGCGCGCCGAGCGGCCCTGGGACACCGTCGCCCCCGAGCCGCCGCGCCACGACCCGCGCGACCTGTACGGGCTGATCCCCGCCGACACGCGGCAGCCGTACGACGTACGCGAGGTCATCGCGCGCCTGGTCGACGGGTCGCGCTTCCTGGAGTTCAAGGCCGAGTACGGCACCACGCTCGTCACCGGGTTCGCCCATCTGCACGGCCACCCGGTCGGGATCATCGCCAACAACGGCATCCTGTTCAGCGAGTCGGCGATGAAGGGCGCGCACTTCATCGAGCTGTGCGACCAGCGGCGCATCCCGCTGGTGTTCCTGCAGAACATCAGCGGCTTCATGGTCGGCAAGGCGTACGAGGCGGGCGGCATCGCCAAGCACGGCGCCAAGATGGTCACGGCCGTGTCGTGCGCGCGGGTGCCCAAGTTCACCGTGGTGATCGGCGGGTCGTTCGGGGCGGGCAACTACGCGATGGCCGGGCGTGCCTACTCGCCCCGGTTCCTGTGGATGTGGCCCAACGCGCGGATCTCCGTCATGGGCGGCGAGCAGGCCGCGAACGTGCTGACCACCGTGGGCGACGCCGACGCCGACGCGATCCGGGCCCAGTACGAGCACCAGGGCAACCCCTACTACTCCACCGCCAGGCTGTGGGACGACGGGGTGATCGACCCGGTCGACACCCGCACCGTGCTCGGGCTGGCGCTCTCCGCGGCGGCCAACGCGCCGCTCGACCCCATCGGCTACGGCGTCTACCGGATGTGATCATGGCTGACTCGCTGTTCTCTCGCGTGCTCGTCGCGAACCGGGGGGAGATCGCGCTACGGATCATCCGCACCCTCCGGAAGCTCGGCATCGGCTCCGTCGCGGTGCACACCGCCTCGGACCGGGACGCCCCGCACGTCCACGCCGCCGACATAGCCCACCAGGTCCCGAAATATCTGGACATGGAGGCGATCGTGGAGGCCGCCCGCGCCACCGGCGCCGAGGCCGTCCACCCCGGCTACGGCTTCCTCGCCGAGAACGCCGCTTTCGCCCGCCTGTGCGCCTCGGCCGGGATCGTCTTCGTCGGCCCGCCGCCGGAGGCCATCGAGGCGATGGGCGACAAGATCCGCGCCAAGGCCACCGTGTCGGCCGCCGGGGTCCCCGTCGTCCCCGGCGCCGCCGAGCCGCACGACTCCCTCCTGGACTGGCCGCACTTCCCGGCGCTCATCAAGCCATCAGCCGGCGGCGGCGGCAAGGGCATGGTCCTGGTCCGCTCGGCCGCCGAGCTGCCCGACGCCCTGGAGTCGGCCCGCCGCACGGCCACCGCCGCGTTCGGCGACGGCACGCTGCTCATCGAGCGGTACGTGGCCAACCCGCGCCACATCGAGATCCAGGTCTTCGCCGACGCCCACGGCGGCGTCGTCCACCTCGGCGAGCGCGAGTGCAGCCTGCAACGGCGGCACCAGAAGATCATCGAGGAGTCGCCGTCCCCCTTCGTCGGCCCCGGCCTGCGCGCCCGCATGGGCGCCGCCGCGGTCGAGGCCGCCCGCGCCGTCTCCTACACCGGCGCCGGCACCGTCGAGTTCATCGTCGACGGCACCACCGGCGACTACCACTTCATGGAGATGAACACCCGCCTCCAGGTCGAGCACCCCGTCACCGAGATGGTGACCGGGCTCGACCTGGTCGAGCTGCAGCTCCGCGCCGCCGCCGGCCAGCCGCTCCCGCTCACGCAGGACGACGTGCGTCTCCAGGGCCACGCGGTCGAGGCCCGCCTGTACGCCGAGGACCCGGCGCGCGGCTTCCTGCCCACCGGCGGCCGGATCCTCGCCCTGCGCACCCCCGAGGGGGTGTCCGTACGCGTCGACTCCGGCATCGCCGAGGGCGGCGTCGTCGGCACCGAGTTCGATCCGATGCTCGCCAAGGTCATCGCCTGGGCCCCGGACCGGGAGCAGGCGCTGCGGAGCCTGGACCGGGCGCTGGCCGGCACCGTCGTGCTCGGCGTCACCACGAACGTGCCCTTCCTGCGGTCGCTGCTCGCCCACCGCGCCGTACGCGACGGCGACCTCGACACCGGCCTCGTCGAACGCGCCCTGCCCGAGCTGGACCTCGACGCCCCCACGCCCACCGAGGTGGCGGTCGCGGCGGCGCTGGCCTTCCACGACCGGCCGCGCGGCGCCGACCCGTGGGACGTCGCCGACGGCTGGCGGGTCGGCGAGCCCGCGTGGACCACCTGGCGCGTCGAGGCGCGTGACGGCGTCCACACCGTCCGGGTCAGCGGGCTGCCGCACGAGTCCGCGTACGTCCGCACCGGCGACGACGGCCCGCCCCAGCACGCGGTCCTGCGCGCCGACGGCTCCGGCCTGGAGGTGACCGCCGGCGGCCGGACCACCCGCTACGAGCAGGCCCGCGACGGCGACACGCTCTGGCTCGGCCGCGACGGCGCCGCCTGGGCGCTGACCCGGCACCGCGTCGGCGACCCCGGCGACCGGCCCGGAGCCGCCCTGGCGGGCGACGGCGTGGTGCGCAGCCCCATGCCGGGCACCGTCCTGGTGGTCAAGGCGCAGCCCGGCGAACGGGTCGCCGAGGGCCAGCCGCTGCTGATCGTGGAGGCGATGAAGATGGAGCACACCGTCACCGCGCCCCGCGACGGCGTCGTCGCCGAGCTGCCCGTGCGCGCGGGCCAGCCGGTCGACATGGACGCCGTCCTGGCCGTGGTCGCCGAGGAGGAGGAGCGATGAGCCCCGCCCACCCGATCGAGGGCCTGCCGAGGCAGGTCACCGTGTACGAGGTCGGCCCGCGCGACGGGCTGCAGAACGAGTCGGCGATCGTGCCCGTCGAGGTCAAGGCCGAGTTCGTGGACCGCCTCGCCGACGCCGGGCACAAGATCATCGAGACGACCAGCTTCGTGCACCCCCGCTGGGTGCCGCAGCTCGCCGACGCCGAGGAACTGCTCGGCAAGCTGCGCCGCAGGCCCGGCGTCCGCTACCCGGTGCTGGTCCCCAACGAGCGCGGCCTGGAACGGGCGCTCGCCCACGGCGTCGAGGAGATCGCCGTGTTCGCCAGCGCCACCGAGACGTTCGCGGCCAAGAACCTCAACCGCGGCCTGGAGAGCCAGTTCGAGATGTTCGAGCCGGTCGTCGCCGCCGCCGTCGAGAACGGCGTGCGGGTGCGCGCCTACGTCTCGATGTGCTTCGGCGACCCGTGGGAGGGCCCGACGCCCGTCAGCCAGGTGGTCGCCGTGGGCGAGCGGCTGCTCGGCCTCGGCTGCTACCAGCTCTCGCTCGGCGACACGATCGGCGTCGGCACCCCCGGCCACGTCGCCGCGCTCATCGAGGCGTTCGGCTCCCCGGACCGGCTCGCCGTGCACTTCCACGACACCTACGGCCAGGCGCTGGGCAACACGCTGGCCGCCCTGAGGGCCGGCGTCACGACCGTCGACGCCTCCACCGGCGGCATCGGCGGCTGCCCCTACGCCGAGTCCGCCACCGGCAACCTCGCCACCGAGGACCTGGTCTGGATGCTGCGCGGGCTCGGCATCGAAACCGGCCTCGACCTGGACAAACTCGTCTCCACCAGCACCTGGCTGGCCCAGCGGCTGGGCCGGCCCAGCCCGTCGCGCGTCGTCCAGGCCCTCTCGAAAGGCTGACCATGCTGACCCCTGAACACGAAGAACTGCGCAAGACCGTCGAGGCGTTCGCGCGCGACGTCGTCGCCCCGGTGATCGGCGACTACTACGAGCGGGAGGAGTTCCCGTACGAGATCTTCCGTCAGATGGGCGCGATGGGGCTGTTCGGGCTGCCGATCCCGGAGGAGCACGGCGGCATGGGCGGCGACTACTTCGCGCTCTGCCTGGCGCTGGAGGAGCTGGCCAGGGTCGACTCCAGCGTGTCGATCACGCTGGAGGCGGCCGTGTCGCTGGGCGCGATGCCGATCTACCGGTTCGGCAGCCCGGAGCAGCGCGAGCGCTGGCTGCCGAAGCTCGCCTCGGGCGAGATGCTGGGCGCGTTCGGCCTGACCGAGCCGGGCGGCGGCTCCGACGTGGCCGGCGGCATGCGCACCACCGCCGTGCTCGACGGCGACGAATGGGTGATCAACGGGACGAAGGCGTTCATCACCAACTCCGGCACCGACATCACCGGCGTCGTCGGCGTGGCCGCCATCACCGGCGAGCGGGAGATCTCCACGATCCTCGTCCCGAGCGGCACCCCCGGCTTCACCGTCTCCAAGAAGTACTCCAAGGTCGGCTGGAACGCCTCCGACACCCGCGAGCTGTCCTTCTCCGACTGCCGGGTGCCCGCCGCCAACCTGCTCGGCGAGCGCGGCCGGGGCTACGCCCAGTTCCTGCAGACGCTCGACGAGGGCCGCGTCGCCATCGCCGCGCTCAGCGTCGGCCTCGCGCAGGGGTGCGTGGACGAGTGCCTGAAGTACGTGCGCGAACGGCGCGCGTTCGGCCACCCGATCGGCCACTACCAGGCCATCCAGTTCAAGATCGCCGACATGGAGGCCCGGGCCCACACCGCCCGCCTGGCCTACTACCACGCGGCCGAGAAGATGCTGGCCGGGGTGCCGTTCAAGAAGGAGGCGGCGATCGCCAAGCTCGTCTCCTCCAACGCCGCCATGGACAACTCCCGCGACGCCACGCAGATCTTCGGCGGCTACGGGTTCATGAACGAGTTCCCCGTCGGCCGCTTCTATCGCGACGCCAAGATCCTGGAGATCGGCGAGGGCACCAGCGAGGTCCAGCGGATGCTCATCGCCAGGCAGCTCGGCCTCGGCGACCTGTGAGACGGCGCTGACGTGGGGAGTGGACGGGGCGTCGAGCAGGATCTAGGGTCACACGGCATGACGGCTGACGATCTTCTCATCCGGAGAGTCGAGGAGGCGGACGCGGACGAGGTGTTCGCGCTCGCGCGCGAGTTCGGGCTGACGTTCCGGCCCGAGCGCGACGCCTTCGACCGCGCGCTGCCCGCGCTGCTGCGCGACGACGACACGATGGTGCTGGCGGCCGTCGTCGACGGGCGGGTGCACGGCTACCTGCTGGGGTACGTGCACCTGACGCTGTTCGCCAACGGGCCCGTCGCCTGGGTGGAGGAGGCGATGGTGCGCAGCGGGAGCCGCAGGCAGGGCATCGGGCGGTCGCTGCTGGAGGAGTTCGAGACGTGGGCCAGGTCCCGCCAGGCCCGTTACGTGGCGATGGCGACCAGGCGGGCGCCGGAGTTCTACCACGCGCTCGGCTACGAAGCTTCCGCCACCTTCTACCGCAAGGTGCTCAAATGACGTGAAACCCAAGGTCCTAGAGGTAAAGCTGTCATAGCGGGATGGCATGCTTGGGGTGTGAGCATCCACACCGTGAGCCCCCAGTTCGTCGGGCGTGCCCGCGAGCTGGCCGCGCTACGCGGCGCGCTCGACGAGGCACGCGCCGGCGGGGCCTGCACCGTGCTCGTCGGCGGCGAGGCGGGGGTCGGCAAGACGCGGCTGGTCGGCGAGTTCACCGCCTCGGCCGGCGACGCCCTGACCCTCGTCGGCGGATGCATGGAGCTCGGCACCGAGGGCCTGCCGTTCGCCCCCTTCACCGCCGTCCTGCGCGACCTGGTCCGGCGGCTGGGCCGCGACGAGGTCGCCGCCCTCGTCCCCGGCGGTGACACGCGCGGGCTGGCCCGCCTGCTGCCCGAGTTCGGCCAGCCGGGCCCCGAAGGCCGCGAGGCCCGCGCCCGGCTGTTCGAGCAGGTGCTCGGGCTGCTGGAGCGCCTGGCCGAGGACCGCCCGGTCGTGCTCGTCGTCGAGGACGCCCACTGGGCCGACCGCTCCACCCGCGACCTGCTCTCCTTCCTGGTGCGCTACCAGCGCGGCGAGGCCCGCCTGCTCATCGTCGTCACCTACCGCTCCGACGAGCTGCACCGCGCCCACCCGCTCCGCCCGCTGCTCGCCGAGCTGGCCCGCGTCGGCTGGGTGACCCGGCTGGAGCTCGGCAGGCTCACCCGCAGGGAGGTCCTGGAGCAGGCCGCCGGCATCCTGGAGCGCCGCCCGTCGCCCGCCGACATGGACATGATCTACAGCCGCAGCGAGGGCAACCCGCTGTTCGTCGAGGCGCTGCTCGGCGACCCCGGCGGCGACACGCTCCCCGAGTCGCTGCGCGACCTGCTCCTGGCCAGCGTCGAACGGCTGCCCGACGAGACCCAGGAGCTGCTGCGCGTGGCCAGCGCGGGCGGCCAGCGCATCGAGCACGACCTGCTCGCCGCCGTCGCCGGCCTCGACGAGACCGCGCTCTCGGGCGCGTTGCGGCCCGCCGTCGCCGGCAACGTCCTCGTCGTCGACGGCGAGGGCTACGCCTTCCGCCACGCGCTCATCCGCGAGGCCCTGCACGACGACCTGCTGCCCGGCGAGCACACCCGCCTGCACACCCGCTACGCCGAGGCGATCAGCCGCGACCTGTCCATGCTGCCCGCGCCGCGCGGCGCCATCGAGCTCGCCCACCACTGGCACGCCGCCCGCGACAACACCTGGGCCCTCATCAGCGCCTGGGGAGCGGCCGCCGCCGCCCGCCAAGCCACCGCCTTCGACGAACAGCTCCGCATGCTGTCACGCGTGCTGGAGCTGTGGGACCGGGTGCCCGACGCCGCCAAGCGCATCGGCGCCCCGCACGCCGAGGTGCTCCGCCTCACCTCCGTCGCCGCCTACCAGGCCGGCGAGTTCGAGCGCGGCGCCGCCCTGGCCTCGGCCGCGCTGGAGGAGATCGACCGGCAGGCCGAGCCCGACACCGCCGCCCGGCTGCTGCGCCACCGCGGCCTCATCCGCTTCAGCCTGAGCCGCCCCGGCTACGTCGACGACCTGCGCGAGGCCGCCGGGCTGGTGCCCGCCGACCCGCCCACCAGGCTGCGCGGCCAGGTGCTGGAGACGCTGTCCCGCATGCTGACCAGGCCCGACCAGCTCGAGGAGAAGATCTCGACCGCCCGCCAGGCCATCGAGATCGCCCGCCAGGTGGGCGACGACTCCACCCACGCCCACGCGCTCATCGACCTCACCTGGGCCCAGTGCCGCTACACCGACGCCGAGGGCCCCATCGCCGGGTTCGCCGAGGCGCGGCGCATCGCCGACCGAGCCGGCGCGTACTTCGCGGTGATGCGGGGCACCATCTCCGAGTCCGACGCGCTGGAGGGCGCCGGCCGCCACGAGCAGGCCGCCCAGGTGGCCCGCGAGGGCATCGCGATCGCCGAGCAGTACGGCCTGGCGCGCTCCTCCGGCACCTTCCAGGCGATCAACCTGGCCGAGCCGCTGTTCTCGCTCGGCCGCTGGGACGAGGCGCTCGAAGTCATCGAGCACGCCCTCGCCCTGCTGCCGCCCGCCCCGCACCAGGCCAGCCTCCAGGGCCTGGCCGCCGACATCGCGCTGGCCCGGGGGCAGGCCGACCGGGCCGAGGCGCTGGTGGCCTCCTCCCGCAAGGTGCTCTCACGCGGCGCGTTCCGCTCCCAGTCGGTGCTGCCGCACGCCTGCCGCGAGATCGAGCTGCTGGAGGCCCGGGGCCGCCTCGACGAGGCACGCGAGGCCGCCGCGCGGGCGCTGCGCGAGCACGACCTGATGGACGACTCCCGCTACTCCTGGCACCTGCTCCTCACGCTCGCCCAGCTCGGCGGCCCGTTCCTGCCCGAGCTGCGCTCGACCGCCGGATGGGTCGCCGTCGAGGGCCGCCTCCAGCGGGCCCAGCGCCAGACCTTCCTCGCCCTCACCGGCCCCGCCCCCGGAGACGACGCCGAGGACACTGGCGCCTGGCGCCTGGCCGCCTGGCAGGCCGCCGCGTCCGCCTGGGCGGAGCTGAAGCAGCCCTACGCCGAGGCCAGGGCGTCGCTGGGGGCCGCGCACGCCGCGCAGGCGCTCGGCGACCGGCAGGAGGCCACCGCCCGGCACGCCCGCGCCCGTGATCTCGCCGAGCGGCTGGCGGCGGTGCCGCTGCTGGACCAGCTCGACGCGTTCGCCCGCCGCGCCCGGCTGGCCGTCGCCGACGGCGCCGCCCCCCAGGGGCAGCCGCTCGGCCTGACGGCCCGCGAGCTGGAGGTGCTGGAGCAGGTCACGCGCGGACGCAGCAACCGGGAGATCGCCGCGGAGCTGTTCATCTCGATCAAGACGGTCAGCGTGCACGTCTCCAACATCCTGGGCAAGCTCGGCGCCTCCACCCGGGGCGAGGCCGCCGCCAAGGCCCACGCGATGCGCCTGTTCGACCAGTGACGCGGCTCGCGGGGGCCCGGCTCAGCCGGTGAGCTGGGCCTCCAGCCTGTAGCCGTCGACCGTCACGTACACCTGGTCGCCAGGACGGGCGTTCAGGCGCATGAGCACCGGCTGGAGCGAGTCGAACACCGGCTGGTGGCCCTGCCACACGAGCACGATGGCGTTGTCGCCGGGACCGGTGACCGACAGCAGCGTGCCCGGCCGCATGCCGAGCTGCGCCGCGTAGCCCTCCGGGACCGGCACCGGGCCGCCGCGCAGGTGCTCGGGCGTGACCTCGATGCGCTGCCAGCGGCGCGGGTCCGACGACGGGCTCGGCAGCGGGGGCGGTGGCGTCGAGGGGGCGCCCGCCAGGCCGCCGCCGGGCAGCACCGGCGAACGGCCGCCCGACAGGGCCGAGAGCGTCGCCAGGGCCGCCGACGGGTCGATCGACCCGGCCGGGGCCGGCGGGATGGGCTGGCCGCCGCGATGGTGGTGGCCGTTCGCTCCCGGGGTACGGCGCGGCAGCGGCTGCGCCGGGGCCGAGGCCGCCGCGACCGGGTCGGCCGACTCCGACGGCAGCGCGTCCAGCCACGCCTTCGCCGAATGGGTGCGGATGCCGAGCTCCGCCAGCAGCTCCACCGGGTCGGCGTCCGGCGGGGCCGACGCCAGGAGCTGCCGGGTGCGGGCCTGGAGGCCGTGGATGTCGCCGACGACGAGCCAGCCGTCCTGCAGCCTGCGGTCGGGCATGAGCGTCACCAGCACCCGCCACAGCGGCGTGCGCAGGCTCGGCACCGTCACCGGGTGCGCCGGGTCGGCGCCGATCAGCTGATCCTGTGTCGCCGCCGCGCCCAGCCACTCCGTCAGGCGGAACATGTGCCCGGTCACCGGGGCCGACTCCGACGAGCGCAGCCAGTGCAGCACCCGCTCCTCGGCGGTGCGCTGCGCCTGGGACAGCACCTCACGCTCGACCAGCATCTTGTGCGCCAGCGTGCGCAGGCTGACCGGGTCCTCGGCGAACAGCCGGTGTACGGCGACGGCGAGTTCGAGCTTGTTGAGGCCGCGGAACAGGCCGTCCACGACCCGCACCATGGCGTGGTCGGTGTCGGAGAGCGCCGGGGTCGGGCGCGGCGCCCCCGGGGCGGCCGGCGGGCCCTGCGGGGGGCGGGACGCGGTGGGGCGCTGGGGGAGCGGGGTCCCGTTCTCGTTCACGGCGGGGAAGGAGCCGGTGCCGCGCTGGGGAGCGCTCTCCCCCACGGCGGGGAAGGACCCCGTACCGGGACCACCCGGGAACGCCGGGCTGCCAGGGAGGGGCGTGCCCGGCTGCGCGGGGCCTCCCGCTTGCGGCGGGCCGGGGTTGCCCGGCTGCGGCGCCCCGCTCCCGGGCGCGCCCGGTTGCGTCGGCCCGGCCGCCGGGAAGGGGCCGCTGGTGGGGCTGCCCGGGAACTGGTCGCCGCCCACGGCGGGGAACGGGCCGCTGCCGGGGCCGGCCGGTGCGTTCCCGCTCGTGGCGGGGAAGGAGCCGGTGTCGCGGTCGGAGGAGCCGCCGTCGGGCGGGAAGGTCGCGCCCGGGGGGACGGAGCCGGGGGCGGCGGGCGCGGGGAACGGGCCGGTGCCCGTGGGGCCGCCTCCGGGCGGGAAGCCCGGCGCGGACGGGCCGCCCGGGTAGGCGGCGCCTCCCTGCGGGGCGGCCTCCCCCTGGGCGGCGAGAGGCGCGGGCGTCTGCGCGGGGGGCGGGCCGGAGGGGCGCTGTCCCGGGTACGGACCGGGGACGGGGCCGCCGGGGACCGGACCGCCAGGTACGGGACTGCCCGGGACCAGACCTCCGGGGACGGGCCCGCTGGGGACGGAGCCGCCAGGGGTTCCCGGCGCGGGGCCGACGGCGGGCTGCGGGCCGGTGGCGGGGTGCGGGCCGACCGCCGGCTGCGGGCCGGTGACTGGGTGCGGGCCGGTGGCGTCGCGGCGCTGCTGGACCGGGCGGGTGATCTCGGGCGACTGGACGGCGCGGGCCGCCGACTCGGGCTGGGCCGCCAGGTGGCCGAGCACCTCGCGGAACACCGTGCCCATCACCGCTTCGGGCGTCGCCGACGGCGTCTTCAGGTCGGCGGGCGACAGGCGGCGCAGCCGGTGCCAGCCGCCCAGCCCGGCGATGGCCGTACGGGCGGGTTCGGGCCAGCCGGAGAGCCCCGGGTCGACGGGGTGCAGCGTCAGCGCGGGCAGCAGATCGCCCAGCGGCAGGTAGTCCCAGCGGGACGAGGCGAGCAGCGCCAGCCGGTCACAGATCCAGTCGAGCCCGGCCGTGCCCAGGGCTCTGGTCAGCGCCTGCGAGGACCACCAGGCGGCGGGCAGGCGCGGGTCGGCCAGGGCCTCCGCCACCTGCTGCGGCCGGCTCCAGCGCAGGGCAGGGACCAGGTCGCTCAGGCAGATCGATGACTCGACTTCCATCGGCGGACCTTATCCTCCCCAGTGAACCACGTGGCGCATGTGACTGTTGGTGCAGCCTACGCGGCAAGCTATCAATCGGTGTGAATAGGGTAAAGACGCTTCACGTCCAAACCGTACCGTGGCCGACCGCCTACCAGGGCCACGCACTCCGCCCCCGCACGGCATCCCGCCTCCAGAGCGGCCCTTTCGCCCGCGCCGTCGAGCGTGGCCGCGAGGAACCCGGCGGCGAACGCGTCGCCCGCGCCGGTGGAGTCGATCGTCTCGGTGTCGGCCGGGCCCGCCTCGGCGACGACCTGCCCGCCCGTGGCCACGAGGGCGCCCTGGGACCCCAGCTTCACCACGGCGGTCCCGTACCTCTCGCTGAGCACCTCGGCGGCGCGCTCGGGAGTGGCGGCGCCGCTGAGGAGGAGAGCTTCGTCACGGTTCGGGAAGATCAGGTGGGCCAGTGCCGACTCGTGCAGGAACCGTTCGACGCCGAACTCGCGCAGCGGGTTCGTGGAGGCGGGGTCGACGCTGATGGCGACGCCGGCGGCGGCCGCCTTGGCCATGGCGAGCCGGGCCAGGCCCAGGCCGGGCTCGCTGAACAGCAGGTAGCCCGACACGTGCAGGCGGCCGACGCCGTCGAGCAGGGAGTCGTCCCAGTCGGCCTCGGAGATCAGGCCGCCCGCGCCCCGGTTCGTCAGCATGGAACGTTCGCCGGACTTGTCCACCATGGCGATGACGACGGCCGTCGGGTTGTCGGCGTCGATCCGGACGTACGGGCGGACGCCCGCCTTGGCCAGCTCGGCGATGTGCCATTCGCTGCTGTCGTAGCCGCAGCGGGCCAGCAGGCCCACGTCGGCTCCCAGGGTGGCGGCCCAGGCGGCCGTGTTGGCGCCGGAGCCGCCGGGGCGGAGCACGATGTCGGCGGCGATCTCGGAGGCCGACATGACGGGGGCGCCGTGCAGCGCCACCACGTCGGTCACCACGTCGCCGATGACCAGGAGCCCCTTGTGGCTCACGATCGCGACCACGCCAGGGCGATGCGTGACGCCAGTGCCGTGTTGCCGCGTACGGCGGCCAGGTTCGCCTCCAGGGACGCGCCGGACGTGCCGCGCACGAGGTAGCCGAGGAGGAACGGGGTGATCGCCTGACCCGTGACGCCGCCGGCCTCGGCGGCGGCCAGCGCCTCGGCCAGCACGCGGTCGTGCAGCTCCGGGTCGAGCTGCTGGTCGACGGGCACCGGGTTGGCGACGATGAGCGCGGTCTCCTGGCCGCCGAACGCGTCCTGGCCGCGCATGATCGCGGCGGCGTCCTCCGGCGACTCGATCCGCCACTCCACGGGCTGGCCCGACGAGTGCAGGTAGAAGCCGGGGAACGTCTCCGTCCGGTAGCCGGCCACGGTCACGCCGCGCGTCTCCAGGCGCTGCAGGGTCGCGGGCACGTCCAGGATCGACTTGACCCCGGCGCACACCACGGTGATGCGGGTGCGGGCCAGCGTGTCGAGGTCGGCCGACTCGTCCTGCTCCTCGGTCCAGCCGCGGTGCACGCCGCCGAGCCCGCCCGTGGCGAACACCCGGATACCGGCCCGCGCCGCCAGGAACGACGTCGCCGACACGGTCGTCGCGCCGCTCGCCTTGAGCGCCGCCGCCACCGGCAGGTCGCGCTGGCCCAGCTTGCGCAGCCCCGACTCGGTGGCGATGCGCTCCAGCTCCACCTCGGTCAGCCCGATCCTGGCCACGCCGTCGAGCACCGCGATCGTCGCCGGCACCGCGCCGGCCGACCGGACGATCTCCTCCAGCTCCCGGGCGACCTCCAGGTTGCGCGGCTGCGGCAGCCCGTGGGAGATGATCGTGGACTCCAGCGCCACCACCGGCGCACCGGCGGCCAGGGCCTGGGCGACCTCGTCGGAAGGCTGGAGAAGGGAGTCGGCGGTGGCGCGCATGGTGGGTTTCTTGCTCCTCGGGTGGGTCCAGGCAGTGCCTAGGGTGAACGGCGTCTTTTGCAGACTTTGTTCCAAACTGAGCACGTTACGGCCGGACCGCTCGCACGTCCACTCGGAGATCAGATCAGCAGCGCCACACCCGCCAGCGAGACGCCCCCGACAAGCGCGGTGGCGATCCCGCCCAGCAGCACGGCCCGCCCGCCCTGGAGCAGTCTCCGCACGTCGATCCCGGTGCCCAGCCCGAACAGGGCGGCCGCCATCAGCATATTCGTCACCGAGGGCAGCTCCCGCGTCACGTCGTCCGGCACGACCCCGGTGGCCCGCACCAGCACCATCGCGAGGAATCCGGCCACGAACAACGGCACCACCGGCGGCCTCCTCCCCGCCCGGGGCCCGGAGCGCACGGACCGGCGAGCGGCGAGCGCCACCAGCGGCGCGAGCAGGATCACCCGGCCGAGCTTGACCGTGACCGCCACCGCCAGCACGCCTGTCGCCGCGCCGATCGCGGCGACCTGCGCCACCTCGTGCACCGCCGCGCCCGTCCAGATCGCGAGCTGCTCCCGCGACAGCCCCAGCCACGAGGCCACCAGCGGCACGACCACGATGGCCGCGCTCCCGTACAGCACCACCACGCTCAGCGCGCTCGCCGCCTCGTCGTCGTCGCCCCCCGCGCTGTCGCGCATGGCCGCGATCGCCGCCGCCCCGCAGATCGACACCCCGGTCCCCACCAGCAGCGACGTCCCCGGGCTCACGCCCAGGCGGCGGCCGATCAACGGCGTGAGCACGAACGTCACGCCCGTCGCCACCACCACGACCGCCATCGCCCGCCACCCCGTCGCCAGCAGCTGCGGCACCGAGATCTGCAGCCCCAGCAGCACGATCGCCACCCGCAGCACCCGCCGGGACACGAAGTGCAGCCCCGCCCGCGACGCGACGCCCACCCCTCCCGCCGCGGCCAGCCCCGCCCCCGCCACCACCGCGACGACGGCCGCGCTGAACGCCGGCACCACCGCGTTCACCCCCATCGCCACCCCGGTCCCCACCGCCGCGACCCCCACCCCCGGCCCCAGCGTCCGGACCCGCGACCACCCCTCGGACAGGCGGCCCCCACGCGACCGGACCGCCCCCTCGGCCCGCGCCCGGCCCTGGCCGGCCGCCCCTCCGCCCGGCCGCACCGACCCCGCGGACCACCGGCGCGACCGGACCCTCCGGCCCAGGCGCGACCCTTCCGACGCCCAGCTCGTCCGCGGTCCTTCCGACTGCCAGCTCGTACGCGGTCCTTCCGGCGCCCAGTTCGTCCGCGACCCGTCCGGCGCCCAGCTCGTACGCGGTCCCTCCGGCTGCAGGTGCGCGCGGGAGGAGGACGGGACGCCGGGCGACGGCAGGCGGACGGTGCGCGGGCGGCCGGGGACGGGACGGGACGGGCCCCGGCGGGGGAAGCGGAAACGGCGGCTGAGCGGCATGGTCCCAGTCTTCGGCGGGCCGGCGGGCGCCGGTAGCCGCGGCTTGGGTGGGAGGTCATAGCCTGGGGCTATGAGTGAGCTGCCTGACCTCGCGTCGCTGAAACTGCTGGTCGACGTCGGAGAACTCGGCAGCCTGGGCCGCGCCGCCAAGGCGGCGGGCATCGCCCAACCCTCCGCGAGCAAGCGCATCGCCCACCTCGAACGCCGCCTCGGCCTGCCGCTGCTGGAGCGGACGCCGCGCGGGTCCACGCTCACCGCCGAGGGCCGCATGGTGGCTGGATGGGCCGCCGAGCTGGTGTCCGCCGCCCAGGAGCTCGTACGGGCCGCGCAGGCCGTCCGGCACGGGGCGGCGGCGCACCTGCGGGTCGCGGCGAGCATGACCATCGCCGAGTACCTGGTCCCGCGCTGGCTCGGCGAACTCCAGAACCGCGAACCCGGCGTGCCCGTCGGCCTCGACGTGGTCAACTCCGCCGACGTGGCCGCGCGGGTGCTGGGCGAGGAGGTCGAGCTCGGGTTCGTCGAGGGGCCGAACGTGCCGGACGGGCTGGCCAGCCGCGTCGTCGGCACCGACCGGCTCGTGGTCGTCGTCGCGCCCGGCCACCCCTGGACCCGCCGCCGCACCGCGCTGCGAGGGCCCGAGCTCGCGGGCACGCCGCTCGTCGTGCGCGAACGCGGGTCCGGCACCCGCGAGACGCTCGACCGGGCCTTCCGCGAACTCCGCCAGGCCAGCCCCCGGCTGGAGCTCGGCTCGAACTCCGCCGTCAAGGGCGCCGCCCAGGCCGGCGCCGCGCCGGCCGTCCTCAGCGGCTACGCCGTCGAGGCCGAGCTCGCCACCGGCCGCCTCGTCGAGGTCCCCCTGGCGGGGATCAACCTCGTCCGCACCCTGCGCGCCGTCTGGCGCCAAGGCCGCCCCCTGACCCACCCGGCCGCCACCCTCCTCGCCATCTCCAGCCGCCCCTGACCCACCCCCGGCCCGACCCGCTGGCCCCCACCCTGGCCACCCACCCCCGCCTCTGTCCCCAGTCCCGACCCCCGACCCCCGACCCCGGCCCTCCGGCCCCGGCCCCGGCCCCACGGCCCTCGGCCCCGGCCCCCTGGCCCCGGCCCAGGCCCCCTGGCCCCGGCCCAGGCCCCCCGGCCCCGGCCCAGGCCCGACCCCGCCGCCCACCGGCCCTCACCCCGGCGCCCAGGCCGGCCGGCCTTCGGCGTACCGGTCTGCCCCGCATCGCCCTGGCCCCCGCCATCTAGCCCCGGTCGGCCCCGACCGGACCCGGAGGGTCGGGGCCGGGAGCAGGGGGCGGCCCCCGGCCCTCGGCCCCGGCTCCGGCCCGCCCCCCGTCCCGGGCGGCCCCCGTCCCGGCCCCCGGCCCCCGGGTCCCACCAGCCCGCTCCTCGGCTCGGCCCGGGCTGAGGCCCCACCGCTCCGTGGGGACGGGCGCCGCAGGGGCCCGCCGGGGGGTCGCCCGGGCGGTCGGCGGTGGCGCGTGCGGGTGGTGCGGTCGCCGGAGGCGTCGGGCGGGGCGTCCGGTGGGAGGTTGCGGCGCATCCGGGCGGTCGGCGGTGGCGCGCGGGTGGTTTGGTCGCCGGGCGCCGGGCGGGAGGTTGTAGCGCATCCGGGTGGTCAGCCCTCCGGGGGGCCTTCCCACGGCAGGTGCTCGGGGCGGACAAGCCGCTGGGGTGGCCTTCCAACAGCAGGTGCCTCGGGGTGGCCAAGCTGCTGGGGTGGTCTTCCAACAGCAGGTGCCTCGGGCGGAGGCGGGGTTGGGAGGGCGTGTCTCTGGGAGGTGGTGCGGGATATGGTGCCGGGATGGGTGCGTATGACGTGGTTGTGGCCGGTGGGGGTCACAATGGGCTGGTCGCGGCGGCCTACCTGGCGGGGGCCGGGCGGCGGGTGCTGGTGCTGGAGCGGCAGGACCACGCGGGCGGCCTGGCGATCTCCGCGCGGCCGTTCCCGGGCGTCGACGTACGCCTGTCGCGCTACTCGTACCTGGTCAGCCTCCTCCCGACGAAGATCGTCAAGGATCTGGGTCTCGGCCTGGAGTTGCGCAGGCGCCGGTATGCCTCGTACACCCCCAAGGGGGACATCGGGCTGCTCGTGGACGGCGGGGACGCTGAGCGGACGAGGCGGTCGTTCCTGGAGGTGACGGGC
The DNA here is from genome assembly GCF_040674795.1 of Nonomuraea sp. NPDC049725. NCBI lineage: Bacteria > Bacillati > Actinomycetota > Actinomycetes > Streptosporangiales > Streptosporangiaceae > Nonomuraea > Nonomuraea sp. NPDC049725. Next base: position 215,715 of record NZ_JBFANJ010000002.1, on the reverse strand, counting down.
GGGGAGGCCGACCACACCGCATGGCAGGACTTCTACGGCATGGTGGCCCGTACCGCCCAGGTGCTCGCGCCCACGCTGCTGGAGCCGTTGCGCACTGCGGCGGAGGTCGAGCGCATGGTGGGCGCGCGGGCGTGGGATGAGCTGTTCGCGCGGCCCATCGGGGAGACGGTGGACGAGCGGTTCGGCGACGACACGGTGCGCGGGGTGGTGCTGACGGACGCGCTGATCGGGACGTTCGCCGATCCGGCCACCGACCTGCTGGCGAACCGGTGCTTCCTCTATCACGTGATCGGCGACGGCACGGGGGAGTGGAACGTGCCGGTCGGCGGCATGGGCGCGGTCTCGGGCGCGCTGGAGGACGCGGCCCGGCGCGCGGGCGCGGAGATCAGGACGGGCGCGGAGGTCGTCGGCATCTCGCCGTCGGGGGAGGTCACGTTCCGTACGGAGGGCGCCGAGCACACGGTGACCGGCGGGCACGTCCTGGTGAACCTGCCCCCGGCCGTGCTGGACCAGGTGCTCGGCAGGGCGCCAGAGCAGCCGGAGGGCGCCCAGCTCAAGGTGAACATGGTGCTCAGCCGGCTGCCCAGGCTCAAGGACGGGGCGGTCGACCCGGTCGCGGCCTTCAGCGGGACGTTCCACATCAACGAGGGGCGCGACCAGCTCGCCCGGGCGTACGCGCAGGCGGCGGCGGGCGTGATCCCGGAGCTGCCGCCGGCCGAGGTGTACTGCCACTCGCTCACGGACCCGTCGATCCTCGGGCCGGAGCTGCGGGGGAGGGCGGAGACGCTGACGCTGTTCGGCCTCCACATGCCCGCCCGCCTTTTCCGGGAAAATCCGGATAAGGCCAGGGAGGATGCCCTGCGCGCCACGTTCGCGTCGATCAACACGGTCCTGGCCGAGCCCATCGAGGACTGCCTCCTGCGCGCCCCCGACGGCACGCCGTGCGTCGAGGCCAAGACGCCGGTGGACCTGGAGAACGAGGCCGGGCTGCCCGGCGGCCACATCTTCCACCGCGACCTGAGCTGGCCGTACGGGGACGAGGGCGGCTGGGGCGTCGAGACCGGGCACGAGCGGATCCTGCTGTGCGGCGCGGGCGCCCGCCGGGGCGGCGGCGTCAGCGGCATCCCCGGCCACAACGCGGCGATGGCCCTCCTCGGCTGACCGGCGCCGCCAGCCCGCGTCCGCCGGCCCGCGTCCGCCCGCCCTGTCCGCCCGCCCGCGTCCGCCCGTACGACTGAACAGGGCCGGACAGGGCGGGCCGGTCGGGCAGGGAGCCGGACGGCGGACCAGACGGGGTGGCCGGGCGGGGAGGTCGGGCGGGTGGTCGCGTTCATCGCCTTCTCAGATTGCTCCTCTAGCGTGGTGGCATGAGTGAGCCCGCACGGTTGCTGGTGGTGGACGACGAGCCCGCGTTGCGCGAGGCGCTGCAGTCGAGCCTGGAGTTCGAGGGCTACCGGGTCGTCACCGCCGACGACGGGCAGGCGGCGCTGGAGGAGCTGGCCCGGCAGCCGTACGACGCGGTGCTGCTCGACGTGATGATGCCGCGGCTCGACGGGCTGACCGCCTGCCGCCGGCTGCGCGGGACCGGCAACCACGTCCCGGTGCTCATGCTGACCGCCCGGGACGCCGTCGGCGACCGGGTGTCGGGGCTGGACGCGGGCGCCGACGACTACCTGGTCAAGCCGTTCGAGCTGGACGAGCTGCTGGCCCGGGTGCGGGCGCTGCTGCGGCGCGGCGCGCTGAGCGCGGGCGAGCCGGAGCAGACGCTGGCCTTCGGCGACCTGCGCATGGACCCGGCAACCCGCGAGGTGACGCGGGGCGCCCGGCGGCTGGACCTCACCAGGACCGAGTACCTGCTGATGGAGCTGTTCCTGGCGCACCCCCGCCAGGTGCTGACGCGGGACCAGATCCTGGCCGAGGTGTGGGGGTTCGACTTCGAGCCGACGTCCAACTCGCTCGACGTGTACGTGATGTACCTGCGGCGCAAGACCGAGGCCGGCGGCGAGCCCCGGGTGATCCACACCGTGCGCGGCGTCGGCTACGTGCTCAGAGGCTCCTCGTGAGAAAGCGCAGCCTGCGCGCCCGCCTGACGCTCCTGGTGGCCGCGGCGGTGGCGATCGCGGTGGGCGTCTCGGCCGTCGGCACCTGGTACTTCGTCCGCAGGGAGCTGTCGTGGCAGCTCAACCAGTCGCTGCGGGAGACCGGCGAGCGCGTCCCCTTCGAACGCATGCAGAAGGCGACCCGGGAGTGCTCCGCCGAGCCGGTGAGCACGACCGGCTACGGCAAGTACCCGCCGTTCCCCGAGCCGATGCAGATCGTCTTCCCCGACGGCACCCGCTGCGTCATGGGCAACACCGCGATCAAGGTCACCCGCCGGGAGGAGGAGATCGCGAGCGGCTACCACGACCAGGAGCTCGTCTACGACGGCTACGCCGACGACGGCACCCCGCTGCGCGTGCTGGTCAGGAACGTCGACCGCGACGCCGCGTTCGTCATCGCCCGCCCCACCCACGAGCTGCAGAGCACGCTGCGCAGTGTGTCGATCCTGCTGGCGGCCGTGGCCGCGCTCGGCGTGCTCGTCGCCGCCACGGCTGGGCTGCTCGTCTCGCGCGCCGCGCTGCGCCCGGTGGGCCGGCTGACCAGGGCGGTCGAGCACATCGCGCAGACCGAGGACCTCGACACCCGCATCCCGATCGACGGCAGCGACGAGATCGCCCGGCTGAGCGCGTCGTTCAACGCGATGACCGCCGCGCTGGCCGGGTCGCGCGACCGCCAGCGGCAGCTCGTCGCCGACGCCGGGCACGAGCTGCGCACGCCGCTCACCACCCTGCGGACCAACATCGACCTGCTGCTGCGCAGTGAGCAGACAGGCCGCAGCCTCGACCCGGGCGCCAAGGAGCGGCTGCTGGTCAACGTCAAGGCGCAGTTCGCCGAGCTGTCCACGCTGGTCGGCGACCTGCTGCAGCTCGCCAGGGGCGACACCGACCACGAGCCGCACGCCGAGCTGCCGCTGCACGACGTCGTCACGGCCGCCGCCGGGCGGGCCAGGCTGCGCGGCGCCGAGGTCAGCACCGACCTGAGCCCCTGGTACGTGGTCGGCGGCGCCGCGTCGTTGGAACGTGCCGTGCTCAACCTCGTCGACAACGCCGCCAAGTTCAGTCCCGGCGGCCGGGTGGAGGTCGTGCTGCGCGACGGCGTGCTGACCGTGCGGGACCGGGGGCCGGGCATCGCGGAGGAGGAGCTGCCGCACGTGTTCGAGCGGTTCTGGCGCTCGCCGTCGGCTCGCTCGCTGCCGGGTTCGGGGCTGGGCCTGGCGATCGTCGCGCAGGCCGTGGCCGAGGTGGGCGGAGAGGTACGGCTCGGGAACGCGCCGGACGGCGGCGTGATCGCGACCGTCGAACTGCCGGGCCGCGCCACCCCGAGCTGACGGCTGTCATCCTGCTGCGGCCCAGGACTGGGCGTCCAGCCAAGCCGAGTCATCGTCGGGGCTTTGTGTTCGAAGCCATGAGGGGCCTCGCACCCAATTGACAGATTTTTCTGTCAATTGGCAGACTGTCGGCCATGAGATACCTCGAGGAGCCCGACCAGGTCCGGATGGCGCTGTCGCCGATCCGGCGGCGGCTGCTTGAGCTGCTGCGCGAGCCGTCGTCGGCGAGCCGGTTGGCCGAGGAACTCGACCTGCCCCGGCAGCGGGTGAACTACCACCTGAAAGAACTGGAGAAGGCCGGACTGGTCGAGCTGGTCGAGGAGCGGCAGCGGCGTGGGTTCACCGAGCGGGTACTGCAGGCCACCGGCGCCACGCTGGTAGTCGATCCCGCGGTGATGGGCCGCGCCTTCGATCGCATTCAGGACCAGTACTCGGCCGAGCACCTGGTAGAGGTGGCCGCCGGGACCGTGCGCGAGATCGCGCGGATGCAGGCCGAAGCCGACAAGGCCGGGCAACGGCTGCTGACCTTCACCGTCGAGGCCGAGGTCCGGTTCGCCGAGCCCGGCGACCTGCACCGGTTCGCCGACACCCTGGCCGAGGCCGTCCGCCGGACGGTGGAGGCGTTCGACTCTCCCGGCGGCCGCCCGTACCGATTGATCGCGGGCGCCCACCCGGCACCGCGCAAGCCACACACTGGAGGAGACAGCGATGACTGACACCCCGCGGATCCAGGTCACTGTGGCCGCACCGCCCAGTACGGTCCGGGGCGCGTTCCGGGACAGGGACAGGATCCGGCACTGGCACGGCTGGGAGTTCGACGGTGGCCCGGACGGCAGCCTGGACGAGGAGATCGAGCTCATCTACTTCACCGACGTGGCCGCCGACGATCGCGTGATCAACCTGAACGGCGGCGACCGAGTCGAACTCGAACCGGTCGAGAGCGGCACCCGGGTCACACTCACCCGCGCGGCACCCGGCGACGATCCCGACTGGGCCAAGTACTACGACGACATCACCGAGGGCTGGATCACCTTCCTGCACCAGCTCAAGTTCATGCTCGAGCGGCACCCCGCCGACGCCCGCCGGACCGTCTTCCTGTCAGGCACGGGCAAGACCTCACCGCTGACGGCGCTCGACACGGCGGAGCTGTCCCCCGGTCAGAGGTATCAGCTGGAGCTCCCGGGCGAGACCGCGACCGGCCAGGTCTTTTACCGCTCGCAACACCAGCTCGGACTGACCGTCGACGGCTGGAACGACGGACTTCTGGTCCTGAGCCACAATCCTGACAGCGGTGCGTGCATGGCCGTCCTCAGCCTGTATGAGGTCGGCGAGAGCCGCCACGCGGAACTGAGCAAGCAGTGGAACGACTGGTGGACGGAGACGGTGCTGTCCTGACCGTTGCGCCGCCCAGGGGGCCTGAGGCCACTTCCGGCTTCGTTCCCGTCGCTCCCCGTCAGGCGGGGAGGGCGGCCAGGAGGTAGGCGAGGCGGGCGGCGGCGGCCTCCACGTCGTCGGCCGTGCCGAGCCGGTAGCCCCACGACGTGACGAAGCTGCCGTCGTCGGAGCAGGTGACGTTCTCGGCCAGTGTGGTGGAGAAACGGTTGCGCACGCACACGAACGCCGGGTCGCTCGCCAGGGACAGGCTCTGGACGGACAGGTCGGCGTGACGACCCGCGAACCTCGCGAACTGCTCCAGGCAGAGCGCGGTGTCAAGCATCATGCGTCACCTCCGCATCGTCTCGCGCCAGAATTGCACGATCTTGAGGAGGAGGGCAAGCAATTGCGAGGATTAATGTGGGGATTGTTTGCGGTATTCGTTAAGAATCCGGATGATGGTGTCCCGCCCGGCTTCGCCGAACTCCGCGACTTTCGCGTAATCGTCGAAGGCGCGAACGTAGAACGCCACGTCGTCGGGATCGCGCAGCACCAGATCCTTCGTCATGGTGGCGACCCCGACCATGGCCTCGTTGTAGATCCAGAAGCCGTTGACCGGCGCCGACGGCAGCTCCTGGGTGAACGGGATCACGCCGAACTGCACGTTCGGCAGTGAGCTGACCGCGAGCAGCCGGTCGACCTGGCCGAGCATCACGTCGTGCGGGGCCAGCCGGGTGTGCAGCACCGCCTCCGGCACCACGAACCTGAACGTGCGCGTGCGGTCGTAGAGGATCTCCTGGCGCTGCATCCGCACCCGCACCGCCGCGTCGATCTGGTCGGCCGCGCTGTAGAGGCGCCTGACCTTGCGGAACACGTGGCGGGCGTACTCGGAGGTCTGCAGCAGGCCGGCCAGGATGCCCGGCTCGAACACCCGGAACAGCTTGGTGCGCGCCTCCAGGTCGCGCACGTCCTCCTGGAGGGCGGCCAGGCCGCTGCGGTGGCGCTGCTTCCAGCCGTCGTGCCGCTCCAGCAGGGCGATGGCCTGGGCGATCAGCTCGTCCGTGACCTCGGGTGGCGCCTTCACCGCCTGCGCCCACACCACGACGTCGTCCTCGGACGGGGTCTGCCGGGCGTTCTCCAGGCGGGAGACCTTGGACGGCTGCCAGCGCAGCCGTTCGGCCAGCTCCTTGCCCGTGAGGCGGGCCGCCTCACGCAATTGCCGGAGCTGCCCGCCGAGGTCGGCACGCGCCTGTTGAAACGACGTCACGACGCAAGAGGCTAGCCCCGGGCCGGTGGATCATGCCAGGCCCAGTCGCGCAATCGTGACCGGCCGGTCGCGGGGGGTGGTCACTTTCCCGATGTCCCGAGGCCGCGCGGGGCTGAGCAGGGGGTCAGGCGGGCAGGACCCGGCGGGCGATCTCCGTGATGAGCTCGCGGGGCACCTCGACCGCGGTCTCGCCGTCGAGCACGTCCCGCAGGTCGGCCAGGGCCTCGGCGTCGGTGACCTGGAGCCCCTGGATGACGATGGTGCCGCGGTCGGTCTCGTACAGGGTCGGGCAGGCGCCGGCGTCCGACGTGGAACCCAGGAACCGCATCCGCATGACGATCCTTCCCCGAACAACTGCAATTGCGCGCAATTGTAGGGGACAACTTCCTACTTGTGATCCTTTTTCGGAAAAATCGGGATATTGGGCTATGTGGGGGTTATGTCGAAATCGAGTCGCGCATGATGTGCCCGGCCCGTTCGAACAGCGACAGCGTGGTGGCGTGCAGCAGATCGCCGATGTCCTTGGGCGCCTTGCCGGCGAACGCGCGGGCGTGGGTGCCCTCCAGCACGATGCCGAGCTTGAAGCAGGCCATCACCGCGTACCAGTCGATCGCCGACAGGTCGCGGTCGGACAGCGCCGCGTAGCAGTCGACGATCTCCCGGGGCGAGGCCAGCCCCGGCACCAGCCCCGCGGCCTGCGGCCACATCGCCACCAGCCAGCCGAGGTCGACCAGCGGATCGCCGATCGTGCACATCTCCCAGTCGACGATCGCCGCCACCCGGGGGCCGTCGTGGGCGAACATCAGGTTGGCGAAGTGATAGTCGCCGTGCATGATCCCCGGCGTGAACGACGCGGGCCGGTTGGCCTCCAGCCACGCCGCCGTCTCGGCCAGCCCGGGAATCCGCGGCCCCGGGTAGCCGTCGAGCTCCCCGTAGGAGTCGAGCTCCCGCATCCAGCGCGGCACCTGCCGCTCCAGGAACCCCTCCGGCCGGCCGAACCCCGGCAGCACCCCCGGGTCGACGCGCCCGAGCTCGGCCAGCGCCGAGGCGGCCTCCAGGCCCATCCGGTGCCGGATCGCCGGGTCGGAGGCGTGCGGCTCGGGCAGCCCGGTCGACGGGTTGAAGCCGTCGACCGGCTCCATCAGGTAGAACACCGGCTCTTCCGCCGTCTGCGCGGCGACCAGCCGGGGCGCCGCGACGGGCGTGTCACGCAGCGCCGCCAGCACCCGCGCCTCGCGCCGCAGCACCTCGTTGCTCTTGGCGCGGGCGTGCTGCGGGGGCCTGCGCAGGATGTACGGGCGGCCGCCGCGCTCGAAGCGGACCATGACGTTCTGGGTGCCGCCGGGCACCGGCGCCAGGCCGGTGATCGGCCCTTCGGGCAGGCCCTGCGCGTCCATCCAGGCGCCGAGACCGGCGAGGTCGACGGCGTTGACGTCGATGTGGGTGGCGGACATGACGGCCCTTCGACAGAACGATATTCTGGTGATCGACCCTACGAGAGCGCCGATCCGCCGGTCAACCCAGCGCCTGCATGAACGGCAGGAACTGCCGCGCGCGGTCACCCGGCAGGTCGCCGCCGCGCACCATGAGCGACACCTGCCAGGGGGCGCCGATGCCGTGCTCGGCCGCCCAGCCGGCCAGGTCCTCCTTGGCCAGGTCGAGGTCCAGGCGCACCTCGCCGCCCACGTCGAGGGCCAGGTCGCCGATCAGCGCCCGCGCGGTCTCCTCGTCCCCCGCCACGACGGGGCCGATGACCACGTTGTCGTCGTTGCGCCAGCAGTGCCCGAAGCCGCCCTCGGCGATCCGCACCCGCTCGCCGAAGGTGAACATCCTGCGCAGCAGCGGCGACCGGTCGGTGCCGAACGCGTCGGCGTCGAGCGCCAGGATCGTCTCCAGGTCGGCCTCCGTCGCCGGGCGCGTCCGGCCGGAGTGCTCGCCGCCGAAGACGCCGGTCCGCTTGGCGACGTGCCCGACCGTGCGGAAGCCGAGCCGCTCGTACAGGGGGCGGCCGTTCTCGGTGGCGTGCAGCGACACGATCCGGTCGCCCGCCTGGGCGATCACGTGCTCCATCAGGCGGCGGGCCAGCCCCTGCCGGCCGTAGCGGGAGGCGGTCAGCACCATGCTGATCACCGCGTGGTCGTCGCCGTAGCGGGTCAGGATCGTGGTCGAGGCCAGGCCGTCGCCGTCGGGCGCGTCGATCCCGTAGACCTCGCCGACCTCGAACAGCAGCGTCCACTTGTGCCGCTCGGGCAGCCAGCCCCGGTCCTTGGCCAGCCGGCCGCAGGCGTCCAGGTCGTCGAGGGTCAGACGGCGTACGTGCATGGCCGCCATCCTCCTGTACGGCACCCCGGCGGCTCAAAGTGTTTTCCGTCACCGCGACCATGGAGGGATGCAATGCGTTATAGCGGTAGATGTCGGCGGCACCACCATCAAAGGTGGACTTGTCGCTCGTGACGGCACAATCCTCCACCATGAGCGCCGTCCCACCCCGCGCGCCGACGGCCCGGACCGCGTCGTCGCCGCCGTCTCCGCCCTCATCGCCGACCTCGCCGCCCGCCCGGGCGCCGCGCCCGAGGCCGTCGGCCTGGCCGTGCCCGGCCTCGTCACGCCCACCCACGCCGTCTACTCGGCCGCGATCGGCTGGCGCGACGTCCCGGCGGGCGCCTTCACCACCCTGGACCTCCCGCTCGCCCTGGGCCACGACGTCCGCTCCGCCGGGGACGCCGAGCTGACCTACGGCGTCACCGAGCGGACGCCCGGCCACGTGCTGTACGTGCCGATCGGCACCGGCATCGCCGGCGCGCTGGTGCTGAACGGCTCCCTGTACGGCGGCGCGTCCGGCTGGGCCGGGCAGCTCGGGCACATCCCGGTACGCCCCGCCGGGCCGTCCTGCGCGTGCGGCCAGCGCGGCTGCCTGACCCTGTACGCGTCGGCGTCGGCCATCGCCGCCCGGTGCGGCGAGTCGTCGGCGGCCGACGTGGTGCGCCGCGCGGCCGAGGGCGACCCAGTGGCGGCCGAGGTCTGGGACGACGCCCTGGCGGCCCTGGCCGCCGCCCTGGCCACCTGCACGCTGCTGCTGGACCCGGCGCTGATCGTCATCGGCGGCGGCCTCTCACGCGCCGGTGACGCCCTCCTGGGCCCGCTGCGCGAGCACCTGGCGGGCCGGCTGACCTTCCGCCGCCCGCCCCGCGTGCGCGCCTCGGCGCTCGGCGTGGACGCGGGGCTCCTCGGCGCGGCCCTGCTCGGCTTCCGCGCCCTCGCCTGACCGCGCCGAAGAACAGCCGTGCCGCCGCTCACTCCAGGAGGGACGCCGGGATCTCCACCTCCTGGGCGCGCAGCTCCTCGCCCAGCGCCTTGGCCTGCGGGTCGGGCCGGGCGCTGGCCGCGACACCCCTGCCCAGCAGGCCGTGCACGACGAAGTTCAGCGCGTTCAGGTTGGGCAGCTCGTAGCGGTCCACCTGGTGGGCGGCCAGCTCCGGCAGCAGCTCCTTCAGCCGCCCGACGGTCAGGTGGGCCGCCAGCCAGGCGTACTGCGCGGCTGTGGTGGTCCACACGCCCAGGTTCGCGTTGCCGCCCTTGTCGCCCGACCGCGCCCCGACCACCCGCCCCAGCGGGACCCGTACCGGCTCCCCACCGGCCACCGGCGCGTCCGGGACGGCCGGGACGGGCCGCTCGGGCGGGTCGGGGAAGGGCGGGGGCGGGCCGTCCGGGGGCAGCAGCTCGCCGTCCACGCGGACCTCCGGCGTGACCGCCGACGCCGGGACCAGCACCGGCCAGTAGACGCCGTACGGCGACGCCGCGCCGGGCGGGGAGAGCGCGTGGAAGCCCGGGTAGCTGGCCAGGCCCGTCTCCACCACGGCGGAGGAGAACGCCCGGCCCGCCCGGCCCGGGTCGGGATCCATGACCGTGATGCGCAGCAGCCCGTCCGCCCGGGAGACCTCCACCCGCTCGAACGACTCCTTGGGCACCCGCGCCCAGATGGCCTCCTCGGCGACCCGGGCCTTGGCCTCCTGGTCCAGGCCGGTCAGCACGAGCGTCATCGTGTTGCGGTAGCCCGCCGGGCAGGTGACCGCGACCTTGAGCGTGCCGGGCGGCGGATCTCCGCGCACGCCGCTGATGCGCACCCGGTCGGGCCCGTCGCCGGACAGCGTGATCGTGTCGAAGCGGGCCACCACGTCGGGCCCCGGATAGGCGGGCCCGGCGATCTCGTACAGGAGCTGCGCCGTCACCGTGCCGACCGACACCAGGCCGCCCGTGCCGGGATGCTTGGTGATCACGCTGGAGCCGTCGGCGTGCAGCTCGGCCAGCGGGAAGCCGCAGTGCGCCAGGTCGGGCACGTCGCGGAAGAACGCGTAGTTGCCGCCGGTGGCCTGGCAGCCGCACTCGATGACGTGGCCGGCGACGACCGAGCCCGCCAGCGCGTCCAGGTCGCCGGGCCGCCACCCGTAGCGCCAGATGCCCGGCCCCGTGACCAGGGCGGCGTCGGTGACGCGGCCGGTCACCACCACGTCCGCGCCCGCCGACAGCGCGGCGGCGATGGGCCGGCCGCCCAGGTAGGCGTTGGCGGTCAGCGGCGTGGCGGTCAGCCGTTCGCCGGTGTCGGCGTTGACCAGGTCGAGGTCCGTCCCGGTCAGGTCGTCGCCGGTCACGCAGGCGACGCTGGGGGACAGGCCGAGCCGGGCGGCCAGCTCGTGCACGGCCTCCGCGCAGCCCGCCGGGTCGAGGCCGCCGGCGTTGGCGACGATCCTGATGCCCCGGTCCAGGCACGGCCCGAGGACGTCCTCCAGCTGCCGCAGGAACGTGGGCGCGTAGCCGGGGCGGCCCTTGAGCCGGTTGCCCGCCAGGATGAGCATCGTCAGCTCGGCCAGCCAGTCGCCGGTCAGCACGTCGATGGGGCCGCCCTCGACCATCTCGCGGGCGGCCGAGAGCCGGTCGCCGTAGAAGCCGCTGCAGTTGGCCACCCGCAGCGGCCCGCTTCCAGCCCCGGCCCCGGTCACGGGACCCAGCGGGGCGGGCGCTTGGCGGCGAAGGCGGCGATGCCCTCGCGGCCCTCGTCGGAGGTGAAGCGCTCGGCCGACAGCTCCGTCATCCGGCTCAGCCCCTCCTCGAACGACAGCGCCGGCACCTCCCTGACCAGGCGCTTGGTGATGGCCAGCGCCTCCGGGCCGCCCTTGAGCAGCATGCCGGCGTAGTGGGCGACGGCCTCGTCCAGCTCCTCCTCCGGGACGGCGCGGGTCAGCAGGCCGATCTCCACCGCCCGGGCCGCCGGGAACACCTCGCCGGTCATCAGGTATTCGGCCGCCGCCCTCGGGTCCAGCCGCCGCAGCACCGGCACCGAGATCATCGCGGGCACCACGCCCAGCCGCACCTCGGTGAACGCGAACGACGCCGTCACCGGCGCGATCGCGAAGTCGCACGAGGCCACCAGCCCGAGCCCGCCCGCGCGGGCGGTGCCGTTGAGCCGGCAGATCACCGGCTTCGGGCTCTCCCAGAGGGTGGCCATCACCTGCGGGAACGCGGAGGTGACCGGCGCGTCGGAGCCCGCGGCCCGCTGCTCCTTCAGGTCGGCGCCGGAGCTGAACACGTGCCCGGTGCCCGTCAGCACGATCACCCGCGCCGACGGCTCGGCCAGCGCCCACTCCAGGCGGTCGGTCAGGTCGGCGAGCAGGCGGGTGGACAGGGCGTTGCGGTTCGGCGGCGAGTCGAGCGTGATCGTCGCGATGCCGCCGGACAGCTCCTTGTGGACCAGGCGCGTCATGATTCCCTTTCTTCGATGATCGCCAGTACGGCTCCCGCCTCGACCTGGCGGCCCTGGCGCGCGTGCACGGCCGAGACGACGCCGCCCGCCGGGGCGGTGATCAGATGCTCCATCTTCATCGCCTCCAGCACCAGCACCGGCTGGCCCTTCTCCACCCGGGTGCCCGCCTCGACCTCGACGCGCAGCACGTTGCCCGGCATCGGGGCCAGCAGCGACCCGGGGGCGACGTGCTCGGCGGGCTCCTGCAGCCTCGGCACCGGCGTCAGCGTGACCGACTCGTCCGGCCCGTCCACGTACACCTTCCCGCCGTCGTAGTGGGCCACCTCGAACGCCTGCCGCACCGTGCCGCGTTCCAGCACCACCCGGTACGCGTCGCCAGCGCGGGCGACCTCGGTCACCGTCACGCCCTCGGGCAGCGGGTCGTAGACCGCCTCGGCCTCCTCGAAGCGGGCCGTGCGCGGCTGCGAGCGGACGTTGCGCCACCCGCTGGGAAGGCCGCGCAGGACCGGGGCGCGCTCGCGGTTGGCGGCGGCCAGGGCCAGCGCGGCGGCCAGCACCGCGAGGTCCGACGGGGGCGCGGGGGCGGGCTCCGGATGGAGGTCGAGGAACCCGGTGTGCGTCTCCCCCCGCAAGAAGTCCTGATTTTTCAGGATGTGAAGGAGAAGATCGCGGTTCGTGGTGAGCCCGTGAATCCTGGCCCCGCGCAGCGCCCGGGCCGTCCTGCGCACCGCCTCGTCCCGATCGGCCCCGTACCCGACGATCTTGGCCAGAAGCGCGTCGTAGTGCGGCGGCACCGCCGACCCGCTCTCCACCCCCGCGTCGACCCGCACCCCCTCCGGCACCTCGAACCGGTGCAGAACCCCCGCCTGCGGCAGGAAGGCGCGGTCCTCCGCGTACAGCCGCACCTCCACCGCGTGGCCCGACGGGCGCGGCGGCCCCGGCGGCAGCGCCGCGCCCCGCGCCACCTCGATCTGCCATCGGACCAGGTCGATCCCGTGGACCAGCTCGGTCACCGGATGCTCGACCTGCAGCCGGGTGTTCATCTCCAGGAACGCCACCCGCTCGCCCCTGACCAGGAACTCGACGGTGCCCGCGCCGACGTAGCCGATCGCCCTCGCCGCCCGCACGGCCGCGTCCTCCAGCTCGGCCCGCAGGGCGGCGGTGACGCCGGGCGACGGGCACTCCTCGACGACCTTCTGATGCCGGCGCTGCACGCTGCACTCGCGCTCGCCCAGCGCCCACACGCCGCCGTGGCGGTCGGCCAGCACCTGCACCTCGACGTGCCGGGCGCCCTCCAGCAGCGGCTCGGCGAACACGCCGCCGTCGCCGAAGGCCGCCTCCGCCTCCCGCCGCGCCGACTCCACCGCCCGCGCCAGCTCGCCCGGATCGCGGACGACCCGCATGCCGCGCCCGCCGCCGCCCGCGCTCGCCTTCACCAGCAGCGGGAACTCCCACCCCGGGCCTGGCTCCCCGTCCACCGGCAGCGACGGCAGCACCGGCACGCCCGCCTCCGCCATCAGCCGCTTGGCCGCCGGCTTTGAGCCCATCGCGGCGATCGCCGAGGGCGGCGGCCCCACCCACACCAGCCCCGCGTCGAGCACCGCCTGCGCGAACGCCGCGTTCTCCGACAGGAACCCGTAACCCGGATGGACCGCGTCGGCCTCCGACGCCCGGCACGCCTCGATCAGCCGGTCGGCCGCCAGGTAGGTCTCGGCGGGCGTGACCCCGCTCAGCCGCACCGCGCGGTCGGCCTCCGCCACGTGCGGGGCGCGGGCGTCGGCGTCGGAGAAGACCGCGACCGTCTCGACGCCGAGCTCGCGGCAGGTGCGGAAGACCCGGCGGGCGATCTCGCCCCGGTTGGCCACCAGCAGACGTGTGATCACGGCCGGAACACCCCGAACCCGGCGGGCTCCGGCACCGGCGCGCTGTTGATCGCCGACAGGCACAGCCCCAGCACCGTCCGCGTGTCACGAGGGTCGATCACGCCGTCGTCGTAGAGCCGCCCCGACAGGAAGAACGGCAGCGACTCCGCCTCGATCCGCTCCTCCACCATCGCCCGCATCGCCGCGTCCGCCTCCTCGTCGTACGCCTGGCCGCGCGCCAGCGCCGACGCCCGGCCGACGATCGACAGCACCCCGGCGAGCTGCGCCGGGCCCATCACCGCCGACTTGGCGCTCGGCCAGCTGAACAGGAACCGCGGATCGTAGGCCCGACCGCACATCCCGTAGTTGCCCGCCCCGTAGGAGGCGCCCATCACCACCGTCAGATGCGGCACCGTCGAGTTGGACACCGCGTTGATCATCATGGCGCCGTGCTTGATGATGCCGCCCTGCTCGTACTCCTTGCCGACCATGTAACCCGTCGTGTTCTGCAGGAAGACCAGCGGCGTGCGCGACTGGTTGGCGAGCTGGATGAACTGCGCCGCCTTCTGCGCCTCCTCGCTGAACAGCACCCCGCGCGCGTTCGCCAGCACGCCCACCGGATAGCCGTGCAGCCGCGCCCACCCCGTCACCAGCGACGCCCCGTACAGCGGCTTGAACTCCTCGAACGCGCTGCCGTCGGCGATGCGGGCGATCACCTCGCGCGGGTCGAACGGCACCTTCAGGTCCTCCGGCACGATCCCCAGCAGCTCCTCCGCCGGATAGAGCGGATCGCGCACGGCGCCAGGCCGCGCGCCCAGCTTGCGCCAGCCGAGCGAGCGCACGATCCGGCGGCCGATCCGCAGCGCGTCGTGCTCGTCGGCCGCCAGGTAGTCGGCCAGGCCGCTCACCCGGGCGTGCATCTCCGCGCCGCCCAGCGACTCCTCGTCGGACTCCTCGCCGGTCGCCATCCTGACCAGCGGCGGCCCGCCCAGGAACACCTTCGCCCGCTCGCGCACCATCACCACGTGGTCGCTCATCCCCGGCACGTACGCGCCCCCGGCCGTCGAGTTGCCGAACACCAGCGCGATCGTCGGGATCCCCGCCGCCGACAGCCGCGTCAGGTCACGGAAGATCCGGCCGCCCGGGATGAAGATCTCCTTCTGCGTCGGCAGGTCCGCGCCGCCGCTCTCCACCAGATTGACGTACGGCAGGCGGTTGGCCAGCGCGATGTCGGCGGCGCGCAGCGTCTTGCGCAGCGTCCACGGGTTCGAGGCGCCGCCGCGCACCGTCGGGTCGTTCGCGGTGATCACGCACTCGACGCCCTCGATCACCCCGATGCCCGTCACCACGCTCGCGCCCACCGGGAAGTCGCTGCCCCACGCCGCCAGCGGCGACAGCTCCAGGAACGGCGAATCCGCGTCGACCAGCAGCTCGATCCGCTCGCGCGCCAGCAGCTTGCCCCGGTCGCGGTGGCGGCGCACGTAGCGCTCACCGCCGCCCGCGACCGCCTTGGCGTGCTCGGCGTCGAGCTCGGCCAGCTTGCCCAGCATCGCCTCCCGCCGCCGCGCGTAGTCGGGGCCGGACGTGTCGAGCGTGCTGACGATCACGACGCATACCGTAACCCGTCGCCCGGGTCAGCCGCAGTGGCTCCAGCCCGACTTCCAGGTCAGACCGGCCCAGGTGCCGCCCCAGATGACACACTTGCCCTTCCCGGGCAGCCGGACCGGGCCCGCGTAGGCGGTGAACTTGCCCGGGTTGCTGCCGGTCGAGCCGCCCTTCACCTGAAGGATCGCGTTCATCTGGACCTTGCCCGGATACACCAGGCGCGACATCGTCACCACGCAGTTCCGGCCCGCGCCGCTGTTGTAGAGCAGGTAGATCGTCGCCTTGGTGCCCAGCGCGCGCTTGTTGATCACCTTGTAGCCGGAGCCGCACACCCCGGCCGGCGTGTACGGGTTCGGCTTCAGCGGCGTCGGCTTCACCGTGGGCTTGACCGTCGGCTTCTTCGTCGGGATGCTCGTCGGCTGCTGCGACACGTCCGCCGGCGGCGAGCCCGTCGGCTCCGACTCGGGCTCGACCCGGTCCGCCGGCTTCTGCGTCGGCTCCTGGGTCCGCGTCTTGGTCTTCGTCGGCTCCGGGCGGCGCGTCGCCGGCTGCCGCGTCGGCTGCGTGATCGGGTCCGGCACCTGGGCCACGCCGTCGTCCTTCGGCCTGGCCTTCGTCTTCGTCGGCTTCGGCTCGTCGATGTCCAGCTCCGGGACCGTCGACGGGGCGACGCTCGGCGGGTTGACCACCTCCGGCGGGATCTGCGCGTCCGTGGTGGGGGAGGACACCGAGGTGTTGCCGACGGCCACCACGGTCTGCGGCTTGGAGTTCGCCTGGACCACCACGGCCCCGGCCACCACCAGCAGCGCCGCGGCCGCCGCGCCGGACAGCGCGAACGTCAGCGTCCGCCGCTGTCCCGGCTGCCCGCCCTTGGCGGGCTGCCCCTGCGGCCCGCCGGGTCCTTGCGCCATCCCCGGCCCCTGAGGCCCACCGGGCCCTCGCGGCGGCTGCGCGCCGCCTTGGCCGTGCGGCGGCTGCGCGCCGCCCTGGGCGTGCGGGGCGCCGTAACCCTGCGGGGCGGCCTGGCCGTGCGGTCCGCCGGGGCCGTGCGGGGGCCGGCCGTGCGCGGCGCCCTGCCCCTGAGGGCCGCCCTGCCCCTGAAGGCCGCCCTGGCCCTGCGGCTGGGCGGCGGCCTGGGGCTGGGCCCCGCCGTGCGTCCCGGCGGGCGCGGGCCCCGGCTGAGGACCGGCGGCAGGCGCGGATCCCGGCTGGCCACCGGCGGTGGGCGCGGGCCCCGCCTGGTGAGCGGCCGCGGGGCCGCTCGGCGTGGGGCGGCCGTACGGGCCGGTCTCCGGGACGGGGTTGTCGCCGCCCCGCCAGGCAGCCGCCTGGGGCGTCCAGCCCTGGGGAGCGATCTGGGCGGTGGGCCCCGTGAGCGGCTCGATGGCCGCGTTGGGGGCCGGCTGGCCGGTGAGGCGGACGATGAGCTGGTCGGCCGTGGGCCGCTGGGCGGGGTCCTTGGACAGGCAGGCCGCCACCAGCTCGGCGAGCGTGCCGTCCATGCCGCCGAGCTGCGGCTCCTCGTGGAGGATGCGGTTCATGACCACGGGGATCGAGTCGGACCCGAAGGCCGGCTTGCCCGTGGCCGCGTACACCATCGTGACGCCCCAGGCGAACACGTCGGCGGCCTCCGACACCGGGGAGGCGGCGGTGAGCTGCTCGGGCGCGAGGTAGGACGGGGTGCCCATCGCCATGCCGGTGGCCGTGGCGCCGGGGGAGTCGAGGGCGCGGGCGATGCCGAAGTCGATCACCACCGGGCCTTCGGGGCCCATGAGCACGTTGGCGGGCTTGAAGTCGCGGTGCAGGATGCCGGCCCGGTGGATGGCGGCCAGCGCGGTGGCGGTGCTGATGGCGAGCCGTTCGAGGGCGGCGCCGCGGCGCGGGCCCTCGTTGATGACGAGCTCGCGCAGCGACGGCCCGGGCACGTACTCGCTGACGATGTAGGGCCGGCTGCCTTCGAGGTCGGCGTGGAGCACGGGGGCGGTGCAGAAGCGGGCGACCCGCTGGGCGACCGCGACCTCGCGCAGGAAGCGGCTGCGCGCCTCGGGGTCGGCGACGAGCGCGTGGTGCAGGAGCTTGACGGCAGCCTGCTCACCGGACTCGGCCTTGCCCAGATAGACGACCCCTTGACCACCCTCGCCGAGCCGGGCGACGATCTCGTACTCGCCCAGCCGCCGCGGGTCGTCCGCCATCAGCGGCTGGAACTGATTCACCCCGGACCCCCATAACAGAACGATCTCTGGGGCGAAACGCTACCAGCGTGACACTTGGTACGTACGCCGACCTGCTAGATCATTCACCTTTACCCCCGCAAGTCAGGGTTTCTGCGCAGGTCGTGGCTCAGGTCACGGGTTGGTGAACAATAGCTGATCAGATGGCCTTGCCCGGGTTCAGCAGTCCCAGCGGGTCGAAGACGGCCTTGATCCCGTGCTGCACCTCGTGCGCCACCGGCCCCGACTCCAGGGCCAGCCAGCGCCGTTTGAGCACCCCGACGCCGTGCTCGCCGGTCAGCGTGCCGCCGAGTTCGAGCGCCCGGGTGAAGATCTCGTCCGCCGCCGCCCACACCTCGGCGGGCGGCTCGGTCGTCCCGTGCTCGAAGACGAACGTCGGGTGCAGGTTGCCGTCGCCCGCGTGCGCGACCGTGCAGATGCGCACGCCGTGCCGGACGGCGGCGGCCTCGATGGCGCCGATCATGTCGGGCAGCACCGAGCGGGGCACGCACACGTCCTCGACCAGGCACGCGCCGAGGCGCTCCTTGGCCTGGTAGGCCATCCGGCGCAGCCCGATCAGCTCCTCGGTCTCCTGCGGGCTGGACGACACGGCCACGAACGTGGCGCCGTTGTCGAGGCAGAGGCGTTCCATGCGGGCGGCCACCTCCTGGCTGTCGGCGGCGTCGGACTGCCCGATCAGCATCGCCATCGTGGCGGGCTCCAGGCCGATGTTGCGCCAGTCGTCGATGGCCTGGAGCGTGGCCCGGTCCAGCAGCTCCATCAGCGACGGCTGGCACCCCGCCGCCATGATCGCGGTCACGGCGGCGCCCGCGTCGCGCAGCGAGCCGAACTCGGCGGCGAACGTCGCGGGCGGCGCGACCGGCGCCCGCCGCAGCCGGACGGTGGCCGAGGTGATCACGCCCAGCGTGCCCTCGGAGCCGACGAACAGCCCGGTCAGGTCGTACCCGGTGACGCCCTTCACGGTCCGCCGCCCGGTCTGGAGCACCCGGCCGTCGGCCAGCACGACCTCCAGGCCCAGCGCCGAGTCGCGGGTGACCCCGTACTTGACGCAGCGCAGCCCGCCCGCGTTCGTGGCCAGGTTGCCGCCGATCGTGGAGATCTCGTACGAGGACGGGTCGGGCGCGTACATGAGCCCGTGCTCGCGCGCGGCCCTGTCGAGGTCGGCGGTGATCACGCCGGGCTCGACCACGGCGATCTCGTCCACCGGCGAGAGCTCCCGGATCGCGGTCATCCTGGCCAGCGACAGCACCACCGACCCGTCGGTGGCCGTGGCGGCGCCCGCCAGCCCGCTGCCCGCGCCGCGCGGCACCACGGGCACCCGGTGCTCGGTGGCCCAGCGCATGGTGGTCACCACGTCGTCGCGGGAGGCGGCCAGCACCACTCCCAGAGGCTTGCCCGGGGCCACGAACGTGCGGTCGCGGGCGTAGGAGTCGATCACGTCCGGGTCGGTGACGACACGGCCGCCGGGCAGGGAGTTCACCAGAGCGTCAATGGGTCTCACATGAGAAACCTTACGGTTTGCGTGGACGGTGGCTTACGGCCAGACTGCCCGGGTGGAAGTGAGCTGTCCGGTGTGTACGCAGGTCGACCAGGTCGTCTCGGTGCCCGGAGCGGTCGCGGCGGGGACCACGTACCGGATCGGCAGGGTACGCATGCCCGGCGACCGCCAGGTCGCCGATCTGCCCACCGGGTCCGCGCTGGGCGCGTCCAAGCACCAGATGAGCCGCACGCAGCTCGCCGTGTGGCTGTCGTTCCCCAGCCGCCACTACGCGCCCTGGTCGAGGAACCAGGGCTACCTGCTGCTGCTCGTCGCCGCACTCGCGCACCTGGTGGTGGGGCTGGTGCTGGCCATGGGCAAGCACTCCGGGTGGGCCGAGGTGCTGCTCGCGCCGTTCTGCCTGACGGGCGTGCTGTGGGGGTTCGGGATGCTGTTCGTGCTCGGCGCGCACGCGGCGCGCAAGCGCGACCTGGCCGAGGGGCCGGCCAGGGAGAAGGCGCTCGCCGTCTGGGAGGGGCTCTACTACTGCTCGCGCGACAACGTCGCGTTCGAGCCGGGGGTCGGCGTCTCGTTCCATCCGAGCGAGACGCGCGAGTACATCTTCGGCTTCCGCCGCTCCGGCGCCGCCTGACCGGTCACGTCACCGGCCGGGCGGTCACTCCGGGGCCGGGGTGCTTACGCGTGCTTACGCGTGCTCCTCGGCGACGAGGCGGACGCAGACGGCCAGGCCGGTGATGGCCTGCTCCAGCTCCTCCAGGCCGGGGTAGGTGGGCGCGATGCGGATCGTGCGGTCGTCGGGGTCCTGGCCGTAGGGGTGGGTGGCGCCGGCCGGGGTCAGCGCGATGCCCGCGGCCTTGGCCTTGGCCACCACCTCGGCGGCGTGCGGCACCTCCAGGCTGATGAAGTAGCCGCCCTTCGGGCTGGTCCAGGTGGCCAGGTCGCCGAGCTCCTTGGCGAGCACCCGGTCGACCACCTCGAACTTGGGCCCGATCAGCTCGGCGTGCTTGCGCATGTGCGCGGCCACGCCGTCGGCGTCGCGCAGGAACTCCACGTGGCGCAGCTGGTTGAGCTTGTCGGGGCCGATGGACTGCTTGCGCGTGTTGTCGAGGAACCAGGCGACGTTGGCCGGGGAGGAGCCGAAGAACGCCACGCCCGCGCCGGCCAGCGTCACCTTCGAGGTGGAGCCGTAGACGAAGGCGCGGTCGGGGTTGCCGTGCTCGGCGCAGAGCGCGAGCAGGTCGGCGAGCTCGGCCGGGGTGTCGGTCAGGTGGTGGACGGCGTAGGCGTTGTCCCAGAAGATGCGGAAGTCGGGCGCGGCGGCGGGCATGGCGGCCAGGCGGCGCACGGTCTCGTCGCTGTAGACGATGCCGGACGGGTTGCTGTACTTGGGCACGCACCAGATGCCCTTGACGCTCGCGTCCTCGGCGACCAGGCGCTCGACGACGTCCATGTCGGGGCCCTCGGCGTTCATGGGCACCGGGACCATCTTGATCCCGAACTCCTGGCAGATGGTGAAGTGCCGGTCGTAGCCGGGCACCGGGCACAGGAACGTGATCTCCGGCTCCTCCACCCAGCGGCGCCCGGCGCCGGGCACCTTGCTCAACAGCGCGTGCACGACGGTGTCGTGCATCATCGCCAGGCTGGCGTTGCCGCCCACCACGAGCTGCGCGGGCGGCACCTGGAGCAGCGGCCCGAACAGCTCGCGCAGCTCCGGCAGCCCCTGCAGGTCGCCGTAGTTGCGCGCGTCGAGGCCGCCCGCGGTCACGTGGGTGGTCGGGAGCTTGAGCATGTCGTCGGAGAGGTCGAGCTGGCGCGGTGACGGCTTGCCCCTGGTGAGGTCGAGCTTGAGTCCCTGCTGGACAAGGGCGGCATAGTCACGCGAAGCGTTCACGGGATTCTTCTCCTCCGATCGGGTCGCTACGAAGGATAGAAGACTTCGCCGCCGAGGCAGGCACGGGTCCGGGATGTGGATGTCTTTGCCCGGAACGACTTCACGGACGGCGGCCGGTGGCGTGGAATGGGGTGATCGGGGCAGGCCATACCTCTCGACCGGATGGAGCAGCCGTGACCAGCGTGCGCGAGACGTCGATCGAGCGGGTCAGGCGGCGCCGCACCGGGACCGTGCTCACGTCCTGGCTGACCACGACCGACCACAAGGTCATCGGGTACCTGTATCTGATCACCTCGTTCGCGTTCTTCCTGATCGCGGGCGTCATGGCCATGATCATCCGCGCGGAGCTGGCCCAGCCGGGGATGCAGGTCGTCAACCAGGACATGTACAACCAGCTGTTCACCATGCACGGCACGATCATGCTGCTGCTGTTCGCCACGCCGCTGTTCGCCGGGTTCGCCAACGTGGTCATGCCGCTGCAGATCGGCGCCCCCGACGTGGCCTTCCCCCGGCTGAACGCGGTGGCGTACTGGCTGTTCCTGTTCGGCGGGCTCATGGTGGTGGCCGGGTTCTTCACGCCGGGCGGGGCGGCCGACTTCGGCTGGTTCGCCTACACACCGCTGTCGTCCTCCGCCTACTCGCCGCAGGTCGGCGGCGACCTGTGGATCATGGGGCTGGCGATGTCGGGCCTCGGCACGATCCTCGGCGCGGTCAACTTCATCACCACGATCATCGGCATGCGGGCGCCGGGCATGACGATGTTCCGGATGCCGCTGTTCACCTGGAACGTGCTGCTGACCAGCATGCTCGTGCTGCTGGCGTTCCCGGTGCTGGCGGCGGCGCTGCTGGCGCTGGAGGCCGACCGCAAGCTCGGCACGCACATCTACGACCCGGCCAACGGCGGGCCGATCCTGTGGCAGCACCTGTTCTGGTTCTTCGGCCATCCCGAGGTCTACATCATCGCGCTGCCGTTCTTCGGGATCATCACCGAGGTCATCCCGGTCTTCAGCCGCAAGCCGATCTTCGGCTACATGGGGCTGGTCGGGGCCACGATCGCGATCGCCGGGCTGTCGATGACGGTGTGGGCGCACCACATGTTCCCCACCGGACAGGTGCTGCTGCCGTTCTTCTCGTTCATGACGTTCCTCATCGCGGTGCCGACGGGTGTGAAGTTCTTCAACTGGATCGGCACCATGTGGCGGGGGCATCTGACGTTCGAGACTCCGATGCTGTTCGCGATCGGGTTCCTGGTGACGTTCCTGCTCGGCGGGCTGACCGGCGTCATCCTGGCCTCCCCGCCGCTCGACTTCCACATCAGCGACACGTACTTCGTCGTCGCGCACTTCCACTACGTGGTCTTCGGCACCGTCGTGTTCGCCATGTTCGCCGGGTTCTACTTCTGGTGGCCCAAGATGACCGGCCGGATGCTCGGCGACCGGCTCGGCAAGGTGCACTTCTGGACGCTGTTCATCGGTTTCCACACCACGTTCCTGGTGCAGCACTGGCTCGGGCAGATCGGCATGCCGCGCCGCTACGCCGACTACGGCCCGGCCGACGGGTTCACCGCGCTCAACCAGCTCTCGTCGCTGGGCGCGTTCCTGCTCGGGCTGTCGACGCTGCCGTTCCTCTACAACGTCTGGAAGACCGCCAGGCACGCGCCCAAGGTCACGCTCGACGACCCCTGGGGCTACGGCAACTCCCTCGAATGGGCGACCTCCTGCCCGCCGCCCCGGCACAACTTCACGTTCATGCCGCCGATCCGCTCCGAACGGCCCGCCTTCGACCTCCACTACCCGCACGAGGACGAGACGGGCGAGCGGGCCGAACCCGGCGAACCCGGCGAACCCGGCGAGAAAACGTCCGACTGACCTTTCCCGGACCGGGCCGCGGTGCTTGTGTGGAGGTTACGTTTCGCCCATCTAAGGAGATCGGCGATGACAGGCGCCAAGAGCCCCTTCACCCCCGAGACCGCCCCCTGCGGCAAGAAGCACGGCGGTGAGCGTCTCCTCGACGACGACGGCTACGGCCTGGTGATCCGTGACCAGCTCTTCGACTGCGGCTGCCGCCGGATCCGGCACGAGTACCACGACGGCAGCATCCACCTGTCCGCCATCCGCTGCGACGGCAAGCGGGTGAAGGATCCGATCGAACCGGACCGCGGGAGCTGAACCGATGATCGACGTGCTCATCGTGGGAGGCGGCGGCGCCGGACTGCGGGCGGCCGTCGCCGTCGCCGAGAGCGACCCCTCCCTCAGCGTGGCGGTCGTGTCGAAGGTCTATCCGATGCGCAGCCACACGGTCTCGGCCGAGGGCGGCGCCGCCGCCGTCGTCGCCGACGGCGACACGCTCGACGAGCACTGCTACGACACGATCTCCGGCGGCGACTGGCTGTGCGACCAGGACGCGGTGGAGGCGTTCGTGGCCGAGGCGCCGCGCGAGCTCGTCCAGGTCGAACACTGGGGCTGCCCGTGGAGCCGCGAGCGCGACGGGCGCGTCGCGGTGCGCCCGTTCGGCGGCATGAAGCGGATGCGCACCTGGTACGCGGCCGACAAGACCGGCTTCCACCTGCTGCACACGCTGTTCCAGACCACGCTCAAACACCCCGGCATCGCGCGGTACGACGAGTGGTACGTCACCCGGCTCGTCGTCGACGACGGCCGCGTCCACGGCGTCGTGGCCATAGAGCTGCGCACCGGCCGCGTCGAGGCGATCCCCGCCAGGACTGTCGTGCTGGCCACCGGAGGCTGCGGCCGGGCCTTCCCCTTCACCACCAACGCCGCCATCAAGTCCGGCGACGGCATGGCCCTGGCCTACCGGGCGGGCGCCCCGCTGAAGGACATGGAGTTCGTCCAGTACCACCCCACCGGCCTGCCGTTCACCGGCATCCTCATCACCGAGGCGGCCAGGGCCGAGGGCGGCTGGCTGATCAACAAGGACGGCTACCGCTACCTCCAGGACTACGACCTCGGCACCCCCACCCCGGCGCCCCGGCTGCGCAGCATGGAGCTCGGCCCGCGCGACCGCCTCTCGCAGGCGTTCGTGCACGAGCAGCGCAAGGGCCGCACCGTCGACACGCCGTACGGTCCCGTCGTCCACCTCGACCTGCGCCACCTGGGCGAGGACAGGATCGACGCGCGCATCCCGTTCGTGCGCGAGCTGTGCCGCAGCTACCAGAACCTCGACCCGGTCACCGACCTCGTCCCGGTCCGCCCCGTCGTGCACTACATGATGGGCGGCGTCCACACCGACCTCGACGGCGCCACCCCGATCGCCGGCCTGTTCGCGGCGGGCGAGACGGCCTGCGTGAGCATCAACGGCGCCAACCGGCTCGGCTCCAACTCGCTGCCGGAGATCCTCGTCTTCGGCAGGCGCGCCGGGCTGGCCGCCGCCCGCTTCGCCCGCGGCCACCGCGACGGCGAGGCGGCCGCCGTACGCAGCCAGGGCGCCGACGAGCGGCGGCGGCTGGAGCGGGCGCGCGAGGGCGGCGGCGAGCGGATCGCCGTGCTGCGCGAGGAGATGCAGCACACGCTCGAAGGCGCCGCCGGCATCTACCGCACCGGCGACGTCCTCGCCAAGGCCGCCGACACCCTCGCCGAGCTGGGCGAACGGGCCGCCGGAGCGCTCGTGGACGACTCCAGCGCCGCCTTCAACACCGAGCTGGTCGCCCTGCTGGAACTGCACGCCATGCTCGACGTCGCGCGCACGATCGTGGCCTGCGCGGCCGAGCGGCGCGAGTCGCGCGGCGCCCACCAGCGCACCGACTTCCCGGCCAGGGACGACGCCGCCTACCTGGCGCACTCGCTGGTCCACCGGGCCCCCGACGGCAGCCCCTCGGTCGGCCTGCTGCCCGTGACGATCACCCGCTGGCCTCCCGGGGAAAGGGTGTACGGCCGTGACTGACTCCATCCGGCTGGAAGTGTCCCGCTACCGGCCCGGCCAGGACGACGAGCCGGTGTTCCAGGCGTACGACGTGCCGCTGCGCCCCGACTGGGCCGTGCTCGACGGGCTCGCCCACGTCAAGGACCGGCTCGACGGCAGCCTGTCGTTCCGCTGGTCGTGCCGGATGGGCATCTGCGGCTCGTGCGGCATGACCGTCAACGGCGAGCCCCGGCTGACCTGCGGCACCTTCCTCACCGAGTACGGCGCCGGCCCGGTCAGGGTCGAGCCGCTCAAGGGCTTCCCCGTCATCAGGGACCTGGTCGTGGACATCGACGACTTCCTGGCCAAGCTGTCGTCGGTGCGGCCGTGGCTGATCCGGGAGGGGGAGGAGCTGCCGCTCACCGCCGAGTACGCCCAGACGCCGGACCAGCTGGAGGCGTACAAGCAGTACAGCATGTGCATCAACTGCATGCTCTGCTACTCGGCCTGCCCGGTGTACGTGCTCGACCCGGACTTCCTCGGCCCGGCGGCGATCGCGCTGGCCCAGCGCTACAACCTGGACTCGCGCGACATGGGCGACCGCTTCGACGTGCTCAACCTGGACGACGCCGTCTGGGGGTGCACGTTCGTCGGCGAGTGCACCCGGGCCTGCCCCAAGCACGTCGATCCGGCCGAGGCGATCCAGCGCTACAAGCTGACCGCCGCGCTGCGCTCGGTGCTGCCGTGGAGCCGGCGATGACCGCGCCCGCCCGCCGCCCGCCCAGGGACCCGCTCTGGTTCGCCCGCAGCAGGCGCTACACGCTGTTCGTGCTGCGCGAGCTGACCAGCGTCTTCGTCGCCTGGACCGTCGCGTACCTGGTCCTGCTGGCCGACTCGGTGGTCGCCGGGACGTACGCGCAGTTCACGGCGCTAGCGGCGCGCCCGTGGATGATCGCGCTCAACGCGGTGGCGCTGGCGGCGACCGCCTACCACGCGATCACGTTCCTCAACCTCGCGCCGAAGGCGACCGTGGTGCGGCTGGACGGCTGGCGGGTGCCCGCCTGGATGATCCAGGGCGGCAACCACTCCGGCTGGCTGCTCGTCTCGGCGGTGATCGCGTACGTCGTCCTGCGGACGCCATGAGAAGCCGGGGGAGACGCCGTGAGAAGGACGCCTGAGCCGTATCTGTGGCTGCTGTTCAGCGGCGGGGGGATCGTCGCGGCGCTGGTGCTGCCGGTGCTGGCGCTGCTGTTCGGGGTGCTCATGCCGCTCGGCGTGATCGGCTGGCCCGACGCGGCGCACCTGGCCGCGCTGCTGGAGCCGCTGTGGGTGCGGGCGGGGCTGGTGGTGGCGGTGGTGCTGTGCCTGTTCCACGCGGCGCACCGGATCAGGTTCACCAGTGAGGAACTGCTGGGGATCGGGCGGTACGACGGGTTCATCGCGGTCGTCTGTTACGGGGGAGCAGTTACGGGCGGGATCATTGCCGCGATGCGGTTGTTGTGAAATGTCGTAGTTTGATCACATTTCCACAACCTACTTTACGCAATCTTTAGAAACGGTCTACCGTGCCGGTTTGCAAGACCCTATGGCCATTGCGCCCGGCGATCCCGGGCAGAAGGGGTTACTGGTGCCCAGCAAGAAGCGCCTATTAGCCACAATCCCGGCGGTAGCCCTCCTCGGCGCCGCCCTGACCGTACCCAGCGCTCAGGCCGACTCGGTCGCGTCATACCAGCCCAGCGCGTCTGACTACTACATTAACTACGCGCCACCCAGGGACGACGACCCGCCGGCCGAGCCGGGAGTCCCGGGCAAGAACAAGCGGTCGATCTCCGCCGCGAAGAAGATCGACCAGAAGTTCAGCAGCGGAAACCCGGCCGCTGCCCGGGTGCTCGCGGCCCGCGAGGCCGAGGCCATCCGCACCGGCCGAAACCCCGCTGAATGGATCTTCAAAAAGTCCAAGCAGACGAAGACCGCCAAGCTTCTCACGCTGCTGGTCGAGTTCAACGAGAACGCCAACGACGACTTCTCCGGCTTCAACCGCCTGAGGACCGTCGACAGCGCCCCCGACGACTGCGTCGTCGAGCCGGCCGGCACGCTCAAGAACGGCCCGCTGCACAACAACATCCCGAACCCGGCCACGCTGCCGCACAAGGACAACAACTCCTTCTGGGTCAAGGACTTCAGCCCCGAGCACTTCAACAAGATGCTCTACACGGACAAGGGCATCACCGAGCGCGTCCGCCCCGACCTGAAGGACCCGCGCGACGGCAAGCCCGGCATCGACATCTCCGGCCACACGCTGAAGAAGATGTACGAGGAGATGTCCAAGGGCGCCTACTCCGTCACCGGCTCCGCGGTCGGCTGGATCAAGGCTCCGCACTCCGAGGCGTGGTACGGCGCGGCCGCCTGCGGCGGGGTCCCGCAGGACATGTCGGGCCACCCGGACAACCCGCTCGGCGCCGGCCAGCTCGCCATCGACGCCGTCAACGTCCTGTCGCAGACCCAGCCCGACTTCCCGTGGGCCGACTACGACATCGAGGACGTCTCCGACGCCGACGGTGACGGCAACTTCGCCGAGCCCGACGGCGTGATCGACCACCTCGTGCTCGTCCACGCCGGCAAGGACAAGTCCTCCGACGGCGGCGCCGAGGGCACGTACGCCATCTGGGCGCACTCCAGCGCGGTCGCCGGCGGCTACCAGGTCCCCGGCACCGACAAGAAGATCTCCAACTACATCGTGCAGCCCGAGGACTCCGGCGTCGGCGTCTTCGCCCACGAGTACGGCCACGACCTCGGCCTGCCCGACCTGTACGACACCTCCGGCCAGGCCAGCTCCGCGGTGGACTTCTGGGACCTGATGTCCAGCGGCTCCCACTCCGGCCCCATCTTCCAGTCGATGCCCACCCACATGGGCCTCTGGGACAAGTGGGTGCTCGGCTGGGCGAACCCGAAGGTGTTCAACCCGGGTGACAGCAAGAAGCTCGTCACGGTCGGCCAGACGTCGCGCACGCCCCGCTTCACCGAGGACGGCGTCCGCGTCAACCTGGCCTCCGAGCCGCTGAAGATGATCGACCCGCACAGCGGCGCCAACGCCTGGTGGTCCGGCATGGACCAGGAGTGGGCCAACGTCTCGCTGGCCCGCGACATCCAGGTGCCCGCCGGGACCGACGTCCGCTTCTGGATGTGGAACAACTACGAGATCGAGGCCGACTGGGACTTCGGCTTCGTCGAGGTGTCCACCGACGGCGGCAACACCTGGACCCAGCAGAAGGTCTACGACGAGGCCGGCACCGAGATCACCACGCCCGACGGCTACCCGGACCCGAACAAGAACCTCGCCACGTTCGGCAACAAGAAGTACGGCATCACCGGCAACACCGACGGCTGGCGGCACGACTACGTCAACCTGACCCCGTTCGCCGGCCAGACGATCAAGCTGCGGCTGGCGTACAACACCGACGCCGCCTTCACGCCGCGCGGCTGGCACGCCGACGACTTCTCGATCACCAACGGCGGCGCCTCCGTGTGGAGCGACGACGTGGAGAACGGCGAGAACGGCTGGCGCGCCTTCGGCGGCACGTTCACCAACACCAGCGGCCAGGGCTGGACGATCAACAACGGCGAGCGCCAGATCGACCGGTTCTACCTCGCCGAGTGGCGCAACTTCGACGGCTTCGACAAGGGCCTGCAGTACGCCTACGACACCACGTACTCGCGTGACGGGGCGTGGAAGGTGGAGAAGGTCAAGTACAACGCGCCGGGCCTGCTGGTCTGGTACCGCGACTCGACCTACACCAACAACGTGCTGGCCAACAACCTCGAAGCGGCGCCGAGCATCGGCTCCAAGGGCAGCCTGCTGCTCGTGGACTCGCACTACGACCCGCTCCGCCGCACCGGCGAGGCGGCCGCGAAGGACCCGTCACGGCACAAGAACATGGAGGGCCGCTCGCAGACCTCCAACGCCGCGTTCTCCTTCAAGAAGACCTACCCGTTCAAGGAGTGCCTCGAGGCCGCGGACGAGCCGTTCAGCGAGTACTGCACGGACGTCCCCGCGCTGAAGGGCGTGCCGAGCTTCACCGACGCCAAGACCTGGTACCCGGGCCTTGAGCTGCAGGACGGCTCGCTGTACTACCGGGACTTCGACGCCTCCGTCGTCGTCCCGAGCAAGGGCGACCAGCCGTACAGCACCCGCGTGGTCAACGTCGACGGAACCCCGGCGACCGAGCTCTACGGCACCGACCTCGGCAACGGCCACGTCCTCGGCACCGGCAACCCCGGCGACGAGGGCAAGGCGCTGGGCGTCCAGTTCAAGCTGGTCACCCCGCTGCCGGGCAACCTGGGCGCGCTCGTCCAGGTGACCCCGCCGAAGAAGTGATCCAAGGGGCCGCCGGGCGGTGTCCCGGCGGCCCTAACATTGATGACCATGAGCGAATTGCGCACCAAGGCCGAGCACACCGAGGCGATCCGTCAGGACCGCAGGGTGGCGGTGGTGATCAACACTCGCTCACGCCGTGGCCGCCGCCACTACTTCGAGGTGATCGAGCAGCTGCACGAGCTGGGCTACGAGCCGCTGGCCGAGATCGGCGTCTACAACCCCAAGCGACTGCGCGACCTGCTCGACACGGCCCTGGCGACCGGGCCCGACCTGCTGATCGTCGGCGGCGGTGACGGCACGCTGTCCTCCGCCGTGCGCCACGTCGCCCACCGCGACGTGGCGCTCGGCGTTCTCCCGCTCGGCACCACCAACAACTTCGCCCGCAGCCTCGGCCTGCCGCTCGACCTGGCCGGCGCGATCCGGGTGTTCGACACCGGCAAGGTCGCCGACATCGACCTGGGCATGGCCGACGACCGGCCGTTCGCCAACCTGGCCAGCTTCGGCGTCTCCGTCGAGGTCGCGGGCAAGGTCAAGCCGTGGCTCAAGCGGGTGCTCGGCCGGCCCGCCTACCCGCTGACCGCGCTGACCGTGCTGCCGGGGCACCGGCCCTTCCGCGCCTACATCACCGTCGACGGGCAGCGCCACGAGCTGCTCACTCACCAGCTCAACATCGCCAACGGGCGTTTCCACGGCGGCTGGCAGGTGGCCCGCGACATCAGCATCGACGACGGCATGCTCGTGGCCTACCAGCTCGGCTCCGGCAAGAAGGTGCGCCTGCTCGTCGAGACGCTGGCCCGCGCCACGACCGGGCGCTGGCGCAGCCTGGCGGGCGGGCCGTTCGTCGTCGGCCGCGAGATGCTGCTGGAGACCGACCCGCCGATGGCCGCCGACGTCGACGGCGAGGTGCGGCTGCGCACCCCGATCCGGCTGCGCGTGGTGCCCAACGGGGTGCGCGTCATGGTGCCCGCCGACTTCGAGGACCGCTAACCCGCCCGGCCGGTCTCCTAACGCAGGCGGTCGTACAGCTCGGTCAGCGGCGCCGACAGGCCCGCCGGCGGCGGGAAGACGCGCAGCAGCAGGCCCGGCTCCACGGCGGACGGGCGGCGCTCGGGCCTGGCCGTGCCGGCGGGCGCGTAGAAGTCGGCGAGCCGGTCGGCGAACGGCACGTCCGCCACCTCCAGCGCGGCCCCGCCGCCCGCCGCCAGCGAGCCCAGCAGCTCCTCACGGGCGCGCCCCCGCCAGGCCAGCACCAGGAACGGGTCGTCGTCGAACGACTCGGCCAGCAGGTAGAGCACCGCCGACACGTGCTTGCACGGGAAACCCCAGTCGGGACACGAGCACGCCATGTCCAGATCGCGCGGGAACAGGTCGGCGCCCAGCGCCGCGAACAGCTCCTCGATCTCCTCCGGCATCTCCCCGGCCAGCAGCCTCGCCCGGTGGACGGCCTGCTCGGCCACCGCCCGCTCGACCGCCTGCCACAGCTCCTCGCCGAACACCTCGACGGCGATCGTCACCTCGTACGGCGCCGGGCGCGACCCCTGCACGGACGCCCTGGCCAGGCCCGGCGACAGGTCGATCGACAGCACCTGGCCCGCCCTGGCGTAGCCGCGCCCGCGCGACAGGCGGCCCTTGTCGCAGATCCGCTCCAGCACGTCGATGAACCGCCTCGACCACCAGGTCGAGCCGATCGAACCGCGCCGCGACCTGGCCCGGATACCGCCCTCGACGCTGATCGGGGTGCTCCAGCCCGGCACGTCAGCCCACCGCCCCGGCCGTCAGGCGGAACACCTCGCGCAGCTCCCCGGTCGACAGATCCGTCAGCCAGTCCTCGCCCGCGCCGACCACCCGCTCCGCCAGCGCCTTCTTCCGCTCGATCATCTCGTCCACCCGCTCCTCCAGGGTGCCCGCGCAGATCAGCTTGCGCACCTGCACGTTCCTGCGCTGGCCGATGCGGAACGCCCGATCGGTCGCCTGGTCCTCGACCGCCGGGTTCCACCAGCGGTCGACGTGCACCACGTGGCTCGCCGCCGTCAGGTTGAGCCCCACCCCGGCCGCCTTCAGCGACAGCAGGAACAGCATCGGCTCGTCGTCCTGCTGGAACCGGTCCACCAGCCGGTCACGCGCCTTCTTCGGCAGCCCGCCGTGCAGCCACAGCACCGGCCGGTCCAGCCGCTGCTCCAGATAGGGCTGCAGCATGCTGCCGAACTCCGCGTACTGCGTGAACAGCAGCGCCTTCTCGCCCTCGGCCAGGATCTCCTCCGCTAGCTGCTCCAGCCGCGCCAGCTTGCCCGACCGGCCCGCCAGCCGGGAGCCGTCCTTCAGCAGGTGGGCCGGATGGTTGCAGACCTGCTTCAGCTTGGCCATGGCCGCCAGCACCAGGCCGCGCCGCTCGATCCCCTCGCTGTCGTCGATCCTGCCCAGCATGTCGTCCACCACCGCCTGGTACAGCGACGCCTGCTCCGGCGTCAGCGTGCACCACTCCTTGACCTCCAGCTTCTCCGGCAGGTCGGAGATGATCGAGGCGTCGGTCTTGAGCCGGCGCAGGATGAACGGCCCCGTCGCCCGCCGCAGCGCCTGCGCGGCCTGCTCGTCCTGCCGCGCCTCGATCGGCTCCTGGAACCGGGTGCGGAAGCGCGCCTTCGGCCCCAGCAGGCCCGGATTGGCGAACTCCATGATCGACCAGAGCTCGGCCAGGTGGTTCTCCACCGGGGTGCCCGTCAGCGCCAGCCGGGTGCCCGCCGGGATCGACCGCACCGCCTGCGCCTGGAGGGTGCCGCTGTTCTTGATCGCCTGCGCCTCGTCGCACACCACCCGCCGCCACGGGACCCGCCGCAGCGTCTCCAGGTCGCGCTGCGCCGTCCCGTACGTGGTGATCACCAGGTCGGCGTCCGCGATGCGCGCCGCGTCCCGGCCGCTGCCGTGATGGACGTGCACGCGCAGGCCCGGTGCGAACCTCGCCGCCTCCCGCTGCCAGTTGCCCACCAGCGACATCGGGCACACCAGCAGCGTCGGCTCCGCTGCCCGCTCGTGCACGAGCAGCGCCAGCGTGGTGACCGTCTTGCCCAGCCCCATGTCGTCGGCCAGCACCCCGCCCAGCCCGAGCTCCGACAGGAAGCTCAGCCACGCCAGCCCGCGCTCCTGGTAGGGGCGCAACGTCGCGTCCAGGCCCGCCGGCGTCCCGATCACAGCCGGCCGCCCCTCCGACCGGCCCTCCGGCCGCCCCTCCGGCCGCCCCTCCGGCCGGCCCGACAGCAGCTCGCCCAGCACCCCGTCGGCGTCCACCTCCAGCAGCGGCAGCTCGTCGTCGCCCTGGACCACGTGCCGCAGCACCTCCGCCGCCGGGAGCACCCCGGCGCGCTCACCGCCGACCGCGCGCAGCGCCGCCGCGAGCTGCCGCTCGTCCAGCTCCACCCACTGGCCGCGCACCCGCACCAGCGGCACCTTCAGCCGGGCCAGCTCGGCCAGCTCCTCCTCGCCGATCGTCTCCCCGCCCACCGCCAGGTCAACCCGGAAGTCCACCAGCTCACGCAGCCCGAACCCCTGGCTCGCCGCCGCGCTCTGCGTCTTCGTCCGCGTCGTCACCTTCAGCCCCAGCCTCGCCCGGCCCGCCCAGCGGGGCAGCTGCACCCCGAACCCGGCCGCCTGCAGCAACGGCGCCGCCTCCCGCAGGAACGCGAACGCCCCGGCCGTGTCGAGCACCAGCTCCTCCGGCTCCGGCACCCGCAACGCCCGGTCCAGCTCCGGATACAGCCGCACCGCCCGGCCCAGCCCGGCCAGCAGCTCCCGCTCCGCCCCGGCCGGCAACCCGGCCACCGGCCCGCCGCCCCACACCTTCCCGGCGGGCACGTACAGGCTCGGGTCGTCGGCCGCCTGCACCGCCAGCTCCACCCGCCACCGGTGCTCCCCGGCGGGGGCCGGGGGGTCGACCGGCTCGGTGAGGCGGAAGCACACGCGGGTGGCGCCCTCGGCCGACTCCACGGAGCGGCGCCACTCCTCCAGTGCCCGCCGCAGGTCCGGGTCATCGGGGCAGGCGGCGTCGGGGGAGGCGGTGTCGGAGGAAGCGGTGTCGGGGGAGGCCAGTGCGGCCAGCCAGCGCCCCTGCACCGTGCCCGTGCCCGTGCCCGTTTCCGCTTGCGGGGGCCGGGCGTTCAAGGCGGTTCGGGCGAGGGTGTCGGCGAAGGCGTCCAGGGCCTGGCGCAGCACCTCGTGGGAGGGGCGCTCGACCGCCCAGGTGCGGCAGGCGGGGGGCATGGTGAGGGCGAGGTCGCGGAAGTAGGCGGCGTCGGCGCCGGTGACGACCGCGCGCCAGGCCGCCCGGGCCTCGCCGTCGGTCTCCGTCAGCTCCAGCTGGGGGACGACCCGGCCGCGGCGTACGAGATCCCGCGCGAACGCGGCGACGGCCCGCCAGTGCCGCACCGTGGCCCCCGGCACGGCGTCACCCCAGCCGGTGAGGCCGGGCCCGGCGGCGGAGCCAGAGCCGGCGTCGGTGCCGCGGCCGGTGCCGCGGCCGGGGCCGGAGGCGGCGTCGGGGGAGGGAGCGGAGTCCGGGCCGGCGGCAAGGTCGGGGCCGGTGTCGGGGTCGGGGCCGGCGGCGGGGTCAGCGGCTGGGGCGGGGGAGGGGGCGAGGAGGTGTATGGCGGCGGGCAGGGGCGGGACCACGGCGGGGACGCGCCAGGGGCGCAGCGAGGGGCGGGTGACCGCGGACAGGAGCCCGGTCTCGGGGGAGGGGAGCGGCTCGGCCGCGGACCCCGGCAGCAGGAGCTCCAGCGTGCGCGGCCCGCCCGCAGGGAGGCGCTCGACGGGCGCGGCCCAGGGATGGGCGCGCGGCGCCGGGCCACGGGCGGCACGCGGCGCGAGGGCGGTGTCCTCCGCCCAGAAGGCGACCCCGTCCCCGGCCCAGACCCCATGCACGACCAGCACCTCGGCAGGGTACCCGGGCCGGGAGGGGCCGGTGGCCCGCGTCCGCCGACGGCGCACTGGCCGGCTCCTGGGAAAAATCAGTGCAAGTCGTAGACTGGAGGCATGAATACTCCGGGATCGTGGTGCGAGCGGCCCAAGCCGCCGGCTCCGTCGTGCGAGCTCCCGTCCCCGTGGAGCGCCCCCAAGAAGCCGGACAACTGGTGCGAGGCGCCCAAGTCGCCGGTCGAGTCGCTGGTCGGCCTGCTCCTGCGCGCCGCCAAGCGGTAGGACCCGGCCCGGCGAAAAACCGCGGGGTGATAGAAGCCGGGCTCTTCGGGTAGGCGGGTTCGCGACGGAGGAGGCGACGTCGTGAACGACACCCACAAACTGGTCAACGACCTTTCCGAGCAGGTCTCCCGGCTCGTCAAGGACGAGTTGCGGCTGGCCAGGCTCGAACTCACGGAGAAGGGCAAGCGCGCCGGGTTCGGCGCGGGCATGTTCGGGGCGGCCGGGCTGGTCGCGTTCTTCGGCGGCGCGGTGCTCGTGGCCGCCGTGGTGATGCTGCTCGCGCTGGTGATGCCCGCGTGGGTCGCCGC
The DNA here is from genome assembly GCF_040674795.1 of Nonomuraea sp. NPDC049725. Classification (NCBI taxonomy): domain Bacteria; kingdom Bacillati; phylum Actinomycetota; class Actinomycetes; order Streptosporangiales; family Streptosporangiaceae; genus Nonomuraea; species Nonomuraea sp. NPDC049725. Next base: position 181,074 of record NZ_JBFANJ010000002.1, on the reverse strand, counting down.
GGCCATCGTCGGAGTGGTCCTGCTGATCGTGGCCGCCCTGCTGGGGCTGGCCGGCAAGAGCAAGGTGAAGCAGGCGACGCCGCCGGTCCCGACCGAGACCATCGCGAGCCTGCGGGCCGACGTCGACGCGGTCAAGGAAGGGGCGCGGCGATGAGCGAGACCGATCCGGGACGCAGCGACCAGCACGCCGGCACGGTCGGCGCGCGCCGGGCCACCGTCGGCACGCCGACGGACGCCGAGTCCATCAACGTGCCGCCGACCAGGCCGGGCGCGGCCGAGAACGCGCACGAGGCCGAGCTGGCCCGCGAGGAGCATGAGACCTTCATCCCCGAACCTCCCCAGGCCGACGACCGCACCGACGCGGTCAGGTCGCGCGCCACGGAGGAGGAGTCCCTGACCGGGGGCCGGGCCGCGAAACGGTCCGGGAGCGAGCACCGCACCCAGGGTGACGACGCGGACGCGGTCCGGGAGGACATCAGGCAGACCCGCCGGGAGCTCGGCGAGACGGTGAGCGCCCTGGCGCACAAGGCGGACGTCAAGAGCCGGGCAGCCGACGCGGCGGCCACGGCCAGAGGAAAGGCGGGCAGGATGGCAGGCACGGCCAAGGACAGGGCCACGGAGCTGGCGGAGACGGCCAAGGGCAAGACGGCCGAGATGACCGGCGCGGCCAAGGGCAAGGCGCACGAGATGACCGGCGCGGCCAAGGGCAAGGCGCACGAGATGACCGGCAAGGCGCACGAGGTCGCGGGCAGGGTCGGCGAAAGGGTCGGCGACGCCACGCCGGAGCAGGTCAAGAAGCGCCCCGTGTTCGTGATGGTCGCGCTCGGGACGGTGGTGGCCCTGGTCGTGCGCCGCATGATGAGGCGCAACCAGGCCAAGTGACGCGTGGAGGCCCCCGAAGGACCCGCCGAGCTGCCACGCCGGTCGTGGTGGCGGGTGATCAGAAGAACGTTCGCCGAGTTCAAGAACGACCGCGTCCAGGATCTGGCGGCGGCGTTGACCTACTACGCGGTGCTGTCGGTGTTCCCGGCGCTGATCGTGCTGGTGTCGCTGTTCGGCCTGCTGGGCCGCGACGACCTCGGCACGGTCGTGGGCTCCCTCGTCGTGCTCGCGCCGGAGGAGGCGCGCGGCCTGATCGCGGAGAGCGTGCGCGGGGTGCGCAGCACCGGCGGCGCGGGCCTGGTGGCGATCACCGGCCTGCTGGTCGCGCTCTGGTCGGCTTCCGGGTACATCGCCGCGTTCATCCGGGCGTGCAATGAGATCTACGACATCGAGGAGGGCCGCCCGTTCTGGAAGCTGACCCCGCTCCGGCTCGGCCTCACGGTCATGATGATGATCCTGCTGGTCGTGGGCGCGATCGCGGTCACGCTGACGGGCGAGCTGGCCGCCGCGGCCGGTGAGGCGCTCGGCCTCGGCGACGCCGCCGTGACGGCGTGGGACATCCTCAAGTGGCCGGTGCTGGCGCTCATCGCGGCCGGCCTGATCATGGTGCTGTACTGGGCGGCGCCGAACGTCCGCCAGCCGGGCATGCGCTGGATCACGCCCGGGGGCCTGCTCGCGGTCGTGCTGTGGGCGCTGGTCTCGGGCGGCTTCGCGCTGTACGTGGCGGGCTTCGGCTCCTACAACAAGACCTACGGCGCGCTCGCCGGGGTCGTGGTGTTCCTCATCTGGCTGTGGCTGTCGAACATGGCGCTGCTGTTCGGCGCCGAGCTGGACGCCGAGCTCATCAGGGAGCGCGCCGCGGCCCAGGGCCGGCCCCCCGGGCGGGAGCCGTACGCGGTGCCGCGCGACCCGCCGGAGCCGGATGATCTGCCGGGCTGAAAGTGAGAGGCTTCGCGCATGGACTTCATCCGCGTGCGCGCCTCCTCCGACGGCGCGGAGACGATCTCGTCGTGGACCGGCGACGTCTATGGCTGGGAGCCCGGCGGCGGGCCGCATCACCTGTTCGGGTTCGAGGGCGTCAACGTGGCCAGGGCGGTGCGCGGCGACGACGGCGGCTGGCTGCTGCTGACCCGGGAGGCCGCCCTCTACCTCGACCCGCGCACCCGCGAGGTGCTCGACGTGTGGGACAACCCGCTGACCGGCCGCCGCGTGGAGGTGCAGCACGTCTTCAACGACCCGGTCAACCAGCGGCTGGGCGGCTACCCGGTGCCGGTGACGCGGCTGGGCGAGCAGGTGGTGTTCAACGTGGACGTGCGCCTGGCCTACCCGTCGCCGCTGAAGGTGGCCGACTATCCGGACAACTCGGCGGACGACACGTACCGGGCGATGGAGCTGTTCCAGTTCTTCGCCCGGGCGGCCGACGTCGAGTCGGAGCTGCCGGACGTGCCGAGCGTGTTCTCCTGGTGCCGGGTGTCGCCGTGGCTGCCGTGGATGGCGATGGCGCAGCGGCCGGGCGGGCTCGTCTACCACTGCCGGGGCGGCAAGGGCGCCGAGGTGCCGCCGAGGCTGCGCGAGCGCGCCGGGGAGCGGTTCCTGCACGCGCCGCAGGAGTGGTCGGCCCCCAACGTGACGAGCTGGACCGCGTTCGCGGATAAGGTCGGCCGATGAGCACCGATCTGTTCTGCGAGATCGTCGCGGGGGAGCGCCCGGCGACGATCGTCGGCTCCGACGAGGTGTCCGTCTCCTTCCTCGACACCCGGCCCGTGTTCAAGGGGCACGTGCTCGTGGTGCCGCGCGCGCACGCCGAGACGCTCGCCGACCTGACCGGGGTGGGGCCGTTCTTCGAGAGCGTCCAGCGCATGGCCCGCGCCGTGGAGGAGGGCCTGGAGGCGGGCGGCACGTTCGTCGCGATGAACAACCGGATCAGCCAGAGCGTCCCCCACCTGCACGTGCACGTGGTGCCCCGGGTCAAGAAGGACGGCCTGCGCGGCTTCTTCTGGCCGCGCACCACCTACTCCTCCGCCGACGAGGCCGCCTCCTACGCGGAGCGGATCGCCAAGGCGCTGGGCTGAGCCGGGCCGCACGGTGGAATACCTGGTCGGCGTCGCCGTGGTGGCCGTGCTCGTCGGCGTGCCCGCGATCGTGCTGTGGCGGGTCATGCGGGGCCGCCGCGACCTGGGCACCAGCCCGGCGGAGCGGGCCACGTTCGAGACGCTGCACACCGCCTCGCTGGCGGGGCCGCCGCTGCGCGCCGGGCTCACCGCCGACGGCGCCCAGCGGGCCTCGCGCCATCTGCGCGAGCTGCTCGGCTCGGCCGCGCTCGCCATCACCGACGGCGAGCGGCTGCTCGTGTACGACGGCGCCGGCGACCATCATGCCGAGGACGCCTTCGAGCACGCGAGGGCGACCTTGCAGGACGGCCGCACCCAGGTCCTGGCGATCGACTGCGACCTGCTCGAATGCCCGGTCAGGAACGCCGTCGTGGTGCCGCTCACCACGGACGAGCGGGTCGTCGGGGCGCTGACCGCCTATGGCACGCACGCCTCCGCCGGGCTCGTCCGGGCCGCCCAGGAGGTCGCGGGCTGGGTCGACTCGCAGCTGGAGCTGGCCGAGCTCGACCGTTCGCGCACGCTGCTCATGGAGGCCGAGGTGCGGGCGCTGCGCGCGCAGATCTCGCCGCACTTCATCTACAACTCGCTGACGACGATCGCCTCGTTCGTCCGCACCGACCCGGAGCGGGCCCGCGAGCTGCTGCTGGAGTTCGCCGACTTCACCCGCTACTCCTTCCGCAGGCACGGCGAGTTCACCACCCTGGCCGAGGAGCTGCGCTCGATCGACCGCTATCTCATCCTGGAGCGGGCCCGCTTCGGCGATCAGCTCCAGGTCACGCTGCGCATCGCGCCCGAGGTGCTGCCGGTGGCGGTGCCGTTCCTGTGCCTGCAGCCGCTCGTGGAGAACGCCGTGCGCCACGGCCTGGAGAGCAAGGACGGCGTCGGCCGCATCTCCATCGTGGCGGAGGACGCCGGGGCCGAGTGCAGCATCAGCGTCGAGGACGACGGGCTCGGCATGGACCCCGACCGGCTGCGCCGCGTCCTGGCCGGGGAGACCGCCTCCGACGGCGGGATCGGCCTGGCCAACGTGGACGAGCGGCTGCGCCAGGTCTACGGCGACGAGTACGGGCTGGTGGTCGAGACCGGTCGCGGGGCGGGCACGAAGGTCAACGTCAGGTTGCCGAAGTATCACCCGGGCGTCTCGGCCCGTTGACCTGGATCTTCGTTGTCGGTTTTATCACTGTCTATGGCACAACTTCGGGTCCTCGCGGTCGACGACGAGCTTCCCGCCCTGGAAGACCTGTCGTACCTGCTGCGTGCCGACCCGCGGATCGGCGAGGTGGCGACCGCCAGGGACGGCTCGGCGGCGCTGCGGCTGCTGGACCGGGCGATCGCCGAGGGCAGGCCCATCGACGCGGTCTTCCTCGACATCCGGATGCGCGGCCTCGACGGGGTCGTGCTCGGCCGGCTGCTGTCGCAGTTCGCCAACCCGCCGCGGGTGGTGTTCGTCACCGCGTACGAGGAGCACGCCGTCGACGCGTTCGAGATCAAGGCCGAGGACTACCTGCTCAAACCGGTGCGGCCGGAGCGCCTGGCCGAGGCGATCCGGCGGGTGGCCGTCTCGGCCGACGTGCCCGCCGACGGCGGTGAGAGCGACACCATCCCGGTCGAGCTGGGCGGCGTGACCCGGTTCGTCTCCAGCGCCGACGTGATCTACGTGGAGGCGCACGGCGACTACGCCCGCCTGCACACCGCCACCGGCAGTCACCTCGTGCGCATCCCGCTCGCCACGCTGGAGGAGCGCTGGTCGGCGGCCGGGTTCGTGCGCGTGCACCGCAGCCACCTGGTCGCCGTCAAGCACATCGAGGAGCTGCACATCGACTCCGGCCGGTGCTCGGTCCGCGTCCACGACACCGAGCTGCCCGTCAGCCGCCGCCACACCCGCGAGCTGCGCGACCTGCTCGTCCGCCGCGCCAGGAAGGGACGGCACGAGTGAGCCCCGAGCCGCGGCCGGGCCGGCGCACCGCCGTCACCAGCCCGCGCACCGCCGCCGCCCGCCGGCCCCGCCGCCCGGCCACCCGGGAGATCGACGAGCAGACCCACCTCGGCGAGGTCTACATGCGCTCGCTGCTGCGCACCCAGTTCCGGCTGGCGCTGTTCGTGTGCACGGTGCTCGGCTGCGTCGTGGGCGGGCTGCCGCTGCTGTTCCTGCTCATCCCCGAGCTGCGCGACGCCCACCTGCTCGGCGTCCCGCTCCCGTGGGCGGTGCTCGCCGGGCTCATCTACCCCGCCTTCGTCATCGGCGCCTGGCTGTACGTCCGGCAGGCCGAGCGCAACGAACGCCACTTCGCCGACCTGGTCGACCGTTCATGAGCCTGGCCGCCGTCGTCGTCGTCATGGTCGCGGCCGTGCTCATCGGCGCCTTCGGCATCCGCTTCTCGCGCACCACCTCCGACTTCTACGTCGCCTCCCGCACCGTCAGCCCGCTGTGGAACGCCTCCGCGATCGGCGGCGAGTACCTGTCGGCGGCCTCCTTCCTCGGCGTGGCCGGGCTCATCCTCAGCTACGGCGTCGACATGCTGTGGCTGCCCGTCGGGTGGACCGGCGGCTACCTGGTGCTGCTCGTGCTGGTGTCCGCGCCGCTGCGCCGCTCCGGCGCCTACACGCTGCCCGACTTCGCCGAGGCGCGGCTGGAGTCGATGGTGGTGCGGCGCACGGCCAGCGTGCTCGTCGTGCTCATCGGCTGGCTCTACCTGATGCCGCAGTTCCAGAGTGCCGGCCTGGTGCTGCGCACGATCACCGGGGCGCCGGTGTGGGCCGGCGGGCTGCTGGTGGCCGTCGTGGTCGCGGTCAACGTGCTGTCGGGCGGCATGCGCTCGATCACGTTCGTGCAGGCGTTCCAGTACTGGCTGAAGCTGACCGCGCTGGCCGTGCCGCTGGTGTTCCTGCTGATGGCGTGGAAGGCCGACGGCGCCCCGGCGCTCGACCCGGTGGACGCCGCCGTCTGGCAGGTGCCGCTGGCCGGGGCCAAGGACTACGCCCTGTACTCGACGTACTCGCTGATCCTGGCCACGTTCCTGGGCACGATGGGGCTGCCGCACGTGCTCGTCCGCTTCTACACCAACCCCGACGGGCGGGCCGCCCGCCGCACCACGCTCGTCGTGCTGTCGCTGCTCGGCGCCTTCTACCTGCTGCCCGCGCTGTACGGCTGGCTCGGCCGCATCTACGCGCCCGACCTCGTCCGCACCGACGCCGTGGTGCTGACGCTGCCGGCCCGCATGGTCGGCGGCACGCTCGGCGACCTGCTGACGGCGCTGGTCACCGCCGGGGCGTTCGCGGCGTTCCTGTCCACCTCGTCCGGGCTGACCGTGTCGGTCGCCGGGGTGATCGCCCAGGACCTGCTCAAGGGCGGCGTGCGCTCGTTCCGGATCGCCACGCTCATGGCCGTCGCCGTGCCGCTCGGGCTGGCGCTGTGGGCGCGGGCGCTGCCGGTCGCCGACGTGGTGGGGCTGGCGTTCGCGGTCGCCGCCTCGTCGTTCTGCCCGCTGCTCGTGCTCGGCATCTGGTGGCGGCGCCTGTCCACCACCGGCGCGCTCGCCGGGCTGTTCGTCGGCGGCGGCCTGGCCTGCTCGGCCGTGCTCGCCACCATCACCGGCGGCCCGTACGAGGGCCTGGCGGGCGCCCTGCTGGCCCAGCCCGCAGCGTGGACGGTGCCGATCGCGTTCGCGGTGATGGTGTCGGTGTCGTTCCTGACGCCCGACCGGGTGCCGCTGGGCGTGGCCAGGACGATGGTCCGCCTGCACACCCCGGAGAACCTCGACCTCGACCGGGGCGACTGGCGGCCCCGGGGGTGACGGGCGGGCGCTGTCCTAGGGTGGGCCGTCATGGATGACGAGTGGATCTGCGCCCGGCTGGGCGAGGACGAGCCGTGGCAGCTCGGCGCGGTCAACCCGCCGGTGTTCGGCAGCAGCGTGTTCACCTTCGGCTCGATGGCGGAGCTCGGCGCGGCGATCAGGGACGAGGACGAGCGCTACGTCTACTGGCGGGGCACCAACCCGACCGTCGACCTGTTGCAGCGCAAGCTGGCCGCGCTGGAGCGGGCCGAGCGGGCCAAGTGCTTCGGCTCCGGGATGGGCGCGATCTCGGCGGCGATCTCGTCGCTGGTGTCGGCCGGGGACCACGTGCTGGTGCTGGGCGCCGTCTACGGGCCGACCACGCAGTTCCTGCGCTACCTGGAGAAGTTCGGCGTCACCCACACGCACGTGGCCGACCTGGCGGCGTGCGAGGAGGCGGTGCGGCCCGGCACCAGACTGCTGTACTTCGAGTCGCCCTCGTACATGCGTTACGAGATCTTCGACCTGGAGGCCGTCGCCGGGTGGGCGCGCGGCCACGGGCTAGTGACCGTGATGGACAACACCTGGTCGACGCCGCTGTTCCAGAAGCCGCTGACCAAGGGCGTGGACCTGGTCGTGCACTCGCTGTCGAAGTACGCGGGCGGGCACAGCGACGTGGTCGGCGGCGTGGTGGCGGGCCCGGCGCGGCTGATCAGGCCGCTGGCGCTGACCGAGTACCAGCTGTACGGCGCGGCCATGTCGCCGCACGACGCCGCCCGGGTGATCAAGGGCCTGCGCACGCTGCCCGTGCGGATGGCGGCGCACCAGGAGCGCGGCCTGGCGGTCGCCGCGTTCCTGGAGGGGCATCCGGCGGTGCGCCGGGTCAACCACCCCGGCCTGCCCTCGCATCCCGGCCACGGCGTCGCGCGCGGCCAGATGTCGGGCTTCTCCAGCCTGTTCAGCGTGGAGCTGGACACGGACTCGCGCGCCGAGGTGGGCGCCTTCCTCGACGGGCTGCGGCACTTCCGGATCGGCGTGTCGTGGGGCGGGTTCGAGAGCCTGGTCAACGCGCCCGCGCTGACCGTCGAGGAGAGCGTACGGGCCACCCTGGGCGTCCCCGTGGGTCTGGTGCGCCTGGCGGTCGGCCTGGAGCCCGCCGCCACGCTGATCGAGGACCTGGGCTGCGCGCTGGGCGGAATCGCCTGACCGTTCGTCGTACATAAGGGACCATTCACCGCAACCCCTGACCAGCTGAACGCCGTTCGGCGGCGGCTCGCCGAACAGCCCTGCGAGACCCCTCCACCGCGGGTAGGTTGCGCTCTTACCTTGTGCGTGATCCGCATCACAGTGGAGGTCTCGTGACGACCAGAGAACATGACGCGTCCGTTTACGAACAGGTGCAGAGGAGCAGCGAGTTCCAGGAGCTGAAGAGCCGCTTCAGGCGGTGGACGTTCCCCATGACGGCGGCCTTCCTGGTGTGGTACCTGCTGTACGTGGTGCTGTCGGGATGGGCCCGCGACTTCATGGGCATCAAACTGCTCGGTGACATCAACGTCGGGCTGATCCTCGGGCTGCTGCAGTTCGTGACGACGTTCCTCATCGCCTGGGCCTACTCCAGGCACGCCGGGAAGAAGCTCGACCCGATCGCCGACAAGCTCCGCCACGAGGTCGAGGAGAAGACCAAGTGAGCTCCACCACCCTCGCCACGATCCTCTTCCTCGTCTTCGTCGCGGCCACGCTCGGCATCACCTTCTGGGCCAGCCGCCAGACCAAGACCGCCGCCGACTACTACGCCGGCGGGCGCTCCTTCAGCGGCGTGCAGAACGGCCTGGCCATCGGCGGCGACTACATGTCCGCCGCCTCCTTCCTCGGCATCGCCGGCATCATCGCGCTGTCCGGCTACGACGGGTTCCTGTACTCCATCGGCTTCCTCGTGGCGTGGCTCGTCGCGCTGCTGCTGGTGGCCGAGCTCATGCGCAACTCCGGCAAGTTCACCATGGCCGACGTGCTGGCCTTCCGGATGAGCCCGCGACCCGTCCGCACCGCCGCCGGCGTCTCGACCATCGTCGTCAGCATCTTCTACCTGCTCGCCCAGATGGTCGGCGCGGGCGCCCTGGTCGGCCTGCTGCTCGGCATCACCTCCGAGGCCGGCAAGATCTGGACGATCGTCGCCGTCGGCGCCCTCATGATCGTGTACGTGGTCTTCGGCGGCATGAAGGGCACCACCTGGGTCCAGATCGTCAAGGCCGTGCTGCTGATGACCGGCGCCGCCCTGGTGACCGTGCTGGTGCTGGGCAAGTTCGGCTTCAACCTGTCGGCGCTGCTCGGCCAGGCCGCCGCCACCAGCGGACCCAAGGCCAACCCCGACAGCTTCCTCATCCCCGGCCTGAAGTACGGCACCGAGGCGCAGGGCATCGCCGGCAAGATCGACCTGATCAGCCTCGGCCTCGCCCTCGTGCTCGGCACCGCCGGCCTGCCGCACATCCTCATCCGCTTCTACACCGTCCCCACCGCCAAGGACGCCCGCAAGTCCGTCCTCTGGGGCATCGGCATCATCGGCGTGTTCTACCTGCTCACGCTCGTCCTCGGCTTCGGCGCCGCCGCCCTGGTCGGCAGGGAGGCCATCGTCGCCCAGGACCCCGGAGGCAACACCGCCGCGCCGCTGCTCGCGCTGCGGATCGGCGAGGAGATCTTCGGCTCGGTCGGCGGCACGCTGCTGCTGGCCTTCATCGGCGCCGTCGCCTTCGCCACCATCCTCGCGGTGGTCGCCGGCCTCACGCTCGCCTCCTCCTCCAGCTTCGCCCACGACCTGTACGCGCACGTCTTCCGGCGCGGCCAGGCCAGCGAGCGGCAGGAGGTCGTCGTCGCCCGGATCTCCGCCCTGGTCATCGGCGCCGTCGCCATCGGCCTGAGCATCCTCGCGCAGAGCCAGAACGTCGCCTTCCTGGTCGCCCTGGCCTTCGCCGTGGCCGCCTCGGGCAACCTGCCGGCGATCCTCTACAGCCTGTTCTGGAAGAGGTTCAACACGACCGGCGCCGTCAGCGCCATCTACGGCGGCCTGCTGTCCGCCCTGGTGCTGGTGATCTTCTCGCCGGTCGTCTCCGGCAGCAAGGCCGCCCTGTTCAAGGACGCCGACTTCGCCTGGTTCCCGCTCAGCAACCCGGGCATCGTCTCGATCCCGCTCGGCTTCCTGTGCGGCTGGCTCGGCACGATCCTGAGCAAGGAGTACAACGCGGCCAAGTACGCCGAGATCGAGGTCCGCTCCCTCACCGGGGTGGGGGCGGAGAAGGCCGCCGACCACTGACGGCCGCCGCGGGCCCGGCACCCCCTCCGCCGGGCCCGCCTTCCCCCTCCGCCCCGGCCACGCCATGATCGTCGGGTGAGCAGACACGGGTACGACCCCTTCGGCAGCGACGAGGCGATGGACGTCCAGGACCACCTGCACGGCCTGGCCGACCCGCTGCCCGTGCTTGTCCAGGTCCTGGAGGCGGTGCACGCCGAGGACAGCCTGATCCTGCCGGCCGTCGCCGAGGCGGGCCTGGCCGCCGCCGGCGAGGTGGCGCTGCTCCTCGACCCGGCCCTCGACCCGTCGTTCCCCCGGCTGCCCGTCCCCGTGGACGACCGGCTGCGCACGATCGCGCTGGAGGTCATGGAGTCGCTCGTCCAGCCGTGGGACCGGCGCACCGGCGCGTGCTGCCTGTACGGCCTGTGGCGCGACCCGGACGGGGACGCGCACTACCGGCGGGCGCTGGAGCCGTACCTGCGGGCGCTGGCCGCCGGGGCGCGCACCTGCCTCGACCCGCCGCACGATCCCGGCTACTCCTGGACGGGGCTGCCGCCCCGCGACGCCCGCCGGGCACGAGCCGACGACGAGGAGCGGCCGGGGCCCTTCGCCGGCAACGAGCGGCGGGCGGAGGCGGCGCGGCTGTCCGCCCTCGCCCACGCGCCCGCCGAGCAGGCGCTGGTGCGGCGGCTCGGCCTGCCCGCCCACGAGGCGCGCCGGCTCGCCGGGGCCTTCGTGCGGGCGGCCCGGACGCTGGCCGACGGCCTGCGGCACGACGCGGCGGCGCTCGGCGACGGCGCCCCGGCCGACGAGGGCCACCGCGTGCGCACTCTCGCCGAGCTCGGCCCGCACCGGGTGCGGGCCCTGGCCGAGCTGCCGTGGCCGTACGCCGGGGCCTACGACGCCGCCTTCACCCGCCGCTTCCTCGCCACGGTCGAGGACGTCGGCCACCGGCTGGCCACGAAGGGACGCCTGCGCCCCAAGACGGTCGCCGAGGACCTGGCGCTGCTGCTCGTGGTGCGCCACGCGGTCGAGCTCGCCCCGGTGTGCGAGCCGGAGCGGGCCGAGGCGGCGGCGGGCCCGGCCGGGCGGCTGTCAGGAGCCCTCGCCACCCCGCCGTCCGCCTACCGCCTGGCGCGCGTGCTGCCGCGGCTCGCGCACCTGAGGACGTTCCCGGAACCCGTACGGATCCCGCCGGACCGCTGGTTCAGCCCACCGGCTCGGCCCGCAGCCGGGCGGAGTGCTTCACCAGCGTGATGAGCACCTCCCGGCTGGAGTGCCGCCGCCGCGCGTCGCACAGGATGATCGGAACCGACGGGTCGAGCTGGAGCGCCAGCCGTACCTCGTCGACCTCGAACGTCGGCGCGCCGTCGAAGCAGTTGACCGCCACCACGAACGGCGTGCCGCGCCGCTCGAAGTAGTCGACCGACGGGAAGCAGTCGGCCAGCCGCCGCGTGTCGGCCAGGATGACCGCCCCGAGCGAACCCTCCGCCAGCTCGTCCCACACGAACCAGAACCGCTCCTGCCCGGGTGTGCCGAACAGGTAGAGGACGTACTCGTCGCCCAGCGTGATCCGGCCGAAGTCCATCGCGACCGTCGTCGTCCGCTTGGCCTCGACGCTCGACAGGTCGTCGACGCCGACGCCCCGGTCGGTCAGCACCTCCTCCGTGCGCAGCGGCCTGGTCTCGGAGACCGCGCCGACCAGCGTCGTCTTGCCCGCGCCGAACCCTCCGGCGATGAGGATCTTGATCGCCGTCGGCAGGCGCGGGCGGTCAGAGCGATCGAAGACCATCGAGCACCGCCCTGTACATCTTCATGTCACGCATGTCCACCTCGGATTGCGGTTCCTGGGCCGAGACGAGCTCCCTGTCGAACAGGTCGCCGAGCAGCACGCGGATGGTGCCCGCGGGCAGGTCAAGATGGGCGGCGATCTCCGCCACGGATTTCGGTTCGCGGCAGAGCCGGAGGATCGAGTGGTGCTCCGGGTCGAGCCCGGCCTCCGGCCCCGGCGGCGGCCCGACGGAGACCGCCATGGAGATCAGGTCGAACTTGCCGTGCACGGGCGCGGTGCGCCCGCGCGTCACCACGTACGGACGGACGATCTCGGGGTCGACCCAGTGCTCCTCGGTCACAGGTCGCTCCCGGCTCTGGCCCCGGACGTCAGGTACTGGCCGACGCGCGCCACCAGCATCGCCATCTCGTAGGCGACCAGGCCGATGTCGGCGCCCTGCCCGCACAGCACGGCCAGGCACGCCCGCTGCCCCGCCACGGTCACCACGAGAAACTGCGAACGCCATTCCACCACCGTCTGCTTGACCGGGCCGCCGCCCACGTGCTCGGAGACGCCCTTGGCCAGGCTCTGCAGGCCGGAGGCCACGGCCGACAGGTGCTCGCCGTCGGTCCGCTGCAGCCCGGCCGACGAGGCCATCAGCAGCCCGTCGGACGACAGCACGATCGCGTGCTCGGCGTCCTTCACGCGGCCGACCAGGTCGTCGAGAAGCCAGTTCAGGTCTGTGCCGGCACCCGGTGTCACGTATCGCCTCCTGCCCGCTCGTCCATGAGTTTGGCCGCCTCGGTCCTGCCGAGCCGGGTGCCCGACTGCAAAGATCCCATCCGCGCCCGGATCTCCTCCGGGGTCGGCTCGTCCTCGTCCCGCTCGGGCTCGGGCGGGGCGGCCGGGGCCTCCTCGCGCAGCGCCGGGGCCAGGTTCGCCTGCGGCACCCGCAGGGGGAGCCCGCCGGGCGTGAACCTCGCCGCCTCGCCGTCGCCTTCCGCGCTCCTGTCCGGCTGGGCGGTCGTGGTCGCCTCCCCTTCTGACGGCCCGGGGTCCGGCGGCTCGGCCTCCCGGGCGTCCTCCGGCGCCGCCGCCACCTTGAGCGGCCGCACGTTCTCCGTCGGCAGCGCCCGCACGTTCTCGCCGGGCAGCGGGCGGCCGGCGTCCGCGGGAGCGCGCCGCACGGCCGTGGCCGTGCCCGCGCCCTGACCCGCCGGGCCCGGCACTCCCGTCAGCGCCGCCGGGCGGCGGGGCAGGCTCGCCACCGGCTCGCCGCCGGGCTCCGGCCCCTCGCTCAGCTCCACCAGCTCCTGCGGCAGCAGCACCACCACCGTGGTGCCGCCGTACGGCGACGGCTTGAGCACCACCTGGATGTCGTGCCGCTCGGCCAGCCGGCTCACCACGTACAGCCCGAGCCGCGCCGTGCCCGTGATCCGGAACTCCGGCGGGTCGGCGATCCGCTCGTTGGCCGCCGCCAGGTCCTCGGGCTTCATGCCCAGCCCGCGGTCCTCGATCTCGACCACGTACCCGTTGGCCACCATCTGCCCGCTCACCTGCACGCTCGTGTACGGCGGCGAGAACGACACGGCGTTCTCGATGAGCTCGGCCAGCAGGTGGATGACGTCACCCACGGCCCGGCCGACGAGCACCACGTCGCCCATCGGCATGAGCGTGACCCGCGTGTAGTCCTCGACCTCGGCCAGCGCGCCGCGCACCACGTCGACCATCGGCACCGACCGCCGCCAGGTGCGGGCGGGGGAGGAGCCGGACAGCACGATGAGGTTCTCGGCGTTGCGCCGCATGCGGATGGCCAGGTGGTCCAGCCGGAAGAGCTCCTTCAGCTCCTCGGGGTCGGTCTCGCGGCGCTCCATCACGTCCAGCACGGTGAGCTGCCGGTGCACCAGGCCCTGCGTGCGGCGGGCCAGGCTGAGCAGGATGTCGCGGATGCTGCGCCGCAGCTCCGCCTGCTCGGCGGCGACGCTCACCGCGGTGCGCTGCACCGTGTTGAACGCCTGTCCCACCTGCCCGATCTCGTCGTCGCCGAAGTCCAGGTCGGGCACCTCGCGCGAGACGTCCACGACCTCGCCGTGCCCGATCCGCTCGACCACGCCGGGCAGCCGCTCGTCCGACAGCTCGTGCGCGGCGTCGCGCAGCTTCTTGAGCTGGGCCAGCAGCGACCGTGTCGTGGTGATCGACAGCACGATCGAGGCCACGACGGCGACCAGGCCGAGCCCGCCGGCCAGCAGCAGGCGGGCGATGACGCCGACCGCGCCGGGGACGGCCCGCTCGACCAGCCGGTCACCGCCGTCGACGATGATCTTCTCGATGCCCGCGCGGGCCGGCTCGGCGGTCGCCTGCCACTCGGCGGCGGTGACCGGCGGCGGCCCGGCGTTGTCGATCTGCGTGACGAGCCGCTGTTCCAGCTCCTGCAGCCGCAGCGCGGGCTTGCTCCTGGTCCACGCCTCGTACGCGGCCCGGTCGGGCGCGGGCAGCTGCTCGGCGGCCTGCTCCAGGTTGTAGCGGTAGATGCCGGTGCCGCGCACGAACGCGGTGTACTCGGCGGGCGTGAACTGCCCGCGCGCCAGCACCCGCGCCACCATCGCGTCGGTGCGGGCCAGGCTCTCGCTGGCCCGGCTGAGCGCCAGCATGGTCCGGGCGTCCTTGGCGATCTCCTTGTCGTCGAGCGAGGCCACCGAGTCGAACATGTCGTAGAGCGAGTCGATGATGTGGTCGTACGCGCTCGCCGCCGTCATGCGGCCGGGCCCGGCCGCGTCGATGGCCTTGCGCGTGGCGGGGAGCTTGGCGACGCTCGTGAGCGCCTCGTTCAGGCGGCCGGTCAGCACGTCGTCGGCCGCGAGCTGCACCAGGGTGCCGCCCGCGCTCTCCCGCAGGGCGGCGCCGGCGGCGTCGGTCCTGGCCCGCTGCTCGCGCAGGGCCTGGCCGGGCAGGGGGCCGCCCGTGCCGATGCCGGCCATGGTCAGGCGGCGCTCGCGCTGGAGCTCGGCCAGCAGCCGTTCGCTGGGCTGCACCGCCTCGCTGTCGACCGTGGTGGCGCCGACCAGGTTCACGCCTTCGCGCAGCGTCACCCATGCGGCGAACGCCCACAGCGCGACCAGGGACACCAGCAGTGCTGTCACCTTTGTTCGCACGCGCGTATTGCGCAAACGCATATAAGCCATCCAGGTAAGGGGATTGCGTCAAACTGGAAGTCAAGCTATAGAGCGATATTTCCGACATCCAGTGCCGGGCTTACCTTAGCAATGGCTCAAACCCACCTCAAGCCGGGTACCTGCCCGTTAATAGCGTTACGTCCGAATTTGTCCTGTCTTCGCCTTGGTCTCGCACAGGTGTAACGCCGCCAGGATCGCGGACCGTACGATCGCGAACGGCGTGTAAAGGTCCTTGTCATGCCACAACGGCGGATGCTCCGAAATATCCGCTACCGTGCGCAAATACCGATATCCACAGTCGACGGCAGACTCGTACTGCTCGTCCAGTTCCTTGTCGCACGCGAGCAGCGTCTGCAGCGCGTACGCGGTCTCCTCCAGCGTGCCCTCCCAGCGGCCCCACGACCCGTCCGGCCGCTGCGCGGACAGCACCCACGCGCGCGCCCGCCGGATCGCCTCCGCCCGCCCCGGCCCGCCGTACTCGCCGAGCGCCAGCACGCAGCTCAGCGTCGCGTAGAAGGGGGAGGCGTGCCAGCGGTCGTCCCAGCTCCCGTCGGGCTGCTGCCGGTCGGCCAGCAGCGCCGACAGCCTGCGCACCACCGGCGCGTACGCCCGCGCGCGGTCCGGGCGGCGTGCCGCGTACGCCCCGAACGCGTCCAGGACGTGCGCGTTCACGCTCACGGAGAAGCCGTCCTCGCCCTGCCAGGTGCAGAAGTGCGTGCCCACGTCGAACTCCAGCAGGCTCGCCGGATCGTGCGGCTGCCCCACCAGCGCCAGCGCGTACAGCGCCACGGACGTCGTGTCGGCGTCCGCCGGCAGCCCCGGACCGGCCGGCGTGCCCGCCGGGCCGATCGCCGCCCGCAGGTCCGCCACCATCTCCGGCGGCGCCGTCACCGGAACCCCGGCCCTGACCAGCCAGCTCAGCACCCAGCCGCGCTCGAACACGGTGATCGGGAACCCCACCGGCACCGGCCCCCCGTACCGGCTGACCACCGCCTCCAGGTGCGCCCGGACCACTTCCCCCTGCCCCCCGTCCGCACCGGGGACGAGGCCGCCGTCGAAGGAGGACGACCCCCGGGAGGCGGCCCCACCGGACCCCTCCGGAAGGTGGAGGTCCGCCGGTCCGGCCAGGAGGAGCGGCCCCGCCACCGTCGCCGGCCCCGTCGGGACCGGGCGCGCCGGGGCGTCGAGCAGGGCGGTCCTTCCCGCCGGCCCGCGGCCCGCGAGCGCGTGTACGGCGCCGAGCCAGGCGGCGGTGGCGGCGGGGGAGGCGCCGACGGTGCCGATGGGCGTCGGCCGCACCGCGTGCGCGTTGCCCGCGGCGGGCCCCGCCACCTCCAGCGCGTGCAGCAGCTTCTCCGGCAGCGCGGCCCCGGACCGGACGACGTGCCGGAGCCGTTCGACCCGCGCGAAGTCCATCCCGTCGGGCAGCGGCAGCGGCGCCCCCACCCCGTGCGCGTTGATGAGCGCGACCAGCGACGGCACGATCAGCTCCACCGCCGGCATGTCGGGCAGCTCCACCGGCCCGGCCAGCCAGGGCCGCAGCACCCGCAGCCCGCGCTCCGCCGCCTCCCGCAGCTCGGCGTCACGTTCGGCCCCGGAGGCGCCGCCCGCCGACAGCAGCGCCTCCGTGGCGCTCAGCGTCGGCACCAGCCCGTACCCGTCGGGCGCCCCCCACGACCCGTCGGGAAGCTGCCGCTCCAGCAGGTACGCGACCCGTTCGCGGTGCCCGGTGAGCCACGGCGCGAGCGTGACGAGGCGGCCCGTCTCGTAGATGGACGCCGACACCTGCCCCCACGGCAGCGCCATCAGCGTGGAGACCAGGGCCGCCGCCTCGCGGGCGACGTTCACAGCGCCCCCCAGAAGTCCGCCAGGCCGTAGAAGCCCGTGTTGAACGTCAACTGTCGCTCCAGGTAGAGGGCGGTACGCGGCGCGGTGTCGCGCAGCGGCTCGATGAGGGCGACGGCGCGCTGCGACAGCTCGCCCATCCGGGCCGTCACCTCGGCGTGCCCGGCGCCGAGCGTGAGCGCGTTCACGTCGCCCCAGCCGGCTTCGCGGTCGCGGGTGGCGAGGTCGTTCAGCAGCCGCAGGTAGCGCTGCACCTCGTCGCCGACGGCGCGGACGCGGTCGAGGTTGGCGAGCGTCCACGGGTCGCCGGTGGCGTTCCAGTGCGCGAGGTTGACGAACGAGGAGCCGGTGCTGTCGGCGTTGTCCAGGTACGTCGCCAGGTCCGGCCGGTCGCCGGTGCGCCAGTCCCATTCGCGGGCCATGGCGGCCAGCATGCGTCCGAGCTGGTCGCGCCAGGCGGGGGAGCCGGCCTCGTCGCGCAGCTCGGCGAGGAAGCGGGTGGCGGGGGTGCGCGGCTCGGCGCCGTCGGCCACGGCCAGGCAGGCGCCGACGAGGTCGGCCACCTCGTCGCGGGAGGTGGCGACGTGGTCGATGAGCAGGTCCACCGCGAACACCCACAGCGCCGCCCGGTTGACCGCGCGCAGCTCGCGGGCCGTCGCCCAGGGCGAGCCGAACGCGCCCACGAGCGCCAGCGAGTGGTAGAACCCGGCGTCGAACGGCTTGGCGGGGAACAGTTCGGGGTGCCGCCCGGCGTCGCGGGCCAGCTCGCGGGCGCACTCGACGGCCAGCGCGCAGGTCCGCCCCAGCTCCGCGCCGCCGACGGCGGGCATCGACCCGTCGATCCCGCTCGTCCGGCTGGTCCCGCTGTCCGCGATCATGACCGTGCCGCCGGGACGAGCGTCATCGTCAGCCCCGCCGTGGGCCGCAGCGTCGAGGCCAGCCGGGGCGCCACCGGCCCGGGCGTGTGCAGCACCGGCCGGTACGAGCGCAGGATCCCGGCGAGCAGCAGTTGCGCCTCCATCATGAACAGGTGCGGCCCCACGCACGAGTGCGGCCCGGCCGCGAACGGGAAGTACGCGTACCGCGACCGCCGTCTCTCGTTCCCCAGCGCGAACCGTTCGGGGTCGAACTCCAGCGGGCGCTCCCACACCTGCGGCAGCCGCTGCGTCAGGAACGGGCTCAGCACCACCGTGGCGCCCGCCTCGATCGCCACGCCGTCGATCACGTCGTCCGCGAGCGCCTTGCGCGGCAGGATCCAGCCCGGCGGGTACAGCCGCAGCAGCTCGCTGAGGAACATCCGCAGGTACGTCAGCGCGGGCAGGTGGCCGACCGTGACGGGGCCGTCGCCGACGACCCGGGTGATCTCCTCGTACACCTTGGCCGCGATCTCCGGGTGCGCGTCGAGCACCGGCCACACCCAGGTCAGCGCCGTGGCGGCGGTCTCGGTGGCGGCGCCGTGGATGGCCACCATGTCGTCGCGCACCCGCCGGTCGCCCTTGTCGGCGTACGGGGCCCGGCACAGCGCCGAGACGACGTCGCCCGCGCCGTCGCCGCTGCCCTCGCGCTGCCGAGCGTGCTCGATGCGCGGGTACACGACCTCGTCGATGGTCGCCACGGCCCGGCCGAACGCCCGGTCGCCGGGCATCGGGCAGCGCTGCGGCACCGACGGCAGCACGAGCCTGATGGCCCGCGCCGTCACGCCGGTGTCGTAGGCCGGGGCCAGCCGGTCGATGTCCGCGCCGGAGATCGACTCGCCGAAGAACAGCCGCACGGTCGTCGCGTGCACGATCGCGGACATGGCCGCCGCCACGTCGAACGGCCGCCCCGGCGTCAGCGTCCCGTCCACCAGCTCGGCGATGATCGCGGCCATCCGCTCGCCGAGCCCTTCGAGCTGCCGGGCGGTGAACAGCGGCTGCACGATGCGCCTGCTCTCCGCCCAGTCGGGGCCGTCTGACAGGATGCCCTTGCCGATCAGCGGCGCCAGCGGGTCCCAGAACATGCCCTCGCGCACGTAGTTGGGCTGGTTGCCGCGTAACACGTGCTGGACGTGATCGGGATGGGTGATCAGGTACGGCTGGAACGGTCCCATGTTCAGACGGACCAGCTCGCCGCCCGCCCGGGCGCCGGCTTCCTCGAAGGCGTCGATGGGGGAGCGGTGGTGCCTGGCCAGCGCGCGGAGGAAGGGGAGGATCCTGGCTCGTCTGGCGGCTTCGGTCCCGGTGGACACGCGGCTCTCCTCCATGTCCGTCTCAGCTGTCGGACATCTCCTGACAAAAGTTAGTGATCAGGGTGGAGTATCACATGATGCTGCATATAGATTCAAGATCGTACGTTGGGTAGGAGAAGTCATGACCGTCGGCCAGTCCGCGGCCCCCGGCCCCGCCGGCGACGCGATCGCCCGCTGCCGCCGGCTGCTGGAGCCCGCGCTGCGGGAGGCCGTGTCGGGCCTGCACCCGTGGGGCGCCAGGATGGCCGCGTTCACGCTCGGCTGGTCCGACGTGGACGGGCGACCGGCCGACGGCGACGGCGGCAAGCACCTGCGGCCCGCCATCGCGATGCTCGCGGCCGAGGCAGCCGGAGCGCCGCTGGAGGCCGGGCTGCCGGGCGCGGTCGCGGTGGAGCTCGTGCACGCGTTCTCGCTGGTGCACGACGACATCATGGACGCCGACGAGCGGCGCAGGCACCGCCAGGCGCTGTGGAAGGCGTACGGCGTGGGGCCCGCGCTGCTGACCGGCGACGCGCTGCTCGCGCTGGCCGTCGCCCGGCTGGCGGGGACCGGCGAGCCCATGCGCCACCTGTCCAGGGCGCTGGTCGAGCTCGTCCAGGGGCAGACGCGCGACCTGGCCTTCGAGAGCCGCCCCTGGCTCGGCCGCGACGCCGTCACCGTCGCCGAGTACGAGGTGATGGCCGCGGGCAAGACCGGCAGCCTGCTCGCCGCCGCCGCCGCGACCGGCGTCGCGCTCGGCGGCCGGCCCGAGCTCGCCGAAACCGCCTGGGACATGGGCTGCGCGTTCGGCGTCGCCTTCCAGATCTACGACGACGTGCTCGGCATCTGGGGCGACCCGGCCGTCACGGGCAAACCCGTCCACAGCGACCTGCGGCGCGGCAAGAAGACGCTCCCCGTCCTGGCCGTCCTGTCCGCGGGCGGCCCGCCGGCCGCCGAACTGGCCGCCGCCCTCGACGCCGCCGCCCTGGACGGCCCCGCCTCGGGTGACCCCGCGCCGGGCCACGCGGCCCCGGACGACGACGCCGTACGGCACGCCGCCCGGCTCGTCGAGCACGCCGGAGGCAGGCGGGCGGCCCTCGACCTGGCCGCCCGGCACGCCGCCTCGGCCCTGGAGCTCATGGACGCCTGCCTCCCCGGCGACACCGCCCTGCGCGCCCTCTGCCTCGCGCTCGTCGACCGCATCCACTGACCCCGGGCGAGGCCGTACCGGCTGACACCCGCCGACCCCCCCGAACCCCGCCGACGCCCGTCGAACTCCGCTGAACCTCGCCCCCGGATGCGGCGGAAACAGTCAGGGGCGGGAGGCCTCGTCGAGGAGGGCGAGCTCGTCGTCCGACAGCGTCAGCTCCGCCGCCGCCACCAGCGGCCCGAGCTGCGTGAGGTCACGCGCGCTGGTGATCGCCGAGGTGATCGTCGGCTGGGCGGCCAGCCACGCCAGCGCGACCGTGGCGGGCTTGACCCCGCGCTCGGCGGCCACCTTGGCCAGCGCCTCCAGCGTGCGCAGCCCGTACTCGAACTTCAGGTAGCGGGCCGCCTGGGCGGCGCGCGGGCTGTCGACGGTGACGCCCGGCGCGTACTTCCCGGTCAGGAAGCCGCGCGCCAGCCCGAAGTACGGCGTGCTGGACAGCCCCTCGCGCTCCACGACGTCACGCAGCTCGCCCTCGTAGCCGCGCTCCACCAGGTTGTACGGCTGCTGGAGGGCGACGTACGCCGGCAGGCCCTCCTCCCGCGCCACCTTCAGCGCCTCGGCGAGCCGGTCGGCGGCGTAGTTGGAGGCGCCGACGTGCCGCACCTTCCCCTCGGTGACCAGCTCGCCGAACGCGCCCAGCGACTCGGCCAGCGGCGTGTCGGTGTCGTCCACGTGCGCCCAGTAGAGGTCGATCCGGTCGGTGCGCAGGCGGCGCAGCGAGTTCTCCACGGCGGTGCGGATCGTGCGCGGGGCCAGGCCCTTCAGCCCCTCCAGCGTGCCGACCTTGGTGGCGAGCACGAGCGTGTCACGGTTGCGGCGGGTGGCCATCCACTCGCCGATGAAGGACTCCGACGTGGACTCGCCGGTGACCCAGTACGGGTAGACGTCGGCGGTGTCGATGAAGTTGCCGCCGGCCTCGGTGTAGGCGTCGAGGATCGCGAACGAGGTCTCCTTGTCCGCCGTCCAGCCGAAGACGTTGGTGCCGAGCGCTATGGGGTGCACGGACAGGTCCGTGGTGCCGATCGATCTCATCTCGTCATTATCGGCACGTCCGGCCCGAAGATCGGGGAGCCGCGCGAGCCGCGGGGCTAGCCGGAGGCCGGGGCGGCGGCGTCGCTGTAGGCGTCGGCCTCGGCCGCCATGCCCTCCAGCAGCTCGTCCAGCGCCGCCCGCAGATGCCCGGCCAGGCTCCACACATCGGACATGCGCTCCGGGCACGCCACCACGCCGAAGTCGAGCATGCCGTCGTAGGAGAAGCACGTGATGCTGACGCCGCCCGTCATGTCCGTCAGCACCGACATCGGGTAGTACGACAGCACCCGCCCCCCGCACAGGTAGAGCGGGAACTGCGGGCCGGGGACGTTGCTGATGATCAGGTTGATCGGCGGGAACGCCACCGACGCCAGCCGGAAGATCGCCGGAGTCGCCAGGGCGGTGACCGGCGCGGGCAGCATCGAGCACAGCTCGTCCAGCCACCGCGCGGGCGCCACCGCGAACCGCCGCTTGGCCGCCGCCATCGCCGCCCCGACCGCGCGCAGCCGTACGCGGGCGTCGGGCTCGTGCGTGGGCAGCGGGGCGATCAGCGCGGAGATCTGGTTGCCGACCGCGTCCCGCGCCTCCGGCTCCCGCACCGCCACAGGCACCGCCGCGACCAGCGGCCCCTCGGGCAGCGCGTCCCGCTCCGACAGCCACGACCGCAGCGCCGACGTGCACAACGCCATGACCACGTCATTCACGCTCAGACCGTGCGCGCGGGCGACCGTCTTCACGTCCTTGAGCGACACCGACCCGAACGCCAGCCGCCGCCCCGCGCTGATCGGGCCGTTGAACGGCGTCCGCGGCGCGATCACCCCCGGCCCCTCCGGCACCTCCGGCCGGGGCCGCCGATCACCCGCCAGCGCCCGCGCCGCCCTGGCCACCAGCCGCGCCCCGGGCAGCGCCCCGGCCAGCGGGATCACGTCCAGATCCGTGGCCGCCCGCACGAGCGCCCCCGCCGCCCGCACCGGCTGCCCCGCCACCCGCGCCACCGCCCCGGCCAGCATCCCCACCACCCCGGGCTCCCCCTCCCACCCGTACGCGCCCCCGTCGCCAGCAGCCGCCGAGGAGCCAAGCCCCTCACCGCCGCCCCCAGCCAGGGACTCGGAGCACGCCACGCCCCCGTCGGTAGCCAAGGGGCTGAGCGTCCCGCCGCCGACACCCCGAGGCTCGGGGCGCGCCGCGCTTTCGTCGGCAGCCGCCGAGGGGCCGAGCCCCTCGCCGCCGACCGCCGCCCCGGGTTCGGAGCAGGCCCCTACCCCGTACGCGCCCCCGTCGGCGCGGGCTGCCGGTGCGTTGCCGGTGGGGAGGTGCCCTGGCAGCGGGGAGGCGCCCGAGCCGGTCGGCGCGGGGCCCTGACCGGCCGGGCCTCCCGGGGTCATGGACGCCGACTCCCCACCAGGGGACGCCGACCCCCGGGTGGGGGAGGTCGTGAGGCCGGTGGGCAGGGGGCCGTCGGGGGTCAGGTCGAGGAGGGCGGCCAGGGTTTCGGCGCCCGAGACGCCGTCGATGGCCGCGTGGTGGACCTTGGTGTAGACGCCGACCAGGCCACCGGCGAGCCCGTGGATGAGGTGCATCTCCCACAGCGGACGCGCCCGGTCCAGCCGCCGGGCGTGGATCCGCGCCACCGCCTCCGCGAGCTGCCGATCCCCGCCCGGAGCCGGGAGCGTCAGCTCGAACAGGTGCCGGTCGAGGTCGAGCTCCGCATCGGTGACCCAGTAGGGCCGGTCCAGCCCGAACGGCACCTCGGCCAGCCGCAGCCCCAGCGCCGGGGCGAGGTGGAGCCGCCGCCGCAGGAGGCCGGCGAGCGCCTGCCGGTTGAGCCGCCCGCCGGCGGGGTCCACGATCGCCAGCCCCGCCACGTGCGCGGCGGTCGTCGCGGACTCGACGTTGAGGAACTGCGTGTCGAGCGCGGTCAGCTGGCGCATCTGCTCTCCTTTTCCCCAGCGACTTCCCCAGCGACTTCCCCAGCGACGAAGCCGACGATCGCGCAGAAGAATTTCCCGGACGTTTCCGCGAAAGTCTTACAGATGAATTCGGCGGCCCCGTGCGGCCCATTCGCTGATTGGCCAGCTCAGCGCGCTTCCGTGACATTTCCCTAACCGAGGACCACCTGCACCGGATGCCGAACGACGGCGCCGAACCCGTAGCCCTGCGGATGCCACGGCGCCTCCATCGGCTGGGTCGCGCCGGTCTCGTCCGTCGCCCTGGCCATCAGCACGTGCCGTCCGGGCCGGCTCGGCGCCCACTCCACGTGCCACGGCAGCCAGGCTCTGACCAGGTGGTGGCCGTGGTGTTCGGCGGTGCGCCAGGTGGCGCCGCCGTCGACGCTGACCTCCACCCGGACGACGCGGCCGTGCCCGGACCACGACCTGCCGTGGAGCACGAGCGGCAGGCCCGCCGGCAGCGTCGCGTCCCAGGGGAGCTCGAACGCGCTCTTCACGGGGAGTTCGGTGACGTCGCGGTAGAACTCGGTGTTCCACGGCGTGAATATCGGCCGGGTGAGAACTTCGATGTCGCCCAGCCACTTGATGGACGCTATTCCCGCCCATCCCGGCACCACCAGGCGCACCGGAAATCCGTGGTCGTGCGGGAGGGGCTCGCCATTCATCTCGTACGCGACGAGGACGTCGTCCATCGCCTTGTCCGCGGGCAGCGGCCGGCGCACCCGGCCGTAGTGCTCGAACGGCGCGTCGAGTCCCTGGGCGAGCACGTCCACGGCCTCGCGCCGGATGCCGGACGCCTTCAGCAGGTCGCGCAGCGGCACTCCCCGCCACCGCGCCACCCCGACGGCGCCGAGGCCCCACGGGGTCCCCGGCGCGGGCTCGCCCTGCTGCGTCTCGTAGAAGCGCCGCCCGTTGCCCGCGCACTCGATGGCGGCGTCGATCGTGCGCGACGGCATGGCGAGCAGGTCGTCGTAGGAGTAGCCGGCCGCCTGCCGCAGCCCTTCGCCGTGCACCCGCAGCCGCCAGGTGGCCGCGTCGATGATCGGCGTGTAGGTGTGGTTGCGTACGAAGAACCGGTCGGTGGGCGTGTGGTAGCCCTGGCCCGCCATGCCTTCCCAGCGCATCTCCGCGCCGCTGTCGCGCAGCACGAACAGGCTTGCCGGCACCGGCTTCACCATCGTCACCAGCGAATGCGCCATGCCTGACCTCCCGCCTTTCCCCATCCACATTTCCTACCTGTTAACCATGTAATCGGCCGCAGCGCAAGCCACGCCCTCCTCCTCCGATCGATTTCCCCTTCACCGATCCATGCCCAACGGTGACAACCGGTAACATCCCGCCCCCTCCCCGGGCGGCCCGGGGGAGGACGGTGGCGTGAGGCAGGCAGGCCCAGGGCCGCCCGGTCAGCGGCCGAGGAAGGCGAGCAGCCGGTCGAGCGGCCAGGCGTTGATCACGTCGTCGGCGGTGAGCCAGGCGCGCTGCGCGATGCCCACGCCGAACCGCTGGTGCGCCAGGTGCGGGATGGCGTGCGAGTCGCTGTCGACGGAGAACTTGACCCCGTGGTGCTTGGCCAGCCGCACCAGGTCGGAGGGCAGGTCGGAGCGGTCGGGGTAGGAGTCGATCTCCATGGCGGTGCCGGTGCGCGCCGCCGCGCGGAAGATCGCGTCCCAGTCGGCGTCGACCGGCTCCCGCTTGCCGATCTTGCGAGTGGTGGGGTGGCCGATGATGTCCACGTACGGGTTCTCGCAGGCGGTGATGAAGCGCCGGGTCATCTCGTCGCGCGGCATCGAGAAGTGGGAGTGGACCGACGCCACGCACACGTCGAACGTGCGCAGCACCTCGCCGGGCCAGTCGACCGACCCGTCGGGCGCGATGTTGAGCTCGGTGCCGTGCAGGATGCGCATGCCGGGATGGCGCGGCTGCAGCGCGGCGACGCGCTCGCGCTGCTCCAGCGCCTTGTCGAGGGTCATGCGCTGCATGACCAGGTCGGGGGCGTGGTCGGTGACGGCGTAGTAGGAGTAGCCCCGGGCGGCGCCGGCGGCCACCATGTCCTCCAGGGAGGCGATGCCGTCGGTCAGGTCGGTGTGCGTGTGGAGGTCGCCGCGCAGGTCGGCCAGCTGGAGCAGCGCGGGCAGCTCGCCGCGGAGCGCGGCCTGCACCTCGCCGCCGTCCTCGCGCATCGGCGGCGGCACGAACTGCATGCCGAGCGCCGCGTAGATCTCCTCCTCGGACTCGGCAGCGATCACCCGCTCACCGTCGAACAGCCCGTATTCGGACAGCTTCCAGCCCTTCTTCACCGCCATCTCCCGGATGGCCACGTTGTGCTCCTTGGAGCCGGTGAAGTACTGCATCGCGGCGCCCCACGAGCCCGCCGGCACCACCCGCAGGTCGACCTGCATGCCGGAGGTGGTGCGCACGGACGTCTTCTTGTCGCCGGCCGCGATGACCTCGGCCACGTACGGCTGGGCGCGGAAGGCCGTCATGACGGACTCGTCGGCCACGGCCAGGATGTCGATGTCGCCGATCGTGTCCTTCATCCGGCGCAGCGAGCCCGCGTAGCCGATGCGCTCGGCCTCCAGCGAGCCCATGACCTGCTCGGCCAGCGCCATCGCGACGCCGATGTGGACGCGGCGCCCCGACTGCTCCAGCTGCTCGATGCCCTTGGCGAGGTTGGCCAGCGTCTTGGGGCCGAGGCCCTTGACCCCGTCGAGGCGGCCGGCGGCGATCGCCTCGCCGAGCGCGACGGGCGAGTCGATGCCGAAGTCCTCGAACAGCATGATCGCGGTCTTGGGCCCGAGCGAAGGCACCCGGGTCAGCCGCCGCACCCCGTCGGGCACCCGCCCGCGCAGGTCGTCGAGCTGCCGGAAGCTCCCGCGCTGCAGGAACTCCTCCATCTTCTTGGCGATCGCCTCGCCCACGCCGGGGACGGCGCGCACGTCGACGGCGGCGATGTCGTCGGGGTAGCCGGCGATCGCCTTGGCCGCCTTCTGATAACTGCGCACCCGGAACGCGTCGCCCCCGGTGAGCGCGAACAGCTCCGCGTATTCCTGGAGGGCGGCCGCAGCCTCCTCGTTTGCCCGTGCCATGGCCCCAAGCTTAGAAGCCCGCACCGACAGTCCCGGAGGTCAGCTGCGCCCGTTGCGCCGCAGCACGTCGACGGCCCGCACGGTGGCGGCGCCGCGCCACTCCAGCGCCCCCGCCGGGGAGATCCGGGCGTAGTCGACGCTCCACCCGCCGTCGTCCTGCTGCCCGGCCGCCAGCCGGTCCAAGTCGGCCGCGATCACCTCGGGCGCGAACAGCGTGCGGGCCGGCCGGTCCGGGTACGGCGCGACGTCGAGCGGCCTGAGCACCTCCCCTTCGGCGCCGCCAGCCACCGGCAGCACGCCCTCGGCGGGGAAGTGCCCGCCCAGCCGCTCCAGCAGCCGCGCCGCCTCGCCGCGCAGCTCCGCCACGGACTCGTGCACGGCGTCCAGGAACTGCACCGCGAACGACAGCACGTACGCGTGCGGATCGGTGAGCTCCTCGATGGCCTCCAGGCAGTAGCCGGTCGCCCGCCCGAGCCACGGATGGGCGGCCACGGCCGGGTCGTGCGCGGCGACGCGGTACGCGGCTGCCGCCGACACGGCGGTGATCTGCAGCGACGAGACGTCGTGGGGAGCGCCCGCCCACCACGGCGCGGTCGCCGCCGGGACGGCCAGCGGCAGCGCGAACGGCAGCCCGCCGTCGGGCAGCGTCACCGAGGCCAGCCAGTCGCACAGCGCCACCGCGTGCGGCGAGGTCGCGGGCGCGATCTCCGCGAACACCTCGAACGCGTGCAGCGCGGCCCCCGGCTGGCTCTCGGGCGAGCGCAGGTCCGGCTCCAGGCCCCACCCGTAGCCGCCGTCGGGATTGCGGTAGGCGTCCAGCGCGGCCAGCACGCCCGCCCGGTCCCCGCCGCCCCACAGCAGGTCGAAGCGGCGCCGGTCGAGAACTCTCGCGTGGCCGGCCATGAACGCGGCGGCCACGGAACGGTCGAAGGTCATACGGCCATCCTGCTACGCCGGCGACCTGCGGTCTTGTAGGTTCCGGCCAACCGGGGAGCGGGTCACGGCACGCGCCGGACGGGGGCGAAGAAGACGGGGTCGGCGCGGGCGACGGCGTGCGACATGAGCCCGCGCAGGAACAGGCCGTGGCCGTGGGCGCGGCCGATGTCGTACTCGCCGTCGTGCCAGCCGCGCGCCGTGTTGCCGATGATCTCCGTCTTGCCGTGGTGATGGTTCTCCAGGTAGAAGCGGAAGAACGACACCGGCAGGCAGACCACCCCGAACCGCCCGTCCGGCCCGTACGCCTCCGACGCGACCCCCCGTGACTGGCCGGGCGCGGCCTTGGCGGCGCTGTCGGACCAGGTCACGTCGTCGAGCTTGACGTCGGCCCGGTCCGTCCACGCGGCCCCTCGCGGCACGGGCGAGGCCAGGCACTGGGCGTAGTGGCTGCGGTAGGCGGTGTAGACGTACGCGCGGGCGCGGCGGTTGAGCGTGGCCCACTGCCGCACCCCCTCCCACATCCGGGCCAGCTCGGGCAGCCGCTGCTCGTCCTTGTCGCCGAGGTTGACGTCGAAGGCGTTGATCTGCATCAGGTGCTCGGTGAAGAACGGCGTCCCGCTGACCTGGCGCATCAGCGCGACGAGCCGGTCGCCGCTGCGGCTGTAGGCCGACAGCATGATGCCGCCCACCTTGCCGGTCGGCGCCGGCCCGGACAGCAGGGCGGCCAGCGCCGTGTTCACCTCGGTCAGCGCGCCGAGCAGCCCGCCGGGCGTGATCAGGTCGGACAGGTTGCCGCTCAGGTCGGCGATCGGGACGACGTAGGCCAGGTTCGGGTCGCGGGCGGTGACGGCCATGACGTGGTGGGCGACCGCCCGGAAGTCCGTGGACAGGTAGCGCGCGCCCAGCCGCACGTAGTAGGGCACCCCGTCCGAGGGGTGCTTGCCGGTCCAGTACGGGCGGCTCTTCACGTAACTGTCCAGGTAGGTGGGCGTGTGGAAGATGACGTGGAAGTTCAGCGGGCCCGTCATCGTGCCCTTGGCCAGCCGGTCGGCCAGCGCGCTCGGCAGCCACACGAAGAACAGCCTGGTGGTGCCCGTGTCGCGTTCCAGCGCGAAGGCCCGCCCGGCCACGACGGCCCGGTTGGCCTCGCTGATCGAGGCCGAGCCGAACGGGACCGGCGCGTATGTGATGCCGTCGGGCATGCTCGCGTCGAGCACCTTCCAGCCGAACTTGCGCAGCTCGCCCCCGCCGAGCAGGGCGCGCGGCTCCGTCTCGGCGGCGCCGCCCGGCCCGGCCCGGAACGGCTCGCCGGGGTGGAGTTCCAGGACCCGGCGGCTGACGTCCCGCATCGCCATCGGTCAGGCGATCGTGGAGAGGTTGGACGTCACGGCGATGTCGGTGCCGGACGACGGCGTGTACTCGTGCCATTCGGCGATGAGCGCGCCCTTCTCGCCCGGTTGCAGGATCGGCACCGGCGCCTGCGAGCCCCGGTGCGCGAAGTCGAGCCGGGCGACGGTGATGCGCGTGTTGTCGGGGATCGCGGTGACGACCTGGGCCTCCTGCACGCGCCGCTCGTCCTCGGAGTCGATGACGACCGGCAGCCCGACCACGAACCCGGCGCTGCTCGCCACCCTGATCGTCACCGGGGCCGCGCTGGGCGCCAGGTCCGCCGTCGTGGTGGTGAAGACGGCGTCCTGGAGGTGCACGGCCTCCTTGCCGGGGTTCGCCGGCGGGATGCCCGGATAGTTGCGGTCGTCGTAGGCGGCGATCTCCCTGGCGATCGTCAGGTAGGGGCCGGGGACGGGTGCGCCGACCCCGCCGCCCTCGGCGAAGCGCATCCACCGCTCCTCCCAGCCCTTGCGGACGGTGAGCACGATCCGCGCGCTGCCCGCGCGCAGGAACGCCTGCCGGTTGGGGTCGGGATGGCGCAACTGCCGGATGAACGCCCAGCTCGGCGGCACGTCCCAGAAGTACGAGTAGAGGAACGTCACCACGTTCTCCCACTCGATCGCCTGGTTGATGAAGCGGATAAGGTCCTCGTGCTGGCGCAGCAGCGTCCACTGGTCCTGGCTCAGCCCGAGGCCGGGCCCGTCGAAGCCGATGCCGTGCTGGAGGTCGACGCCGGCGGCGACGAAGGCGGCCAGCACGTCGGCGGGCATGAAGTCGAAGTCGGTGCCGAGGACGAACCGCAGCACGCTCTTCATGATCTCGTCGCTCTCCTCGCGGCGCAGCGTCAGCGTGTCGACGCTGGACAGCCGCTCCTCGATGGCGGCGATGCGCGCGGCGACCTCCTGCTGCTGGGCGAAGTAGCGGGCCTGGGCGGCGCCGTGCAGGGCGTTCCACACGTCGGCCCGCCACTGCTCGATCGTCTCCGGCATGAGCTCCCGGTGCACGGTCAGCCCGACGAACACCTGCTCGGCGTGGTGGAAGAAGAACGTGATCTTGTGTCGTCCGGTGAAGCCCGCCATGAACGGCCGGTCCGCGCCGACCGACATGATCCGGTGGTTGCGGATGATCAGCGCGCCGGTCTGCCCGTTCCAGCCGGGCTCGTGCCGGGCGCCGAGCACGTCGAAGTTCATCCGGTCGTCGGAGTCGTCCTTGCCGATCTGCGCGTCCAGGATGATCTCCCGCACGCGGGTGCCGCCGGGCACGTCGAACTCCAGGCCGAGGAAGAACCAGCCGCCGCCGGTGTCGGCCGTCGAGCTCGCCGTCAGCGGCGTGGGCGGCTCCGGATGCGGCCGGACCGTCACGCCGTGCCGGTCGGCGAGCCACTGGTACTTCGGCTTGCCCGTGGGCGACGGGTTGCCGTGCTCGTCCACGAGCTCGGTGGTCACGTCGGAGAGCTTCACGCCGAACGTGAACGGCCCCTGCTGGGCGCGCAGCGTCTCCAGCTCCGCGTACGCCCGCCGCATCGCCGCCCCCGGCTCGGGCACCACGATGTCGTACGTGAGCCGCAGCCCGTAGCGGTAGAGCCGCACCCGCCATTTGCGCATCATGCTGAAGTAGTCGATCCGGATGGGCTCGCGGCCCGGGTTCTTCAGGACGCGCGTCGAGGTCGACGACGTGCCGGTGACGGTCGTGGTCGAGATCGTCACCTTGTGCTCGCGCCGCGACCGCGACGACGCCTTCTGCGTCGTGGACCGGGCGTGCTTGATGCTCTCGGTCGCCGACTCCGACTGCGACCCCTGCGAGGTGAACCCGGTGGTGCTCGACCCGGAGATGATCGGGATGCCGCCCTGGACCGTGCCGGTGATGTTGAACTGGTTGGAGTGCTGGCTCTGCGACGACGTCGACTGCGACAGGTCCGTGTTGTCCGTGACGCCGGTCTCGCTGACCTCCTCCAGCGCGTCGGTGACGATCGTGGTGAACTCCCGCGAGGTCACCGACCACTCCGTCTGGGTGACGGCGGTCTCCTCGCCGGGCGCCAGCGGCACGGTCGCCACGAGCTCGCCGCGCTGGATGCCGATCGGCACCATCTCGATCCGTTCGAGGTTGAGCAGGCCGATCGGCGGCGTGGCGGTGGCGGCGCGCAGCCCGCGCAGCGCGACGACCGCCGTGTTGAGCGCCTGCGCGGCCGGCCCGGCCTCGTCCGGGGAGCGCCGCTCCTCGGCCTCGCGCAGGCGTTCGGCGCGCAGCTCCACCAGCGTCTCGGCGAACGCCGCCAGCTGCCGGGCGGGAATCCGCGCCAGCGCCTCCGGGTCGGGCCTGAGCGAGGGCACCAGCGGCCGGGCGAACGCGCCGAGCAGGTCGAACGCGCCCGCCGACACGTTCACGGCGTCGTGGGCGCCGAGCCTGCGGCGGACCTCCTCCGCCTCGCCGGGCGCCAGCGCGAGCTGCCGGACCGCGCCCAGCTTGACCAGCCCGCCGCCCGGCTCGTCCTGAGGGACGTCGACCCGGACGGGAACGAGCGTGCCTTTCAGCACCTCACGCGCTGAGTTCTCGAGGATCGGCGCGGAATTGTCGGGTGATGACGGCATGACGAAACCCCCTTGCGGTTACGAGGGGGTTCGTGACGCGAGGCCCCAACAGTAGACGAGCCGGGGCCCCGTGCCCAGCCCTCTCCCGGCTAGAAACGCACCTCGCGGGGGCGATACGGCTCGGACAGGAAGGTGAGCTCCTTGTCCGACAGCCGGACGTCCACCGCGGCCACCGCGTCGTCGACGTGGCGGTCCTTGGTGGCGCCCACGATCGGCGCCGTCACGCCGGGCCGGTGCAGCAGCCAGGCGAGCGCGACCTGCGCCGGTGGCAGCCCGCGCTCGCGCGCCACCTCGGCCACCCGGTCCACGATGGCCTGGTCGGCGTCCGGCTCGTACAGGTAGCCGATGCGCTCGTCGGAGCCGGCCCGCGAGGTCGCCGAGGCCGACCCGGCGCGCGCCAGCACGCCGCGCGCCAGCGGGCTCCACGGGATCACGCCCACCCCCTGGTCGGCGCAGAGCGGCAGCATCTCCCGCTCCTCCTCCCGGTAGAGCAGGTTGTAGTGGTTCTGCATCGAGACGAACTTCGTCCACCCGTTGCGCTCGGCGACGTGCTGCGCCTTGGCGAACTGCCACGCCCACATGGAGGAGGCGCCCAGGTAGCGGGCCTTGCCGGCCTTGACCACCTCGTGCAGGGCCTCCATCGTCTCCTCGATCGGCGTCTCGTCGTCCCAGCGGTGGATCTGGTAGAGGTCGACGTGGTCGGTGCCGAGGCGGGTCAGCGAGGCGTCGACGGCGGCGTGGATGTGCTTGCGCGACAGCCCCCGGTCGTTGACGCCGCGCCCCATCGGGAAATAGACCTTGGTGGCGAGCACGTAGTCCTCACGCCGCGCGAAGACGCGGCGCAGCAGGTTGCCGGTCACGACCTCGCTGGCCCCGGCGCTGTAGTAGTCGGCGGTGTCGAAGAACATGACCCCGGCGTCGGCCGCGCGGCGCACGATCGGCTCGGCCTGCTCCTCCGTCAGCGCCCACTCCTGCTTGGCCGGGTCGCCGTAGCTCATCATGCCGAGACAGACCCGCGAGACCTTCAAGCCGCTGTCACCCAAGCGCATGTATTCCATGCGGCCCACACTAGGGCTCGGGGCAGAGCGGCTGGGCGGGCAGACCCGGGAAGTGCTGGGACCACTCGTCGGCGGTGATCGGCGGGCTGGCGGTCGCGCAGATCCGCGCCGCCGTCCGCTCCGGGTCGGTGGCCCACAGCTTGGCCGTCCAGTCCTCGCCCGCCGTGACGAGCGTCCGCCCGTCGGGGGCGTACGCGACGGCGTCGACCGGCTTGGCGTGGCCGCGCAGCGTCGCCAGCCTGGCGCGGCCGGCCACGTCCCACAGCACGGCGGTCCGGTCGGAGCTCGCCGCCGCCAGGACGCGGCCGTCCGGGCTGAACGCGACCGACTTGACCGCGTCCGTGTAGCCGTCGAGCACCGCGACGCGCCTGGGGGCGGCGGGGTCGGCGACGTCCCACAGCATGACGCGGCGGTCGGAGCCCGCGGTGGCCAGCGTCCGGCCGTCGGGGCTGAACGCCACGGACTTGACCGCGTCCTCGTGGCCGTGGGTGAACGAGAGCAGCCGTCCCGAGACGTCCCACAGGCGCACGCTGTGGTCGGCGCTCGCGGTGGCGACGAGGCTGCCGGTCGTCGCCACGTCGTTGACCGGCCCGGCGTGCCCGCGCAGCGTGATCAGGCGGGCGCGGGCCGGGACGTCCCACAGCGCGGCGGTGCCGTCGGAGCTCGCCACGGCCAGCAGCCGGCCGCCGGGGCCGAACGCCACCGACTCCACCGCGTCCGGGTGCTCGGCCAGCACGGCCGAGGTGCGTTCGCGCAGGTTCCACAGCCGGGCCGTCCCGTCGGCGCTCGCGCTGGCCAGCGTCCGGCCGTCGGGGCTGAAGTCCACCGCGTTGACCGGGCCGTCGTGCCCGCGCAGCACCCGTGAGGTGCGCTCGCGCGCGCTCCACAGCCGGATCGTCCGGTCGTAGCCGCCGGTCGCCAGGGTGCGGCCGTCGGGGCTGAACGCCGCCCCGTAGACAGAGCTGCGGTGGCCCGTGAGCGTGTCGCCCGGCAGGTCCCACAGCCGCGTCGTCTGGTCCGCGCCGGCCGTGGCCAGCGTGCGCCCGGCGGAGGCGGCGGAGGTGACCGCGCCGGTGTGCCCGGCGAGCACGGCCAGCTCGCGCACCTCGCGCGGGTCGCCCACGTCCCACACCCGCACGGAGGCGTCGGCCCCGCCCGACACGAGCGCGTCGCCGGTGAACGCCAGCGAGCGCACCGCGTCGGTGTGGCCCTCGGCCGTCGCCAGCGGGCGGCCGTCCAGGTCCCACAGGCGCACGGTGCGGTCCTCGCCCGCCGTGGCCAGCGCGGACCCGGTGAACGCCACCGCGTGGACCGCGCCGGTGTGCCCCGCCAGCACGACCGGCGTACGGGTCCCGAGGTCCCACAACCGGGCGGTGCCGTCGGCCCCGGCGGAGGCGAGCGTGCGCCCGTCCGGGCCGAAGGCCAGCGCCGTCACGCCGCCGGAGTGGCCGTCGAGCGTGACCGGCTCGCCGCCGTCCAGGTCGTGCAGCCGGACGGCCCCGTCGGCGCCCGCGCTCGCCAGCGTCCGGCCGCCCGGGGCGAAGGCGACCGCCCCGGCCCCGGCCTCGCCCGCCAGGCCCGGCAGCGGCGCGGGCCTGGCGGGATCGGTCGTGTCCCACAGCAGCACGGCGTCGCCGGCGCCCGCCGCCAGCGTGCGGCCGTCGGGGCTCAGCGCCGCCGAGGCCGCGTCGGCGGTGAGGGCGGCCAGCGGGCGCGGGTGGCGCGGGTCGCGGGTGTCGGTGAGCCTGATCGTGCCGTCGGCGCCCGCCGTGGCGGCCAGCCGCCCGTCGCCGCTGAGCGTCACCGCCGTCACCGCGTCACCGTGCCCGGTCAGCCGGGTCGCGTACGGGGTGCCGAACGCGCTGAGCAGGCTGCCGCGGGTCACCTCGTTCGCCGACAGCCGGTAGGCGGCCAGGCTGAGCTGCGCGGCCAGCGCCGGATCGGTGGCGCGCAGCGCCGCCGCCCGCTCGGCGACCCGCTGGGAGGTGGCGGTGTTGCGCTCGCGGGCCGCCTGCCGCTGGGCCGCGACGGCGACGGCGCTCGCGGCCACGGCCAGCACCAGCAGCGCGCTGAGCAGCACCACCAGCCGGCGCAGCCGCCGGACGCCGCGCCGGGCCGCCTCCTCCTGCGCCGCCTCGGCCGCCCGGCTCGCGGCCAGGAACTCGCGTTCGAGCGCGCTCAGCCTGCCGCCGGCCTCGGTCGCCGCCTCCAGCCGGACGCCCCGGTAGAGGGCGCTCGGGTCGCGGTCCAGCTCCCGCCAGGTCTGCGCGGCCTCGGTGAGCCGCCGGTGGGCGCGCAGCGCGTCGCGGTCCTCGGTCAGCCAGCCGTGCAGGCGCGGCCAGGAGCGGATCAGCGCCTCGTGGGTGAGCTCGACGGCGCCGTCGTCCACGGTGATCAGCCGCTGCGCCGCCAGGCGGCCGAGCACCACCTCGGTGCCGGGGTCGCCGGTGTCGAGCTCGGCCAGGGTGACGCGCCGCCGGGTGTCCTCGGTGCCCTCGCCGAGCGCGGTGAGCCGCAGGAACAGGTCCCTGGCCAGCTCCTGCCCGGCCGGTCCGAGCCGGCCGTAGACGCGTTCGGCGGTGTGGGCGAGCGCGCCGTCGATCCCGCCCGCCGCCTGGAAGCCGGTCAGCGTGAGCGTGTTGCCGCGCCGTCGCCGCCACGTCTCCAGCAGCGCGTGCGACAGCAGCGGCAGGACGCCGACCCGGCCGCCGGCCTGCGCCACGAGCTCGACCAGCAGCGCCTGCTCGACCACGCAGCCGGCGCGCGTGGCGGGCGTGGTGATGGCCCGCCGCAGCTCGCCGGGCGTCATCGGGCCGAGCACGAGCGGGCGGTCCAGCTCGCCGCGCAGGGCCGGATGCCCGGCGCAGTGGGCGTGGAAGTCCGAGCGGACGCCCAGCACCACCCGGCACCGCGAGTTGCCCGCCCGCGCCGCCGTGACCAGCGCCTCGGCGAACCGGGCCCGCTCGGTCTCGTCGCGGCACAGGGTGAAGACCTCCTCGAACTGGTCGACGACGACCAGCAGGTCGCCCGGCGGGTCCCCGGCCGCCTGGCACGCGAACAGGTGCAGGGCGCGCGGCCCGGCGGCCAGGTCGGCGCGGATGCGCGCCGGGGACGCGCCCGTCAGGCGGGCGAGCTGGACGGCGCACTCCTCCAGCGGGTGCGCGCCGGGCGTGAGGATCATCGACCGGTGCGGCCAGTGCGCGAGCAGCCCGGCGCGCAGCAGCGACGACTTGCCCGCCCCCGAGGCGCCGAACACCGCGACGAGCCGATCGGCCTCCAGCCGCGTGGTCAGCTCGTCGGCGAACCGCTCCCGGCCGAAGAACAGGTCGGCGTCCTCCTCCCGGAACGCCGACAGCCCCGCATAGGGCGCCCGCAGGTCCGGCTCGGGATCCTCGGCGGAGGCCAGCTCGGCCGCCGTGGCGTGCCAGCGCTTCTCCCACTCTGCGGCGTCGCCCCCGCACGCCGTCACGTAGGCCAGGGTCACCGCGAGGCTCGGCAGCCGCTGCCCGCTCGCCGCCCCCGACAGCGTCGCCAGCGAGTAATGGGCCCGCTTGGCCAGCTCCCGGTAGGTCGGCCCGCCCGCGCGCCGGCGCAGCTCACGCAGGTCCGCCGCGAACGTCACCAGCGTGTCGTCGCCGGGCGGCAGCGGGAGCTCACCTCGTGGCACGCCCACCCCCGTAGAGCCGGTCAAACCATTCTGCATCAGGGCCCTTTGTTCGTCATGTGTTTGTTCGGCGCCCGCCACCGACACCGAACAGGCCCCGCCGCGATAGGACCGGAGCGAACGGCCACGGCGACACGGGGAAACGGGGGTTCGGGGCCATGAGAGGCGTGCTCATCGCCTGTTGCGCGGTCATGGCGGCCGCCGCGATCGGATGCTCGGGCGGGGCGGCGGCGCAACCGCCCGCGCCGGCGCTGACCTGGCGGCAGGAGCTGCGGATCGCCGACGCCCAGCAGCGGCTGATCCGGCAGTGCATGAACCGGCACGGCTTCGGCTACCGGGAGGACCGGGAGCTGACGCTCCAGGAGAGCCGCCCGGTGCGCTACGTCCAGGACGACGTGGCCTGGGCGCGTGCCTACGGGTACGGCAGCCGGATCGGCGGCAAGGACGGGGACGACCCCAACGCCGCCTACCGGCGCGGCCTGACGGAGGCCAGGCGCGCCGCGTTCGACGCCGCGCTCGACGGGGGCCGCGGCGCCCGCCTGCTCACCGTGCGGCTGCCGGGGGGCGGCGAGATCCGCAAACGCCTCGGCGGCTGCGGGGAGGAGGCCGACCGCGAGCTGTACGGCGACCCCGCCGAGTGGTTCCGCGTCAGCAAGGTCGCCATGAGCCTGGGCGCGCTCTACGGCGACGACCTCATGCGGGACGCCCGGCTCACCGCGGCGATACGGGCCTGGTCCCGGTGCATGAAGGCCGCGGGGCACCCGTACGCCGACCCCCAGCAGGCCCGGGACGCCGTCCTGGGCCGTGGTCCCAGCGGCTTCGCGGCCGAGCGCGAGACCGCCGTCGCGGACGCGACCTGCGCCCGCGCGACCTCCCTGCGCGCCGTGGCCACGGCGCGGGAGGAGCACTACCGCGACCGCCTGCGCGACCGGTTCGGCGCCGACCTCGACGCCTACCGCAGGCTCGGCCTGCGGGCCTACGAGCGGGCGGTGCGCATCGTCCCGGAACGCCGCTGACCTTCACCGTCCACGCACCACCCACCCAATGAGAGGAAAGCACCATGCGCAAGATCACCATCTCGGCGATGCTCCTCGGCCTCGCCTGCCTCGGCGTCACCGTGCCCGCCACCGCCGCGCAGGCGGCGGGCGGCTGCGACGACGACTGGGGGCCGCGCAACGGCTACATGTACGCCTGGCAGGACCTCAACTGCGAGGGCACCCGGCTGATCGCCACCGCGGGCAACAGCTCGTACTGGGGCGCCGGGGCCACCGACAAGGCCTCGTCCGTGATGAACCGGGGCTTCACCGGCGGGCGTGACGCGGTCAAGTTCTACCAGGACATCAACCACGGCGGCGGCCACACCTGCCTGCTGGCGGGCGAGCTGTACGCCGACAACCTGACCGACAACCGGTTCAGCAACGGCGTCATCGTGAACGACAGGATCACCTCGCACAAGTGGGTGACTCCGGGCGAGTGCACGACGATCCTGACCTGACCTGAACACGGCCGGGCGGTCCGGGGCGTCCCGGGCCGCCCGTCCGGCGTACGGGCGGGCCACGGGTGACAGATCGCGATCGGCGGTATGAGATGAGACGCAGCGCTGATCGACGAAGGAGTGCCCGACATGGACGTGACCGAGGCTTACAGGGCGAGCCGGGACCTGTTGCTGTCGCTGCGCGGTGAGCACGAGCGGGCGGTGGCCGAGTTCCGCTGGCCGGAGCTGGGCGACCGGTTCAACTGGGCGGTCGACTGGTTCGACGCCGTCGCCCGGGGCAACGACCGGCCGGCCCTGGTCATCGTGGAGGAGGACGGCACCGTCACCGAGCGCGGCTACGAGGAGATGTCCCGCGCCTCCGACCGGCTGGCGTCGTGGCTGGCGGCCCGCGGGGTGTCCAAGGGCGACCCGGTCATGCTCATGCTGGGCAACCAGGTCGAGCTGTGGGAGTCGATGCTGGCGGTGATGAAGCTGGGCGCGGTCATCCTGCCCGCCACCACCGCGCTCACCACCGCCGACCTGGCCGACCGGATCGAGCGCAGCGGCGCCCGGCACGTCGTCTGCAACGCCGCCGACACCGGCCGCTTCGCCGGCGTGCCCGGCGGCTACACGCGCATCAGCGTCGGACCGGCCGACGGCTGGGCCGACCTCAGGGAGGCCGCCGCGCTCACGTGGGAGCCGATCCCGCACCCCGGCACCGCGACCGGCGACCCGGTGCTGCTCTACTTCACCTCCGGCACGACGTCGCGGCCGAAGCTGGTCGAGCACACGCAGGTGTCGTACCCGGTCGGGCACCTGTCCACCCTGTACTTCATCGGCGTGCGGCCCGGCGACGTGCACCTCAACATCTCGGCCCCGGGATGGGCGAAACACGCCTGGTCGTGCTTCTTCGCGCCGTGGATCGCCGAGGCGACGATCTTCGTCTACAACTACGGCCGCTTCGACGCGGCGGCGCTGCTCGCCCAGCTGCGCGAGCGCGGCGTCAACACCTTCTGCGCGCCGCCGACCGTGTGGCGCATGCTCATCAACGCCGACCTGGGGGAGCGGCCCCCCGGCCTGCGCGAGGTCATCGGCGCGGGCGAGCCGCTCAACCCGGAGGTCATCGAGCAGGTGCGCCGGGCCTGGGGGCTGACCATCCGCGACGGCTTCGGCCAGACCGAGACCACCGCCCAGGTCGGCAACACCCCCGGCTCGCCGGTGAAGCCCGGCTCGATGGGCCGCCCGCTGCCCGGCGTCCCCGTGGTGCTGGTCGACCCCGTCACCGGCCGGCCGCTGGACGGGCCGGGCGAGGGCGAGATCTGCCTCGACCTGGCGCGCAGGCCCGTCCCGCTCATGCGCGGTTACCAGGGCGACCCCGGCCGCACCGCCGAGGCGATGGCCGGCGGCCACTACCACACCGGTGACGTGGCGACCGTGGACGAGGACGGCTACATCTTCTACGTGGGCCGCACCGACGACGTGTTCAAGGCCAGCGACTACAAGATCAGCCCGTTCGAGCTGGAGTCGGTGCTCATCGAGCATCCCGCGGTGGCCGAGAGCGCCGTCGTCCCGGCCCCCGACCCGGTCCGCACGGCCGTGCCCAAGGCGTACGTCACGCTCGCCCCGGGCTACGAGCCGACCAGGGAGACCGCGTACTCGATCCTCAAGCACGCCCGCGACCACCTGAACCCGTTCCAGCGCGTCCGGCGCCTGGAGTTCGCCGAGCTGCCCAAGACGGTCTCAGGGAAGATCCGCCGCGTCGAGCTGCGGACCCGCGAGGCCGAGCTGCCCGGCGGCGCCGCCACGGAGTGGCGTGACGACCAGTTCCCCGAACTGAAGGGCTGAGCACGACCTGAGGTGTGCAACACCGGCCTGGTCGGGTCCGATGGGTAAAGAGGCGGGGGTGGTGGGCGCTCTCGCGACGGTACGGTCCTGTCGGGTCAGCCGCATGGCGGGAGACGGGTGGAAGAGACACGTAGCGTTCGCCGGTCGCGCTCCTGGACGGCCGGCCCCTCGTCCCCGCTGTGGACGGGCGGCATCGGGCTGACGGCCGGGCTGCTCGGCGTCTCCGTGGCGGTGCAGTCGAGCCTGGCGGGGACCGGGCGGGAGCTGGCCGGGTCGGTGACCTTGCTGGTGCTGCTGGCCGTGCACGCCAGGTTCGTGCTCGGGCTGCTGACCGGCGGCAGCCCGGGGTGGTGGGCGGCCGGGCTGCAGTCGTGGCTGACCTACCTGCCGCTGCCGCTGTTCGGGGCGGCGTGGACGCCCGTGTGCGGGCTGCTCGCCGGGGCGCTGCTGCTGGCCGCCGACCGGATCCGCTCGTTCGTGCTGGTCGCGCTGGCGCTGGTCACCGGCCCGCTGCTGCTGGCCGCGCCCGACCAGGCGTCGGTGGACCTCGGGTGGGCGGTCTCCGCGCCGGTGGTCGGGCTGGCCGAGTTCGCGGTCGTGAGCCTGGCCGTGCGGGCGCACCGCCTGTCGGAGGCGCGCACCGAGATGATCGGCAAGGCCGTGTCGTTCGAGCGCCGCCGCTTCACCCGCGACCTGCACGACCTGGTCGGCCACCGGCTCACCGTCCTGGTGCTGAAGGTGCAGCTCATCCAGCGGCTGCTGCGCGACGACCTGGACAAGTGTGAGAACGAGGTGCACGAGACGCTCGCGCTGGCGCGCGGGCTGGCCGCCGACGTCCGCGCGGTCGCCCACGGCGTACGGCGCTCGTCGCTGGAGCGGGAGCTGAGCTCGGCCCGCGCGCTCCTGGAATCGGTCGGGGTGCGCTGCCAGGTCAAGGTGTCGTGCCGTGAGCTGCCGTGGGAGGTCGCCGAGGCGCTCACCCACGCATTGCGCGAGGGCGTGACGAACGTGCTGCGCCACGCCACCGCCCGCGAGTGCGTCGTGCACCTGCTGGAACGTGACGGCCTGGTGCGCCTGTCGATCCGCAACGACGGCGTCGGCCCGCCGCGGAAGCCGGGAGACGCCGGCCAGGGGCTGCTCAACCTGGCCGAACGCGTGTCGGTGCTCGGCGGCTGGCTGGAGGCCACGGCCCTGCGCAGCGGCGAATTCACATTCACCGTATATCTCCCGCGCGCCTTATAGTGAAAAATTCACAAATGCGAATTAAATTGCCACACATCAGTCATGTTATGTGTTACTAGACGCAATCCGGGCTTGGCGGGCAATCTCTAACGCATGGATCAGTATGAGCTGTACTGCCTGGCCGACAGATTGTTCTACGACAATCTCGACCACAGCGCAGCCGATGGCGCGGAATTCCCCCGCCGGCCCGTGCCGGAGGGCTGGTTTCATGACACGACCGACACCTGGTGCTATTACGCCCCCACTGGTGAGCCGCCCCTGCCCGCCCAGGGCTGGAAGATCCACGTGTCCGCCCGCGCCGACGACGCCGAGCGCGCCATAGCCGCC
The DNA here is from genome assembly GCF_040674795.1 of Nonomuraea sp. NPDC049725. Lineage (NCBI taxonomy): Bacteria > Bacillati > Actinomycetota > Actinomycetes > Streptosporangiales > Streptosporangiaceae > Nonomuraea > Nonomuraea sp. NPDC049725. The sequence goes on along the minus strand of NZ_JBFANJ010000002.1, from coordinate 140,230 downwards.
GTCTGGGACTACTGCGTCCCGCGCGGCATCGCGTTCAAGTTCCTGCGCGGCGCGCCCGTCCTGATCATGCTGAACTCCAAGGCCGCCTCCCGCGCCTCCAGCGGCAAGCTCGTCACGATCTACCCGCGCGACGAGGGTCAGCTCGAACTCGTCCTGAAGGAGCTCGACGAGCTGCTGCGCGGGGTGCGGGGCCCGTACATCCTCAGCGACCTGCGCTACGGCGACGGCCCGCTGTACGTGCGCTACGGCGGGTTCGCCGAGCGGCACTGCCTGTCCGGCTCCGGCGAGCGCGTGCTCGCCGTCGAGGACGGCGGCGGCAAGCTCGTGCCCGACGTGCGCGGCGCCACCTTCACGGTGCCCCCCTGGACGACGCTGCCCGGCTTCCTCGAACCCCACCTGGCCGCGCGCAACGCCGTCACCACGAGCGGGCTCCCGTACACGATCGAGAGCGTCCTGCACTTCTCCAACGGCGGCGGCGTCTACCTGGCCCGCGACACCGGCACCGGGGAGCGGGTCGTCCTCAAGGAGGCCAGGCCGTACGCCGGGCTCGACGCCGCCGGCCGCGACGCCGTCGCCCGCCTGGAGCACGAACGCGACATCCTGGAACGCCTCGACGGCCTCAGGGCCGCGCCCGGCCTGCGCGGCTACTTCACGCTCGGCGAGCACCACTTCCTCGTACAGGAGTTCGTCGACGGGACGCCGCTGCAACGCCGGCTCGTCCACCGCTACCCGCTCACCCGCGCCACCTGCACCGACGCCGACCTCGCCGACTACACGCGCTGGGCGCTCGACACCCTCGACCAGGTCGAGGCGGCCGTGGACGAGCTGCACGGGCGCGGCGTGGTCTTCGGCGACCTGCACCCGGACAACATCCTGCTCACCGACGACGGCCGGGTCGTGCTCATCGACTACGAGGTGGCCACCCTCACCGGCGACGGCGCCCGCGCCGCGCTCGCCCACCCCGCCTTCGCCGCGCCCCCCGACCGGCAGGGCGCCGACGTCGACAGGTACGCGCTCGCCTGCCTGCGGCTCGGCCTGTTCGCCCCGCAGTGCACGATCATGCTGCCGCTGCACCGGCCCAAGGTCGCCCACCTCGGCGAGCTCGTCACCGAGACCTTCCCCGTGCCCCGCGAGAGCGTGACCCGCGCCGTCACCACGATCCTCGGCGGCGAAACCGAGACCCCGCCCCCGCCGCTGCCCGGCGTCACCCCCTGGCCGCACCTGCGCGACGCCATGGTCAAGGCCATCCGCGCCAGCGCCACCCCCGGACGCGACGACCGGCTCTTCCCCGGCGACGTGGCCCAGTTCAAGCCCGGCGGCGGCCTCAACCTCGCCACCGGCGCCGCCGGAGTCCTGTACGCGCTGGAGGCCACCGGCGCCGGCCGCTTCCCCGAGTACGAGGAGTGGCTGCTCGCCCGCGCCCTGCGGCCCGCCCCCGGCTCCGGCCTCGGCCTCTACGACGGCCTGCACGGCATCGCGTACGTCCTGGACCGGCTCGGCCACCGCCAGACCGCGCTCGACACCATCGGCATCAGCCTGCGCGAGCACTGGGAAGGACTCGAACCGGCGCTGCACTCCGGACTGTCCGGCCTCGGCCTCACCTTCTTCCACCTCGGCTTCCCCGACGAGGCCCGCCGCGCCGTCGAACTGTGCGCCGACCGGCTCGGCGGCCCCGACGACGTGCCCGAGCTCAGCGGCGGCGACAACCCACGCGCCGGCCTCATGTACGGCTCGTCCGGGCCCGCCCTGCTCTTCCTCCACGCCTACGAGCGCACCGGCGACACCGCGCTGCTCGACCTGGCCGCCACCGCGCTCCGCCAGGACCTGCGCCGCTGCCGCCGCGCCGAGGACGGCTCCCTCCAGGTGAACCAGGGCTGGCGGCTGCTGCCCTACCTCGACGAGGGATCCGTCGGCATCGCCCTCGTCCTCGCCCGCTACCTCACCCACCGCCCCGGCGACGAACTCGCCGGCGAGCTGGACGCGCTGCGCCTCGTCGCACGCTCCGGCTTCTTCGTCCAGTCCGGGCTGTTCACCGGCCGCGCCGGCATCGTCGCCGCGCTCGCCGGAGACCCCCTGGCCGACGCGCACGTCAAGGCCCTGAGCTGGCACGCCCTGCCCCACGCGGGCGGGCTCGCCTTCCCCGGCGACCAGCTCCTGCGCCTGTCCATGGATTTCGCGACCGGAACGGCCGGCGTCCTGTTCGCCCTCGGCACCGTGCACGGCACGGGGCACGCGGAGCGGACCGTCCGACTGCCGTTCCTTGAGGCCGCACCCGAGCGGCCTGTCCCCGACGAGCCTCGGAAGGAGGTGTCTTCACATGGTTCTTCTCGACCTGCAGGGTCTTGAGGCTCCCGCGGCCAGCGACGTGGCCAGCGGCGGCAGCACGCTCACGGTTCTCACGTGCCACTCCGGCAAGCCCAGCAACCTGAGTGTCGCCATCTGCCACTAGATCCTGTGGCACGGGTCCCCGCACCGCAGGTGCCGGCGCGGGGACCCGCTCACCTTCATGCCCCCCGAGGAGACGACGGATGCAGGCCGCAGACCGGCTCGTGCTCGACACGGTACGGCGCGGCGGGCCCTGGCCCGCGATCCTCGCCGTCACCGCGATCACCGGCGCCGCCGCCGAACTCGCCCTGCCCTACCTCGTGGGCCGCACCGTCGACGCCTTCACCGCCGCCGCCCCCCAGCAGACGTTCTGGCTCGCGCTCAGCGCCGCCGTCGTCGCCGCCGTCATGCTCTGCGAGAGCCTCGGCGTCTGGGCCCGCGGCGCCAGCGCCGCCCACGCCGCCGCCGGACTCCGCCTGCGCCTCCTGCGCCACGTCCTCGCCGCCGGCCTGCCCGTGACCCGCCGCTACCCCGGCGGCGAGCTCGTCACCCGCACCGGGCTCAACACCGAGGAAGTCGGCCGCGCCCCCGAAGCCGTCACCGGCGCCCTCACCCCGCTCGTCCCCACCGTGGGCGCCCTCGTCGCCCTCGTCCTCATCGACCCCCGCCTCGCCGCCGCCCTCGCCGCCGGCGTGGTCGCCATCCTGCTCGTCCTGCGCGCCTTCCTGCGCACCACCACCGCCGTCGCCGGCGGCTACCAGGAGGTCCAGGGCGAGATCGCCGCCCGCCTCGTCGACGCGCTCGGCGGCGCCCGCACCATCACCGCCGCCGGCACCGCCGACCGCGAGGCCCGCCGCGTCCTCGGCCCCCTGCCCCGCCTGCGCGCCCGCGGCCTCGGACTGTGGCGCGCCAACGCCACCGCCGGCGTCCAGGCGGGCCTCGTCGTGCCCGTCGTCGAGATCGCCGTCCTCGCCGCCGGCGGGCTCCTGCTCGCCGCCGGCGACCTCACGATCGGCGAACTCTACGCCGCCGCCCGCTACGCCGTCCTCGGCGCCGCCCTCAGCGGCGCCCTCGGCTACCTCGGCGGCCTCGCCCGCGCCCGCTCCGCCGCCGCCCGCGTCGCCGAGCTCTTCACCCTCCCCACCCCCCACTACGGCACCCACCCCTTACCGCCGTACCCTCCCAAGCCTTCCGGCACGGCCGGCGGGGCCGCCTCCGGCCGCACCCCCGGCACCCTCGAGTTCCGGTCCGTCACCGCCGCCGGGCTCGCCGTCCCCGAGCTGGTCATCCCCGGCGGCACCGTCACCGCCGTCGTCGGCCGCTCCGGATCAGGCAAGTCCCTGCTCGCCGCCCTCGCCGCCCGCCTCGCCGACCCGTCCGGCGGCGCCGTTCTCCTCGACGGCGTCCCCCTCACCGAACTGCCCCGCCGCACCCTGCGCCGGGCCATCGGGTACGCCGTCGAACGCCCGGTCCTGACCGGCGACACCATCGCCGACGCCCTCACCCCGTACCCCGGCCCCTCCGGCGACGACCTGCCCGAGCACGTCGCCGAGGCGGCACGCGCCGCCTGCGCGGACTCCTTCGTACGGCGGCTGCCGGACGGCTACGACACCCCGCTCGCCGACGCCCCCATGTCCGGCGGCGAACGCCAGCGCCTCGGCCTCGCCCGCGCGTTCGCCCGCGGCGAGCGGCTCCTCGTGCTGGACGACGCCACCTCCAGCCTCGACACCGTCACCGAACGCCAGGTCGCCCGCGCCCTCACCGAGGACCCGCGCGGCCGCACCCGCCTCATCGTCGCCCACCGCCTCGCCACGGCCGCCCGCGCCGACCAGGTCATCTGGCTCGACAACGGCGCCGTCCGCGCCACCGGCCCCCACCGCGACCTCTGGCAGGACCCCGCCTACCGAGCCATCTTCCAATCCACCCCCCACGCCACGGACACCGCCGCCTCGGGCAAGCACCACCCCCCACCCCCGCCCCGCGCGGGGACCCCTTCGGCCCCCGCTCCCCGCCGGGACGGCCACCTTCCGGGTGGCGCGCCCGTCACGGGGGAGGACCGGGCAGCGCCCGCTCCCCGCGCGGGCGAGGGCCGCGCGGGCGGTCCTCCCGCCCCCGCTCCCCGCAGGGACGGCCACCTTGCGGGCGGTCCTGCCGCCTCGGGGGAGGGCCGGGCGGCGCCCGCTCCCCGCCGGGACGGTCACCTTGCGGGCGGTGCTCCCAGCTCGGGGGAGGACCGGGCAGCGCCCGCTCCCCGTCAGGGGCAGGGTGGGCTGGCGCCTCGGCAAAGCGAGGGGTTCGGTGGTGGGCGGTGAGGGGGGTGGTGTGGGGGGCGCTGCGGCGGGAGCCGCGGCTGCTGGTGAGGATCGGCGTGTGGTCGCTGCTGGAGGCGGCCCCGGCGGTGCTCATCGGGCATGCCGTCGCGCGCGCCATCGAGGACGGGTTCGCCGCCGGGAGTCCCGGGACGGGTCTGGTGTGGCTGGCCGCGCTGGGCGCCGCGTGGGCGCTGGCGGCCGTGGCCGCGCGCCAGGTGGTGCTCGCCGTCGCCGGGATCGCCGAGCCGTTCCGCGACGACCTGCTCACCCGGGTCGTCGAGGACGCCGTGCACGCCCGCGAGCCGCGCGACAGCGCGGCCGTCGCGCGGGCCGGGCTGCAGGTGGAGCTGGCCAGGGACGCGTTCGCCGCCGTCGTCACCACCGTGCGCGGGTTCGCGTTCACGGTGGCCGGGGTGGTGGTCGGCCTGTCGACGCTGGTGCCGGGCGCGCTCGTGCTGGTGCTGCCCGCGTTCGTGGCGGGGCTGACGCTGTTCCTGGCGTCGCTGCCCGCGCTCGCCCGGCGGCAGCGCGCGTTCCTGGTGGCCGACGAGGAGCTGTCCGACGCGATGACCGGCCTGGCGGGCGGCCTGCGCGACATCGTGGCCTGCGGGGACGAGGACCGCGCCGACGCCCGTCTGTCCGCGCGCGTCGCCCGGCAGGCCGCCGCGGCCCGGTCGCTGGCCAGGATGACGGCGGTGCGCACCGCCGCGCTCGCCGTCGGCGGCTGGCTGCCGGTGGTGCTCGTGCTCGCCGGGACGCCCCGGCTGCTGGCGGGCGGCGCGGGCGCGGGCGTCATCGTCGGCACGCTCGCGTACGTCACCCAGTCCCTCGCCCCCGCCCTGAACGGCCTCATCCAGGGGCTGGGCGTCAGCGGCGTACGGCTCGCGGCGACGCTGGCGCGCATCACCGCCGCGGCCCCGCCCCGCCCACCCGTCTCGGCCCGCCTCACGCCGCCGGGCGCCGAGGTGCGGCTGCGCGGGGTCACGTTCGCGTACGGGCCCCACTCCGAGCCCGTCGTCGACCGTCTGGACCTGCGCATCCCGGAGGGCGACCACCTGGCCGTCGTCGGGCCGAGCGGCGCGGGCAAGTCCACGCTGGCGGCGCTCGTCGCCGGAACCCTGCGGCCCGGCGCCGGCGAGGTCCTCGTCGGCGGCATCCCCGCCCCGGACGTCCACCCGGCCGCCCGCGTCCTCATCCCGCAGGAGGCGTACGTCTTCCGCGGCACCCTCCGAGACAACCTCACCTACCTCCGCGAACCCCCCACCGAAGAGGCGGAGACCCCGGCGGGCGCTGCTGGGGAAGTGCGGGGGGCCGGTTCCGGCGGGGGCCACGAGGTGGACGCGGTGCTGGACCGGGCGGTGGCGGAGCTGGGGGCCCGGGAGCTGGTGGAGGCGGTGGGCGGCTACGGGGCGGTGGTGGATCCGGGGGCGTTGCCGGCGGGGCAGCGGCAGCTCGTGGCGCTGGTCCGGGCGTACGTGGCGCCGGCGCGGCTGGTGATCCTGGACGAGGCGACGTGCCATCTGGACCCGGCGGCCGAGGCGCGGGTGGAGCGGGCGTTCGTGCGGCGGGGCGGGACGCTGGTGGTGGTCGCGCACCGGCTCACGTCGGCGTTGCGCGCCCGGCGGATCCTGCTGCTGGACGGCGGGCGGGCGATCGTGGGCGGGCACGACGAGCTGGTGGCCGCCTCACCGTTGTATGCCGATCTGGCCGGACATTGGGAACCGGAGACCGTGTCATGACAAAAATCGTGAAATATCCAGAAGCGTCCTACTTGCCCCTCGTCGAGAACCTGCACGGCCACGAGGTGCGCGACCCGTACCGCTGGCTGGAGGACCCCGCCAGCCCCGACACCCGCGCCTGGCTGGCCGAGCAGGACGCGCTGTGGCGTGCGGCCCGGCCGCCGCTGCGCGAGCGCTTCCTGGCCCGGCTGACCGAGCTGAGCCGCGTCGGCCTGGTCACCGCCCCGGTGTGGCGCGGCGAGCGGCGCTTCCACCTGCGGCAGGACGCCGGGCAGGAGCACCCGGTGCTGTACTGCGACGACCGGCCGGTGCTCGACCCGATGGAGCTCGACCCGACCGGCCTGACGACGCTCGACGACTGGCAGCCGGACCCGGCGGGGCGCCTGCTGGCGTACCAGCTCTCGCGCAGCGGGGACGAGCGCGCGGACCTGTACGTGGGCGACGTCGCCACGGGCGAGCGGGTCGACGGCCCGATCGGCGGCTGCCGCTACTCGCCGGTGGCCTGGCTGCCCGGCGGCGACGCCTTCTACTACGTACGCTTCCACCAGGGCGTCTACCTGCACCGGATCGGCGAGGCTGAGGACGTGCCGGTGTTCGAGCGCGGCCCGGTCTCCTACGGGCTGACGATCAGCCCGGACGGCCGCTGGCTGCTGATCTCGGCGGGCGCCTCGTACCACGACGTCTGGCTGGCGGACCTGGCGCGCGGCGGGGAGCCGCGCGCGGTGCAGGAGGGCGTGCGGGCGCGCACGGCCGCGGGGGTGGGCCCCGACGGGCGGCTGTACCTGCTGACGGACCGGGACGCGCCGCGCCGCAGGCTGTGCGTGGCCGATCCGGAGGCCCCGGAGCGGTGGCGCGAGCTGGTCGCGGAGGATCCCGAGGCGGTGCTCGGCTCGTTCACCGTCCTTCAGGGCGGCAGGCTGCTGCTGTCGGCGACCCGGCACGCCGTGGGCGAGATCGGCGTGCACGACGCGGAGACGGGGGAGCGGCTGGGCGAGGTGCCGCTTCCCGGGCTCGGCTCGATCGGGCCGCTGACGTCACGGCCGGGCGGCGGGCACGAGGCGTGGTTCAGCTACACCGACGCGGTCACGCCGCCGCAGGTGTGGCGCTACGACGCGCGCCGGGGCGAGGCCACGCTGTGGGCCACCCCGCCGGGGCACGTGCCGGCGCCGGACGTGGAGAGCCGGCGCCTGGAGTACACCTCGGCCGACGGCACCCGGGTGCGGATGCTCGTCGTGGCCCGCCCGTCCGGCGGCGGCCCCCGGCCGGCGATCCTGACCGGCTACGGCGGCTTCGGCATCCCCCTGCTGCCCGGCTACGCCAGCGACTCGCTCGCCTGGGTGGAGGCCGGCGGCGTGCTGGCCGTCGCCGGGCTGCGCGGCGGCGGCGAGGAGGGCGAGGCTTGGCACCGCGACGGCATGCTGGCGCGCAAGCAGAACGTGTTCGACGACTTCACGGCGGCGGCCGAGAAGCTCGTCGCCGACGGCTGGACCACCCCGGACCGGCTGGCCGTCTGGGGCGAGTCGAACGGCGGCCTGCTCGTCGGCGCGGCCGTCACCCAGCGGCCGGACCTGTTCGCGGCGGCGGTGTGCTCGGCCGGGCTGCTCGACATGGTCCGCTATCACCGCAGCGGCCTCGGCCCGTCGTGGGTCGGCGAGTACGGCGACCCCGACGACCCCGAGCAGCTCGCGTGGCTGCTGGCCTACTCGCCCTACCACCGGGTCCGCGACGGGGTGGGCTACCCGGCGACGCTGTTCACGGTCTCGGCGGCCGACACGCGGGTGGACCCGATGCATGCGCGCAAGATGTGCGCGGCGATGCAGCGCGCCACCGGCGGCGACCGGCCGATCCTGCTGCGCCATGAGCCGGACGTGGGCCACGGCGCGCGGGCGGTCAGCAGGTCCATCGCGCTCGCGGCCGACGCGCTGGCCTTCCTGGCGGAGCACACCCGCTCAGATCCACCCGGCTTCGCGGGCGATGCGGATGGCGTCGATGCGGCTGCGCGCGCCCAGCTTGGACGTGCTCCGGTGCAGGTAGTTGCGGACGGTGCCCTCGGCCAGGAACAGTGACGCGGCGATCTCCGGCACCGAGGCGCCCTCGGCCGCCGCGCCGATCACGTCCAGCTCCCGCTGGGTGAGCGGCGCGTCGGACGGGCTCATCGCGGCGATCGCCAGCTCGGAGTCGATCACCCGCTCGCCGGCGGCCACCCGCCGGATCGCGTCGCCGAGCCGGCCGGGCGGCGCGTCCTTGGCCATGAAGCCGCGCACGTGCACGTCCAGCCCGCGCTTCAGCAGGCCGGGCGTGCCCACTCCGGTCAGGATCAGCACCCCGACCTCCGGTAACTCGCGGTGCAGCTCGGCCGCGGCCGACAGCCCGTCCTGGCCGGGCAGCGCGATGTCGAGCACCGCGACGTGGGGCTTGCAGGAGAGCGCCGTGGAGAGGATCCGGTCACCCCGGTCCACCTCCGCGACGATCTCGATGTCCTCCTCGTAGGCGAGCAGGGCGACGAGCGCCCCCCTGACGAGATGCATGTCCTCGGCCAGCAAGGTTCGGATCATCGCGTTCCTCGTGGTCAGGCGGGCAGTCACACAGGGCGTCTCATCCTTACCCAAACGCGCCCCGCTGAAAAGCGGCCATGTCAGATAGGGAATCCGGGTGTGATCATGGTGACGCCGGGGACGGAGCCGATCGAGGCCAGCGCCTTGCCGGCGTCGGCCAGGCCGATCGTCCGGGTGACGAGCTGGTCGGGCTGCAGCAGCCCGGCCCTGATCATCTCCAGCATCGGCGGGTAGGCGTGCGCGGCCATCCCGTGGCTGCCCAGCAGGCTCAGCTCCTGGGAGATGACCCGGTCCATCGGCACCGGCGTGGGCCCGCCGGGCAGCAGCCCGACCTGTACGTGACGGCCGCGCCGGCGCAGGCTCTCGACCGAGGCGGCGCACGTCTGCGGGCTGCCGAGCGCGTCCAGCGACACGTGCGCGCCGCCCCTGGTCAGCTCCCTGACCTGGGCGGCGGCGTCGCCCGCCGAGCCGTCGACGAAGTGGGTGGCGCCCGCCTGCTCGGCCAGGTGGAGCGCGTCGGCGCTGATGTCGACGGCCACCACCCGCGCCCCCGCCGCCGTGGCGATCATGATGGCGGACAGCCCCACGCCGCCGCAGCCGTGCACCGCCACCCACTCGCCCGGCCGCACCCGCCCCACCTGGGCCACGGCCCGGAACGACGTGGCGAACCGGCAGCCGAGCCCGGCAGCGGTGACCGCGGCCATCTCCTCCGGGATCGCGATCAGGTTGACGTCGGCGTGGTCGACGGCCACGAGCTCGGCGTAGGAGCCCCAGTGGGTGAAGCCCGGCTGCGTCTGCCGTTCGCACACCTGCTGGTCGCCGGTGGCGCAGGCCGTACAGGATCCGCAGGCGCACACGAACGGGACCGTCACCCGGGCGCCGGGACGCCAGCCGCGCACCTCGGCGCCGACGGCCTCCACCACGCCCGCCAGCTCGTGGCCGGGGACGTGGGGCAGGACCCGGATGTCCGGGTCGTGCCCCTGCCAGCCGTGCCAGTCGCTGCGGCACAGACCGGTCGCCTCGACCCTGATCACCGCCCCGTGCGGGGCGGGGGCGGGGTCGGGCAGCTCGCGCACGTCGAGCTCTCCACCGAAGACGTCAAAGGCAACCGCTCGCATCTCATGAGCTTAGGGTCAACTGCCGCGGCTCGCGCAAGGGCAGGTGGGAGCCGTGCCCGGCCCCCTACGGCCACAGGTGGACGGGCAGGCCCGACAGCGCCAGCTCGCGGTAGCGGCGCACCAGCCGCTCCCGGTCGCCGCCGAACGCCTTCAGCGTCTCCCGCTGCCAGGCCGCGCCGGTGCGGCGCAGCCGCGTCCGCTGCTCGATGATCTCGAACGCGTCCTCCACGTCCCTGGCGGCCACCCCGGCGCCCAGCAGCGCCGCCCGCGCCTCCGGCAGCAGGCTGAGCACCAGGTCGGCGGCCTCGAACTCGCCGTCCCTGCCCGGCCACGACAGCTTGGCGTCCAGCCCGTGCATGGCCGCCCGGTAGAAGTTCTGGTACGCCTGCGCGAACCGGTAACCGGTCAGGTCGCGCTCGGCCTGCGCCAGCGTCAGCCCGAGCAGGAACGCCGTGTTGGCCGCCATGTCCGCGCACGACGGCCCGGCCGGCAGCGCCCGCATCTCGATGCGCAGGTGGCCGCCGTCGGCCGGGTCGTAGACGGGCCGGTTCCACTGCCAGATCGTGCCCTGGTGCAGCCGGAGCTGCGGCACCTCGGCCGGATCGCCCGCCGCCGTCAGATCGGGCACCACCGGGTCGTAGTCGCGCACGTACCGCTCGAACACCTCGTAGGCGCCCTCCTTCACCCAGTCGGAGCCGAACGTGACCCGCCCGTCTTTGCGGTACAGCCGCTCCACGTCGCGGTCGTCGGCCGCCTCCTCGAACAGCGCGATCCGCGTCTCCTCCCACAGCGTCCGGCCCAGGAACAGCGGCGAGTTGCCGCACACCGCCAGCACCGGGCCGATGGCGAGCTGCGCGGCGTTGAACAGCCGGGCGAACCGGCCGGGCGGCGTGCGCAGGTGCACCTGCCAGGAGGTGTTGGCGCTCTCCAGGATCACGTTCTCCACCGACAGCTCCAGGTCGTCGATCTTGACCAGGAACGGTTCCAGCCGCAGCCGCCGGATGCCCCGGCTCAACGCCTCGTACCGGTTCTCGTCACTGATCGCGTCCGGCGTGAAGTCGTCGGCGTCGAGCGTGGGCAGGATGCCGATCGGCAGCGCCCCGCCCCCGTCGACGGCCGCGTCCACCTTGCGCAACGTCTCCTGGATCTCCGCGCCGAGCCGCTCGAACGGCTGCCCGGCCAGCGGCAGCGGCGTCAGGTTCACCTCCAGGTTGAACCGGCCCAGCTCCAGCACCACGCGCGGGTCGTCGAGCGTCGCCCGGACCTCGCTGTTGCGCGGCAGCGGCCGGCCCGCCTCGTCGACGAGGAACAACTCCAGCTCGGCGCCGATCGTGACCGGGCCCTCGCCGAACCCCGGCCGCTCCAGCAGCCCGCGCAGCACGCCCAGCTGCTCCTCCAGCCGTTCGCCGAACAGCCGGAACTCTTCCTCGGAAAAACGCGCCTTGTGCAGATCCCGTCCCATCACCCCCCTCTGTCCTGGGGGAGCGGGTTGACACCTCCCGCGGCGGCGGACCCTGCGGGGGGACCGGATCGCCGATACCCCCCTGAAAGCCCCGCCACATCAGCCAGACTGGGAACATGGTTCCCACGGACGAGACGCCCTTCACGTTGCGCCGGGCGACCGGCTCGCTGGCCGAGGGGGCGGCCAGGCTGGCCGGCGAGATCGGCGCCGCCTCGGTGGAGGCGGTGCTGGAGGCCGCCAACCGCGACGCGGTCCGCCGGGGCGCCCGCGCGGCGCTCGGCGCGATGAGCCCGCGCCCCGCCGAGTGGTACGCCTTCGACGCCGGCGACCAGGACACCCTCGACTGGTACCCGCAGGGCCTGACCAGCGGCGACGACTCGGGCTCGATCGGCGTGCCGGTGTTCGTGGCGACCTGGTACTACAAGCCGGAGCGGGGGGAGCGGGGCATCAGGGCCACGTTCTTCAGCCCGCGCACGCTGAAATACCGGCACGCGCTGCTCGTGGAGGCCAAGCCCGACGGCGCCTACGCGCCGATCGACATCCACGCGGGCGGCGTCACCTGCCACGGCGACCTGCTGTACGTGGCCGACACCACCAGAGGGCTGCGCGTCTTCGACCTCAACCACGTGCTCGACCTGCGCACCGTCCAGGACGACCTGGGTGACGGCAACCGGGTGGGCCGCCACGGCGGCCGGCTGCACGCCTTCGGCTACCGCTACGTGATCCCGCAGAGTGACTTCTGGCGGGTGGCGGACAAGGGCGCGGTCTTCTCCTTCGCCGCCGTCGACCGGACCTCGGGCACGCTCATCTCCGGCGAGTACGACAACGGCCCGGGCGGCCGGGTCGCCCGCTGGGACCTGCCGCTGGACGGCACGCCCAAGGACGCCCACCTGCTGGGCCACGAGAAGATCCAGGGCGCGCTCTCGCAGGGCGACACCTGGTATCTCAGCCAGTCGCGCGGCAGCTCCGGCAACGGCAGGCTGCTCGTGGACCGCGGCGGCGAGGTGACCGCCAGGCCGTACCCGGTCGGCCCGGAGGACCTGACCGTGCACGACGGCAAGCTGTGGAGCCTCACCGAGTTCCGCGGCAAGCGGGTGATCTTCGGGGTCAGTCTGTGAGGTGCCGTTCGAGCAGCCGCCGGTAGCGGCGGTCGAAGGCGTCGTAACGCTCGCGCAGCTCGCCGCCCGGCCACCCGGGCGGCAGCAGCTCCGGCGGCAGCAGCGGGTCGGCGAGCAGGTGGCGCAGCACCGCCGCCGACACCAGGAACCCCTCGGCCAGCCCCTCGGCGCGGCCGAGCGCCCCCTCCAGCCTGCGGGCCTCGGCCGCCCACCCCTCCAGGTCCCACAGCAGCGGGGTCGGGTCGCCGTGCGGGCGGCCGTCGATCAGCGTGCACTGCGCGGTCACGCTGCCGGGCCAGTCGCGCAGCAGGTTGGCGGGCCGCATCCAGGTGCCCTCGCGCAGCTCGGCCAGGCGCAGCGCGGTCATCGTGTGGCGGAAGGCCGCCCGGTCGGCCGGCGCCCGCCGCTCGGCGGTCACCACGGCGATCTCCCACGTGCCGTCCCACGGCCGGGTGTGCGGGGCGCGGCTCTCGTCCTGCCGGGCCTGGCGCTCCACCAGCCGCTCCGACAGCGTGTAGAGGCCGCCCTCCTGGGTCAGGTCGCCCGCGCCGACCATGCGTGACAGCGCCACCCGCACCGTGCCCTCGGCGATGCCGAACAGCGCGCCGATGCGCACCAGCCGGCGCGCGGGCAGGCTCGGCGGATGGCTGCCGAGCAACGCGCTCAGCACCGCCGACCGGGCACTCAGTCCATTACGCTCTTCCATCGCGTGTCGAGTATATGTAACACTCCGGAGTATGCGCCGCTATCTCACCGAACCGTTCGACGGCAGCGACCGTTACGCCACCGAGCGCTACCAGGGCGCGGCCGGGCGCAACTGGTGGCGCTGCGACCCGGCGCTGCGCCTGCTCATGCGGCGCCACCTGGGCGACGGCTACGCCTGGGCCGAGCCGCACCTCGACCGGCTCGGCGCGCTCATGGGCGGGCTGATCGCCGAGTGCGCCGAGGAGACCGACCGCAACCCGCCGCGCCTGGAGAAGTACGACGCATGGGGGCGCGACATCAGCGAGGTCGTCATGCCGCCCTCCTTCCACACGGCCCGGCGCGCCCTCCTGGCCGACAACTTCACCTCCCCGGCCTTCGCCGAGCAGGCCCGCGCCCACGGCGCCGACCCCGCCGCGCTCGCCGCCGCCTGGACCTACCTGCTCGACCAGGCCGACATCGGCATGGGCTGCGCGCTCGGCACCGGCGGCGACATGGTCGTCTCCCTCGCAGAACGCCACGCCCCCGACGACGTCAAGGAACGCGTCCGGCAGATCTTCGCCGACGGCCACTACTCGGGCGAGGCCGCCCAGATGTTCACCGAGCGGACCGGCGGCTCCGACCTGGCCGCCCTGGAGGCCACCGCCGTCCCCGACGGCGACGCCTGGCTGCTCACCGGCCTCAAATGGTTCGCCTCCAACGCCAACGGCTCGGCGTTCGTCGTGCTGGCCCGCCACGAGGACACCGTCGCGCCCTTCCTCGTCCTGTGGGAGCGCCGCGACGGCAGCCGCAACGGCGTGCGCATCCGCCGCCTCAAGGACAAGCTCGGCACCCGCTCCGTCGCCTCGGCCGAGGTCGAGTTCACCGGCGCGGAGGCGTTCCTGCTGGCCGGGCCCGGCTCCGGCTCCGGGCTCGGCACCATGATGAAGCTCACCAACGCCTCCCGGCTCGGCGTCGCCATGATGGGCGCCGGACTCGCCAGACGCGCCCTCGTCGAGGCGCTCTGCTACACCCGCGCCCGCGAGGCCTTCGGCCGCCCGCTCATCGACCAGCCGCTCATGCGCCGCAAGCTCGCCGAGCTCATCGTCGAGACCGAGGCCGCCCAGGCGCTCGTCTTCGACGGCCACGTCGGCCCCCGCCTGCGCCTCGCCCCCGCGCTCATCAAGCTCCGCGCCGCCCGCCTCGGCCTCACCGCCGCCAGCGACGCCGTCGAGGCGCACGGCGGCAACGGCTACATCGAGCAGTGGCCCGTCGCCAGGCTGCTGCGCGACGCCCAGGTCAACCCCATCTGGGAGGGCGGCGACAACATCCTCTGCCTCGACGTGCGCCGCGCGATGCTGCGCGAGAACGCCCACGAGCCGTTCCTCGACCGCCTGGAGGCCGCCCTCCAGTCGCCGCCTTCAGGCGACTGGTCGCTGGTACGGGGGCGCGTCGAGGACCTGCGCAAGGCGATCATCGCCTGGTCCGCGCTCGACCCCGCGGTGGCGGAGGCCCGGCTGTATCCGCTGGCCCAGTTCATGGCCGACGTGTACGCCGCCGCGCTGCTGGTCGAGCAGGCGGGATGGGAGGAGCGCGCGGGGCACGGGACGCGCAAGGCGCTGGTGGCCCGGCTCTACGCGGACGCCTACCTGGCCGACCACGGGCCGCTGCGCGGGCTCGACCGGGCGGCGGCGGACGACCTGGAGCACTTCGACGACCTGGTCGCCGGCACGTTCACCGCCTGACCCCGCGCGAGAGCCTGGGATCACCGGGGGCGGCGGCCCTTCTTCTGCTGCCCGGACTTCTGTTGTGTGGTCTTCTGCTGCGTCGTCTTCTTCTGGGCGGCCTTGCCCCGGGCCGGCTGCCGCGCTTCCGGCTTCTTCTTCGGCTTGCGCGCCGGCTCGGCCGGGGCGCGGCCCCGCGAGCTGTTGGCCGTCCGCCCCCGGACGATCCCGATGAAGTCCTCCACCAGGTCCGTCGTCGCCTCCGTGAGCCAGGCCAGCCCCACCTGCGACTGCGGCGCGTCGGTCACGGGCCGGTAGGTGAGGTCACGCCGGTGGTGCAGCCGCGCCAGCGACTGCGGCACCAGCAGCAGCCCCGCCCCCGACGCCACCAGCTGGACCGCGTCCGCCGTCGTGGCCGGACGCTCGAACGCGGGCACCCCCGGCCGCACCGCCCACTCCAGCGCGTCGTCCAGCGGATGGAACACGTCCTCGTCGGCCAGATCGGCGACGGTCACCTCGTCGGCCGCCGTCACCGCGTGGTCCTTCGGCACCACGACCACCGTGGTCTCCACGTACAGCGGAATCACGCTGAGCCCGTCACGCTCGACCGGCAGCCGCACGAACCCCGCGTCGGCGCCGCCGTCACGCAGCAGCGGCACCACCTCGGCCGCGGGCGTCGCGACCAGCGTGAGCGGCACGCCGGGCACCCTCTCGGCCCAGACGCCGGCCCATTTCGCGGGCGTCACCCCGGGCGAGTACGCCAGCCGGAACGTCTCCTCATGAGTCACCCCCACAGGGTACCGATGTCAAAGGAACCGCCCCGTACTGACTACCCTTGACCCCATGACCTCGCCCAAGCCCAAGACGCCCCAGACGATGAAGCCCGCGACCGCGGCCAAGAAGCTGGGCATCCTCCTCTCGGCCACCCCCGCCGAGTTCCAGGAGGGCGTCGTCTCCCGGAGCGAGCTCAACGCGATGCAGTCCTCCCCGCCCGCGTGGCTCGCCGACCTGCGCCGCAACGGCCCCCACCCCAAGCAGGTCGTCGCCGCCAAGCTCGGCGTGTCCGTCTCCGGCCTGATCAGGGGCGGCATCACCGACCCGCTCACCACGGCCGAGATCGACGCCCTGAAGGCGGAGAACCCGGCGTGGCTGGAGCACGAGCGCTCCGTCCAGGCCGAGGTCCGCAAGGAAGCCCAGCGTCTCAAGCAGGCCTGACCCGCCCGCCGCCCGGCGCGGTAGGTTGACGGGATGCGTCCGGCAACCGAGCTGCGGCAGCGCTGGCTGGAGACCCTCCCGTTGATGATGAAGCGGGCCGGCATGTACGCCTCGGACGGCCCCCAGATGGAGACCGTCGCCAGGATGCTCCTGGAGAACCTCTGCTTCCTCGATGAGCGCGACGAGGACTTCGCCGCCGTCCGCCAGACGCTCGGCGACCGCTACGGCGCATGCGGCGTTCCCGGGGCGTTCGCCCAGGCGTTCGGCTCCGGCAGCAGGTGCGTGGAAGAGGTCGCGTCGGTGTACGCCGAGCAGTTCCACCGCCTGGGCTACCTGGAGGTCGACGGGACGCTCGGCGAGAGCGAGTGGGCCGCGCTGATCGAAGAGGCGCGGACCTGGTCCGGGCAGCGGGACGTACGCCGTGACGAGGTCGAAGCGGCCTTCGGCCCCCCTGACTTGGTCGTCGGCCTGCGCGTCCTCTGCTACGTCTCCACGGCGGGGGAGTGGGCGTTCTTCGACTGCTGGGAGGAGACCGTCAGGCGGTACGCGCCAGGGAAGGGCGGCTGCGAGCCCGTCCCCGGCGACGGGCCGCTGGTCCGGTCGGTCCGGGTGCCCGCGCCGGATTTCCGGAGCGGGCTGGTGCTGACGCTCTTCGGCTCGTGGGTGCACCGGTCGGCATGAGCGGAGGCGATGACGCCTGGGTGGGGCGGGTGCGCGGGCTGGTGCTGGGGCTGGCGCTGGGTGACAGCGTCGGCCGCGGGGCCGTTCCGCCTGCCGGGCCGCTCCTGGCCGGGGTCAGCACGCAGCTCGCCGCCTTCACGATCGAGGGCGTCATCCGCGCCTGGGTCCGAGGCGAGCACAGGGGCATCTGCCATCCGCCGTCGGTGATCTGGCACGCGTACTGCCGATGGGCCGCCCTGCAGGGCATCGAGACGCACGAGCGGCACCGGCGCTGGGCGGCGGGCACGGCGCGCTGGCCGGACGGCCGGCTCGCCGACGTGCCGGAGCTGCGGGAGCGGCGCGGCTCGGCGCCCGCCACCGTACGGGCGCTGAACCGGCCCGAGCAGGGCGGCATCGAGCGGCCGTCCACTCAGAGCCGGGGCTGCCATGCTCTCACCCGTTCCCTCCCGCTGGCCGTACTGTCCGGAAATGTCGCCCCCGACGCGCTGGCCGAGTTCGCCCAGGACGTGGCCGCGCTGACCCACGGCGACCCGGGGGCGTACCGGACGACGGCGGCGGCGGCGATCCTGGCGGGCCGCTGCCTGACGGCGGGCTCCCTCGCGGACGCGGTGGCATCCGGGCCCGGGCTGCCCCGGCTGCCGGAGGTGTCGGAGATCCTGGACGAGGCCCGTACGGTGTGCGCGGCGGCCCGGCAGGAGCCCCGGGACCGGGCGCGGCTGGCGGCGATCGCGCCCGACGCCACCGCGCTGTCGGCGCTGTCCGGCGGCCTGTACGTCGCGGCGTCATGGCCTGGTCCTGGCGAGGCGGTGGACCCGGTGGACCCGGTGGACGCGGTGGACGCGCTGGCGTTCGCGGCGACGGCGCCCCACGGGCAGTCCGTCGCCGCCGTCACCGGCGCGCTGCTCGGGGCGCTGCACGGCGCCGGCGTGTGGCCGGACGGGCTGCTCAACAGGCTGGAGCTGGGGGCCATCATGGACACGCTCGCCCGGGACCTGGTGGCCCAGCTGACCGAGAGCCCGTCCGGAGGCGCGTACGGGCGGCCGAAGGATCCCACCTGGCTGACCCGCTACCCCGGTTGGTGACGCCCGCCCGTTGCCCGGCCCGGCATTTCGGATCATCATCAAGGCGGGATCGACCGGCCGAGCGAGGGGACGCCCCGCTGAATGATCGACGACATCGTCACGCGGGCCTGCGGCAGCGGCCTCCGGGCCCGGGCGGCCCGCCGGTGGATCTCCTGGCAGGTCCGGCGCGGCAACCGGACCGCGATCCGGGCGCTGTGGCAGGGCTGGCGCCGGCGCGGTGACCCGGTCCTGTGGGGACTGCTCGAACGCACCGGCCGGCTGAGCGCCACCGACGCCCTCACCGGGGACGAGCTGGTCCAGGCGGTGTTCGCCCGCCTCGACGGGGTGCGCGCCATCGCGTTGCGGACCGTCGTCGCGCGGGGGCGCCCGGCGGAGATCGACAGGGTGTACCGGGAGAGCTGGGGCCGCCCGGACGACGAGGCCGCCGCGTGGCTGCGCGAACTGACCGATCACGGCCTGCTCCCCGCCGACCCCGCGCTGCGCGCCCGCGTCCTGCTGGCCGTGGGGGACCGCGACGGCTACCTGGACCTCGACCCCGACGGCGCCCACCTCACCCAGGACCCCGGCACCGACGGCAAGGTGCTCCGGGTCGCGCGGCACCTGAGGGCGCTGGAGCTGGAGGAGTGGTTCCTGCGCCGTCTCGCCGAGCGCGACGACGCGTACCTGTGCAGCTTCCTCTCCTGGACCACGCCGCACGAGGTTCTTCCTGCGGTGCCGCCCGATGTCGTCCAGGCGGCCCTGCGCAGCCGGGTCCCCGGCACCGTGGCCCTGGCCGAGCGACGCTGCCGCAACGCGGGCGGGGAGGAGCTCACGGCACTGTGGGCGCAGGCGCTGTCCAGCGGCCGGACCTGGCCCGAGCTCCTCGGCAACCCCCATGACCTCGATCCCGAGGCGAGCGCCTACGGCTGGCGGCTGTGGCTGACCGACCCCGGCGACGCCCTGCTCGACCACCTGCAGGCACGTGGCACCCCGCTCACCGAGCACACGCTGGACGCGATCGTCGAGCCCACCGCGCACGAACTGCTGGCGTTCGCCCTGCTCTCACCCCGGCTGCCGAGGCCGCTGCGCACCCGGATCGAGCGCATGCCCGCCCTGCGCGGTCACGTTTTCCTCAACCTGCTGTCCGGCCGGCTCAACCGCCTGGACGTCGAGAAGCTGGCCGCCTGCTACCGGCACGAACCCCTGCGCGAACCCCTGCGCCGGGCATTACGCCCGCTGCGCGGCCTCGACCTGCCGGCGATCATCGGCCACGAGCGCGAGGAGGACCGGCTCTTCGTCGCCCAGACCCTGGCCGCGTGGCGCGACTGGCCCCGGCTGCGCGACTACCTGCTCGCCCTGCCCCTCCTCGACGTGCTGACCCTGGCCCCCCACCTGGCCTCCCCGCCGGCCCCTGGCGCCGTCCCTGAGCTGGGCGCGCTCGCCCCCGCCCTGACCCTCGACCACGCGTTGGCGCGCTACGCCCGGGTGACCCGTTCGCCCCGGATCAAGCCGATCCTGCGCCTCCCGCTCGCCGAGATGACCGGCGACGACCTGGCCGTGCTGCGCTGGATCCAGCGCAGCGCCCGCGACAACCCCAGACTCTGCGCACTCGCCCACACGGTCGAACGCTGCCTGATCGCGGCAGCACCGCCCGACTGACTGAACCCGGGGGGCAGCCCGATGCGTACAACCTGGCGTCCGCGCGTCGCGAAGCCGGGAAAGTCCATGCTGTTACGTTATGCGTCCCCCGTGAGGAGCCCTGTGCCAGGGGATAATCCGGCTGTTCTCGACCGTGCCGGAGACCCGAGATGACGACCCCGTCGCCGAATCCCCAGCCGTCACCCGAGCGCCCGCCGGACCGGCCCCCGGCCCGTTCCGACACGACCCCGGCACAGCCCTCCCGCACCCCACCGGCCATCACCCAGCCCCCGGACTCCCTGGAAAACCTCGGCCTGGACACCTCCCGCCTGACCGCGTTGCGCGTTCGACGAGAGCCCGTACACCGCACTGCTCGGGAGACATCCAGCCCGGCTGGACGCCTAGCGGAAGTGACCTTACGACGGATTCGTCGGTGTAGTACCGGATCCGGGTGCGCGATGAGTCGCGCCTGGGCTTCGAGGATGACAAGGCGGAGCACATGTGATGAGGACAACCTCACGCACCAAGTGGCTCGTGCTGCTGTGCACGCTGCCGCTGCTCGCCGCGTGCCGGCAGGAAGAAGACCCGCCGATCGACACGAGGCCGCTTCCATCAGTAGCCGCCTCCCCGTTCGTCTGCGACCTCGTTCCGCTCGAAGCGGTGCGGCTCATGACAGGACTCCGTGATCCGATCATCAAGGGAGCCTTCGACATGACCGTGGGGCAACAGATCGACAAACTGGACTATGGCACGGGCTCATGCCGCGTCTACCAGCCCACCGGCAACAAACCGAAAGTGCTGCAGATAACCCTCTCCCCGGCCGGATCGGAGCACGAGGTCGAGTGGGAGATCAGCCAAGGGGCCCGGCGTCTGCCGGAAATAGTCCCTGGCGGGATCGGCTCCTACGGGCAGAACGGCCCCGCCGATGACGCTCGTGCCGCCGCGATGCTGGTGCACGGCTACGACCGGGTCATTGTGGAGCTCGTCCACGGCGTCAAAGGCCGGGACAACGCCGCCGACGTGGTCGCGATGATGAAACTCATCGCCCCGAAGCTGATCCTCGACGCGACCCCCGCTCCCGAGCAGACCAAGGACTGACCGATGGCCGCCATGGTGCGCAACCCGCTGCACGAGGCGCTCCAGCAGGCCGTCCGCACGATCGGCCCGATGCTCGAACAGATCGACGCGGACGTCGACCGTCCCACCCGGATGTTCCGCACGGGCAAGGTGTGGACCGGACCGGCCGCCAAGCAGTTCGACGCCCAGATCGCCCAGTTCAGCTCCCGGGCCCGCAGCTCAGGGCAGGCCATCATGGACGAACTGCGCCAGGTCCTGAGCCGGACGCCCACCGAGGTGACCGAGGAGGAGGCCGCCTCGATCAAGCGAAAGTACCGCCTCAGCTGACGCCGGTGATGGAAGGTGACCCGGACTGCTTCGGCTCAGTGCATAAACCTGATTTCAGGAATTCCCAAAGAAGCGCCCGCAAAATGTGTGAATGTCATCCCCCTTATAGGGACGGCCATAGCAATAGCGTCGGGCTCGCAGCATTTCGCTTCATCCCCACCGTGCCGACGGCTACCATGTCCTCGACCCCGTTATCTCCCGAGATCGGGCGGCAATGGCGACAAAGGAAGAGATCGAAGCCGCTCGACGGCACATCGAGCGACTACGCGAAGAGCATGCCAATGACCTGATCGCGCTTGTTCGCCTGGTCGACGGCGGCGCGCTCAAAGGCGAAGCCGGGGACCGGCTCATCACCGACCTGCGCGGCTGGGACCGGGCGTTCAAGGACCTTTTCGCCAAGGCTCTGGCGTTGCTCGACTCCGTCCAGCCGTCCGATCCGACCAGGGGAGCGCCTGCCGGATGAGTCCCATGGTCGGCATCAACCCCACGTTGATGACCCAGCTCATCAACGGCATGAAGCGGGCCGGCGACACCCTGCCGGACGTCGGCCGCCAGGTGGAACGCGCCCTGACCTCCCTGGACATCCCCTTGTGGGGACCGGGCCCCCTGCAGGCCATCGGCCGTCAGCTGAGCGACCAGATCCCCTCGCTCCAGGGCCGCCTCGACCTGATCCTCGCCGAGCCGGACCGGAAGTCCGGCAAGGGCGGCATCCTGTGGGCCAACGAATCAGCCTGGCTGTCCAAGTCGCCCGCCGAGGGCGCGGCCTCGGCCAAGACCCTGGCCACGAAGCTCCGCGACCAGATCAAGAGCCACTCCCTCGACGCCAAGACGGTGGCGGAGCTCGAACGGCACAAGAACGATCCGTACTTCGCCGTGGCCTTCGCCAAGGAGATCCCGCCCCGCGAGCTCAAAGCCCTGATCAACAGGGCGTACGGGGCAGGACTCCCGCCCTCGGGACGCCCCTCCCAGCGCGACGTCGCGACCCAGGACAGGCTCGCCACCATGCTCAGCAAGATCCTGGGCACGGCCTCACGCGGGGTCGGCCAGATGAAGCTCCCCGACAACTACGCCGACCAACTGGTCGACGGCATCGAAAGCCCGCAGGACGCGTTCGCCGTCAAAAGACTGCTCCAGGACGGCGAATTCGACCACGGATTCCTGCTCTCGGTGGTCCAGAAGCTGTACGACAAGGACGTGGCCCACCCGCCTGACCCGAGCCTTCCGCGAGATGTCTGGACCATGCCCGGCCCCAAGGACATCTCGCCCGGCGACCTCAGCCCCATGGGCACCGCCCTGGTGGCGCTGGCACACCATCCCGCCGTCGCCCAGGACTTCTTCACCGACCCGCAGCGCAGACCGCTGGCGTACCTGATGCGGAAACACCACTGGGACGGCGACGCGAACGCGGAACTCGGCTGGGCCATCCAGTCGGCCAGCACCGAGTTCCGCGATCACGACCTGCCTCCCGGCAGTTCGCGCGGCTACAAGTCCGCGCTCATCGCCTCCTGGGCGGTCCACTTCTGGAAGGACCCCAAGGTCCAGGCGAACCTGCCCGACACCCGCACCCACCTCGGCAACGTCCTGGCCCAATACATCGGTGACGTGCACCGTGCAACACGGTCCTTCAGCGAGGAAGTGCCAGGCGTGGTGACGGATCAGAACGCGGACAAGAATATGAGCGGCGTGGAACCGTATGGTGCCTTGTTGAATGCAAACGACGTCAAGAAGGTCATGACCTGGGCGTTCGCTGATACCGACGCGTTTCAGACGGTGACCGCCGCCCACGGGATCTATGCCGCCAAGATGCTTGACGAAGTGGCCGGCAAGGTGGCCGCAGAGGTCAGAGCTGACTTCGCGACATGGCAGGCGGCGCATCCTCAGGCCACACCACAGCAGATCGAGGCTGCACGGCAGGACATTCTCGAAGAACGCATGAGCCGCAGCGGAGGTGCCGAATTCGCCCGGGCCGCGCGAGCTCTCAGCAGAACAACCTGGGCGATCACCGATGCTGCGAACATCTCCGCCATCGAAGCAGCGAAGGCCGACGACGCGCGCTTCGCGGCATTCAAGTCAATGGCCGAAAAGGTCGTCGGCCTGGCGCCAGGTCCCCAAGGTAAGTTCGTCGGTCTCCTGGTGGACGAGGCAAAGGCCACGATTTTCGGAAAGATCGGGTCCAGCCGCGAAGAGCAGGCGCGGGAGGATGCGGATACCGCAACCGGCTTGGCCAAGCATATGTTCGCCGACCTTACGGCAGCTACGATGATGCGCCATGGGCTTTTCGGTGACCCGGCCGCCCAGGCCAAGACCCACCCGTACAGTCACAAGGACTTTTCCCCTGGCGCGGACGGTCATTTCATGGTCGACGGAAAAATCAAGCCGTGGTCGGATATGGACTCAGATGAGCGTAGGTCTTACAAGGACTGGCTGTCCTTGAACGAGACCGGCCGCGTCTTCGGTGCGCCGGACACAGCCATCGAGACCGGGTTCGAGAGTGCGAAGAAATACTACTCCAAGAGCGGCTCATGAGAATAAAGCGATCGATTGCACTCGCTGTTGCCCCTCTTTCCCTGCTCGCGGCATGTACGTCTTCTGAACCGCCACCGGACACCCGGCCGCTGGGGAACGTCACCCAGGCACCCCTGGAATGTGACCTGATCTCGGCGAACGCCATCCAGATCGCTACGGGGTTGGACGACTACAAGGCTTTCGGCACGAAGATGGACATGGGGCGGCGCTTCGAATCCTGCACCGTGAGTGAGAAACCGGACCAGGAAGACGACCGAGGACTCATGATTGAAATCTTCGAACCGTCTCCCACCAGCCCGGAAGGGCTGGAGAACACCAAGGTGTCCGCTCAGGGGAAGGACCTGCCTGGCGGATTGGGGCCGGGCTTCGCGGCTAGACGGAAGAACGAACAGGATCAGACGATCGCGTTCGTCTACGGGTGGACGCCTGACCACAAACGCCTTCTCAGCATCAACATTATCGAGGGTGCGCCGGGCCGCGACTCCCTGGCGGATGCGACCGAATTCTTCCGCCAGCTCAAGCCAATCCTCCTGGACAAGCCCGCCTGATCGGCCACGGCCACGTGATTCGGCAACTGGGTGCCCTTCTGTAGGGACGAATCGGCCTGGTATGGCGTCGGCTTCCGCCGTAGCGTGAGGCGTGGCGAGGGATCCAGGGAGGCACCCATGACCGTACGAGTGGAGCGCGACGGCCCCGTCACCACCGTCGTGCTCAGCAGGCCCGGCGTACGCAACGCCGTCGACGGCAAGACCGCCGCCGCGCTGGCCGACGCGTTCCGGGAGTTCGACGCGTCCGACGCCGCCGTGGCCGTGCTGTGGGGGGAGGGCGGCACGTTCTGCTCGGGCGCCGATCTCAAGGCGCTGGACAACCACGTCGGGGAGGACGGCGACGGGCCGATGGGGCCGACGCGGCTGCGGCTGACGAAGCCGGTGATCGCCGCCGTCGCCGGGCACGCCGTCGCCGGCGGGCTGGAGCTGGCCCTCTGGTGCGACCTGCGGGTGGCGGAGGAGGACGCGGTGTTCGGCGTGTTCTGCCGCCGCTGGGGCGTGCCGCTCATCGACGGCGGCACCGTACGGCTGCCGCGTCTCATCGGGCAGAGCCGGGCGATGGACCTGATCCTCACCGGCCGCCCCGTCCCGGCGCGGGAGGCGTACGAGATGGGGCTGGTCAACCGGTTGGTGCCGGGCGGGACGGCACGGCGGCACGCCGAGGAACTGGCGGGAGAGATCGCCCGGTTCCCGCAGGAATGCCTGCGGGGGGACCGGATGTCAGTGCTGGAGCAGCACGGGCTGCCCCCGGCGGAGGCGATGCGCAACGAGGTACGCCGCGGTCTCGTCTCGCTGCCGGGTGCGGCCGGAGGCGCGGCCCGGTTCCGGGCCGGGGCCGGGCGGCATGGCGACTTCGGCCACTTCTGACCTTAGGCGAACAGGTCGTCGAGGGTTTGGATGGTGGCTGCTCTGGTGGCCCAGGTTTCCAGCTGGTTGAGGTCTTTGCAGGTGGTGATCTGGGTGTGCGTTTGGTCGGGGAGGGTGAAGCCTCGGGCGGTGAGTACGAGGATGACCAGCTTGGCGGCTTCCTCGGCTTTGCCTTCCTCCCGTCCCTCGTCCTTGCCGCGGCCGAAGTGTTCGCGGGCGAAGGGGCTGTAGACGGGCCAGGTGGTGGACGTCATGATCTCCTCCGTCCGGGGCTGCGGCAAGGCGGTGGCGAACTCTGAGGCCCTTAGGCGAACAGGTCGTCGAGGGTTTGGATGGTGGCTGCTCTGGTGGCCCAGGTTTCCAGCTGGTTGAGGTCTTTGCAGGTGGTGATCTGGGTGTGCGTTTGGTCGGGGAGGGTGAAGCCTCGGGCGGTGAGTACGAGGATCACCAGCTTGGCGGCTTCCTCCGCTTTACCCTCTTCGCGGCCGACTTCTCGGCCTTCTTCCTTGCCGCGGCCGAAGTGTTCGCGGGCGAAGGGGCTGTAGACGGGCCAGGTGGTGGACGTCATGATCTCCTCCAGGAGCTGGCGAATCTCCGGCGCGGACATGCTGTAGGCGTATTCATAGTACTGCGGAGCGTGATCGTCGGCGGTGTCGGTCAGGGCCGTGGCGAAGGCTTCGATGACCTTGCGGTTGCGGCCGTGGACCATGACGGACATCGTGGCGAGGTCGAGGTGGGCGGTGGCTTCTTTGGCGTCGGTGATGGCGGGGATGGAGTCGGGGCCGAGGACGCAGGGGTGCAGGCGGTAGCCGGTCAGCCCGGAGTCGACGGGACGCATGTAGTGGGCGGCGGTGGCCCGGTTGGGGCAGACGACCAGGACGGTGGCGTCGCAGTGCATCATCAGCCACAGCGAGGCGGCGTAGCGGGCCAGCTTCCTGGGGTCCTTGGAGGTGTCCTGCTGGATCTCGACGACGATGGCGTGGGCCGGGGACTGCGGCGGGCCCATGGAGAGGACGAGGTCGGCGTCGAAGTCGTCGGAGGGCCGCGTGTTGAACGTGTTGGGCTCCACCCGCACGAGAGGAGTCTCTGGGAGCTGTTTCCCGATGAGGTCGCGCAGGATCTCCACCGCCAGTTGCGGCCGGTCGCGGAACATGGAGACGAGCGCGTCATGTGGAGGGGACGGCATGAAGCTCATTGTTACATGATGAACACGTAACGTGACGGCAATTCATGGAGTCCAGAGGTGCGGCGGAAGGAATGTGCCGGGAGGCGGCGGCGTTCAGCGGCACGTGATGATCATCGCAGCGTCTCCGGTGCTCCCGCGCCGGGTGCGGATCACACGGTAGGCAGGGGGTACGTCGTGACCGTCAAGCCCAGAACGTTCCGCTTCGGTGTGCCGTGGGAGGACGCATACGGCTACAGCCAGGCGCTGCAGGCCGGCGACACGCTGTACGTCTCGGGGCAGCTCTCGCACGACGCCGCCGGCGAGTTCGTCGGCGCCGGTGACTTCGAGCTGCAGATGAAGACCACGCTGGCCAACCTCGACCTGGTGCTGGCGCATTTCGGCGCCACCCGCGGCCAGATCGTGGAGACGACCGTGCTGGTCAGGAACCTGAGGGAGAACTTCGACACGACCGCGCGGCTGCATGCCGAGTACGTCGGGGAGCACCGTCCGACGAGCACGGTCCTGGGGGTCTCCGACCTCGCCCTGCCGGACCAGCTCGTCGAGATCGGCGCGCTGGTCCGGCTGGACGTGCGGGCGTAGCGCGGTCGAAAGCCGGGGAGGGGGCGGGCGACCAGCCCGCCCCCTCCCCACCCGGACGGCGCCCGTCACCGCCCGCACCGCTTCCCCGTCGGCCGAAGGAGGCTCAGGCCGGCTCCGCGATCCCGAAGCGGGGGATGGGCAGGTCCTCGGTCGCCAGGTGCACGATGTGCGACTCGGTGTAGACGTCGATGCTGTGCCGCCCGCCCTCCCGGCCCAGCCCGCTGGCCTTCACCCCGCCGAACGGGGTACGCAGGTCGCGCACGTTCTGCGAGTTGACCCAGAGCATCCCCGCCTCGATGCCCTGCGCGAGCCGGTGCGTGCGGCGCAGGTCGTTGGTCCACAGGTACGCGGCCAGCCCGTAGCGGGTGGCGTTGGCCAGCTCCAGCGCCTCGGTCTCGGTGGCGAACGGGGTGACGCACACCACCGGCCCGAAGATCTCCTCCTGGAAGATCCGCATGCCGGGGGTCACGTCGGCGAACACCGTGGCGGCCAGGAAGTTGCCGTCGGGCAGCGCTTCGGGCCGTGAGCCGCCCGCCACGAGCCGGGCGCCCTCCTCCACGCCGGTCCGCACGTACTCCATCACCCGGGCGTGGTGCTCGGGGTGGATGAGCGCGCCCAGCTCCGTGGCGGGGTCGTCCGGCGATCCGACCCGGACGCGCGAGGCCCGCGCCGCCAGCCGCGTCACGAACTCCTCGTACACCGTGTCCTGCACCAGGACGCGCGAGCTGGCCGTACAGCGCTCGCCGTTGAGCGAGAACACGCCGAAGACCGCGGCGTCGAGCGCCCGCTCCAGGTCGGCGTCGTCGAACACCACCAGCGGCGACTTGCCGCCCAGCTCCATCGACAGCGTCTTCAGCCCGTCGGCGGCCGCGCGCATGATGGTGCGGCCGGTCCCGGTCTCGCCGGTGAACGAGATCACCGGCACGTCGGGGTGCGCGACCAGTGCCGCGCCGGCCTCCTCGCCGATGCCGTGCACCAGGTTGAACACCCCGGTGGGCAGCCCGGCCTCCTCCATGATCTCCGGCAGCAGGCCGGCCGACAGCGGGGACCACTCGGCGGGCTTGAGCACGACCGGGCAGCCTGCCGCGAGCGCGGGCGCGAGCTTCCAGGTCTCCAGCATGAACGGGGTGTTCCACGGCGTGATCAGCCCGGCCACCCCGACGGGCTTGCGCACCACGTAGTTGAGCTGGGCCGAGCCGACCCGGTAGACGTCCTCGCCGAGCGTGGTGATCACATCGGCGAAGAAGCGGAAGTTCTGCGCGGCCCGGCGGGCCTGGCCGCGTGCCTGCGCGATCGGCAGGCCGGTGTCGCGGCACTCCAGCGCGGCGATGCTCTCGTCGCGGGTCTCGATCGCGGCGGCGATCGCGCGCAGCACGGCGGCCCGCTCCTCGCCCGTCATCCGGGGCCACGGCCCGTCGGTGAACGCCTTGCGCGCGGCCGACACGGCGGCGCTCACGTCCTCGGGACCGCCGGCGGCGACCGTCAGGTAGGGCCGGTTCGTGGCCGGCTCCAGCGCGGTGAAGGTCGCGCCGGACACGCTCGGCACGGGCGCGCCGTCGATGTAGTGCTCAAGGTTCATCGGACGACTTCCTCGCTCTGTGCCAGCAGTTCCTCGATCCGGGCGGCGCCCGCCTCGGTCGGCGTGATCAGGGGCGGCCGGACGTGCCCGGAGGCGATCAGCCCGCGCCGCTCCAGCACCCACTTGGCCGGGGCCGGGTTCGTCTCCACGAACAGCAGCTCCACCAGGGGATGCAGGGCGTAGTGCAGGTCCAGGGCGGTGCGGTGGTCGCCCTCGGTGTAGGCGGTGTACATGCGGGCCACGGCCGCCGGGGCGAGGTTGGCCGCCGCGCTGACGAAGCCGGCGCCGCCGATCGCCAGCAGCGGCAGGCACAGCAGCTCGATGCCCGACCACATCAGGAAGTCGCGCCCGCACCGGTGCAGCACCTGGGAGAAGTGCTCGAAGTCCTTGGTGGTCTCCTTGATGCCCACGATGTTGTCGTGGGCGCGCCGCAGCCGGGCGACGGTCTCGGGCGCGATGTCCACCGCCGTGCGCGAGGGCACGTTGTAGATGACGATCGGCAGCCCGGGGAACTCCGCCGCCACCGTCGCGTACCAGCGGAACAGCGCCTCCTGCGTCGGGCGCGCGTAGTAGGGGGTGATGACGAGCGCCGCGTCGGCGCCCAGCCGCTCGGCCTCGGCGGTGAGGCGCAGCGTCTCGTCCAGTTTGGCCGAGCCGGTGCCCGGCAGGAACGGCACGCGGTCGGCGGTCTCCTCCGCCACCGCCGTCATCGCGGCGATCCGCTCCTCGACGCTCTGCGCCCCGGGCTCTCCGGTGGAGCCGCCGGTGGAGATGCCGTGCGAGCCCCGGTCGAGCTGCCAGCGCACCAGCGCCTGCAGCGAGTCGACGTCGAGCTCGCCGTCCTCGGTGAACGGGGTCACCACCGGAGCGATGGACCCGCGGATGGCCGCCGGATCCGAACGGAACTTCATGTGATCACTCCTTGCTGCACGATCAGACCTGCGCGCGCGGTCGTCACCGGGCGTCACGCCACGCCTGGTACGCCTCCCGCGAGGCTTGGTTCATCGGGTAGAGCCCGTCGACGGACGCGCCCGCGGCCACCCGTTCGTAGATGAAGCGCTCCTCGTCCTCCTGGCGGGCGGCGTCGCGCGCCACCTCGGCCGCCAGGCCGGGCGGGATGACGACCACGCCCTCGGCGTCGCCCACGAGCACGTCGCCGGGCATGACCAGCACGCCGCCGCAGGCCACCGGGACCTGCGAGTCCATCGGCACGTGCCGGCGGCCCAGCACCGCGGCGTGCGGCACGGCGTAGTAGGCGGGCAGGTCCAGCGCCCCGAACGACGGGCTGTCGCGCAGCCCGCCGTCGGTCACCACCCCGGCGGCGCCCCGGCGCAGCGCCCGCAGGGCGAGGATGTCGCCCAGCGTGCCCGCGCCGTGGTCGCCGCGCGCCTCGATCACCAGGACCTCGCCGGGGCGGATCTCCTCCACGGTGCGCTTCTGGGCGTTCATGCCGCCGCCGATCTCGGCGAACACGTCCTCGCGCAGCGGCACGTACCGCAGCGTCCGCGCCACGCCGACCATGCGCAGGTCGGGCCGGGTGGGGCGGACGCCCTCGACGAAGTGGTGGTCGATGCCGCGCCTGCGCAGCTGCGACGACAGCGTGGCGGTCGACACCGACCGCAGCGCCGCCGCGGTCTCCTCGCCGAGGGCTCCCGTACGGGGAGCCGCGGCGGATCCGAAGGCGGCGGCGCGGGTCTCGCCGGTGGCGCGGGGCTGCGCGCCCCAGGCGGGCAGCGGCTCCGGGTCGGCGACGATCTCGTTGCGCAGCCGGCCCGCGCCCTCCAGCTCCACCTCCACCACGTCGCCGGGCCGCACGACCGTGGAGCCGGCCGGGGTGCCGGTCAGGACGAGGTCGCCGGGCTCCAGCGTCATGAGCCGCGACAGGTCGGCGATCAGCAGGTCGAAGCCGAACAGCAGCTCGTCCGTGCCGGCGTCCTGGACGAGCTCGCCGTTCACGTACGTGCGCAGCCGCAGCGCGGCGGGGTCGGCGCCGGTGAGGATCGCGGGGCCGACCGGCGTGTAGCCGTCCTGCCCCTTCGCCCGCAGGTTGGAGCCCTGGTCGGCGTGCTTGAAGTCGTAGACGCCGAAGTCGTTGGCCGCGGTGTAGCCCGCCACGCAGCCGAGCGCCCGCTCGCGGGGGACGCGGTGGGCGCGCTCGCCGATGACGAGCGCGATCTCGCCCTCGAAGGCGAGCAGGTCGCACCCGGCGGGCCGGACGACGGGCCGGCCGGACCAGGACAGCGAGGACGGCGGCTTGAGAAAGTAGGAGGGGACGGCCGGGGTGCGCCCACGTTCGGCCGCGCGGCTGCGGTAGTTGAGGTGGACCGCGATGATCTTGGATGGCGTCAGGCCGAGCGGGTGTGCCACATCAGCTCCCAAATCATATAGGACATCGTGAATGATATCCGAGGGATCAAGGGAGAGCTATAGACAAAGATATTTGAATTCGTACATGATTGGCCATGCCCGGCAGGGCCCCGGAGCGGCCACGAGGCCGCCACCTGGGCCGGGAGACGGGACCCGTACCACCTGGAGGGGCGTGATGGGAGAGATCGTCCTGGCGGCGAAGATCACACATGTGCCGTCGATCTGGCTGTCCATCCAGCCGGGTGAGCACTTCGGCATCCGCAGGCCCGCCGAGCTGGCGCTGACCGAGGTCGGCGAGCGGGCCCGCGAGCGCGGCGCCGACACCTTCCTCGTCGCCGACACCCACTGGATGAACAGCATCGGCTTCCACCTCAACGGCAAGGAGCGCCACCGCGCCTCCTACGTCAGCCATGAGCTGCCGCACTTCATCCACGACCTGGAGTACGACTATCCCGGCGACCCGGAGCTGGCCGAGCTGATCCGCGAGGAGATCGTCGCCGGCGGCCAGAAGGCCCGCGTCCACACCTACAAGGACCTCGGCCTGGAGTACGCGACGCTGGTGCCGATGTACTTCATGAACGGCGACCCGGCCGTCCGCGTGCTGCCGATCGGCTGCAACATCTACTCCTCGATCGAGGAGAACCGCCGCATCGGCGAGGCCCTGGCCCGTGCCGTGCGGCGCAGCGACCGCAAGGTGGCCTTCCTGGCCAGCGGCTCGCTGTCGCACGCCTTCCCGCCCAACGAGATCGCCGAGTCGCTGCTCAACGACGTGAGCAGCGAGATCAACCGGAAGGTCGACCTGTCGGTGCTCGACATGTGGACCGAGGGGAGGATCGCCGAGTTCCTCAGGATGCTGCCCGACTACAACGAGCGCTGCACGGGGGAGGGCGCGATGGCCGACACCGCGATGCTCTTCGGTCTGCTCGGCTGGGACCGCTACACGGGCAAGGGCGAGCAGCTGTGCCCGTACTTCGGCAGCAGCGGCACCGGTCAGGTCGTGGTCGACTTCCCGGTGCCCGAAATCGTGAACTGAGACCGTTAAGCTACGATCCGATATCGTATGCGAAAGTTGGCGGGGAAAGGTGTGAAGCGATGGGGGACCGTGCCGGCCTGGCCGTGCGGGTGTTCACTCCCGATCGGGCCGCGGACGCGCCGCCGGTGCTGCTCGTGCACGGCTTCGGCTCCGACGGCGGACGCGACTGGGCCGAGACGGGCATCGCCGGCGCGCTGACCGCCGCCGGGCGCGTCGTCGTGGCGCCCGACCTGCCCGGCCACGGTGACAGCCCGGCCCCCGCCTCGCCCGCCGACGCCGGCGCCAAGGCCGTCGCCGCGGCCCTGGTGACCGCCCTCGACCAGGCCCTGGCCGGGGTTCCGGCTCCGGCCGGGGGCGCGTTCGACGCGTTCGACGTGGTCGGCTACTCGCTGGGGGCGCGGCTCGCCTGGGAGCTGCCCGAGGCGGCCCCGGGCCGCGTGCGCCGCGCCGTGCTCGGCGGGCTCAGCCCCGTGGAGCCGTTCGCGGCCGTCGACGTGGCCGCCCTGCGCCGGGCCGTCGCCGGTGAGGGCGAGCCCGCCGACCCGCTCACCTCGGCGATCGCCGGCCTGGCGCGGGCCGCCGGCGACCGCGCCGCCGGGCTGGCGCTCTGCGTCGAAGGGCTGCGCGACACCCCGTTCGAGCCCCGCGCGTGGGGCGGCGAGCGCCCGCCGGTGTTCGTGGTGGGAAAAGACGACGTGATGAGCGACGGGATCGGGCGTATCGTCGAGTTGGCCGGCGCCACGGAGCCGGTCACGGTTCCCGGCGACCACTTCCAGGCCCTCGCCGGCGCCGGGTTCCGCGACGCCGTCCTGAGGGTGCTCCTACAGTGATCAAGCAGAGAACGACCGGCGGAGCAGGCGCCGGCGTCCGGCCGCCTGCCGCCGGTCGTCCGTGGTGGCCCAGCGTCCGGCCGAGAGTGAGGGGACATCGGTGAGTTCCGCGAAGGGGTCCGCGCGGGCCAGGGCCTCCAAGGCCGAGCTGAGCTATGAGCTGCTCCGCTCGCGCATCATCGACGGCACGTACGGGCCGGGCTACCGGCTCGTCATGGACCAGCTCGCCCGCGAGACCGGGGTCAGCACCATCCCGCTGCGCGAGGCCGTGCGGCGGCTGCAGTCCGACGGGCTGGTCGAGATCGTGCGCAACATCGGCGCGCGGGTCGCCATGTTCGACTCCGCCCAGGTGGAGCACTCGCTGCACGTCCTGGCGCGGCTGGAGGGCTACGCCACCGCGATCTCCGCGCCGCGCATGAAGGCGTCCCACCTCAAGCAGTCACGCGAGATCAACGCGCGGATGGTGGCGGCGCTGGAGGAGTTCGACCCGCCGTCGTTCACCGCGCTCAACCGCGAGTTCCACTTCTCCATCTACCAGCACTGCCCCGACGAGCACCTGCGGGCGCTGCTGGAGGCGGAGTGGGCGCGGCTCGACCACATGCGGCGCTCGTCCTTCGGCCACGTGCCTGGGCGGGCCCGCCGCTCGGTCGAGGAGCACGAGCACCTGCTCGACCTGATCGCCGCGGGCGCCCCCGGGGCCGAGATCGAACGGGTGGCGTGCGCGCACAAGATCGCGACCGCCGACGCGCTGCACAACGCGCACCTGTCGCCGCAGTCCCTCTGACCCACCCGTGCGGCCCTGACCCACGCGTACGGCGCACCCGCCCGCGTGGCCCGGTGCGCCGCACGCGCGTTCTCAGACCAGGAGCTGCCCGCCGTCGACCTGCACCACCACGCCCGTGATGTGCCGGGCGGCGGGCGAGGCGAGGAACACCACGAGCGGCGTCACGTCGCCCGTCTCGGCGATGCGGCCCAGCGGGATGCGCGCCTCCCAGGCCGCGCGGGCCTGCGGGTCGGCCATCAGCCCGGCCGTCATCGGCGTGTGCACCGGGCCCGGGGCCACGCCGTTGACCCGGATGCCGTGCCCGGCCAGCTCCAGCGCGCCGGTGCGGGTCAGCGCGTCGACACCGGCCTTGGTTGCCTCGTAGTGGCCCAGGCCCGCCGTGGGCTGGCGGGCGCCGATCGAGCTGATGTTGACGACGCAGCCGCCCCGGCCGGCCGCGATCATCTGGCGGGCGGCGGCCTGCGTGACGGTGAACGTGCCGCGCAGGTTGACGGCCACGACCCGGTCGAACACCTCCAGCGGCAGGTCCGTGAGCGGGCCGCCGCCCGCGACCACGCCCGCGTTGTTCACCAGCACCTCGACCGGGCCGAGCCGCTCGGCCACCACGGCCAGGCCGTCGGCGACCGACGCGGCGTCGGTGACGTCCATCGTCACGGCGAGCGCGCCCAGCTCGCCGGCCGCCGCCTTGGCGGCCACCCCGTCGGCGTCGGCGATCACGACCCGCTCCCCGGCCTCGGCGAACGCCCCGGCGACGGCCCGGCCGATCCCACTGGCCGCCCCGGTCACGACGACCACCCGCCCCCCACCCGCGCCGCTCCCCGGGCCTGCGCCGTTCATCGGGCCTCCGCCACGATGACGCGCGGGCTGCCCGGCAGGGTCCGCGTCTCGACCGGCTCCCAGCCGGCGGCCCGCAGCCAGCCCCGCACCTCGTCGTCCGGGTAGACGACGGTGCCGTCGATGACCAGGTATTCGGCGGCGTGCAGCGCGTCGAGCGGCCGCTGCCGGTCGTCGGAGTCGAGGAAGAAGTCGAGCAGCAGGAGCGTCGCCCCCGGCGTGGCGGCCCGGCGGGCACGCTCGGCGATGCGCAGGTTCTGGGCGGCGTCGTAGCGGTGCGCGACGTGCTCCAGCAGCACCAGGTCGAAGCCCTCGGGCACGTCGCCGTCGAGCGGGTCGCCGTCGACGACCTCGGCCCGGTCGCCCACCCCGGCGGCGACCAGCGTGTTGCCGGCGTGCACGGCCAGGTCGCCGCCGGAGAAGAACGCGCCCCGCAGCCCCGGGGCCGCGCGCAGCGCCTCGGCCAGGAACGACCCGGACAGCCCGCCGAAGTCGATCACCCGCTCGTGCCGGGAGAAGTCGTAGTGCCCGGCGAGCATCCTGGCGTGCAGCGCGTTGTAGGTCATCACGCCCGACAGGAACACGCGCGTCCGGTCGCCGCCCAGGTCGAGCTGGGCGGGCTTGGCGGTGCGGGCGCTCTCGCCGAAGCCGAGCCAGTGCCCGTAGCTGATCGTGTCGAGGAACGTCAGCCAGGGGCCCAGGTCGACGTCGTCGCCCGACCCGGCGAGGTAGCGGGCGGCGGCGGGGCCGTTGGAGTAGCGGCCGTGGTCGCGCTCCAGCAGGCCGAGGCCCGCCATCGTGTCGGCCAGGACGCGGGCGGTGCGCTCGGGCAGCCCGGTCGCGGCCGAGAGCTCGGCGACGGACGCGGGCCCTGCGGCCAGGGCGCGGAACAGGCCCGCCTCGCTCGCCGCGAAGAGCTGCTTGGCGGCCATGTAGCCGGTGGCCACCTGCACGATCCGCTCGGGGCCGTTGAGAGATGACATGGGGGATGCACTCCTTGTACGGCAGAAGGATATGGGGAATGCTATACGATTCAGCGGACGGCGGCCAGGGGGCCGCACCCACCCCCAAGGGAGGCAGGCGTGGAATTCTCAGGTCAGGTGCCCCGGCGCAGGCTCGGCGACGGCGGCCCGGAGGTCCCGGTCCTCGGCCTCGGCTCGTGGAACACCTGGGACCGCATGCCGCGCGAGCAGGTGGCCGAGCTGATCGGCACGGCCGTCGCGCGCGGCGTCAACCTGTTCGACGTGGCCCATTACGACTTCGGCCCGCACGCCGAGAACGCCGTCACCGACGTGATCTTCGGCCAGGCCGTCAGGGAGGCGGGCGTCGCCCGGGAGGACTACCTGCTGTGCGGCAAGCTCTGGCTGTGGGACTACCCGGCGCTCTCCTTCGCCGGGCAGGCGGAGGTCGCGCTCGACCGCATCGGCACCGACCGCGCCGACCTCGTCGTCCTCGGTGACTTCGCCGGCGAGCTCGACCTGCGCGCCGTGGTGAGCGACGTGTCCGAGCTGGTGCGGGCCGGGCGGTTCGGCTGCTGGGGGGTCAACAACTGGTCGGCCCGCGACCTGCGCCTCGCCCGTGACTTCGCGCTGGCTGAAGGGCTGACGCCGCCCGCGTTCGCGCAGCTCAAGTACAGCGTGGCCCGGCGCTCGGTGCCCGACGGCGAGCCCTACGGCCGGCTGTTCGCCGACGGGCTCGAGCTGCAGGCCTCCGACGTCTTCGAGGGCGGCATCCTGGCCGGCAAGCTCCACCCCGAACGCAAGATCGGCGCCGACCCGGGCGGCATCCGCGACCGGATCCGCGCCGCCTACCCCGAGCTGCGCCGGGTCGCCGAGTCCTTCGGGGCCACGCCCGCGCAGCTCGCCATCGCGTTCTGCCTGGCCCACCCGGCGGCGGCCAGCGTGCTGGTCGGGGTCAGCGGGCGGGCCCAGCTCGACGACAACCTCGGCGCGCTCGCCCTGCTGGAGCGGCACGGAGACGAGCTGCGCGCCGCCGTGGCCGGGCTCTGGATCGACCGCGACGTCGTGCACCCGGAGGCCGCCTGGGGCGCCGACGCCCGCTGAGCGGGCGGCGGCCGGGCGCGAGGGCGTGGCAGGCGGCGTTGCGGCGGCGCTCCTACGCCTCGTGGACGACGCGGCCGTCCACCACCGTCATGCGGACCGAGACCTGCGGCAACGCCCCGGGCTCGGTCCGCAGCAGGTCTCCGTCCAGCACGCACAGGTCGGCGACCTTGCCGGGCTCCAGCGACCCCTTCCACGCCTCCGCGCCGTCCTGCCACGCCGGCGTGATCGTGTACGCGCGCAGCGCCCGCGCGAGCGCCACCCGCTGCGCCGCCCCGCGCACCCGCCCGTCGGGCCCCTGCCGGGTGACCGCCGCCGCGACGCCCGCCCGCCAGTCCGGCGTCAGCACGGGCGCGTCCGAGCTGAGGCAGAGCGGCACCCCGGTGGCCAGCGCGTCACCCACCGGCCAGGCGTACGCCGCCGCCTCGCGGCCCAGCGCGGCCACCAGCAGGTCCTCGGTGGCGACCGGGATGCCCGCCTGGGTGTTGAGCCCGATCCCGGCGGCCGCCATCGCCTTCAGCGTTGCCGGGTGCAGCAGGTCGCCGTGGATCAGATAGTGGCGGGCGTCCCGGCCGTCGCGGGCGAGGGCGGTGGCCAGGGCGCGCGTGACGACCCGCGTCGCCCGGCTGCCCGTCGCGTGCACGCCGATCTGGTGCCCGGCCGCGTGGGCCGCGTCGATCATCGCGACCAGCCCGGCCTCGCGTTCGTCGTCGGTGCCGCCGTCGACCAGCAGACTCCCGTACGTGCCGTCCTCGTACGGCTCGTCCGTCCAGGCGGTGCGCATCGGCGGGATGCCGTCGGCGAAGACCTTCACCCCCGCCACCCGGAACCATCCGGGCACGGCGGCGGGCGGCGCGAAGCCGCGCAGGCCCTCCAGCAGGGCGGCGGGCGAGCTCGCGCCGTCGAGCTCGCCGAACAGCGTCAACGCGGTGACGCGCGCCGTCAGCAGGCCCTCGGCGGCCAGGTCCGCGTAGTCGCGCAGGGCCGCCGAGCCGAAGCAGCCGCTCGGCCCGTCGTCCTCGCCGGGGCCCAGGCCGGGCTCGGTGTAGCTGGTGATCCCGAGCGTCGCGAGCAGGGCGCCGGTGCGCAGGATCGCGGCCCGCCGGTCGGCGCTCGTCTCCAGGCGCGCGGGCGCCGCCGGAGGGTCGCCGTGACCGCCTCCGGTGAGCTGGTCCATGAGCAGGGACGGCCACATCGTGCCGAGCCACACGCCGTGCAGATGGGAGTCGTTGATGCCGGGCAGCACCGACGCGCCGCGCAGCGGGACGACGCGGGTGCGGCGCCCGATCAGCGGGGCCACCTCCCCGGCCGTGCCGACACGGGCGATCGCGCCGCCCCGGACCGCGATCGCCTCGGCGACCCGGTCGGCGGCGTCGACGGTGTGGACCTGACCCCCGGTCAGCACCAGGTCGGCCTCGTCCTGGGATTCGTTGCGCAACATCTTCCTCTTCGCTCTAGACATCGCCGATCGGCTCCGAATAACGTACACGGAATCGGATACGATTTTCGAGTGCCTGAGCGAGGCACCCGGGCGATCGGAGGTAACGATGCCGCTGCATCCCGAGGCGCAGTCCATCATCGACCGCATGAGCGTCGCTGACCAGGGCCCGGTCGTCGCATTCGACGCTCAGGCCATGCGCGAGGGGTTCCGGAGCGCCTGGCGGATGCCCGAGCGGCTGCAGCCCGTGGGCGCCGTCGCCGACACCGTGATCCCGGGCCCGGCCGGCGACCTCCCCGTCCGCGTCTACACCCCCGAGGGCGACGGGCCCTTCCCCGCGCTCGTCTGGTTCCACGGCGGCGGCTGGACCATCGGCAGCCTCGACGAGAACGAGGTCGCCTGCCGGGCCGTCTGCGCCGGAGCGCAGGCCGTCGTCGTCTCCGTCGACTACCGCCTCGCCCCCGAAAACCCCTACCCGGCCGCCGCCGACGACTGCTACGCCGCCGTGCGCTGGGTCCACGAGCACGGCGAGCGCCTCGCCGCCGACCCGGCGCGCCTGGCCGTCGGCGGGGAGAGCGCCGGCGGCAACCTGGCCGCCGTCGTCGCCCTCAAGGCCCGCGACCTCGGCGGCCCCCCGATCCGCCTGCAGGTCCTCGTCTCGCCCGTGGTCGGCCACCCCGGCGACGGCTACGCCTCCTACGACGCCTACGCCGACGGCTACTTCCTGTCCAGGGCCAGCATGGAGTGGTTCTTCACCACCTACCCGCGCGACGTCAAGGACCTCGACGACCCCTACCTGCTGCCGCTGCGCGCCGCCGACCTGTCCCGGCTGCCCCGCGCCCTCGTCCTGGGCGCCGAGTGCGACGTGCTGCGCGACGAGGGCGAGGAGTACGCCCGCCGCCTCGCCGACGCCGGCGTCGACGTCGAGCTCGTCCGCTACGACGGGCTGATCCACGGCTTCTTCGGCCTGCTCGCCACCGAGCTGACCGACTCGCGCGACGCGCACGCCCGGGTGATCGCCGCCCTGCGGGCGCTCTGATGACCGCCCCCGTCCTCAGCCTCCGCGGCGTCGGCGTCAACCGCCGCGAGGTCCCCGTCGTCCACGACGTCTCGCTCGACGTCGCCCCCGGCGCCGTCACGGTCGTCCTCGGCGCCAACGGCGCCGGCAAGACGACGCTCATGGACGGCATCGCCGGGCTGGCCCCGGTGACCTCCGGAACGGTCCAACTCGACGGCCGGCCCATCGGCAAGCTGCCCACCTACCGGCGCGCCCAGGCCGGCCTCGGCTACGTCGAGCAGGCCCGCACCGTCTTCCGCACCCTCACCGTCGAACAGAACCTGCTCGTCGCCGGGGGCGACCTCGGCAAGGTGTACGACCTCTTCCCCGAGCTGGGCAACCGCCGCGGCCTGCAGGCCGGGCACCTGTCCGGAGGCGAGCAGCAGATGCTGGCGCTCGGCCGCACCCTCGTCTCCGGCCCGAAAGTCGTCCTCATCGACGAGATGTCCCTCGGCCTCGCCCCCGTCGTCGTGCGCCGCCTCATGGACGCCGTCGGCGACCTGGTCGGCCTCGGCATCGCCGTCCTCCTCATCGAGCAGTTCGCCAACCTCGCCCTGGACATCGGCACCCACGCCTACGTGCTGCGCAAGGGCCGCGTGGTGCACGACGGGCCCTGCGCCGAGCTGCGCGGCCGGAGCGAACGGCTGCACGAGTTCTACTTCGGCCTGCCGCCGGCGCCGGTCGCCGCCGCGGCGGAGAGCGAGACGCGATGACCCTCGTCGACAGGCGCGCACTCGGCCTCGGCCTCGGCGCCGCCCTGGTGGCCTGCCTCGCCGTGCCCGCGCTGCTGCCGCCCTACTGGATCTACCTCGCGATCACCGCCGTGGTCAGCGCCGTGATCATGCAGAGCTACGGCGTGATCGTCGGACGGGCCGGCGTCATGTCCCTGTGCCAGATGTCGTTCGCCGCCATCGGCGCGTGGGTCGTGCTCCGGCTCAACCTCGCCGACGCGCCCGGCGGCTTCCTGCTCTGGCTGCTGCTCGGCGGACTCGCCGCCGTCCCCGTCGGCGTCGCCATCGGCCTGCCCGCCCTCCGCATCCGCGGCGTCAACCTGGCCATC
Source organism: Nonomuraea sp. NPDC049725 (assembly GCF_040674795.1). NCBI lineage: Bacteria > Bacillati > Actinomycetota > Actinomycetes > Streptosporangiales > Streptosporangiaceae > Nonomuraea > Nonomuraea sp. NPDC049725. Next base: position 100,449 of record NZ_JBFANJ010000002.1, on the reverse strand, counting down.
GTCACATTCGGCTTCGCCGTCTCGGCCGACATCGTGCTCAACGCCAACCAGTTCCCCGGCACCACCGAGCTGAAGACGCTCACCAGGCCCTCCCTGTTCGCCACCAACGGCGCCTACTTCGTCCTCGCCGTCCTCGTCTTCACCCTGCTGGCCGTCGGGCTGGCCCTGTTCAACCGGACCCGGCTCGGCATGTCGCTGCTCGAACTGCGCCACTCCGAACGCGCCGCCGCCTCCCACGGCATCTCGGTCGCCCGCAGCAAGCTCACCGCGTTCGCGATCAGCTCCTTCATCGCCGGCATCGGGGGCGGGCTGATGGCCGGACAGCTCGGGCTCGTCGTCTCCAGCAACTTCGCCATGGGCCAGTCGCTGGCGCTGTTCGCCGTGGCGATCCTCATCGGGCCGCACCACCCTGAAGGGGCCGTCATGGGCGGCGTCTTCGGCGCGGCCATGGCGACCCTCATGGAGAAGCTCAAGCTGCCCCAGGACCTCGGCGGGATGCTCTTCGGCCTCTTCGCCATCCTGGCGTTACGCGGCGGCGTCAGCCAGACCGACCTGACCCGCGGCCGCAGACGCGAAGCCGCCGCCCGCAAACTCCTCACCTCCAGGGAACCCCCCACCCCGGACACCGCCCCCATCACCGCGAGCGCCCCTCCCGCCGACCTCGTGAAGGACACCCCCCGTACGGAACACGTACAGGAGCCCGCGCCGGCGGCCCGCCCGGACGCCGCACCGGGCGGGGCGGATGCGACCCCTCGCGCCGGGGATGCCGCCTCCGGCGCTGCGGGTGCCGTCGGTGGCGGGTCCGCCTCAGCCGCCGCAGGCTCGGCGACCGGCGATGGCCTCCCGGACGACGTCGCCCGTACGGAGCACGTACGGGAGCCCGTGCCGGAGGCTCGTGTGATCGCCGCAGGCGGGGGCGAGGCCGTGCCCACGGCGCAGGAGGGTGCCGCAGCGGGGGACGCCGCACAGGCCGGGAGGTCCCCGGGTGCTCGCCACGCGGGGTTGGCGGTGCGGGGGTTGCGGGTGCGGTTCGGGGAGGTGGTGGCGCTCGACGGGGTCGACCTGACCGTGCCCGACGGCGCCGTGGTGGGGCTGATCGGGCCGAACGGGGCGGGCAAGTCGACGTTCATCGCCGCCGTGACCGGCTTCGTCGCCGGTTACGAGGGCACGGTGACGCTGGCCGGGCAGCCGATCGACCGGCTGGCCCCGGCGGCGCGGGCCCGCCGGGGGCTGCGCCGCACGTTCCAGACGACGGTGATCGCCCCCGAGCTCACCCAGTACGAGTATCTGACGATCGGCGCCGGCCGGCGGCTGCCCAGGCGGGAGGCGGACGAGCTGCTGGAGTTCTTCGGCTGCCCGCCGGGCGAGGTGCCGGTGTCGATCGTGGACGTCGGGACCCGGCGCCTGCTGGACGTGGCCGCGGCGGTCGCGGCGCGGCCGAGGGTGGCGCTGCTCGACGAGCCCGCCGCCGGGCAGTCGGCGGCGGAGTCCTTGAAGCTCGGCGCGTGCCTGGTGGAGGCGCCGAGACGCTTCGGGGTGTCGATCCTCCTGGTCGAGCACGACATGGAGCTCGTCCGGGCCGCTTGTCAGGAGGTGACGGTGCTCGACTTCGGGCACGTCATCGCCTCGGGGCCCACCGGTGACGTCCTCGAGGATCCGGCCGTGATGGCCGCCTACCTCGGCGCCGCGGACGTGCCGGTGCCCTGAACCCCCCACCCCTCCAGACGAAGGATGTGCCTCACATGAAGCGTTCGCATCTGGCCGCGGCGGCCGCCGCCGTCCTGGTTCTCGCCTCCGCCGCCTGCTCGGGGGAGGGCGGCGGGGCCGACGGCCCGATCAAGGTGGGCTCGATCAACGGCATCACCGGCCTGTTCCAGACGCCGGAGGTCCCGCAGGCGGTCAAGGCGGTCTTCGACGAGGTCAACGCCGCGGGCGGCATCGGGGGCCGCAAGCTGGAGCTCATCAGCAAGGACGACGCGATGAACCCGCAGCGTTCGACGGAGGCGGCGATCGAGCTCATCGAGTCGGAGGAGGTGGTGGCGCTCGTCGGCTCGTCGAGCGCGGTCGACTGCGGTCTCAACCGGGCGACCTACAGCAACGCCGGCATCGTGTCCGTCCCGGCGATCGGCGTCGACCCGGCCTGCTTCACCAGCCCGAACATCGCCCCGGTGAACCCGGGCCCGTTCAAGCTGCTGACGGCGATGCTCTACTACGCCTCCGAGACGCTCAAGCACGACAAGGTCTGCATGTTCTACACGACGCTGCCCGGCAGCGGCGGCGGCATCGACGCCGCGATCAAGGAGTGGAGCGACCTCACCGGCAAGACGCTCACGGTCAAGGACACCTCGGTGGGCCAGGGCGACCCGACGCCCTACCTGGTCAAGGCCAAGGGCGCGGGCTGCCAGGCGGTGCTCTACAACGCGCAGGTGGGCCCGTGGTTCGCGCAGGCGAAGACGCAGGGCATGCAGGACGTGGACTTCATCATGGGCGCCAACAGCTACACCGACGCCAACGCGGAGGTCATCCCGGAGGGCATGAACGCCTACGCCGGGACGGAGTGGCAGCCGTACACGGACGAGACGCTGCCGGGCAACGACCGCTGGGCCAGGGTCGTCGACGGGAGCAAGATCCAGAAGACGGCGTTCAGCCAGGGCGCGGTGATGGCGGCGGACGTGTTCGTCCAGGTGCTCAAGACGGTCAAGGGCCCGATCACCCGGGAGTCGGTGACGCAGGCGTTCAAGACCATGCGGCCGATCGACTACCCGATGGTCGGCACCCCGTACGTCTTCGGCCCCGGCGACGCGCACAACCCGATCGAGGGCAGCCGGTTCGTCAAGGTGCAGGACCGCAAGTGGCAGGTGCTGCCGGAGGACTTCATCGTTCCGGGCCGGAAGTGACCGGCCAGGCCCGCCCAGGAGGTGCTCGATGCTGAATTCCGTGGTCGCCGGGCTGACCAGCGGCGGCGTGTACGCGCTGCTGGGGCTGTGCGTCGTGCTGACCTACCGGCTGGTCGCCGTGGTCAACTTCACGATGGCGGCCGTCGGCGCGATGGGCGCCTTCGTCATGGTGTCGCTCATGGACGCCGGGCTGGGCGTGTGGCTGGCGCTGCCGCTCGGCGTCGCGGCGGGGGCGGCGCTGTCGGCGCTGCTGGGCGCCGTGCTCGTCCGCTGGTTCGGCGACCACGACGAGCGCACCAAGGCCGCCGTCACCGTCGCCGTGTACGTGGCCGTCATGGCGATCGGCCTGCGGCTGTTCGGCGGCACGACGACGGGGGCGCGCCGGTTCCCCGCGCCGTTCGACACGCCCGCGTTCACCGTCGGCGGCGTCGTGGTGCCCCAGTCGGTGCTGGTGTCGCTGGCGTTCGCGGTGCTCATCACGGTGGGCGTCGGGCTGCTGCTCAACCGCACGCTCGTCGGCCTGCGGCTGCAGGCGCTGTCCGAACGCCCCGCCACGGCCGAGGTCGTCGGCATCCCGGCGCCCAGGCTCGCCGTCGGCGTGTGGGCGGCGATCGGCGCCGTCACCACACTGGTGATCCTCCTGGTGGCGCCGAGGCTCGGCGGCGACTTCTCCACGCTGGGCAACCTCATCGCCACCGCCTTCGCCGTCGCCATGGTCGGCGCCTTCCGCAGCCTGCCGCTCACGCTCGCCGGCGGCCTCGTCCTCGGCTGCCTGGAGGGCCTGTCGGCGTCGCTGAGCGCGATCCAGCAGTACCGGGGCGTCGTCCCGTTCCTCGTGATCGTGGTGCTGCTGTGGTGGCGCAGCCGGCACGAGGTCTGGGACACCGCCCACAGCAGATGACCCAAGAGGAGAGCAGAGCATGACCGTTCCCGCCTCCACCCGTGCCGCCGTGCTGCGCGCGCACGGCGAGCCGCTGGTGATCGAGGAGCTGCCGCTGCCCGGCGAGGTCGAACCGGGCGCCGCGATCGTCAGGATCACCTGCGCGACCCTGTGCGCCACCGACGTGCACCTGTGGAACGGCGCCATGTCCTGGCCCGGCATGCTGCCGATGGTGCTGGGCCACGAGATGACCGGCACCGTCGAGGCCGCCGGTCCCGGCACCGTCGACGCCCTCGGCCGTCCTGTCAAGGCGGGCGACCGGATCGGCTGGTCGGAGTCCGTCTGCGGCCGCTGCTACGGCTGCACCGTGCTGCGCGCCCCCGTCGCCTGCGCGGACCGCGGCTACGGGTTCCGCCAGCGGGCCGACCGCTGGCCGTACGCCACGGCGGGGCTGGCCGGGCACGCCTACGTCACCCCCGGCGCGCTCAAGGTCGTGCTGCCCGACGACGTCGCCGACACCTGGGCCGCCGCGGCCGGCTGCGCCGTCAAGACCGTCCTGCACGCCTTCGAGCGGGCCGGGAGCGTACGGCCCGGATCGAGCGTGGTGGTGCAGGGCGCCGGCGCGCTCGGGATCATCGCCACCGCCGTCGCCCGCACCGCTGGGGCGGGCACCGTCATCACCGTCGGCGCGCCCGGCAGCCGGCTGGAGCTGGCCCGCCGGTTCGGCGCCGACGTGGTCGTCGGGCTCGACGGCGACGCGGCGAGCCGGGTCGCCGCCGTCCTGGACGCCACCGGCGGCCGGGGCGCCGACCTCGTCCTCGACCTGGCCGGCGCGCCCGGTGTCGGGGCCGAGGCCGTCGACATGGCGGCCTGGGGCGGCCGGTTCGTCGTCGTCGGCAGCACCGGCCCGCGCCCCGACCCGGTCCCGCTCGGCACGATCATGGGCAAGGAGCTGACCGTGCTCGGCTCGCTCAACGGCGACGTCGGCGACTACTACCGGGCCGTCGAGTTCCTGCGCGCCTTCCGTACGCGCTTCGCCTGGGACGAGCTGTTCAGCGAGCCGGTCGGGCTCGGCGGGGCGAGCGCCGCCCTGGCGTCGATGGCGCGGCTCGACCAGGTCAAGGCCGTCATCCACCCGTGGCTGCCCTGACGAACCCCCCATACCTACGAGGAGACAGATGTCCACCGTGCCGCGCCGCAGGATCGGAACCTGCGGCCCCGAAGCCTCCGTCCTGTCCCTGGGATCGTGGCACACCTACGACCGGATGGATTTCGCCGACGCGGTCGCCCTCGTGCGCCGCGCCGTCGACCTGGGGATCAACCTGTTCGACGTCGGCGTCTACGGCTTCCCCGGGCACCCGCCGGTCTTCACCGACGTGCTGTTCTCGGCGATCGTGCGCGCCGCCGGGATCGCCCGCGACGACTACCTGCTGTCGGAGAAGCTCTGGCTGGAGGGCTACCCCGAGCAGCCGCTGCGCGACCAGCTCGAACGCGCCCTGTTCCGCGTCGGCGCCGACCGGGCCGACCTCGTCGTCCTGGGCGACATCCGGCGCGCCGACCTCGACCTGCGGCGGCTCGCCGCCGACCTGGCCGACCTGGAGGCCGCCGGGCTCGTCGGCTGCTGGGGCGTCAACAACTGGTCGGCCACCTCGGTCCGCACGCTGCGCGACCACGCCCTGGAGGCGGGCTCGCCGGGGCCGCAGCTCGCCCAGCTCAAGTACAGCCCGTGCCGCCGCTCCATCCCCGACGGCGAGCCGTTCGCCGCGCTGTTCTCCGAGGGCATCTCGCTGCAGGCGTCCGACGTCATGGAGGGCGGCATCCTGGCGGGCCGGGCGACGCCGACCCGCGAGATCGGCCGCGACCCCGGCGGGATCCGCGACCAGATCATGGCCGCCGCCAAGGGGCTCGCCGAGGTCGCCGCCGACCTGGAAGCCACCCCGGCGCAGCTCTGCGTCGCGTTCACGCTCGCCCACCCGGCCACCTGCACCGTGCTGTTCGGCGTCACCCGCATGCGGCAGCTCACCGACAACGTCGGCGCGCTGGCGCTGCTCGAACGGGTCGGCGCCGAGCGGCTGCGCGAACTGGTCGAACCGTTCTGGGCCGACCGCGACGCCGTCGACCCCGAAGGGCCCTGATCCCGCGCACGCCGCCCCGGGAATGTCGGGCCGCGCGCGTATCGTGACCTCATGCCCGACATCGAGGTCGCCGGCCGCGAGGTACGCGTGACGAGCCCCGACAAGGTGGTGTTCCCGCAGGCCGGGATCACCAAGCTCGACCTGGTCCGCTATTACGAGCGGGTCGGCGAGGCGGCGCTGCGCGGCGTCCACGGCCGGCCGATGGTGCTCAAGCGGTTCGTCAAAGGCATCGAGGAGGAGCCGTTCTTCCAGAAGCGGGCCCCGGCCAAGCGGCCCGCCTGGATCGAGGTGGCCGAGCTGCGCTACCGCTCGGGGCTCAGCGCCGAGGAGGTCGTCTGCACCGACCTGGCGCAGCTCCTGTGGGTGGTCAACCTGGGCTGCGTCGACCTCAACCCGCACCCGGTCCGCGCCGACGACCTGGCCAGCCCGGACGAGCTGCGCATCGACCTCGACCCGGTGCCGGGCGTCGGCTGGGCCGACGTGCTGGCCACCGCCCAGGTCGCCCGCGAGGTGCTGGCCGACCACGGGCTGACCGCCTGGCCCAAGACGTCCGGCTCGCGCGGCTTCCACGTCTACGCCCGCATCGAGCGGCGCTGGCCGTTCGCCCAGGTGCGCAAGGCGGCCGAGACCGTCGCCCGCGAGGTCGAGCGGCGCGCCCCCGGCCTGGCCACCAGCCGGTGGTGGAAGGAGGAGCGCCACGGCGTGTTCGTCGACTTCAACCAGAACGCCTACGACCGCACCGTCGCCTCCGCCTACTCCGTGCGCGCCGTGCCCGACGCCCGCGTCTCCACCCCGCTCACCTGGGACGAGGTGCCCGGCTGCGACCCGGCCGCCTACACGGTCGCCACCGTGCCCGCGCGGCTGGCCGAGCTCGGCGACCCGTGGGCCGACATGGACGCCCACCCCGGCTCCCTCGACGGCCTGCTGGAGCTGGCCGAGGAGCTGGGCCCGCCGCCCAAGCCGCCCAAGGGCAGCGGGCGCCGCGTGCAGACCCGGCCCGTCATCGAGATCGCCAAGGCCCAGCACAAGGACGAGGCGCTGGCCGGGCTGGAGCGCTGGAAGGCCCGCCACCCCGACGTGGCCGCCCTCCTGGAGCCCGCCGACGTGCTCGTCGACGGCATGCGCGGGCGCAGCAGCGTGTGGTATCGGATCCGCGTCAACCTGCAGAACGTGCCGGAGGACCGGCGGCCACCGCAGGAGCCCCTGGAGTCCGACTACGACCCCTGGACCTGACACCGCCGTCCTCACACGCCCGCCGTCATGCGACTTGTCGTCACTCGTCCGCGGTGATGACCTGGGACGCCTGGTAGGCGGCCTCGCGGGGGCCGTCGGCGCGCACCTGGCGCAGCAGCGCCCGCCACGGCTCCGGCCAGCCCGCCCGCGGCCCGCACTCCGCCGCCAGCCCCACCGCCAGCAACGCCGCCACCTCGGCCGCCACCTCGGCCGCCACCTCGGCCGCCACCTCGGCCGTCACCTCGGCCGTCACCTCGGCAGTCACCTCATCCGTCCCCGCATCCGGAGGCTGAAGGGCGGCGAGGCGCTGGGCGTGGGGGAGGACCCGGTCGGCGGGGACGTCGTCCGCCGACCGGGCGAGGGCGTGGGCCGTCGTGACGGCGGCCAGGACGCCCGGGACCGTCCGGGTCAGCCGGTCCAGCACGGCGTGCGGGTCGTCCCAGTCGACGGTGGCGGCCAGGAGTTCGGCGGCGAGGTGGGCGGGCAGCTCGGCGGCCACCTCCGCGACCACCGCCGCCGCCGGCTCGCGGTCGGCGCGGTGCGCCTCGCACAGGTCCGACACGACGGCGGCCAGCCGCTGGGCGGCCGGACGGTCGCGGTCGGCGCCCGCGTCGGGCTCGGCCGGTGCGGCGGCCAGCGTCCGTACGGCCGCGCGCAGCTCGGCCGTCCCGTGCCCGGAGCACGCCGCGCTGACCAGCCCCCGCGCGGCGGCCCTCCAGTCGGCGGTCTCGTCCAGCCCGGAGAGAAGCCCGGCCAGCCGCTCCACGGCCTCCGGCGCGTACGCGGCCCAGCGGGGCAGCGTCTCGACGGCGATCAGCCGCGTCCGCCGGTCCCGCGCCCGCGTCGCGGCCACCACCAGCCCCCCGTACGCGACCCGCCACCGCTCAGGCACCGCCAGCGGATGCACCCCGAGCACCGGAGCCGCCACATCCCCCGCCCCACCGTCACCCACGGCGCCCTCCGGGAAGGCCGAGGTGGCGCCGGCCGTACGGTCCTCGGGGGAGATTGGGGTGTAGGCCGCCGGGCCGCCGGCGTTCGTGCCGCCCTCCAGGGAGGCTGAGGGGGCGCCCGCCGGGCCGTCGGCCGTCGCGCGGTCCGCGGGGGAGGGCGGGGGGTCGCTCGCCGGGGTGCCGGCCGGGGTGCCTACGGCTTCGCGTAGGAGGGGCCAGGCTTCCGGGGCGGGGAGGAGGCCGAGGGTGGCCGAGACGATGGCCACGCGGACGTCCTTGTGCTGCCCGTCGGCGTGCCAGAGGTCCCGCAGGATCCCGATGGCGCCGGGGGCGCGGTGGCGGGCGAGGAGCCGGACGGCTTCCTTGCGCGCGGTGACCTTGCCCCCGGCGAGCACCGGCTCCAGGGCCGCCGCCAGCTCGGCGGGTGGGGTGAACCGGGCCGCCCGCGCCGCCGCGTACACCGCCACGTGCGCGTCGTCGCCGCTCGCGCGGGCGAGCAGGGCGGCGAGCACGTCCTGGGGCCGGGCCGTCCACGGGAGCGCGGTGAGCGCGGCCCGCCGCAGCAGCGTCTCGTCCGACTCCAGGTGGCGGCGGAGGCGCCCGGCCTCGACGCCGGGGATCTCGCCCAGCGACCGCACGGCGTGCGCCCGCTCGCCGGTGGGCAGGCCGCCGTGGTCCGCGACCTGTTCGAGCAGCTTCACGTACGCGTCGCGCTGCCGGGCGGTCCACCGCAGGACGGCCCGGCGGGGGACGTGGCGCACCTGCCGCACGTCGCTCCTGGCGAAGCGGCCGGAGGGGGCGCGCCGGCCGAGGACGGCGTCCAGCAGGTCGGTGCGGTGCCACACCAGCGCGGCGAACACGCTGCCCACGGCCACCGTCGACGGGTCGGCGGCCAGCAGCCCGGCCACGCGCTCGCCGCGGGTGCGGGGCGGCTCCAGCCAGAGGTCGATCGCCTCGATGGCGGTGAGCTCGCTGACGGCGGTCAGGGCACGTCGCAGCGCCTGTTGCAGCTCGGGCAGGTCGTGGCCGCGCCGCCCGAGCGCGTTGGCGAGCAGGAAGGCCAGCTCGTGCCGGTCGCGGCGGCCGCCCGCCTCCAGGTGGGGCGCGAGCCGCCGCACCAGCGTGACCTCCTGGCCGCGCCGCAGCACGCGCGACAGGTGGCTGAGCGAGGCGGTGCCCACGTATCCGGTCAGCCGGTCGAAGGCGCGCAGCCCGTACTCCAGCAGGGCGGGGTCGTCGCGCGCGGCCCCCTGTTCGAAGACGCGGGTCGCCAGGCGGGCCAGGGCGAGCCGGGTGTGGTAGGAGCAGTCGCGGGCGGCCAGCGCGTCCTCGACGAGCCGGTCGAGGCCGGGCACGTGCTCGGCCGCGAACAGCCGGGGCGGGACGGCGGCCAGTGCGGTGAGGGCGGCCTGGCGTACCGGGTCCTGTTCGTTGCGCAGCCGCCCGAGCGCGGCGAGCAGGCGGGTGAACACGGCGGGGTCGCGGTCGCGCCCGGCGCAGGCGATCAGGTGGCCATATCCGATGGCCCGGTCGGCGCCCTCGGACCGGCGGGTCGAGGCCAGCAGGGCGGGCTCGGCGTCGGCGTAGGGCAGGAAGGCGGTGGTCTCCAGGGTGCGCGCCGGGTCGTCGGCGACGGCGCGCAGCCCGAGCATGCGCCGGGCCTCGGCGACGCGCGGGCGCAGCGGCAGCACGTTCAGCAGGAAGGCCGACGGGAGCGCCCGCGACCGGTCCACGCCGGCGGTCGCCGCGTCGAACACGGCCTCCCTGCGGCCCGGCGCCACCGCCCGCAGCAGGTTGATCAGCGAGGGCTCGTGGTCGCGCACCGCCCGCCCGGCCTCGCCGAGCCGGTCGTCGGGCAGCGCGGCCAGCCGCCGCCGGATCGCGGCGCGCCGCAGCAGCCCGGCGAGCTGCGCCTGCCGCCCGGGGACCAGGTAGAGGGCGAGCGTGCGGTCGGGGTCGGCCTTCAGCAGCAGGCTCACGCACCGGGCGCCGCGCGGGCTCCAGTGCCGCTCCAGCAGGGTGATCACGCGTCCGGGGGCGTGCGCGGCGGCGGCCTCGACGCCGGGGCCGCGCGTGAGCCACCACGCCGGGCGGAGCGGGAGCGGCAGCCCGGCGAGCGCCGATTCGGCGTGCCCGAGCACGAGCAGGGGGTGCCGCCTGGCCAGCGTGCGCCAGTTGGGCACGGCGTGCTCGAGGCCGGGCAGCAGGGCGGCGGCCAGGTCGGCGGGGCAGGCCGGGAGCAGGCTCGCCGCCTCGCGGTCGCCCCACCGCTGCCGCACCTCGTCGATGAGCAGCGCGGCCAGGTCGCCGCGGCCGTGACGCCGGATCGCCCGGTAGACCTCGGCCCGCCGGGCGGCCGGGCCGGTGCGGACGATCCGCGCGACGACCTCGTCCGGGGCGCCGAGCTTGACCGCCGAGACGATCGCGTAGCGGCCGACGTCGGGGTCGGGGTCGCCGGTGGCCCGGGCGATGTGGGGGAGGTCGCGGGCCGCCGCCGCCAGCCGCACGGCGAGGAAGCGCTCGTACGGGCCGAGCCGGGCCAGGCCGTCGAGCAGGGCGCGCAGCTCGGGCCGGCCGGTCAGCCGCCGCCCGTGCTCGGCCAGGCGGCGGCACCGCTGCCCGTGCGCGAGCTGTTCCACGTCCTTGATCAGAGCATGAGGCCGCATAACTGCCCCATTATGGGGGCTTGCGGCGTCAGCCGCGGGTCGGCCGCTGGTAGCCCTCGTCGCCGCCGTAGACGTGCCGGTCGGGGTCGCGTTCGGGCTGGTTCGCCGGGCTGGTCGGTGACGCGGTGTGCTCCTCGGCGAAGTCCTCCGACGGCATCGGCGGCGGGTTCAGGTAGTCGTGCCAGGTGATCCGGCCCCTCGGCATGGCGTCGGTGGTCAGCGCGCCCTTGCGCTGGGCGGCGGCGACCTTGCCCGGGTAGCGCAGGGGCGGGCAGAGCCGCCGCAGCCCTCGGGCGGTCAGCCAGGCCCTGACCAGCTCGGGCGTGGCCAGCACGTGCGGCCCGCCGTACTCGGTCACGGCGCGGCCCGGCCCGTCGGCGAGCAGGCCGGTCACCCGGGCGGCGGCCTCGCCCGCGTCGAGCGGCTGCCACGGCAGCGACCGGTCGACCGGCAGCACCGGGGAGCCGGCCAGCCCGCGCAGCACCTGGTCGAGCCGCTGGTGCAGGTGGGTGACGCGGAGGATGGTGAAGGGCAGGCCGCTCTCCCTGACGAACCGTTCGGCCTCGGCCCGGCGGCGCATCGGCCCGGCCCGCCCGGCCCCGACGGCGGAGACGTGCAGCAGGTGCGTCACGCCCGCCTCCTGGGCGGCGGTGACGAGCGCGCGGGTGCCGGTGGCGTCGACGGTCAGCGCGCCGGGCGCGGTGCCGGGCCGCGACAGCAGGTCGCCAGCCGTCGCGCGGTCCAGCGCGGCCAGGTGGACGACGGCGTCGCAGCCGGCCACGGCCTCGCGCACGCCGTAGCCCGTGGCCAGGTCGCCGCGCACCCAGGTGACGTCACGCCGGGGCTGCTCCTCCCGGCTCAGCGCCCGGATCTCGTGGCCGGCCCTGAGGAGGGCGGGCACCGCGGCCCGGCCGAGCGTGCCGGTCGCGCCCGTCAGCATGATGAGCATGTCCAGCACCTACCCACCAGGCCCCGGACATGCCCGTCAGCCCCCGGCCGGCGGGGCGGCGGCGCGGGCGATGCCCGCCGCGGCCGCGCGCAGCGGCTCCACGAGCCGGGGCAGCTCGCGGGCCCGCCGGGCGGCCAGCACGATTCCGACCGCCGCGATGGCGCGGCCCTCCACGAGCACCGGTGCCGCCGCCGAGCACGACCCGGCCGTCATCTCCTCGTACGTGAGCGCGTGGCCCTGCGCCCGCACGGCGGCCAGCTCGCGCGCCAGCCGCCCCGGCTCGGTGATGGTGTGCGCGGTGGGGCGTTCGAGGGTGCGCGCCAGGTAGGACTGCACGAACCAGTCGGGCTCGTGCGCCAGCAGCGCCTTGCCCACGCCCGTCGGGTGCATCGGCAGCCGCCCGCCGGTGCGCGACACGATGGGCACGGCGCGCCTGCCGTACACCTTGTCCACGTACAGGACCTCCATGCCGTCGCGGACGGCCAGGTGCACGTTCTCGCCGGTGCTCGCGAACAGCTCCTGCAGCCACGGCTGCGCGACCTCGCGCAGCCGTCCGGGCGCGAGCTGGCCGAGCTCCCACAGCCGCAGCCCGACGCGCAGCCGCCCGCCGGGGTCGCGGCTGAGCGCCTGCCACCGCTCCAGCTCGCCGACCAGCCGGTGCGCCGTCGCCAGGGCGACGCCGCTGCGCTCGCTGATCTGCGTGAGCGTGAGCTCGCGGTGGGTGGCGTCGAACGCGCCCAGGATGGCCAGCACCTTGGAGGTGACCGTACGGCCCGGCTCGCGGGCGCCGCCTGACATGTCACCATTCTTCCACTGAGCGGAAGCCGGTTCTCGATCCGGGGCCCGGCGGGCAGCATGCTGTGCTCATGCGAACTCAGGTAGGGATCATCGGCGCCGGACCGGCCGGCCTGCTTCTTTCTCATCTGCTCCACCTGCGCGGCATCTCCTCGGTGGTGCTGGAGAAGCGCAGCCGCGACTACGTCGAGCGCCGGGTGCGCGCCGGCGTGCTGGAGCAGGGCACGGTCGACACGCTCGTGGAGGCGGGCGTCGGCGGGCGGCTGCTCCGCGAGGGCCTGCCCCACCACGGCATCGAGCTCCGCTACGGCGGCGCGGGACACCGCATCCCGTTCGAGAAGCTGGTGCCCGGCCGGGCCATCACCGTGTACGGCCAGCAGGAGGTGGTCAAGGACCTCATCGCCGCCAGGCTGGAGGCGGGCGGCGACGTGCGGTTCGAGGTCGAGGACGTGGCGATCCACTCGCCGGAGGACCGGCCGTACCTGACGTTCGGCGGCGAGCGGCTGGACTGCGACGTGATCGCCGGGTGCGACGGGTTCCACGGTGTGTCGAGGCCGTCGGTGCCGCCGGGCGTGCTGCGGACCTACGAGCGCGACTACCCGTTCGCCTGGCTCGGCATCCTGGCCAGGGTGGCGCCGTCGTCGGAGGAGCTGATCTACGCCAGGAACGAGCGCGGCTTCGCCCTGCACAGCATGCGCACGCCCGAGATCAGCCGCTTCTACCTCCAGGTGCCGCCCGACGCCGACGTGGCCGAGTGGCCCGACGAGCGGATCTGGGCCGAGCTGAAGGCCCGGCTGGAGACGGTGCCCGGGTTCGCGCTGACGACCGGCGAGATCATCGAGAAGGGCGTCACGCCGATGCGCGGCTTCGTCACCGAGCCGATGCAGTACGGCCGCCTCTACCTGGCCGGGGACGCCGCCCACATCGTGCCGCCGACCGGCGCCAAGGGGCTGAACCTGGCCGTGGCCGACGTGCGGGTGCTCACCGAGGCGCTGGCCGCGTTCTTCCACGACGGCTCCACCGGCCTGCTCGACGGCTACTCCGAGGCGTGCCTGAAGCGGGTGTGGCGGGCCCAGCACTTCTCGTGGTGGATGACGACGCTGCTGCACACGTTCGACTCCGACGACGACTACGGGCGCCGGCTGCAGCTGTCCCACCTGGACTACGTGACGTCCTCGGAGGCCGCGGCCACGACGCTGGCGGAGAACTACGTGGGACTGCCCTTCCCCTGAGCCGGCCGCCCGCCCGGACGTGGGCGGGACGGGTAAAGGGGTTTTGGCATGGTTTAGGGTTTAATGGTGCTTTTTGCGGATGGATGGGCGGCTGCGCCGCTGCGCTCGGTCATGCAGACCCTCGGGCAGGACCAGCTCGCCAGGATGGCCACGGACCCCGGTCTCGTCGCCGCGGTGGATCAGCACGCCGCGGTGCTACGGGACGCGATCCCGCTGGATCGCGAGACGCTGGGCGACTACCTGCTCGGCTTCCTCGACGAGCTGCGGCACCGGGGCTGGGCGTTCAGCGGCGAGCCGGACGCCGCCGCCCTCCGTCTGACGGCGGTGTGCTGGCTCGCCCGCGAACGGGGCTTCCTCGAGGGGGAGCTCCCCGCCTGACGCGCCGGGACCGGCCGGGCGGCCGGTCCCGTGAGGCACGTCAGGGTTCCCGGTAGTCGGACCGGGTGGCGCCGCCCGACTGGACGTGCGGAGCCTCCTCGGTCATCTGCTGGGCGTCCCCGCGACCCCGCTGGTACGCCTCCGCGTGCGCCCTGGCCTGCGGCGCCTCCTGCTCGATCCGGCCCAGCCAGCGTTCCCACCGCTGCTGCATCGGCCGGACGAGACCGCCGCCCACGCCGATGGCCGCGATGGCGCCGAGCGTCGCCAGCACCGTGATCAGCACCGGGATCGTGACCGCGGTGGCCACCCCGATCTGGTTGAGCGCGGCGATGATGCCTAGGGCCCAGATGAACACGGCGGCGGCCGTCGCCAGCCAGCGGCCGTACGAGAGCTCGCCGAGCGCACTGGAGATGATGTCCCGGACCGCCTTGGCGATGGCCCCGGTCACCACGATGATCACGATCGCGACCACGGCCAGCGGCAGCCAGGCCACCACGCCGGTGAGCAGCGTCGAGATCGGGTTCGGCCCGAACACGCTGAAGGCGATCTGCAGCGTGATCAGCAGCAGCGCGTAGTACAGGAGCTTCGACAGCAGCCCGCTGGCGCCGTAGCGGCTGCGTTCCTGCCACCGCCCGGCGGCGCCGCTGCGTGCCACCGCGCGGTCGAAGCCGACCCGGTTCAGCAGCTTGCCCAGGACCTTCGCCAGCACCTTGGCCACGATCCAGCCGATAATGAGAATGACGACGAATGCGACAAGCTTCGGAACGAATGTCGCGATCATCCGCCAGGCATCGGATATGCCTTGGCCTATGTTGATGTCCACGGTTTCCTCCTCCGAGGAGCCAATGCCTGCGCGCTACCCGCTCAGCGCCCCGATATACACGGAGAGCGACGATAAATGCCGGTTTTTGGCATATTTGGTCAACGGAGAGTAATGGCATGGCTGGGCGGAGGCCGGGAATTCGGATGACAAGCCTGTCGCCGTGCGCCTAGGGTGCCGCGCATGGATCAGTGCGACTGCGGCGCGGACGCCGGCCCCCTCGGCCTGTGCGAGGACTACTACTACGCGATCCTGGGCGAGGAGCAGGGCGACCCGGAGATGTACCGCTGGCACGCCCCCGTCGTCTGCGCCTACCTGCTGCAGCACCCCTCCCGGGGGCACGCCAAGTACCTCGACACCCAGTTCCGCCTGTTGCAGCTCTGCCTGGACCAGGGGATCGAAGCGCTGCTGCGGGTGGCGTCCCACCAGGTGGCGCGCAACCGGCACGGGGTCCGGTCGGGATACGACATGGCGCCGCTGGAGCCCTACGCGCCGCTCCCGGAGGGGCCGCCGGAGCGGTTCCGCACCGGGTTCGCCGCCCTGCCGTGCGACGACGGCAGCTTCGTCGCCCGGGGCCACGAGGACTACGGCCGCCGCATGACGGCCATCGCCCAGGCCACCGTGGACGCCTGGTTCGGCCGCCCCGCCGGATGACGAAAGAGCCCCGGTCCTCCATCGGGACCCTGTTGGCGAAGTAGATAAGACGGAAGCGCCCCCGGGATCACCGCTGTGATCTCGGGGGCGTATCACGTGTCGGAGGACGTGTGCCTGGCCAGTTTCACCGCTGAGACCACACATACCAAGAACGGTGGAAGGGGATCCTAGAGATCATTTCTCCCTGGACAGGTAATCAAGGGGCTGTTGAGGTCATTACCTGGCGTGGACGATTCACAAGCACGACTCACCGCGCTGTATGAGGAGCACTACCGCAGCGTGCTCAGCTACGTGCTGCTGCGAGCCGATCAGGAGACGGCCGAGGACATTGCCAGCGAGACCTTTGTGATCGCGTGGCGAAAACTCGGCCGCCTACCGGAGCCGCCGCTGCCGTGGCTGCTCGGCGTGGCTCGCAACTTGGTACGGACGCAACGCCGCACCACTGCGCGCAGGCACAATCTGGTCGCGCGGCTCGCCGAACTTGCCCCTGCTGACGACGTGGCCGAGCAGGTGGCCGAGCGGCAGGCGGCGCTGACAGCGCTTGCGGAGCTATCCGAGCTCGATGCCGAGGCCGTGCTGCTGGCCAGCTGGTACGGGCTCACCCCGGCCGAGGCCGCGAAGATCGCCGGTTGCTCGGCTCGCACCTTCAACGTACGGCTGCACCGCGCCCGACGCCGTCTCACCTACGCGCTCAACCTCACCCAGCCCACGTTCCTGGAGCAGTCATGAACGACCTCAACGGCCTTATCACCTCCTTGCGCCCCAACACTGACGACGCCTACCAGCGCCGCCGCGAAACCGACCTCGCGCGCGCCTTCGCCACCCGTCGCCGTCGCGGCTTCTCCCTCCGGTTGCGGCTTGTGGCCGTGGCCGCACCTGTCGCCCTCGCCGGCATCGTGGCCGCGGTCGCACTGGCGCCCAGGGCTGCCCCGTCGCCGGATCACAGTGCCGCAACAGATCACGACGTCAGAGCGTCGAGCCTGCAGCAGTTCGCTCTGATGAGCGCGAAAGAGCTGGGAATCAGGGTTTTCCTGTGCAAGCACGACGACATCGAGGCCGCGTGCGGAGGCAGCACGGGCAACAGGAACACCCCGGCAGGCGGCGGTACGGCGGCCACCGAACAGCAAAAGGCGGACATCGACCGGATGCTGAACGAACTACCGGGTGTCGAGAGCGTCACCTTCGAGGATCAGGCCGGCGCACTCGCCAGATTCCGCGCATTCGCTCCCCATATGACGGGCGTGGAGGCCAAGGACATGCACGCGTCGTTTCTTGTCATCATGGAACCCGACGCGGACTACAGTCCCGTGCTTGCGAGCGCGAAAAGCATGCCCGGGGTCTCGAACGCCTTCAAGCGGGTTCCTGTTCCGCAGACGCCACCGCTGTCCACAAGCCCGCCAGCTGAGTGAAACCGTCCTCCCTGCGCCTGCCGTGCGGCCTCCAGTTCCGTGGGAACTGTAGGAAGGACTCCCCGACCGCTCCGAACCTGTGGTTCACATCGCCATGATCGACCTCATGACCCGCCGCCTCACGAGCGAACACCCCCACCTGGCGCGGCCACCTGACCCGGGAGCAGACAAGACGAAACGCCCACCCATCATGCTGCTGGGGGTATCACTCTAGGTGTGGAAATGATCACCGAATGCAGACGGAAGTCTAAAACGATCATTTACCATCTCGGGGGAGAACACGATCATGTCCACGACACGGGGAAGAACCGCGCTGGCCGCGGCTGAGCACCGAGTAGTCAAAGCCGGCGTCGGTCAGCTCCAGCCCGAGCGCGTACTTCCAGTCGATCCGCGCTCGCACGGCCTCGGCCGCCTGCCGGTCTAACAGACCCTCGCCGAACTGCATAATCGGCACCAGTGCCAGCCGAGCTGGAGACAGCGCCGGGCGGCCACGGGCAGAGAACGCCGCGGCCAAGTCCTGCCCGGGCTACCGCCAGGGTGGCCGCCGGGATCTGATCTGGACCAGTCGAACGCAGCGGCACCCACGGCTCCATCTGCGAGCAAGAACGACAATAGCGGCCCCATGATCACAGACGTGATCATGGGGCCGCTATTTTTTGACCTACTTCGCCAACGGTGTCTCCATCGGAGGCCGGGGCGTTTTCGCGTTCGGTGGTGGACGATACTGGGATTGAACCAGTGACCTCTTCCGTGTCAGGGAAGCGCTCTCCCGCTGAGCTAATCGTCCGGGATTGAGTTGTCTCAGAGCGGAAGACGGGATTCGAACCCGCGACCCTCACCTTGGCAAGGTGATGCTCTACCACTGAGCCACTTCCGCATGGCGTTGCACTTACTTTAGCCGATCCTGACGAGTCCGCCGAACCGCACCGAGGTGGAGACGGGATTTGAACCCGTGTAGACGGCTTTGCAGGCCGCTGCCTCGCCTCTCGGCCACTCCACCAGGAGTTGAACTCCGAGCGGAAGACGGGATTCGAACCCGCGACCCTCACCTTGGCAAGGTGATGCTCTACCACTGAGCCACTTCCGCGTGTTTCCGGCACTGAACCGGCCACGGGAAAACCATATCGCCTCCTGGGAGTGCCCGTGCGCACTGTGAGGCCTCTGTGGCGAAAATCAGCGGATGACACGGACGTCGTCCGCCCGGACGAACGCCACCCGGTGGCCGAGCTGGATCTGGTGGTAGCGCAGCCGTCCCTTGACCGTGACGTGCCGGGCCGGGTCGAACGAGCGGGCCGAGTGGTAGCCGCCCGTCAGCGACTGGCCGAGCGCGTACGTCTGGCCGGGGGCGAGCGTGTAGGGCAGGGGGGCGTGCTGCTGGACCGGGGCGCGGGTGCCCGCATAGGCCGACCTTTCAGGGAAGGCGCGGCCGTACACCTTGACGCCCGGGCGGACCGGCGTGACCAGCGGCCCCCGCGCCGCCACGGACGTCGGGCGCGCGGACGGGTCGTGGAACCAGGCCTTCTGGCCGAGATACCAGATGGCCGTCCAGTCGCCCCGCCGCTCCGCCAGCCCGAACCGCTGCCCAGCCGACGCGCGGGCGCTGTGGTCGTAGACGCTGTACGTGCTCGGCGCGCCGGGCCGCTTGCCGGCGTCGTCGACCAGCGGGGCGTCCTCGCGCGGCTCGGTGCGCAGCCACACCGCCGACGCGCCGTGCCGCGGGCACCGCCCGGCCGGCCTGGCCTTCACGCAGCCGGTGAACCTGGGCCGGTGCTCGTCGTACGACGGCAGCACCAGCACCGACCCCGGACCGCTCCCGTCGCCCGCGAACCCGCCCGCGAACCCGCCCGTCAGCTCGTACGCCGGCCCGTCGTGCCCCGGCCGCTCGAACGGCTTGCCGAGCAGGTCGAAGTAGTGCGCCCAGTCCCAGTACGGGCCCGGGTCGTCGTGCATCTGCGGCAGCGTCTTCGCCGACGTGCCGGGGACGTTGTCGTGGCCCAGGACGTGCTGGCGGTCCAGCGGGATGCCGTGCCGGTCCGCCAGGTAGCGCACCAGCTTGGCCGACGCCCGGTACATCGCCTCGGTGTACCAGGTGCCGCCCTGCGCCAGGTAGCCCTCGTGCTCGATGCCGATCGAACGGGTGTTGACGTCCCAGTTGCCGGCATGCCAGGCGATGTCCTTGTTCCGCACGTGCTGGGCGACATGCCCGTCGCGGGAGCGGATCGTGTAGTGCCAGCTCACGTACTTCGGGTTGCGCACCAATGACGGGATCCCGGCGTAGGTGCCCTCGGTGTCGTGGATGACCACGTAGTCGATGCGTCGGGCGCGGTCCAGGCGGTCGTGGTTGCCGTGGTCGCCCTTGCCGGTGCGCGCGTACGCGGCGGGCATCCACTCGCAGGCCAGCGTGTGCGGGCACTCGGCGTGCCCCTTCGCCCGGCGCAGCGGCGCGGGGCCGGGCAGGCGGGGGTTCGCGGGCAGCCGCACCACCGACCCGTCGTCGGTGACGCGCTCCACCCCCGAGCGCATCACCGACACCACCTCGTCGGCGAAGGCCCGCGACCCGGCGTACCGCGCGATGGCCTCGTACCAGGCGGCCGGATCGGCGCCGGGCCGCTGCTGGTAGGAGGCCAGCAGCGCGGCGCCGCCCCGGATGTTCGCCGCCGGATCGCTGCGCAGTCGCTCCGTGCTGACCCCGGTGAGCCGTCCCGCCTCGGCCAGCGTCGCCCCGGCGGCCGGGGCGTTCCCTTCCCCGGCGTCCTCGTGGTGAACAGGCGCCTGCGACAGCGGGCGGGCCGGGTCGCCGCGGCGGTCGGCGTGGGTGTGGCCGGGGCCGGGCCGGGCGGCGGCGGGGTCGAGGAGGTGCATGGGGCCGTAGCCGCCGGCGGTGCTGGGGGCGCCGCCGTGGGCGTCCCAGCGCGACTGCAGGTACGACACGCCGAGCAGGACGCTCTCCGGCACCCCGTACGCGCGGGCGGCGGCGGCGAAGTCCGCCTGGCGGCCGTCCGGGTGGCCGGGCGCGACCAGGGCGGTGGCGGCGGCGGCGACGGCGGCCCACAACAGCATGACAACCCCCACGGAATGGCACACAATGAATACTCACCGTAACCATTCCCAGATGGGGATGTGCCAGACGGGACAGTTGAGGGAGATGTGACTCATGGTGATCTCCTCCCTCATGGCAGAAGATGGAGGTAAATCCTGCCCGATATCGGGCAGGAAGTTGAAGTGTCTCGTTCCAGCTGCGTAATGTCCTCGACTGTGTCCACGGCACGGCATCCCTACGAGGACCTCATCGCCCACCTCACCAGGAGCACCCCGCTGGGGCCCGGTGAGGCGGCGCGCGTGGTGGCCGACGTTCTGGCGTACTTCTCCGAGCCGGTCGAGGAGTTCGTGCGGCGGCGTCACGGCGAGCTCAAGGCTCGCGGCCTGACCAATGACGAGATCTTTCCCAGGATCGCCGCGGAGCTGCGCGGCCGCCGGGTGGCGGCCCCCGAGCTGTCGCTGCGTCAGCTGCGCCGGATCGTTTACGGATAGGAGACCTCGCATGTGCGGAATCGTCGCGTACGTGGGGCCGCAGGACGCGGCGCCCATCCTGCTCGAAGGGCTGCAGCGGCTGGAGTACCGCGGCTACGACTCGGCCGGGGTCGTGGTCTCCAACAAGGGGCTCAAGCTGCGCAAGGTCAAGGGCCGGGTGGCCGATCTGGCCAAGGTGGTGCCCGCGCGGTTCAAGGGCACGCTGGGCATCGGCCACACCCGGTGGGCCACGCACGGCGTGCCGAGCGACGTGAACGCGCATCCGCACCTGTCGTCCGACGAGCGCGTCGCGGTCGTGCACAACGGCATCATCGAGAACGCCGACGAGCTGCGCGCCAAGCTGATCGCCGACGGCGTGGGCTTCCGGTCGGAGACCGACACCGAGGTGCTGGCCCACCTGATCGCCCGCGCGGTGGACGAGAACGACACGCTGGAGGAGGCCGTGCGCAAGTCGCTCAAGAGCGTCGTGGGCACGTACGGCATCGCGGTGATCGACGCCGAGCGGCCGGGCGAGGTGGTCGTGGCCCGTAACGGCAGCCCGATCGTGCTCGGCATCGGCGAGAAGGAGATGTTCGCCGCCTCCGACGTGGCCGCCCTGGTCCGCTACACCCGGCAGGTCGTGCACCTGGAGGACGGCGAGCTGGCGGTGCTGCGCGCCGACGGCTTCCACACCTTCGCCAGCGACGCCCGCGAGACGGCCAAGGAGCCGCTGACCGTCGACTGGGACGCTGGCCACTACGACACCGGCGGCTACGAGCACTACCTGCTCAAGGAGATCTCCGAGCAGCCGGAGACCGCGGCCCGCACGATGAGCGGCAGGCTCGACGAGCGCTTCCACGTCGCGCACCTGGGCGGGCTGAACATGGACGCTCGCGAGACCCGCT
Source organism: Nonomuraea sp. NPDC049725 (assembly GCF_040674795.1). Classification (NCBI taxonomy): domain Bacteria; kingdom Bacillati; phylum Actinomycetota; class Actinomycetes; order Streptosporangiales; family Streptosporangiaceae; genus Nonomuraea; species Nonomuraea sp. NPDC049725. The sequence continues at coordinate 79,036 of NZ_JBFANJ010000002.1, read as the reverse complement.
CGTTCCGCCGGGTGAAGATCATCGGCTGCGGGTCGGCCTACTACTCGGGCCAGATCGGCGCCCAGCTCATCGAGGAGCTGGCCCGCATCCCGGCCGACGCCGAGCCTGCCAGCGAGTTCCGTTACCGCAACCCGGTCGTCGACCAGGACACCCTCTACGTGGCGATCAGCCAGTCCGGCGAGACGTACGACACGCTGGCCGCCGTGCAGGAGCTCAAGCGCAAGGGCGGCCGGGTGATCGGCATCGTCAACGCGGTCGGCAGCGCCATCGCCCGCGAGGTCGACGGCGGCGTCTACCTGCACGCGGGGCCGGAGGTGTCGGTCGCCTCGACCAAGGCGTTCACCTCGACGGCGGTGGCCTTCGCGCTGCTCGCGCTGCATCTGGGCCGGGTGCGCGACCTGTCGCCCGCCGACGGCAGGCGCATCTGCGAGGGCCTGCGCCGGCTGCCCGACCAGATCGAGGAGATCGTCGCGCAGAGCGACAAGATCGCCGAGCTGGCCGGCAAGTACGCCAAGCACGCGAGCATGATGTTCGTCGGCCGGGTGCGCGGCTACCCGGTGGCCCGCGAGGGCGCGCAGAAGCTCAAGGAGATCTCGTACGTGCACGCCGAGGCCTATCCGGCGAGCGAGCTCAAGCACGGCCCGCTCGCGCTGATCGGCCCGGAGATGCCGACGGTGGCGATCGTGCCCGACGACGAGCTGCTGGACAAGAACCTCACCACGCTCGGCGAGATCCGCGCCCGCGGCGGCCAGGTGCTCATGGTCGGCCACCGCGAGCCCGACGCCAAGCTGGCCGACGACGCGATCGTGGTGCCGAAGAACGAGATCGAGCTCGACCCGATCCTGCTGACGATCCCGCTGCAGCTCCTGGCCTACCACGCCGCGGTCGCGCTGGGCCGTGACGTGGACAAGCCGCGCAACCTCGCCAAGAGCGTCACAGTGGAGTGACCCGAGGGCAGGAAATGCTTACCGTCGGAGGGGTCACAGTGGGAATCGGCCCCCTGTGGCCCTTGACAGTGAGCGCCTAGGGTCGAATTGTGTCCCAGTTCGACCCACGCACTCCCAATCTTGCCCGGATGTACGACTACCTGCTCGGCGGCACGGACAACTACGCGGTCGACCGCGAGGCCATCGACAGGCTGTCGGACCTGATCCCGGAGGCCGTGCCGCTGGCCAGGGCCAACCGCGGCTTCCTCCAGCGCGCCGCCCGCTACGTCGCCGCCGAGGGCGTCGGCCAGTTCGTCGGCCTGGGCAGCGGCCTGCCGACCCGGGGCAACGTGCACGAGGTCGTGCCCGGCGCGAAGGTGGTCTACGTCGACCACGACCCGGTCGTCGCCGAGCACGCGCGCGAGCTGCTGGCCGACGAGCCCCGCGCGGTGTTCGCCGAGGCCGATCCGCTCGACGCCGGCGAGGTGCTGGCCCGGGCGAAGGGCTTCCTGGACCTGTCGCGGCCGGTCGCCGTGTTCCTGGTGTCGATGCCGCACGGCGGCCGCGACCCGGGGCCGGCGCTGTCCCGGCTGCGGGAGGCGGTGGCGCCCGGCAGCTATGTGGCGCTCACCCACGCCGCCTCCGGCGACCGCCGGGACGGCACCCGCAGCCCGGCGGAGATCCGCGCGTTCTTCGGCGACTTCGCGCTGGTCCCGCCGGGTCTGGTGCAGGCGGCCGAGTGGCGCCCGGACCGGCCGAGGCTGGTCGGCGGCACGCCGCTGCCGTCGTACCTGCTGGCGGGGCTCGCGATGAAGAAGTAGCAGCAAATCGGATTAACTATGCGTGATGCGTCAATAACCTGAGGTAACTGCGCTCGGGGGAGGCGGGTCATGCGGCGGAGACGCTTTCTCGCGGCGGGCCTCGGAATGGCCGCCGCCGTGGCCGGCTGCGGCACCGAGCGCTTCCCTGCGGGCGCCGGGGACGCACGCGGCGCGTACGAGATCGTCGCGGGCGGCGAGCGGTGGGAACGCGTGACCCGCGCGTTCGCCGGCGCGGCGGGCGAGGCCGGGTTCGCCGGGCGGGGGCCCGTGCGGATCACCGTCACCGGGCTGCCCGCGCTCGCCGCCGCCGAGCTGAACCACGGCGAGTCGCTGATGGACACCGCGACGCCGCTGGCCAGGCTGGCCGGCGAGGTCGTGGTCGTGGTGGTGCCCGCCACGTCCCGCTTCCGCAGCTTCGACGAGTTCGGCGCCCACCTGCTGGCCAGGCCGGGGGAGACGCCGCTGGCCGGCGGCCCCCAGGGCGAGCCCGACCACCTGCTGTTCGGGCTGATCGCCAAGGGGCTGGGCGCCGACACCCGCCAGGTCGACTACACCGGCTACCGGAGCAGCGCCGAGGCGGCCACCGCGCTGCGGGCCGGCCGGGCCGCGGCCGCCGCCGGCGCGCTCGCCGACTGGCGCGGCCCCATCCGGCGCGGCGCCGTACGGGTGCTGGCCGTCTCGTGCGCCAGGCGCTTCCCCGGCGTGGACGCGCCCAGCCTGCTGGAGAGCGGCATCCGCGTCGACTTCGCCAACTGGTGCGCCGCCGTCGGCCCCGGCGCCATGCCGGAGGACAGGCGCGCCTCGGCGGTGCGGATGTGCGAGGAGGTGACCGGGTCGCCGTTCTGGCAGCGCGCCTGCGAGGCGGGCGGCTGGGTGCGCATCCCGCTGGCCGGCGACGACTTCCGCGCCTGGCTCGACTCCGAGGTGCGCAGGACCAAGGCCGTGCTCCGCGATCTCGGCCTCGTCGAGACCAGCGGCGGCACAACATGCTGGGGTAGTTGCGGAAACGGCCACTAGATGTAGGATCCTGGTCGTCGCTGGTTCGCCTCTCGGGGCGGAGTGAAAGGGAACCCGGTGCGAATCCGGGGCTGCCCCGCAGCGGTGAGCGGGAACGACCGCCGTCACACGCACTGGAGAGATCCGGGAAGCGACGGCCAGTAGGAGTGCGCGTTGCGCCCGCGAGCCCGAAGACCTGCCAGCGGTTGTCTTGTCCAGGGCCTCGAGGGAGGGCCCGGGGGCGTCGCGCGGCCGGGGATCGAGGCGAGCCGCCGTGCTCTCGCGTGCCCTCACGGGGGAAGCTCGCGAGGAGAGAGCACGTGACACAGATCGTTGAGGGTGACCGCCGCCTGGCCATCGAGGAGGCCGCCGCGCGGGTGATCACCGACCCGGCCAACTCGCGCGTCGCCGCCCGGCTGCTGGCCGAGGAGATCGCCGAGGAGGCCGCCGGGCACGGCGTGCGGTCGTTCGCCGAGTCGGTCGCCGCCACCCACGCCGCCGGGCTGCTCCAGGACTCGCTCGCCGCCTTCGTCGCCGCGCACGCCGCCGAGCTGGACGCGCTGATCGACGACGGCGCCGACGAGCGCTTCGAGTACTTCGGGCTGCGCACCGTCTACGACCGCTACCTGCTGCGCCACCCCGTCACGCGGGCCGTGCTGGAGCGGCCCCAGCACTTCTTCCTGCGGGTGGCGTGCGGGCTGTCGGAGACCGTGGCCGAGGCCGCCGAGCTGTACACGCTGATGTCGGCGCTGGCCTACCTGCCCAGCTCGCCGACGCTGTTCAACGCGGGCGCGCGCCGGCCGCAGCTCTCGTCCTGCTTCCTGCTCGACTCGCCGCGCGACGAGCTGGAGTCGATCTACGACCGCTACGGCCAGGTGGCCCGGCTGTCGAAGTACGCGGGCGGCATCGGCATCTCGTGGACCCGGGTGCGCTCGCGCGGGTCGCTGATCCGGGGCACCAACGGGCACTCCAACGGCATCGTGCCGTGGCTGCGCACGCTCGACGCCTCCGTGGCCGCGGTCAACCAGGGCGGCAGGCGCAAGGGCGCGGCCTGCGTCTACCTGGAGACCTGGCACGCCGACGTCGAGGAGTTCCTGGAGCTGCGCGACAACACCGGCGAGGACGCCCGCCGCACCCACAACCTCAACCTGGCCAACTGGGTGCCGGACGAGTTCATGCGTCGGGTGGAGGCCGACGAGGTCTGGTCGCTGTTCGACCCCAAGGAGGTCCCCGACCTGACCGACCTGTACGGGGAGGAGTTCGACCGCGCCTACCGCGCCTACGAGGCCGCCGGGCGGTTCGTCCGCCAGATCCCGGCCCGCACCCTCTACGGGCGGATGATGCGCACGCTCGCGCAGACCGGCAACGGCTGGATGACGTTCAAGGACGCCGCCAACCGCACCTCCAACCAGACCGGCCGCCCCGGCAACGTCATCCACCTGTCGAACCTGTGCACCGAGATCCTGGAGGTCACCGGCGACGCCGAGACCGCGGTGTGCAACCTGGGCTCGATCAACCTCGCCGCCCACGTACGGGACGGCGACCTCGACTGGGAGCGGCTGCGCGGCACCGTCCGCACCGCCGTGCGCTTCCTGGACCGCACGATCGACCTCGGCTTCTACCCGACGCCCGAGGCCGAGACGGCCAACAAGAAGTGGCGGCCGATCGGGCTCGGCGTCATGGGGCTGGCCGACGTGTTCTTCGCGCTGCGGCTGCCGTTCGACTCCGGCCCGGCGCTGGCGCTGTCGACCCGGATCGCCGAGGAGATCGCGCTGGCCGCCTACGACACCTCCGCCGACCTGGCCGCCGAGCGCGGCAGGCACCCCTCCTACGACGACACCCGCGCCGCCGCCGGGGTGCTGCACCCCGACCACTACGGCGCCGCCGCCACGCCGCGCTGGGACGCGCTGCGCGCCAAGATCGCCGTCACCGGGCTGCGCAACTCCCTGATGGTCGCGATCGCGCCGACGGCCACGATCGCCTCCATCGCCGGCTGCTACGAGTGCATCGAGCCGCAGGTGTCCAACGTGTTCAAGCGCGAGACGCTGTCGGGCGAGTTCCTCCAGGTCAACCGCTACCTCGTGGCCGACCTCCAGGCGCGCGGGCTGTGGACGCAGCCGGTGCGCGACGCGATCAAGCGCGCCGACGGGTCCGTGCAGGACGTGCCCGGCGTCCCGGACGACCTCAAGACCCTCTACCGCACCGCGTGGGAGCTGCCGCAGAAGGCGCTCATCGACCTCGCGGCGGCGCGGCAGCCGTACATCGACCAGTCGCAGTCGCTCAACCTGTTCATGGCCAGCCCCACCATCGGCAAGCTGTCGTCGATGTACGCCTACGCGTGGAAGAGCGGCCTCAAGACCACCTACTACCTGCGCTCGCGCCCGGCCACCCGGATCGCGCAGACGACCGTCCCCGTCGCCGAGGCCGTCGCCTGCTCGCTGGAGAACCCGGAAGTCTGCGAAGCCTGCCAGTAAAGGACGGACCCCATCATGCTGCTCGACCCCGGAATGGACCTCACGCTCCGCCCGATGCGCTACCCGGACTTCTACGAACGCTACCGGGCCGCCATCCGCAACACCTGGACGGTGGAGGAGGTCGACCTGCACAACGACCTCGCCGACCTGACCAGGATGACGCCGCAGGAACGCCACCTGATCAACCGCCTGGTCGCCTTCTTCGCCACCGGCGACTCCATCGTGGCCAACAACCTCGTGCTCAACCTCTACCAGCACGTCAACGCCCCCGAAGCGCGCCTCTACCTGAGCAGGCAGCTGTACGAGGAGGCCGTGCACGTGCAGTTCTACCTGACGCTGCTCGACACCTACCTGCCCGACCCGGACGAGCGGGTCAAGGCGTTCGCCGCGATCGAGCACATCCCGTCCATCCGGGACAAGGCCGAGTTCTGCTTCCGGTGGATCGACTCGATCAACGGCATCCAGCGGCTGGAGAGCGCCGCCCAGCGGCGGCAGTTCCTGCTCAACCTCATCTGCTTCGCCGCCTGCATCGAGGGCCTGTTCTTCTACGGCGCCTTCGCCTACGTCTACTGGTTCCGCTCCCGGGGGCTGCTCGACGGGCTGGCCGCCGGGACGAACTGGGTGTTCCGCGACGAGTCCATGCACATGGAGTTCGCCTTCAGCGTCGTCGACACCGTACGCTCCGAGGAGCCCGAGCTGTTCGACGACGACCTGCGCGACCAGGTCACCCGCATGCTGGAGGAGGCGGTCGAGGCGGAGCTGGCCTTCGCCCGCGACCTGTGCGGCGACGGCATGCCGGGGATGAGCGTCGAGCAGATGCGCGCCTACCTGGAGTACGTCGCCGACCAGCGGCTGGCCAGGCTCGGCATGCCCGGCCGCTACGGCAGCGCGAACCCGTTCGCGTTCATGGAACTGCAGGACGTGCAGGAGCTGGCAAACTTCTTCGAGCGGCGCGTCTCCGCGTATCAAGTTGCGGTTGAGGGCAATGTGACCTTTGACGAGACGTTCTAGAACATTTGGGGGAGTAGCGCGTGCAGCCGACGTCCAACTGGCTGATCATGGCCGTCTCCGTCGCCGGGGCGATCCTCGGCGTGGAGCTGGCCAGGCGGGTGCTGTCACGGGTGGGCCGCAAGTACGCGCTCGCCCGGCACCTGGTGGAGCACTGCACATGGGCCACCTTCGCCATGGCGGCCGTCCTGGCCTGCAACATCGTGTTCGGGCCGTGGATGATGGGCGACACGCGGCAGGAGCGCCAGCTCGGCGAGTCGATCGACCGCGTCATCGGCCTGCTCACCATCGCCACCGTCACCTGGCTGATCATCGGCGTCACGTACGCGCTCACCGACGTCATCCTCGACCGGCTCGTGCTGATCGAGGGCGAGCGCAACCGGCGGGCCCGGCGCATCATGACCCAGATCGCGCTGGTCCGCCGGATCGCCGCCGCCACCGTGATCGTCGTCGCGGTCGGCGCCATGCTCTTCTCCTTCCCGCAGGTGCGGGCCCTCGGCGCCGGACTGCTCGCCTCCGCGGGCATCGCCGGCGCCGTCGTCGGCATCGCCGCCCAGCCCACGATCGGCAACATGCTCGCCGGGCTCCAGCTCGCCTTCAGCGACGCGCTGCGCCTCGACGACGTGGTGGTGGTCGAGGAGGAGTGGGGCCGCATCGAGGAGCTCACGCTCACCTACGTGGTGCTGCGGCTGTGGGACGAGCGGCGGCTCGTGCTGCCCGTCTCCTACTTCACGCAGAACCCGTTCGAGAACTGGACCCGGCACGGCTCTCGCGTCCTGGCCGTTGTCTATTTGCGGGTCGACTGGTCGGTGCCGGTCGACAAACTGCGCGAGGAACTGTACGCGTTCATCCAGGAAAGCCCGCTGTGGGATCAGAAGGACTGGACGCTCCAGGTCACCGACGTGCTCCCCAACGGGCTGGTGGAGCTGCGCGGCCTGATGAGCGCCGCCGACTCGGCCTCCGCCTGGGACCTCAAGTGCGACGTACGCGAGCACCTGGTGAAGTTCGTCCGCGAGAACTACCCCGACGCGCTGCCCCGCTTCCGCGTCGAGACCCCCGAGACCCGGGCCGGGGTCCCCTGGTCGGCGGGCCGCGACACCGCCGCCAAGGGCACGCAGGGCGCGTCGGGCCGCGACGACCCCGGCGACGCCTGAGCCCTCAGCGGCGCCTCAGCCGCCAGAGCGCTCAGCGGCGCCTCAGCCGCCAGAGAGTGACCCCGGCCAGCGCCACGGCCGCCACCCCCACCAGCGCCAGGTCGGGCACCCGCACCGACGCCGCCGCCTCCTGCAGCCACGCCTCCCACTCCTCCGGGAACGGCGCCGCCAGCCCGCGCGTGCCGTCGGAGACCAGGAACAGCACGCCCAGCCCGGCGAACACCAGCCCCGACAGCAGCGACGTGGTGTGCACCCGCAGCTTGCCCATCCGCAGCCCGCGACCCCGCAGCCACCGCCGCCGGCCCAGGTCGAAGCGCTCCCACAGGGCCGCGAGCAGCAGCAGCGGCGCCGCCATCCCGGCCGCGTAGACCGCCAGCAGCACGCCGCCGCGCAGCGCGTCGCCGGAGGCCGCCGCCACCGTGAGCACCGCGCCCAGCACCGGCCCGGCGCAGAACCCGGCCAGCCCCGACACCAGCCCCAGCGCCAGCACGGCCCCCGCCGAATCGCCGCGCACGTGCGCCCGCAGCCGCTCCAGCGGCCCGATCGTCCACCCCTGCCCGGCGACCTGCGCCACGCCCAGCGCGATCAGCAGCCACCCGGCGGCCGTCACCAGCAGGTCCTGGTGGCCGTAGAACAGCCGGCTCGCCTGCGCCGACCCCATGCCGAGCGGCACCAGCACCAGGCACAGCCCCAGGTAGAACAGCAGCGTCCGCCCGGCCAGCCGGCGCCCGCCCGGGAACGCGTAGCCGAAGAACGCCGGCAGCAGCAGCGCCCCGCACGGGCTCAGCAGCGAGAACAGCCCGCCCAGGAACGCGGCGGCGTAACCGACGCCGCTCATCCGCCCCGGCGCGCCTTCTCGATCGCCTCCCGGAACGCCGCCACCGGCTGCGCCCCGAACAGCAGCTCCCCGTTGACCAGGAACGCGGGCGTGCCCGGCAGGCCGAGCTGGTAGGCGAACGCGGTGTCGTGGTCGACGGCCTCCCGCACGGCCCTGCCCCGGCGGTCGCGGTCGAATTTGGCCACGTCCAGCCCGGCCGTGACGGCGGCGGCGCGCAGCCGCGCGGGCGTCACCCGCGTCCCGCCCGCGAACAGCGCGTCGTGGAACTGCCAGAAGCGGCCCTGCAGCGACGCCGCCCGCGCGGCGTAGGCCGCGTCGACGCTGGCCTGGCCCCTGATCGGATAGTCGCGCCAGAAAACGCGGACGACGCCGGTGCCGATGTAGTCGCGCTGGAGCACGGGCTCGATCTCGCGGGCGTAGCGGCGGCAGTTGGGGCACTGGAAGTCGCCGAACTCGACGATCGTGACGGGCGCGTCCTGCGATCCCTTGGCCAGCTTCAGGTCCACGGGCGGCGGCGTCGGCCCCTCCCACACGGCCACGCCCGGGCTCTCGGCCGGAGTGGCCTCCGGGGTCACCGTGGGGGCCGTGGAGGCCGGGGGAGCGGTGGCCGTCACGGCGGCTTCGTCGTCGCGGTCGAGGGCGGCGACGCCGAGGACCGCCAGCACCGCCGTCCCGGCCACGGCGCCGAGCACCGCCCTACGTCTCGATCCTGCGTCCATCTGCCCCATCATCCCAGCCCCGGGGCCCGGTGCGGCCTCCCGGGAGGCCGCACCGGCCCGGTCACCGGGTGCCGACGGGGCTCTCCGCCGGCGCCGGGCTCCCGGACGCGGGGACGGGCAGCCTCGGCCACCAGACCCGCCAGTCCAGCAGCAGCGCCACCCCCGGCACCAGCACCGAGCGCACCAGCAGCGTGTCGAGCAGCACGCCGAACGCCACCAGCAGGCCGAGCTCGATCATGAACACGAGCGGCAGCGTCGCCATCGCGCCGAATGTCGCGGCCAGCACCACGCCCGCCGACGTGATCACGCCGCCGGTCGTCACCAGGGCCCGGACCACCCCGCGCGGCGTGCCGATCCGCGCGCTCTCCTCCCGCGCCCTGGTCATCAGGAAGATGTTGTAGTCCACGCCCAGCGCCACCAGGAACAGGAACCCGAGCACGACCAGCGTGGGATCCAGCCCCGGCAGGCCGAGCACCTGGACGAACACGAACGTCATCACGCCCAGCGCCGCCGCGAACGAGACCACCACCGTGGCGATCAGCACCAGCGGCGCCACCACCGAGCGCAGCAGCAGGCCCAGCACCAGCGACACCACGAGGAGGATGAGCGGGATCAGCCTGCGCTCGTCGGCGGCGGCGGCCTTGATCGTGTCGAGGTTCTGCGCGCTCGGCCCGCCCACCCGGGCGCTCGGGTCGACGGCCGCGATCCGGGCGCGGAGCGTCTCGATGGCGGCGTACTCCGGCGGGGTGTCCGGCTTGTGCCGCAGGAGCACCGCGAACTCGGTCAGCCCGTTGCCGAGCTGGCCCTTGGTGATCTGCGAGACGCCCGGCGTGGACTGCGCGGCGGCCCGCAGCCGGTCGCCCGTCTCCGCCTTGCCGATCACGATGAGCGGCTGCCCGCCGAGGTCGGGGAAGTGCGCGGGGATCTGCTGCAGCCCGCTGATCGACTCCGGCTTGTTGACGAACTGGTCCATCTGGCGCAGCGGGCTCGCCGGGGTCAGCAGGCCCAGCGCCATGACGCCGAGCAGCAGCAGCGACCCGGCCACGGCGGTCACCCGGCGGCGCGCCACCGCCTCGCCCAGCCGCGACCACAGGCTGGACGCGCTCGGCCCCGGGTCGCCCAGGCGCGGGATCCTCGGCCAGAACGCGGGCCGCCGCAGCAGCACCAGCACCGCGGGGAACAGCGTCAGCATCGCGGCGAGCGCGCTCAGGATCGCCACCGTGGCGACCGGGCCGAGCCCCTTGAGGCTGTTCATGTCGGCCGCGAGCAGGCACAGCAGCCCGGCGATCACCGTGGCGGCGGAGGCGACGACGGCCGGGGCGCTGCGCCGCAGCGCGGTGCCCATGGCCGACAGCGGCTCGTCCTGGAGGCGCAGCTCCTCCCGGTAGCGGGCGACGATCAGCAGCGCGTAGTCGGTCGCCACCCCGAACACCAGGATGATGAGGATCGCCGAGTTCTGGTCGCTGACCGTCAGCCCGAACGCCTCCACCAGCAGGTACGCGCCCGCCTGGGAGAGCACCACGGCCGCGCCCGCGCACAGCAGCGGGATGAGCCACAGCAGCGGGCTGCGGTAGGTCAGCACCAGGATCAGGGCCACCACGATCGTGGCCGCGATCAGCAGGCTCTCGTCGATGCCGTCGAAGACCGTGTCGATGTCGGCCTCGATCCCGCCGGGGCCCGACACCTTCACGTCCAGGCCGGCGGGCCGCTCGGCCACGACGGCGCGCATGCCGTCGATGTAGGTCGCGGGCGCGCCCCGCTCGGACGGGACGGACGCGATGGTGAACGCCGCCTTCCCGTCGGGCGACAGGTCCACCTTGCCCTCGTTCGGCGGGGGCACGCCCGGCTTGCCGAACCGCGCGATCAGCGTGTCGAGATGCCGCTTGACCGTGTCCTTGTCCTCCTGGGTGAGCCCGCTGTCGCGCACGTACACGATCAGGAACTCGTAGTCCTGGCCGCGCGGGAGCCGCGTCTCCAGCGCGGTCACCTGCGTCGACTGGGCGCTGGACGGCAGATAGTCCACGACGCTGTCGCTCTTGACGCCGTCGAGTCTGGCCGCCAGCGGCAGGGCGCCCGCGACCAGGGCCGCCCAGATAATGATCATCACCCAGGGCAGTGCCTTGCGGGTGCGGTTCATCGGTGGAACTCCTTCGTCGGTGACGCCGGTCATCCGGACCTGCGCCGGAACCGGTGGATGGCGAGCGGCGCGAAGAGCGCGGTCAGGGCGGCGATCCACACGGCCGACCACATCAGCGGCCGGGCCACCTCCCCGCCGAGCAGCAGCCCGCGCATGGTGTCGGCGACCGACGTGACCGGGTTGAGGTTCACCCAGACCTGCAGCCAGCCGGGCATGGTCTCCGTCGGCACGAACAGGTTGCCGGTGAACGCCAGCGGAAGAATGATCAGGAACGCGAACTCCGACGCGCTCTCCGCCGCGCGCACGGTCAGCCCCAGCAGCGCCGACCCCCACGACATGGCGAAGCCGAAGCACAGCAGCACCACGACCGCCGCGAGCGTCTCCAGGACGCCGGTCTGGATGCGGAAGCCCAGCAGCATGCCGACGACCATCAGGACGACGATGGACAGCAGGTAACGGACCATCTCGCCGAGGATCGCCCCGGTCAGCGGGGAGAAGCGGGCGATCGGCAGGCTGCGGAACCGGTCGTAGACGCCCTTCTTGAAGTCGGTGCCGAGCGCGGTGCCCAGCCGCATCGTGGCGAACAGCGTGGCCTGCACGAGCATGCCCGGCAGCGCGAACTGCAGATAGTCGCGCCAGTCGCCCTTGATCGCGCCGCCGAACACGAACGTGAACAGCAGCACGATCACGATGGGCTGGACGACCAGCTCGATGATCTCCTCGGGGTTGGTCTTCAGGTGCAGCAGGCTGCGCCGGGTCAGCGTCAGCGTCTCGCGCGCGCCGGCGACGGGAACGGTGGTCATCGGGACTCCTCGGTGGATGCGGGCCGGCTCACGGCTCGGCGCGACCGGCGGCGGCCTCGCGCGCGGCGGCGGCCGTGCCCGCCGGGCTCGCTGGGCTCGTCGTGCCTGCCGGGCTCGTCGTGGCCGCGCGGTGCCCGGTCAGGGTCAGGAACACCTCGTCCAGGCTCGGCCGCCGCAACGCCAGCTCGGCCACCTGGACATCGGCCAGGTCGAGCCTGAGGACCACGGCCCGCAGCACGTCCGGGTCGGCGACGGGCACGCTCACCCGCCGGTCCTCGACCGTGGCCGGGCCGCGCGCGATCTCGCCGAGGATCGTGGCGACCTCCCCGAGGTCCCGCTCGTTCACCGGCCACACCTCCAGCACCTGGCCGCCGATCTTGCTCTTCAGCTCGAACGGGGTGCCGTCGGCGATGACGCGGCCGTGGTCGAACACCACGATCCGGTCGGCGAGCTGGTCGGCCTCCTCCAGGTACTGGGTGGTCAGCAGCACCGTCGTGCCGTCGGCCACCAGGGCGCGGATCACGTCCCAGAGACCGTCGCGCGCCGCCGGGTCCAAGCCCGTCGTCGGCTCGTCCAGGAACAGCACCTGCGGCCGGCCGATGAGGCTCGCGGCCAGGTCGAGCTTGCGCCGCATGCCGCCCGAGTACGTCCCCGCCGCCCGCCTGGCCGCCTCCGTCAGGCCGAACTGCTCCAGCAGCTCGAAGCTGCGCAGCCGCGCGGTCTCCCTCGGCAGGCCGAGCAGCCGGCCGATGACCAGCAGGTTGTCCAGGCCGCTGATGATCTCGTCCACGGCCGCGTACTGGCCCGTCAGGCCGATGACCTTCCGCACCTTCGCGGCCTGCCTGACCACGTCGAACCCGCCGACCTCGGCGACGCCGCCGTCCGGGCGGGTCAGCGTGGCCAGGATGCGGACGGCCGTGGTCTTGCCGGCGCCGTTCGGGCCGAGCACGCCCAGCACCTCACCCGCTCGCGCGGCGAAGCTCACGCCGTCGAGCGCGCGCGTGGAACCGTACCGTTTGCCGAGGTCGTCGGCCCGGATGGCGTAGGTCATGGCCACCTCCTTACGTGTGTCGGTGTGATCTGAGACGAGGATCGTCGGCGGCCCTGTCCCCGCCCGCACCCCGTGCTGTCCCGGGGCTGTCCCGGTGCTGTCCCGGTCCTGTTACGGCGAGCCGAGCCGGTGGAAGGCGCGGTTGAAGTAGATGAGCGGGTCGCCGTGGCGGAAGCGCACCCAGGTGACCCGGCCCAGCAGGAGCATGTGGTCACCGGCGTCGTAGCGGTCCTCGATCGCGCACTCGACCACGCACATCGCCGCCTCGACCGCCGGCAGCCCGGCCGGGGTCTCGCGGGCGACGCCCGACCCGAACTTGTCCGCGGCCGTGTTGGCGAAGCGCAGCGCCACCTCGTCCTGGCCGTCGCGCAGCATGCTGACGGCGAAGCTCTCGCACGCGGCGAAGACCGGGTAGCAGTTGGCCGACTGGGCCAGGCACACCAGCAGCAGCGGCGGGCTGAGCGAGACCGAGCAGAAGGACGTGGCGGTGAACCCGTACGGCTCGCCGTCCCCGCCGACGGTGGTGACCACGGTCACGCCGCTGGCGTAGGCGGCCATGGCCGAGCGGAAGGCGTCTGACGAGGTCATGGAAGGTGCACGACCTGTCCGGCGTAGTTGAGCCCGGCGCCGAACCCCATGAGCAGCGCCGCGTCACCGGACGCCGCCCGCCCCGAGCGCAGCAGCGCCTCCATGGCCAGCGGGATGGACGCCGCCGAGGTGTTGCCGCTGACGACCACGTCGTCGGCGACCGCGACGTGGTCCGGCAGGCCGATCCTGGCCGCCAGGATCTCGATCATGCGCAGGTTCGCCTGGTGCGGGACGAACGCGGCCAGGTCACCCGGGGCCAGCCCGGCCAGCTCCAGCGCCCGCCGCCCGGCGGGCACCGCGTGCTCCACCGCCCACCGGAAGACGCGCCGGCCGTCCATCTTCATCCTCGGCGGCGGCAGCGTCGGGTCGGCGCGGAAGGCGCCCCACCCGGTGTTCATGCGCAGCGCGTCCCGCGACGACCCGTCCGCGCCGCGCACCACCGGGCCGATCCCCGGCGCCGCCGACGGCCCCACCACGACCGCGCCCGCGCCGTCGGCGAACAGGAACGCGACGCCCCGATCGGTGGGGTCGACGATGTCGGTCATCCGCTCCACCCCGGCGACCAGCACGTACCTGGCCTGCCGGGTCGAGACCATGTCACCCGCGATCGCCAGCGCGTGACAGAACCCCGCGCACGCCGCCGACACGTCGAACCCCGCCGAGCCCGTCGCCCCCAGGTCGGCCGCCACCGTGACGGCCAGGGGCGGCGTCTGCACCAGGTTCGACATGCTGGCCACGATCACGCAGTCGACCTCGCCCGCCCCGACGCCCGCGTGCCGCAGCGCCGACCGGGCCGCCGACACCGCCATCACCGCGAGCGTCTCGTCCTTCTCGGCGAAGCGGCGGCTGCGGATGCCGGAGCGGGTCTCGATCCACTCCTCCGTCGAGTCGATCCACTCGCAGATCTCCTTGTTGCTGACCACGCGTCGCGGCCGGTGGACGCCCACCCCGAGAATCCGGCTGTGCGTCCGCGGTGCCGCCAGAAGCTGGCTGGTCATGGCAGTCTCGGACCTCCTTGCGTCGGTGTCGGGCGCATGCTCGCGAGCTCCGGTGGAGGGCAGATCGAGGACCGCTGGAGGAAGCCCGCCTCCAGCCCGTCTCCAGAGGTTCTCCAGCGCCGCCGGTCAGCCTGGCCGGCATGACGGAGTTCACCTTCGACGACCTGAAGCGCGTCGTCAGCACCTGCCTCGGCACCACGGAGGCGGCCGACCTCACCCCCGAGTCCGCCGACACCCCCTTCGAGGAGCTCGGCCTGGACTCGCTGGCCCGGTACGAGGTGGCCACGGTGCTCCAGGAGCAGCTCGGCCTGCCCATCCCCGACGAGGACATCGACCGCATGCTCTCCCCCCGGCAGACGCTGACGTACGTGAACGAGAGGCTGGCCGCCGCCGCGTCCTGACCGATCGGCGGTGTCCTAGAGTCGCCCTGTGGAGTTTCGGATCCTGGGTCCGCTCGAAGTGCGGCGCGACGGCCAGCTGATCGAGGTCAGAGGCGCCCGGCTCCGGGCGCTGCTCGTCGTCCTCGGCCTCAACGTCGGCCAGGTGGTCCCGGCCGACCGGCTGATCGCCGAGCTGTGGGCCGACGGGGCGCCGGTCGACGCCGTCAACGCGCTGCACTCCCTGGTGTCGCGGCTGCGCTCGGCCGTCGGCCGCGACACGATCGACTCCCGGCTCGGCGGCTACGTGCTGGCGGCCGACCCCGACGACGTCGACGTGCGCCGCTTCGAGCGGCTGGCCGCCGCCGGGCAGGCCGCGCTCGCCGCGCAGGACCACTCCACCGCCGCCGACCTGCTCGGCCGGGCCCTGGAGCTGTGGCGCGGCGCCGCGCTCCTCGACGTCGCCGACGCCATGTTCGCCCAGGGCACGATCGCCCGGCTGGAGGAGCTGCGGCTGTCGGCCACCAAGGACCGGATCGAGGCCGACCTCGCGCTCGGCCGGCACGCGGCGCTGCTGCCCGAGATGGAGGCGCTCGTCGCCGCCCACCCGCTGGACGAGCGGCTGCGCGCCCTCCAGATGCGCGCCCTGTACGCCGCCGACCGCCAGGTCACCGCGCTGGAGGTCTACGAGCAGACCAAGCAGGCGCTGGCCGACGAGCTCGGCATCGACCCGTCGCCCGAGCTGGAGACCACCTACCTGGCCGTGCTCCGGCGCGACCCGCTCGTCCGCGGCCGCCGCCAGGAGCGGCGCACCAACCTGCGGGCGGCGCTCACCTCGTTCGTCGGCCGCGACGCCGAGGTCGAGCTCGTCGAACGCTGCCTGGCCGAGCACCGGCTGACCACGCTCGTCGGGCCGGGCGGCGCCGGCAAGACCCGGCTGGCCCAGGAGGTCGGCGCGCGGGCCGTCCCCCGCATGCGCGACGGCGTCTGGCTGGTGGAGCTGGCCGCGCTCACCGACCCGGCCGACCTCCCGCAGGCCGTCGCCTCCGTCCTGCACCCGACCGAGGGCATCCTGCTGACCGGCTCGCGCGACGGTGAGCCGCCCGCCGTCGGCATCGGCCACCTCGTCTCCATGCTGGCCTCCCGCCAGCTCCTGATCGTGCTCGACAACTGCGAGCACCTGATCGACGACGTGGCCCGGCTCGCCGAGACGCTGCTCGGCTCCTGCCCCGGGCTGCGGCTGCTGGCCACCAGCCGCGAGTCGCTGAACATCGCGGGCGAGCGGCTCGCCCCGGTGCCGCCGCTCACCGTCCCGCCCGAGGTCACCGGCCCGCCAGGCGCGCTCGCCGCCCCCGCCGTGCGGCTGTTCGCCGACCGAGCCCTGGCCGTCCTGCCCGGCTTCGCCGTCACCGAGGACAACGTCGACGACGTCGTACGAGTGTGCCGCAGGCTCGACGGGATGCCGCTGGCCATCGAACTGGCGGCGGCCCAGATGCGCGTCCTGTCGGTCGACCAGCTCGCCGAACGCCTCGACGACCGCTTCCGGCTCCTCGTCGGCGGCAGCCGCACCGCCTTCCCCCGCCACCAGACGCTGCGCGCCGTCGTCGACTGGAGCTGGGAACGGCTGGAGCCCGCCGAACGGGCGCTGCTGCGCAGGCTGGCGGTGTTCGCGGGCGGCGCCACCCTCGAATCCGCCGAGCGGGTCGCGGGCGCCGACGTGTTACCGCTGCTCGGCGCCCTGGTCGACAAGTCGCTGCTGCACGTGTCCCGCGAGCCCGCCGGCGTCCGCTACCGCATGCTGGAGACCGTACGCCTCTACGCCCTCGAACGCCTGGAGGAGTCCGGCGAACGCGAACGGCTGCGGCGGGCGCACGCCACCCACTTCACCGAGGTCGCCGAACGCGCCGAGCCCGGACTGCGCGGCCCCCGCCAGCTTGACCTGCTGGCCCGCCTGACCGCCGAGCACGACAACCTGCGGGCCGCGCTGCGCCAGGCCATCGAGACCGGCGACGCCGCCACCGCCGTGCGGCTGGTGGCCGCGCTCGGCTGGTACTGGCGGCTGACCGGCTCACGCGGCGAGGGCGCCGAATGGACCAGGCAGGCCCTGGCCGCCGGGAAGGACGCGCCGCCCCGCGCCACCGTGCTCGCCCTCCTGCTCGGCGGCCTCGACGCCGGCCGCGAGCTGGCCGGCCGGGCCCGCGCCGCCGTCGCCGCCTGGCGCAACGAGGGCGAGCCCGGCGGCCACCCCTACCTCACGCTCGTGGAGCCCGCCCTGGCCATCGCCATGAAGGAGCCGCCGGGCCGCATCGTGGCGCTCGCCTCCCGCCACACCGGCGACCCCGACCCGTGGACCAGGGCCACCGCGCTGCTGTGGCGCGGGCTGCGCCGCCTGGACGACGCCGACGAGCAGGCCGACGCCGACCTCGCGGCGGCGCTGGAGGCATTCCGGGCCGCGGGCGACCGGTGGGGCATGGCCTCCGCGCTGCGCGCGACCGCCGAGATCGCCTCCGTACGCGGCGAGTACGCCCGCGCGCGGGCCGCCTACGCCGACGCGCTGCGGCTGTCCGACGAGCTCGGCGCCCGCCACGAGCGCCCCGCGCTGCTCTACCACCTGGCCGCGATCCAGCTGGAGAGCGGCGACCCCGACGCCGGGCTGGCCTGCCTGAGCGAGGCCCGGGAGATCGCCGAGGAGCTGGGGCAGCCCGCCACCGTCGCCGGGGTGCACCTGCTGCTGGGCAACCTGGCCCGCCGCGAGGGCGACCTCGCCCGGGCGCGCGACGAGCTGGCCGCCGCGCTCGCCATCGTCGACGGCAGCGGGCTCGACCTCATGGAGCTGCGCTCGCTCGTGATGACCTCCCTCGGCCTGCTGCACGCCCGCGAAGGGCTGCTGGAGCAGGCCGAGGAGTCGCACGGCCGGGCCCTGAGCGCCGCCGTGGGCAGCGCCGACGTGCCGATGATCGGCGCCGTGCTGGTCGGGTGCGCCGACCTGGCCGCCCGGCGCGGCGCCCCCGAGCGGGCGGCCGTGCTGCTCGGCGGGGCCGCCGCGATGGCGCCCGGCCCCGGGCTGTCGCGCCACGACCTGTCCGCCGTCACGCGCGTCGCCGCCGACCGGCTCGGCCGCCCCGCCTTCGACCGCCTCTACTCCCAGGGCCGCACCATGGACCGCGAGGAACTCATCGCCTACGGCCGCGCCACCCTCTGACCGCCCGGCCCGTTTCCGGAAACGCGCGGCCCTGTCCTCTCCAGCGGCTCGCGCGTCCCCGCCCTCCGGCTGCCCCTCAGAGAGGGCGCGTGTCCCGTACGGGACGGAAGGGGCGTACGCGGAGGAAGGGGTCAGGGGACGATCTCGCAGAGGACCGCGCCGCCCGCGACGGTCTGGCCCACCTCGGCGGCCAGCCCGCGGACCACGCCCGCCTGGTGCGCGGTGAGCGCCTGCTCCATCTTCATGGCCTCCAGGATGACCACCCCGTCGCCCTCCCGCACCGAGGCGCCGTCGGCGACGAGCACCCGGACGACCGTCCCCTGCATGGGGCTGACCAGCGCGTCCCCGCCCGCAACCGGCTTGCGAGCGGGCCTGCGGCGCTTCGGCTCGCCCGGCCGTGCCTGGACGGCGGGCGCGGCGGCGGACGGGACGGCGGGCGGGACGGTCAGCCCGGCGGGCAGCGACACCGCCACGCGCCGCCCGGCCACCTCGACGGTGAGCCGGTCGCGCGGCGCGGGCGCCGCCTGCTCGGGCGCGGCCTCGTACGGCGGGATCAGGTTGACGAACTCCGTCTCGATCCACCGCGTGTGCACCGCGAACGGCGCCGCCGGATCGGCCGGGGCGAACGCCTCGTCGTCCAGCACCGCCCGGTGGAACGGCAGCACGGTCGGCATGCCCTCGATCTCGCACTGCGCCAGCGCCCGCCGCGCCCGCGCCAGGGCCTCCGCCCGGTCGCGGCCGGTGACCACCACCTTGGCCACGAGCGAGTCGAACGCGCCTGGCACGGTCATCCCCTCGTCGTAGCCGGGATCGACGCGCACCCCCGGGCCGGTGGGCAGCCGCAGCCGGGTCAGGGTGCCCGGCGCGGGCAGGAAGCCGCGGCCCGGGTCCTCGGCGTTGATCCGGAACTCGATGGAGTGCCCGTGCGGGACCGGGTCGCCGTGCTCCAGCCGCCCGCCGGCCGCGATGCGGAACTGCTCGCGGACCAGGTCGACGCCGGAGACCTCCTCGGTCACCGGATGCTCCACCTGGAGCCGCGTGTTGACCTCCAGGAACGTGACCGTCCCGTCCGCGCCGAGCAGGAACTCGCAGGTGCCGGCGCCGACGTACCCGGCCGCGCGCAGGATTGCCCGCGACGCGGCGGTGACCGACCCGGCCTGGGCGGGGGTCAGGAACGGCGCGGGCGCCTCCTCCACCAGCTTCTGGTGACGCCGCTGGAGCGTGCAGTCGCGGGTGGAGACCACCACGACCGTGCCGTCGGCGTCGGCCAGGCACTGGGTCTCCACGTGCCGGGGCCGGTCCAGGTAGCGCTCGGCGAAGCACTCGCCGCGCCCGAACGCGGCCGCCGCCTCCCGCACCGCGGACTCGTACAGCTCCGGGATCTCCTCCAGCGTCCTGGCCACCTTCATGCCGCGCCCGCCGCCCCCGTGCGCGGCCTTGATCGCGACCGGCAGCCCGTGCTCGCGGGCGAACGCGACCACCTCGGCGGCGCCGGACACCGGGCCGGGCGTGCCGGGCACGAGCGGCGCGCCGACCTCGCGGGCGATGCGGCGGGCGCTCACCTTGTCGCCCAGCAGCGTGATCGCCGACGGCGGCGGGCCGATCCACGTCAGGCCCGCGTCGAGGACGGCCTGCGCGAAGCCGGCGTTCTCGGCGAGGAAGCCGTAGCCGGGGTGGACCGCGTCCGCGCCGGCCCGCAGCGCCACGCCGATGACGCGGCCGGCGTCCAGGTACGTCTCGGCGGGCGTCCGGCCGCCCAGGGCGTAGGCCTCGTCGGCCACCCGGACGTGCAGCGCGTCGAGGTCCTGCTCGGCGTAGACCGCGACGCTGGCGAGCCGGGCGTCGCGGCAGGCGTGGGCCACCCGCACAGCGATCTCGCCCCGGTTGGCGATGAGCACCTTACGCACGTGTTCTCCATGATCGTGGTGATCGGTAGCCGGTCTCCCAGGCGCGCGGGACGGGCCGCCGGGCGGCGGCGGGTCCGGCGGGCGGGGCCGGGCTGCGGGCGACGAGCGCGACGATCAGGGCGGCGAGCTCCTCGTCGGTGAGCTCGGCGCCCTCCACCTGGATCGCGCCCGCCATCAGAACGGCGGGTTCCCGTGCTTGCGCGACGGCAGCGGCTGATGCTTGGCCGCCAGCATCTCCAGCGAGCGGATGAGCGTGCGCCGCGTGTCGGCCGGGCTCACCACGTCGTCCACCAGGCCGCGCTCGGCCGCGTAGTAGGGGTGCATCAGCTCGCGCCTGTACTCGGCGATCCGCTCGGCGCGCACCGCCTGCGGGTCGGCGGCGGCGGCGATCTCCCTGCGGAAGATCACGTTCGCCGCGCCCTCCGCGCCCATGACCGCGATCTCGTTGGTCGGCCAGGCGTACGACAGGTCCGCGCCGATCGAGCGGGAGTCCATGACGATGTACGCGCCGCCGTACGCCTTGCGCAGGATGAGCTGGACGCGCGGCACGGTGGCGTTGCAGTAGGCGTACAGCAGCTTGGCGCCGTGGCGGATGATGCCGCCGTGCTCCTGTTCGACCCCGGGCAGGAAGCCGGGCACGTCCACGAGCGTGACGAGCGGGATGTTGAAGGCGTCGCAGGTCTGGACGAAGCGGGCGGCCTTCGCCGAGGCGTCGATGTCCAGCGCGCCCGCGAAGGACGCGGGCTGGCTGGCCACCACGCCCGCGACCCGGCCGCCGAGGCGGGCGAAGGCGCAGATGACGTTGGTGGCCCAGCCGGCGTGCACCTCCAGGAAGTCGCCGTGGTCGACGATCTCCTCGATGACGTCGCGCATGTCGTACGCCCGGCCGGGGTCGGCGGGCACCAGGTCGAGCAGCCGGTCGTTGCGCCGGTCGGCCGGGTCCTCCGGAAGCTGCTCGGGCGGCAGCTCGCGGTTGTTGGACGGCAGGAACGCGAGCAGGTCGCGCACCGTGGCCAGGCACTCCTCCTCGTCGTCGCAGGCGAAGGCCGCCACGCCGGAGACGCCCGCGTGCACGTCGGCGCCGCCGAGCTCGGCGTGGGTCACGCTGGCCCCGGTCACGGCCTCCACCACGTCGGGGCCGGTGATGAACATCTGGGCGATGTCGCGGACCATGAACGTGAAGTCGGTCAGGGCGGGGGAGTAGGCGGCCCCGCCCGCGCACGGCCCCATGATCACGCTGATCTGCGGCACCACCCCGGACATCCGGGCGTTGCGCTGAAATATCCCGCCATATCCGGCGAGGGCGGTGACGCCCTCCTGGATCCGCGCCCCGGCCCCGTCACAGAGCCCGACCAGCGGCGCGCCCGCCGCCTCGGCCAGGTCCATCAGCTTGTGGATCTTCTGCGCGTGCGCCTCGCCGAGCGCGCCCCCGAACATGCGGAAGTCGTGCGCGTAGGCGAAGACCGTGCGCCCGTGCACCTGACCCCAGCCCGTCACCACGCCGTCGGAGTACGGGCGCTTGCCCTCCATGCCGAACCCGCGCGCCCGGTGCCGCCGCAGCGGCTCCACCTCGGTGAAGGAGTCCTTGTCGAAGAGCAGGTCGATGCGCTCGCGCACGGTCAGCTTGCCCTTGCGGCGCTGCAGGCCGGTCTCCCGGTCGCCGGGCCCCTCCAGCACCCGCGCCTTCAGCCGGGCCAGCTCGGCGTCCCGCTCCCGCATGCTCCCGTCCGCGCGCCCGGCCGGTCCGCTGTCCGGTCCGCTGTCCGATCCGCCGGTCGGTCCGCCGGGCCGTTCGTCGAGTGCCGTCATCCCGTCTCCCCCTCCCCGAACCAGGTGCGCAGCGCCCCGGTGAGCGCCTCCGCGCGGTACGCCGCCCCCTGCGGCAGCACCCAGGCCACGCAGCCGTCGGGCCTGAGCAGCATCGCGTCCACCCCGTCCACCTTGGCCCGCGCGGTGACGGTCCCGACGCGGGCGGACCAGGGCGCGATCCCGGCGCGCACCTCGGCCCGCCCGGCCAGGTCCAGCAGCAGCCCCCGCCCCCTGCCCAGCCGGTCGCGCAGCGTGGTGGCCGCTCCGGCAGCCGAGCCGTCCAGCGGCAGGTCCGGGCAGAGGGTGCCGGCCAGCGGATGGTCGTCGCCCACGGCGTAACGGACCGACTGGCCGGTCTTCATGTCGACGATGCGCCGGGTGACCGGCTCCAGTCCGGTGAACTCGGCGAACAGCTCGCGCAGCGCCCGGCTCTGCGGGTCCGGCCGCATGAGCGCGGCCTGGGCGCGGGTGTTGTCCAGCAGCCCGGCGGCCACCGGGTGCCGCTCGGCCGTGTAGGTGTCCAGCAGCCCCGCGGGAGCCCAGCCGTGGACCTGGGCGGCCAGCTTCCAGCCCAGGTTGGCGGCGTCCGCCAGGCCGACGTTGAGCCCCTGGCCGCCGAACGGCGCGTACACGTGCGCGGCGTCGCCCGCCAGCAGCACCCGGCCCCGGCGGTAGGTGGTGGCCTGCCGCGCCTCGTCGGTGTAGACGAACCCGGACAGCAGCTCGTCGATGACCACCTCGACCCCGCTCACCCGGCGCACGCTGGCCTCCAGGTCCGCGAGCGTGAGCGGCGCCGCCGGATCGGCGGGCGGGCCGTCGAACTCGACCGACGCCACCCGGTCGGCGCCGAACCCGGCGAAGACGAACACGCCGCGCTCGGTGTGGTGGAAGCCGCGCGGCAGCGCCCGCCTGGCCTCCTCCGACAGCCGTACGACGCCGTCGCGGCCGGTCAGGCTGCCCGGCGTGCCCGCGAAGCCGAAGCCCGCCAGCTCGCGCACGGTGCTGCGCCCGCCGTCGCAGCCGGCCAGGTAGGCGCAGCGCAGCCGCAGCGCCCCGGCCGGGGTGGCCACGTCCACGCTCACGCCGTCGCCGTCCTGGGACAGGCCGGTGACCTCGTGCTCGCGGCGCACGTCCACGCCCAGGCTCCTGGCGTGCCGGGCGAGGATGTCCTCCAGCGCCGGCTGGTCGACGCGGACCCGGCGGCGGTCGGGGTCGGAGGCGAGCGACGGGTCGAGGAAGATCCCGCCGAAGTGCTCGCGCGGGCCGCCCGGCTTGCCGGTGAGCCGCAGGTCGCGCTCGTTCGCGGCCTCCTCGGCGGCGCGCAGCTCCGCGCCCAGGCCCAGCCCGCGCAGCGCCTCGGCCGCCAGCGGGCCCATCGAGCCGGCCTTGACCGCCCGCTCGGGCCGGGCCCGCCGCTCCAGCACGAGCACCGCCACCCCGGCGGCGCGCAGCTCGCAGGCGAGCATGAGCCCGACCGGGCCGCCGCCCGCCACGACCACGTCGAAGTCGTTGGTCATCTCAGCTCCTCAATCGTCTAGATCACGGTCACGGCGTCGTCGAACTCCAGCCTCGGCAGCCGGGGCGGCGGCGTGCCCGGCGCGGGCCTGCCCAGGTTCAGCACGGCCAGCGTGGTGTGCCTGCCGTCGCCGAAGAACTCCTTGTCGAGCCCGCCGGGGTCGAAGCCCATCGTGGGCGCCGCCGCCAGCCCGGCGGCGCGCACGCCGAGGATCAGGTACGCGATCTGCAGGGCCGCGTTGAAGCGGGCCGACTCCTCGCGCACGCGCGGGTCCTCGAACAGGCGCGCCGCGTCCGGCCGGCCGGGGAACAGCTCCGGCAGCCGCTCGTGGAAGCACAGGTCGGCGGCCAGCAGCGCGGTCAGCGGGGCCGCCGCCGTCCTGGCCCTGCCGGGCCCGGACATCCACCGGACCGCGTTCGCCCTGGCCTCGGCCGAGCGCAGGAGCACGATCCGCAGCGGCTGCTGGTTCATCGAGGTGGGCCCGTACCGGACCAGGTCGTAGACGGCCCGGACCAGGTCGTCGCCGACGGGCTCGCCGGTGAACACGTCGACCGTGCGGGCCTCGCGGAACAGCAGGTCCTGCGCGGCCCGGTCGAGCAGCAGCCCGAAGGCGCCCTCAGCCATCGCCGAACCACCTGGCCAGCGCCGAGAGCAGCCCCTCGTACGGGCGCCCGTCACCGGCCGGCAGCACCCAGGCCACGCAGCCGTCGGGCCTGACCAGCGCCGCGTCGATCCCGTCGAGCCCGGCCCCGGCGGTGACGACCGCGACCCGGTCGGCCCACGGCGCCGCCGCGGCGCGCACCTCGGCGCGGTCCGCCTGGTCGAGCAGGACGCCGCGGCCCCGGCCCAGGTGGTCGAAGAGCCGCTTGCCCGTCGACAGCTCCAGGTCCGGCAGCAGCGTCCCGGCCAGCGGATGCTGCTCGCCCAGGTCGTAGCGGACGGACAGGCCGGTCACCATGTCGTAGACGCGCCGGTTGACCACGTCGAGGCCGAGCACGCCCGCGAACAGCTCGCGCAGCGCCCGGCTCTGCGGGTCCGGCCGCATGAGCGCCGTCTGGGCGCGGGTGTTGTCCAGGAGCCGCGCCGCCACCGGGTGCCGCTCGGCCGTGTAGGAGTCCAGCAGCCCCTCCGGGGCCCGCCCCTGGACCTGCGCGGCCAGCTTCCAGCCCAGGTTCGCGGCGTCGACCAGGCCGACGTTGAGCCCCTGGCCGCCGAACGGCGGGTGTACGTGCGCGGAGTCGCCCGCCAGCAGCACCCGGCCCAGCCGGTACGTGGCCGCCTGCCGGGTGTGGTCGGTGAAGCGGACCCCGGACAGCAGCCGGTCGACGGCCGCCTCGGTCCCGCTCACCCGGCGCACGCTCTCCTGGAGCTCCTCGGCGGTCAGCGGCGCGTCGCGGTCCTGCGGCGGGCCGTCGAACTCCACGGTCGCCACCCGGTTGGCGCCGAAGGCGGCGAACAGGTAACCGCCCCGATCGGTCAGGTTGAAGCCCGGCCGCAGCCCGCCCGCGCCGGCCATGCGGACCAGGCCCTGCCTGCCGGTGAGGGTCGGATCGGTGCCGTCGAAGGCGAAACCGGCCAGCTTGCGCACGGTGCTGCGGCCGCCGTCGCAGCCGGCCAGGTAGGCGCAGCGCAGCCGCAGCGCGCCGCCCGGGGTGGCGACCTCGACGCTCACGCCGTCGCCGTCCTGGGACAGGCCGGTGACCGTGTGCTCGTGCCGCACGTCCACGCCGAGCCGGCCGGCGTGCTCGGCGAGGATGCGGTGCAGGGTGAGCTGGTCCACCCGGACCCGGCGGCGGCCGGGGTCGGACGACAGCGCCGCGTCGAGGGGCAGCCCGGCGAAGTGCTCCGGCGGCCCCGCGTGCCCCGGCGCCCGCCCCCCGGGAGCTCCCGGGGGCCCACCCCCCGGCGGGCCACCGCCCGGCCGTCCGGCCGGGGCGGCGGACAGGAGCTTGGCCAGGATCTCCTCGTCGCGCCTGATCGCCTCGGCCTCGGCCTCCATCAGCGCCTCGCCCAGCCCGAGCCGGGCGACGGCCTCGGCCGCCAGCGGCCCGATGATGCCCGCCTTCGGCATCGGGTCCGGCTCGGGATCGCGTTCGAGGACGAGCACCGGCACGCCCGCCGAGCGCAGCTCGCAGGCCAGCATCATCCCCACCGGCCCCGCGCCCGCGATCACCACCTCGTGGAAGCCCCCGGTCATGACCGCCCCTCGCCGTCCGTGCGGGTCAGCGACACGACGAGCACGTCCCGCTGCGCCCGGCCGCCCGCCTTGGGGGTGAACGGCGTGCAGTGGTGGGTCAGCGCCCGGTCGTCGAGCAGCAGTGTCTCGCCCGGGTTCAGGCGGCGCTCGAAGACCAGCGAGGTCTCGTCCTCGGCGGTGGCCAGCATGTGCACGGCCCCGTTGACGTTCTCCTCGGCGACGACGGTGACGAGCACGTGGTCGCCGCCGCCCTGGTGGAAGCCCTGGGACGGGCGCGCGTTCTGCTGGTCGTCGGCGTAGTTGCGGACCTGGAAGACGGTCAGCGCGAACTCCTCGCCCGGCAGCCACGCGCGCACGCGCGGGTCGCCGACCTGGGCGGCGACGAAGCCGCGCACCGCGGCCCCCAGCGGGTCGTACGGCGAGCCGCCGTCGCCCTCGTGCCAGGTGACGGCGGTGCCCTTGACCTGGCCGGTGCCGGTCGCGACGTGGCGGACCACCTCGTCGTCCTTGAAGCCGACGTTGGCCGACAGGCCGGAGAAGCTCGCCACGAGCCCTTCGGTGATCTTGTCGATGCTGCTGAACGTGCGATAGAACATCAGCTCTCCTCCATGATGGCGACCACCCGGGTCCAGCCGGCTCCCGCGCCCGCGATCGACACCGGGAAGCACGAGACGTCGAACCCGGTGGCGGCGGGCAGCGTCCCGAGCCCGGCCAGCTTCTCCAGCTGCAGATACTCCTTGCGCCGCCCGTAGACGTGGGCGGGCCACAGGCACGCCTTGTCCCCGGTGCGCTTGTAGTCCTCGACCATCGCGCGCATCGGCCGGTCCAGCCCCCACGCGTCGATGCCGATGACCCGTACGCCGCTCTCGACCAGGAACTCGGTGCCCTCGCCGGACAGCCCGGCGTAGTCGGTCAGGTAGCGGGCGCTGCCCCACAGCGCGTCGGCGCCGGTCCACAGCAGCACGATGTCGCCGGGGGCGAGCCGGTGCCCGGCCGCGTCGAGCGCCGCCGTGAGCCGTTCGACGGTGACGGCCTCGCCCGCGGGGACGTCGCGCACGTCCAGGCGGACGCCGGGCCCGTGACACCACTCCAGCGGCACCTGGTCGATGCTCCTGGCGGGCCGGCCCGCCGTCAGCGGGCCGTAGTGCAGCGGCGCGTCCATGTGCGTGCCGGTGTGGGTGGTCAGCGTGACCGTCTCGTTGGAGATGGCCATCCCGTCGGGGAAGTCCTCGGGGCTCAGCCCGAGGACGATCGCGCCCGTACGGTGGTCGAGCAGGTCCACCGTCACCGGCGTGGCCTCGCTCGGCGTGTCGCGGGTGGCGACGCTCAGGTCGTAGAACCGCTTCATGCGACCGCGCCGGCGGCGAGCCGCTCGGCCTCCGACTTGACCGCGCCGAGGTCGGCCACGCTGTTGCGCTCGACGGCCGCGCGCAGCATCGTGTCGGCCTCCTCGGGCGTGAACCGGCCCGCGACCTTGCCGCCGACCGGCTCGCGCGCCTCGAAGTCGTGCGTCAGCACGAGCTGGGTGCGGTCCTCCCCGAACGGGAAGGCCCGCCACTCGCCGCCCATCCGCCCGACGATCGGCGCGGTCTCCAGCTGCCGGTAGGCGATGACGCGCCGCCCGGCGTCGATGTCCCTGCGCGACACCCAGGTCGCAAGCTCCCCGCCGACGTCCACCAGGAACCGGGCGATCTGGTACGTGTCGTCGCCCTCCAGGATCGTGACCTCCTGGGTGGGCGGGAAGATCCTGGCGTACCCCTCCACGTCGACCAGCAGGTCCCAGACGACGCTGACGGGGGCGTCCACGGTCACGGTGTGCTCGGCGTACGGCATGGCGCTTCCTCCTTCGCTGGGTCAGACCGACAGGGGCTCGTGGTTGGCGTAGGCCGCCTCGAACCGGAGCTTCTGCTTCCACTGCGTGGTGAAGTCGTAGACCTCGGGGATCTCGGAGAACGTCTTGAGGTCCTCCAGCGTCTCGGTGGTGAACTGGGCGATCTTCGAGGCGGTGATGCCCCGGGAGCGCTCGTCGGCGGGCAGCCACAGGTGCGGCCGGTAGTCGAAGCCCTTGACCAGCGGGTTGCGGTCGAGCAGCTCCTTCATCGCGGTGAAGAACTCCTCCTGGTCGCCCTCGGTCGCGGAGGCGGGGAAACGGTAGATCAGGGTGTGCACGATCATGACGTGGTCCTTCCGGAGGTCAGCGGAACAGGGACGGAACGGGCGGCGCGCGGTCAGGGGACGGTCACGCCGGAGACGAAGTCGAGCAGGGCGCGGGGCGTGGTCAGCTCGGCCACCTGCTCGTCGGGGATCCGCACGCCGAACTCGGTCTCGATCCGGGCGGCGGTCTCCATCAGGGCCAGCGAGTCGTAGCCCAGGTCGGTGAAGAGCTCGTCCAGGATGTCGCCGCCGAGGTCGACGTGCTCGTCCTCGCCGGCGCAGGCCACCATGATTCTGCGAAGGTCGTCGAGAGTCATTTCTCCTCTTTCCGAGGTACGGCTTCCGGATGTTCGGGCTTGCGAAGGACGACGGCGGCGTTGAAGCCGCCCTTTCCGCGCGCCAGGACCAGCGCGTGGGTGAGCGCCGCGCTCCTCGGCTCGGCGCCGCGCACCAGGTCGATCCGGTACGCGGCGGGCACCTCCCCGGCGTGGGGCACGGGCGGGATGACCCCGTCGCGCAGCGCCAGCAGCGCGCACACCACGTCGAGCGGCCCGCTCCCGGCGTACAGGCGGCCGGTCAGCGCCTTGGGCGCGGTCACCGGGACGCCCCCGGGGCCGAAGACGGCGGAGATCGCCGCGGCCTCCTCCCGGTCCAGGAACGGCACCCCGGCGGCGTCGGCGAAGACGACGCCGATCTCCCCGGGCTCGGTCCCCGCGTCGGCGAGCGCCTTGCGGATGGCCTGCTCCAGGCCGGGCGGCCGACCCGAGCCCGGCCGCGGGTCGAAGGTGGCGGCGTACCCGGCGACCTCGCCGTAGACCTTGGCCGCGCCGCGCCGCAGCGCCGCCTCCCGGTCCTCCAGGACGAGGATGGCCCCGCCCTCGCCGGGCACGTAGC
This sequence comes from Nonomuraea sp. NPDC049725, assembly GCF_040674795.1. Lineage (NCBI taxonomy): Bacteria > Bacillati > Actinomycetota > Actinomycetes > Streptosporangiales > Streptosporangiaceae > Nonomuraea > Nonomuraea sp. NPDC049725. Next base: position 50,467 of record NZ_JBFANJ010000002.1, on the reverse strand, counting down.
CGTCCGCCTCCCGGGTGAAGGGCCGGTAGGCCAGCTCGGGGACGGGCTCGCGGCTGAGCCTGCCGCTGGCGATGTGGCTCACCCAGCCCCACGGGTCGAGCGAGGACTCCACGCCGCCCGTCACGATGTGCGGGGTGCCGCGGCGCACCGCCCGCCGGGCGTGGCCGAGCGCGTCCAGGCCGCCCGCCTGCTCGGCCACCAGCACCCCGCCGGGGCCGCGCATGCCGTGCCGGATGGAGATCTGGCCGGTGTTGACCGCGTAGAACCAGGCGAAGGACTCGTACACGCTGACCGTCTGCGGGCCCTGCGTCCAGAGCTTCTGGATCTCCCGGTGGGTGAACTCGAAGCCGCCGGAGGCGTTGGAGGTGACCACGCCCATGCTGTACTCGGGCAGCTCGGCCGGGCGCAGCGCGGCGTCCTCCAGCGCCCACTCGGCCGCCGCCAGCGCGAGCCGGGTCACCCGGTCGGTCTGCGGCATCAGCCTGGAGGGGATGTGCTCCTCGGCGACGAACCCCCTCACCTGCCCGGCCAGCGTCACCGGGTAGCGGGGGCCGCCGCCCCGGGGGTGCCCGCCGGCGTGCAGCGGCCGGATGCCGCTCTCCCCGCGCAGGGTCGCCGCCCAGAACTTCTCGGCGCCCAGCCCGTTGGGGGCGATGACGCCCAGGCCGGTGATGACGGCCGTGGCCGGCCCGCCGGTCCGCTCGCCGGGCGCGGCGATCGTGGTCTGCGTCATGGCGTCAGCTCCCGTTCCCGGCGCGGCTGAGCAGCATGGCGCTCTGGAAGCCGCCGAAGCCGCTGCCCACCGACAGCACCGTGTCCACCCGCTGGTCGCGCGCCTCGATCGGCACGTAGTCGAGATCGCATTCGGGGTCGGCCTCCGTCAGGTTGGCGGTGGGCGGCACCATGTCGTTCTCGATGGCCAGGGCGCAGGCGACGAGCTCGATCGAGCCGATCGCGCCCAGCGAGTGGCCGATCATCGACTTGATCGAGCTGACCGGCGTGCGGTAGGCGTGCTCGCCGAGCGCCCGCTTGAACGCGGCGGTCTCGTGCCGGTCGTTCTGCTTGGTGCCGGAGCCGTGCGCGTTGACGTAGTCGACGGCGTCGCCGTCCATGCGCGCCTCGGCCAGCGCCGCGTTGATCGCCTCGGCCATCTCGCGGCCGTCGGGCTTGAGCCCGGTCATGTGGTAGGCGTTGCAGCGGGTGGCGTACCCGTTGATCTCGGCGATGATCCGCGCGCCTCGCCGCCGCGCGTGCTCGTACTCCTCCAGCACCAGCATGGCCGCGCCCTCGGCGAGCACGAAGCCGTTCCTGGTCCGGTCGAACGGGCGCGAGGCGTGCTCGGCGTCGTCGTTGCGCGGCGTGGTCGCCTTGATCGCGTCGAAGCACGCCACGGCGATGGGGGAGATGGGGGCGTCGGTCGCGCCGGCGAGCACGACGTCGGCGCTGCCCTCCTTGATCAGCTGGTGGCCGTACCCGACGGAGTCGAGGCCCGAGGTGCAGCCGGAGGAGACGATGGCCGCCGGGCCCTCCGCGCCGGCGATCCAGGCGACCTCGGCCGCGATGGCGCTCGGCACGAAGTAGTCGAACAGGTGTGGCGAGGCGTACCCGGGGTCGACGAACCAGTCGTGGCCCGTGTCCGACAGCACCAGGTACTCGCGTTCGAGGCTGGTGGTGGCGCCGACGGCGGTGCCGACGCTGACCGCCACCCGGCCCGGGTCGAGGCCGGCCGCCTCCAGCCCGCTGTCGGCGACGGCCTCACGTCCGGCCACCACCGCGAGCTGGGTGGCGCGGTCCATCCGGCGGATCTCCCGGCGCGTCAGCCCGGACGCCTCGGGATCGAAGTCGCACTCGGCCGCCACCTGGGACCGGAAGGGCGAGGGGTCGAAGAAGGAGATCCTGCGGGTGGACGTCCGCCCGGAGGACAAGAGCTCGAAGAAAGACTTCGTCCCCGCACCACCGGGCGCGCGCACGCCCATTCCGGTGATCACGGTTCGTCGGTCCATGAGACGCACACGCTCCTTTTGCGACATCGGCTGTCGCAGGTGAACATGTGCGACGGTCCTCGAGCGCCGCTCGAGGACCGTTGGGGTCCCAGCCTGGCGTTCCGCCGGTCAGGCGTCGCGCCGGCGCAGCGTCCAGGCGGCGAGCCCGAGCAGCGCCACGAGGTACGCGCAGAACACGAGGAAGCCCGGCAGCGGCGCCAGCACCCCGTCGGCCTGCGTCTCGGCCATGAACGCCTTGCCCGCGGTGGCCGGCAGGTAGGGCGTGACCGCGTCGGCGACGCCCTCCGGCAGCAGCATCCCGGCCAGCGAGTCGAGCAGGAAGACGGCGAACGACACGACGGAGACCGCCATCGCCGTGCTGCGCATCAGCGTGGCCAGCGCGATCGCCATCACCCCGACCCCGGTCAGGTACACCGGCGCGGCCAGCACCGCCCGCAGCACGCCCGGGTCGCCCAGCGACGGCGCGACGCCGTGCGCGCCGAGGAGCGCCGACCCGGCCAGGAACGACACCAGCGAGGAGAGGAGCATCAGGGCGAGCACGACCCCGGCGAAGACCACGCACTTGGCCCACAGCACCGGCAGCCGCCTCGGCACCGCCGAGAACGTGGCGCGGATCAGCCCCGTCGAGTATTCCGACGACACGTACAGCACGCCGAGCGCGCCGATGAGCAGCTGGGCGAAGGCGACGCCGCCGAGGGTGGCGCCGGTCGGGGTGCTCGGCTGGAACGGCGGCCCGTCCGGCTCCAGCGTGCCCGCCGCCAGCGGCTCGGCCATGGCGCCGGCGGTGATCAGCCCCACGCCGACGAACACGACGACCGACAGCAGCAGGGCGACGGTGGTCGAGCGCACCGACCTCAGCTTGATCCACTCGCCGTTGACCGCGCGGGCCAGGCTCACGCCGGGCACCGCCGCCGCGGCGCTCGCGGGATGACTCACGGGCCGGCTCATGACGCGATCCCCACGCCGGTGGGCGCGCGGAACTCCACCGACAGGCCCGTCAGCTCCATGAACGCCTCCTCCAGCGAGGCCCGCGCGGTCGTCAGCTCGTGCAGCGGCAGGCCGCACGCCGCCGCCTCGTCGCCGATCCGCTCCGCCGGGACGCCCTCGATCTCCAGCAGGTCGTCGTGCCGCCGGGTGATGGTCACGCCCGCGCGCTGGATCAGGTTGCACAGCCGCACCGGGTCCGGAGTGCGCACCAGCACCCGCATCCGGCGCTCCGACACCGACCTGATCAGCTCGCCGACCGGCTCGTCCGCGATCAGCCTGCCCTGCCCGATGACCACGACCTGCTCGGCCGTCTCGGCCAGCTCGCCCATCAGGTGCGACGACAGGAACACCGTCCGGCCCTCGGCCGCCAGCCCCTTGAGCAGCCTGCGGATCCACACGATGCCCTCGGGGTCCAGGCCGTTGACGGGCTCGTCCAGCACGACCGTCGCGGGGTCGCCGAGCAGCGCCGCGGCGATGCCCAGCCGCTGCGCCATGCCGAGGGAGAAGCCGCCCGCCCGCCGGTGCGCCACCTCGCTCAGTCCGACCAGCTCCAGCACCTCACGGACGCGCCGCCGGGGGATGCCGTTGGTCGCCGCCAGCGCCGCCAGATGGTTGAACGCCGACCTGCCCGGGTGGGCCGCCTTGGCCTCCAGCAGCGCGCCGATCTCGCGCAGCGGCGCCGTGTGCTCGAGGACGGGCCGCCCGTTGACCAGCGCCACGCCCTCCGTGGGCGCGTCCAGGCCGAGGATGAGCCGCATCGTGGTGGACTTGCCCGACCCGTTGGGCCCCAGGAACCCGGTGACGACGCCGGGCCTGACAGTGAAAGTCAGGTCGTCGACCGCCAGCGTGTCCCCGTAGCGCTTCTTCAGGTTGGTGACCTCAATCATGGTCCCACGATGCAGCAGCCGCGACCTCGTCCGCGTCGTCCGATCGCAGTATCCGCGAGATCATGCGTCCGTACGAGACGGCCTTGACAGCGGTGTCAGGCGCTCGCCACCGTTACCAGGCCGGCCTGGTAGGCGGTCACCACGAGCTGCGCCCTGTCCCGCGCGCCCAGCTTCGCCATCGCCCGGTTGACGTGCGTCTTCACCGTGTAGGGGGACAGGCACAGCTCCTCGGCGATCTCCTCGTTGGAGGCCCCGGTGGCCACGTGCACGACGATCTCCAGCTCGCGGGCCGTCAGCGCCTCCAGTACCCCGCCCGCCTCGGTGTCGGCCTTCACCGGCTGGTTGAGGAAGCGGGTGATCAGCCCCTTGGTGGCCTTCGGCGACAGCAGCGCCTCCCCGGCCGCCACGACGCGGATCGCGGCCAGCAGCTCGCCCGGCTCCACGTCCTTGCCGAGGAAGCCGCTGGCGCCCGCCCGCAGCGCCTGGAACACGTACTCGTCGATCTCGAACGTCGTCAGCACCAGGATGCGCACCCCCGACAGGCTCTCGTCGGCGGTGATCTCCCGGGTGGCCGCCAGCCCGTCCATCTCCGGCATCCGGATGTCCATGAGGATCACGTCGGCGCGGGTCTCGCGGGCCAGCCGCACCGTCTCCAGCCCGGTCTGCGCCTCCCCGACCACGCACAGGTCGGCGGCCGTCTCGATGAGGGAGCGGAATCCCTTGCGGATCAGGGTCTGGTCGTCAGCGAGCAACACGCGGATCATCCTGGTTCCTCTCGGTGAGTTGGCTTCCCGTCAGCGGCAGCCGGGCCACCACCGCGAACTCCCCGCCCCGGGCGGGCCCGGCGCTGAGCACGCCGCCGACGGACGCGACGCGCTCGCGCATGCCGATCAGGCCGTGCCCGGTGCCAGGATCGGCGGCCCCGGCGGTCCCGGCCCGCTGGTTGCGCACGTCGATGGCCAGCTCGCCGGCGGTGTAGGCCATCGTCATCCGGACGTGGCCGCGCCCGTACTTGCGGGCGTTGGTGAGCGACTCCTGGATCGTCCGGTACGCGCACAGGTCGACCGCCGGCGGGAGCGGCACGGCCAGGCCCGAGACGGTCCGGTCCACCTTGAGCCCGGTGCGGGCGAACGACTCCAGCAGCGGGTCCAGGTCGGCGAGCCCCGGCAGCGGCTCCAGCGGCGCCCGCGCGTCGCCCGACCCGCGCAGCACGTCGAGCACCGCGCCGAGCTCGTTGAGCACGGTGCGGCCGGCCGCCCGGACGTGCGCCAGCGCCTCCTCGGCCGCGTCGGGCCGGTGCCGCAGCAGGTGGGCGGCCACCCCGGCCTGCACGTTGACGACCGAGATGTGGTGGGCGACCAGGTCGTGGACCTCGCGCGCGATGTGCATGCGCTCCTCGACGACCCGCCGCCTGGCCTCCTCCTCCAGTGCCAGCTCCGCCCGCCGGGCCCGTTCCTCCAGCGCGGCGACGAGCTGGCGCCGCGTCACGGCGGCCTGTCCCACCGCGCCGCCCGCCAGCGTCGCGGCGATGAACGGCGGCGGCCCGCTCTGCGCGTCCGGCCAGGTGGTCCCCTGGACGAGGAAGTGCACCGCGACCAGCAGCACCGACCCGCCGGCCGCCACCGCCACGGCGGTCCCGCGCTCACTCACCGCCCCCACCGTGTACGCGGTCAGCAGGATCGCGGCCATGGCCGGCTCCACCACGTCGAGCGGGTCGGCCAGCGCCGAGGCCAGCAGGGTGAGGAACAGCGCGGGCACCGGCACGACCCGCCGGACGGCGACGGCGGCGCCCATGAGCACGGTCAGCACCGGTAAATGCCGGGCCGCTGGTTCGGGCGTGTCCAAATACGGTGCGAGAAGCGCCGAAATACTCACCGCGGCGCCGGCGATCGCGTCGACAACGAGAGCGGGGAGTCGGGGAATATGGCGCCTTATACCTCGTTGTCTCACGTCGCCACAATAACGGGTGCGCCGCCAATCGGCCTACTGCAATTGCAGTAGGTGGCGGTTACCGCGCATGCGGTAGCGTGCGCTTACCACATGTAGTGATAAGACATTAAACGGTTGCGAAGTGAACCATTTACCTGCCCGTCCATCAATGTCCGCCTCGTCGCAGCGGCGAATTACATGCGGGCGGCTCACCTTCGATGGAGCATACCTCTTTAGAGGCACGACATTCGAGACATGTTCCATCTTGCTATATTCTCGCCGGGTATTAGGGGTCGCCGCATGTCGTGTTCCATCAACTGACGGGGAGACATGATGCCCAAAACCAATTTCTCGGTGCTTGGACCGATGGAGGTGGTGCATGCCGGCCGGGCCTGCACGCCAAGTGCGCCCAAGGTTCGCCAGGTGCTCGCGCTGCTGCTCGTTTCCGCCAATCGCCTGGTGCTGGTCGATTCCATCATCCGCGAACTGTGGGACGACAACCCGCCCAAGAGCGCCCTCACCACCACCCAGACCTACATCTACCAAATACGCAACCTGATCCAGCGCGAGCGCCTCAGCGGCTCCGGGCGCGAACTGCTGCTGACCAAGCCGTTCGGCTACACGCTCCTGGTCGACCAGGACCAGCTCGACCAGGACCGCTTCGACCACCTGGTCACCCGGGCCGAGGGCTTCGCCCGCGCCGGGCAGCACGAGGCCGCCGCCGCCGACCTGCGCCAGGCGCTGGGGCTGTGGCAGGGGCCGCCCCTGGCCAACGTGACCCAGGGCCCCCTGCTCCGCTCCCACGTCGTCCACCTGGCCGAACGCCGCACCCACGCGCTGGAGCTGCGCATCGAGGCCGACATGCACCTCGGGCGGCACCGGGAGCTGATCGGCGAGCTGCGCAGCCTGATCGCCGAGAACCCGCTGCACGAGTGGCTGCACGCCCAGCTCATCACCGTCCTCAGCCAGGCGGGCCGGCGCGGCGAGGCGCTGGCCGCCTTCCAGGGCCTGCGCGAGGTCCTCGACCGCGAGCTGGGCCTGGACCCGTCGCCGGCGGTCCAGCGCCTGCACCGCGAGGTCCTGCGGGGCGGCCGCGTCCTGGCCATCCCCGCCTGACCCGCCCGGGCCCATCCACCGGGCCCATCTGACCCGGCCCGTCCACCTCAAGGCCCGTTCACTACAAGGCCCGCCCCACTCAAGGCCCGTCCACCCCGGCCCGCCCAGCGGCTGCGGCGGACCGACGGGCCCCGGCGCGGCCGGCCGGGCGGTTCAGCGGGCGCCGAGGCAGTGGGCCTGCCCGGAGGACGCCGCCCGCGCGGTGGGGAGGCCGGCCGCCTTGTTGACCGCGTCGATGCGCGACACCGCCCCGAGCTTGCCGTAGATGTTGCGCAGATGCCGCTTCACCGTCCCCTCGGTGATCGACAGCCGGGCGCCGATCTGCGCGTTGCTCAGCGCCTGGGAGACCAGGTCGAGCACCTGCCGCTCGCGGACGGACAGGCGGGCCGTCCAGCGCGGCCCCGCCTCGGCGTCGGCCTCGCGCCGCCGCTCGCACCCGGGCCGGCGCGGCGACGGGCCGGGCTCCAGCCGGGTGAGGTTGCGCAGCACCAGCACGAGGTCCGCCCGCGTGCTGGTCGCCGGCAGGCACCAGTGCGCGCCGTGCCCGGCCAGCTCGCCCAGGTCGACGGTGTGGCTCAGCGCCACCACCACGATCTTGACGTCCGCCAGGTGCCGACGGACCTGCCGCAGCGCCCGCCACTCGGCCTCCTGCGGGCCGCCGCCCGCCCCGGCCAGCACCACGTCCGGCCGCACCCGCGCGGCCACCTGCGGGACCTCGGCCGGCGAGCGCGCCTCCCCGACGACGCTGATGCCGTGCAACCTGCCGATCCAGTCCCTCAGGCACTCCCTGAAGATCACATGATCCGTACCGAGAACGACGCCGATCCCCCCGGCCGCGTCCGTACCTTCCACGGAATCCACCCCCTTCTTGCCGACGTGCGGTTCCGACCCTGCTGGACGGACCTGTCATGGCCCGCACACGGCTCTGTCATCGACTACGTATCGAGGCAGCCTCGAGCCCGGCTCAAGATCGGTCACGCACGCTGGCGGCATGCGACAGACCGAGAGGCGCACGGTGCTGCTCCTGCCGGGGCAGGGCGCCCAGTACCCGCGCATGGCCGCCGAGCTCTACCGCGAGCAGCCGGCCTTCACGGCGGCCATGGACGAGTTCTTCGACGCCTGCGGCCGCCGGGGCTGCGAGCTGCGCGACGACTGGCTGTCGGCCGCGCCCCGGGTGCCGATCGACGACGTCACCCGGGCCCAGCCCCTGCTGTTCGCGGTGAATCTGGCGATCGGCCGGGCCCTCGCCGACGCGGGCAGGCCGGTTGACGCGCTGCTCGGGCACAGCGTGGGCGAACTGGCCGCCGCCGCGCTCGCCGGCGTGTTCAGCCCGGCCGACGGCGCGGAGCTGATGTGCCGCCGGGCCGACGCGGCCCGCCTGATGCCCCCGGGCGGCATGCTCGCCGTGGCCGCCACCCCGGACGACATCGCCCCCCACCTGTCCGGCGGCCCCGGCGGGGAGCTCGGCGGGGTCGTGGTGGGGGCCTGGAACGCGCCCCGGCAGTGCATCGTGTCCGGGCCCGATCCGGCGCTGGAGGCCGCCGAGGAGACGTTGCGCGGCAAGGGCTTCATGTGCCGCCGGGTCCGGGCGCTCCAGCCGTTCCACAGCCCGGTGCTGCGGCCGGCCGCCGAGGAGCTGGTCCGCTGCCTGGAGGGGATGCGCCTGAGCCCGCCCCGCGTCCCGGTGCGCTCGTGCCGGACCGGGCGGTGGGTCACCGACGAGGAGGCGGTCACGCCCGAGTTCTGGGCGCTGCAACTGGCCGAGCCGGTGCTGTTCTGGCCCGCACTCGACGGCCTGCTCACCGACCGGCCCGAGGGCGGCTGGACGCTCGTCGAGGCCTGCCTCTCCCAGCTCGCGCCCCTGGCCAGGCGGCACCGCGCCGTGGCCCGGGGCGACGCCGAAGTGATCACGATCGGCCCCGGTGAGTTCCCCATGACGGCATCCGTACGAAGGAGTGGATCATGACCGACCACGAGGCCACGGGCCTGCTCGAAGCGGCGGACGCCGTCGCCAAGCTCGCCGGCGAGCGGGCCGCCGAGGCGGAGGCCGCGCGGCGGCTGCCGGAGGACGTCGTCGCGGCGATCCTCGACGCCGGGTTCGCCCGCCACTTCGTCCCGCGCGGGCACGGCGGGCACGAGGCGGCGTTCACCGAGCTGCGGCGGGCCCTCGCGACGGTGGGGGAGTCGTGCGCGTCCGCGTCGTGGTGCGCGCTGATCGTGGCCACCTCGGGCCGCATGGCCGCCTACCTCCCGGCCGAGGGGCAGGCGGAGGTCTGGAGTGAGGGGCCGGACGCGGCGATCTCGGCGGCGCTCGTCCCGTCGGGCACGGCCGAGGAGACGTCCGGCGGGTGGCGGCTCTCGGGGGAGTGGCACTTCCTCAGCGGCGTCGACTTCTCCGACTGGGCGCTGCTGTGCGCGCCCGCGCCGGACGGGCCGAGGTTCTTCGCCGTGCCGCGCGGCGACTACCGGATCAGGAACACCTGGTTCACGCTCGGCATGCGCGGCACCGGCAGCAACACCGTGGTCGCCGACGGCGTCCTGGTGCCCCGCCACCGCGCGGTGGCGCAGGGCGCGGTGTTCCGGGGGCACAGCGAGCACTCGGCCGCGCCGTGCCACCAGACGCCGCTGGCGGCCGTGGCGGGCGCGCTGTTCGCCGCGCCCGCGCTCGGCTCCGCCACCGCGATGCTGCGCGCGTGGACCGCGCAGCAGACGGCCAAGGGGCCCGGCCTGCCGCCGCCCGCCCAGCTGGAGCTGGCCCGCTCCAGCGCCGAGCTGGACGCGGCCCTGCTGCTCACCGAGCGGGCCACGGCGATCGCCGACCTGGGCCGCGTCGCGCCCGCGACGGCCGCGCGCAACGCCCGGGACGCCTCGCTCGCGGCCCAGCTCGTCCGCGCCGCCGCCGCCCGGCTCTTCGAGTCGGGCGGCAGCCAGGCCCAGCGGGACGACAGCGACCTGCAGCGCTACTGGCGGGACGTGCAGAGCGCCACCTCCCACGCGGCGCTGCGCTTCGAGCGCACCAGCGGCCCGTACGCGCAGTCGCTCGGCGCGGGCTGACCGGATATTCGGTGGCGTCCCGCACGATCTCCGGGCTACCTTGAAGCTGTCCGGAACGACGTACGAGAAGGAGGCGAGCGGTGACATCCCTGGCACTGGCGCCTCCGGCCTCCGGGTGACCTGACGAGGACACCAGGACGGCCGCCCGGGCTCGACCCCGAGGCGGCTTTTTCATGCGCGTCACCAGGATCCAGCGGCCCTGAAGGGATAGGCGCCGCGAGCAAGGCCTGCGCGGCGGGGCTGGCGGCCCCCGGGCGGACCGAGCTCATGCCCCGGCCCGGGCCTCCCGCCGGCCCGTCCGGGGCCCACGCCGCTCTGGCCCAACTGGCAGAGGCGCCGCCCTCAGGAGGCGGAGGTTCGGGGTTCGAATCCCTGGAGCGGCACCGGGTTCAACTGCACCGGGTTCAACAGCACCGGGTTCAACAGCACCGGGTTCAACAGCACCGGGTTCACAGCACTCCCGGGTAGAGGGCGGCGGGGTCGGCCGACAGGGCGGCCTTGATCCGGGCGGTGCCGTCGTCGGCGACGACCTCCGCCCGTCCGGCCTCGACGCCGTCCAGCGCGGCCCGCACGACGTCGGCCGGGTCGTTCTTGGGCACGTCGTAGCCGGCCATCATGTCGGTGTCGGTGCTCGCCATGAGCAGCCCCGTCACCTGGGTGCCCTGCCCGGCGAGCTCCAGCCGGGCGCCGTTGGTCAGGCTCCACGCGGCGGCCTTCGACGCGGCGTACGCGCCCGACCCGGGGTAGGACACCCACGACAGCGCCGACAGCACGTTGAGCACCGCGCCGCCCCCGTTGGCGGCCAGCACCGGCGCGAAGGCCCGGATCATGGCCAGCGGGCCGAAGAAGTTCGTCTCCATCTCCAGCCGCACCCGGTCCGGGTCGCCGCCCACCAGGTCGTGGCCGGTGGAGACGCCCGCGTTGTTGACGAGGAAGGTGACGTCGCGGGCGGCCCGCGCCGCCGCCGCGATCGTGCCGGGGTCGGTGACGTCGACGCGCAGCACCTCCGCCCCGGGGACGTCGGCGGTGCGCGGGTCGCGTACGGCCGCGTACACCTTGGCCGCTCCCCGCTCCAGCAGCTGCCGGGCGAAGTGCCGCCCGATGCCCCGGCCGGCCCCGGTGACGAGGGCGACGGAACCCGTGATCTTCATGATGTGCCTCCGATGTCGTCGGTCGGGGCTACGCTAAAACCTGACGTTGACGTCAGAGGCAAGCCGGAGGGGAGCGGGCATGCGCATCGGGGAGCTGGCCGCCGCGACCGGCGTGAGCGTGCGGGCGCTGCGCTACTACGAGGAGCAGAGCCTGCTCGCCGCCGCGCGCAGCGCCTCCGGCCAGCGCCACTACCCGACCGCCGCCGTGGAGCGCGTCCGCCTCATCCAGGAGCTCTACGCCGCCGGGCTGTCCAGCCGGACGATCGTGGAGCTGCTGCCGTGCATCGAGTCGGAGGAGGTCAGCGAGGGGCTGCTCGACCGGCTCGCCGCCGAGCGCGACCGCATCGACCGGCAGATCCGCGACCTGACCGGCACCCGCGACCGGCTCAACGCCGCCATCGCCACCGCCTCGCTCGCCCGGGAGGCGGGCCGCCCCTGCCCGCGCTGAGCGCGGCCCGCGTGGCGTTCCCCCGCCCGGCGGCTGGCTCCGTATAGTGATGCAGCGATGACACTTCGTGATCACGGGGGGAATATCATGAAAGCCATCCTTGCCGCCGCCGGCGGCGCCGTCCTCGCCGCGGCCGCCCTGACCGCGACCCTCGCGAGCCCGGCCGCCGCCGACAAATGGCCGGGCTGCGACGGGAAGAGCGCCACCTGGCAGAAGATCCACGACGACGACACCGTCTCGTCCGGCACGTACGACGAGACCGACTGCGACGACCACCACGGCTGGTGGGGCAGCGACTACCACCGCAGCGGCTGGCTCTACACGCTGGCCGACTGACCCGGCGTCACCACGGTCCCGGAGCTCGCCCGCCGAGCCCGGGGCCTCGCCATGTCCGCCCCGACCGGCTGCCGGTCAGCCGCCCGCCTCCCACACGGCCTCGAACGCCGGAGCGCTGATCTCGGCCAGCTCCCAGATCTCCAGCGCCTGATCGGTCAGGAAGCCGTGCTCGTCCTGCAGGTGCCGCCACCAGTAGCGGTGCACCTGACGCCCGGCGCGGATCTCGATCTGCCGGATCGCCCACTGCTCGCCGTCGCCCTCGACGCTCTCGAACAGCCACACGCCGCCGTCCTCGTCGTCGCCCCGCCAGTGCCGGCGGGGCAGGTCGGACTCGCTCAGGTCGCGGATCAGCGGTTGGCGGAGATCAGGCTGCACCCCCACACTCTACGGCTCACCGGTCGACGATCTCGTTCTTGCCGATGACCACGACGCCGCCGCGGGTCAGCGCGAACCGGGTGCGGTCGTAGTCCAGGTCGAAGCCGATGCGGGCGCCGTCGGGGATGACGACGTTCTTGTCGATGATGGCCTTGCGCACGATCGCGCCGCGCCCCACCTTGACGTTCTCCATCAGCACCGAGTCCTCCACCAGCGAGTGGGAGTGCAGCACGACCTTGGGCGACAGGATCGAGCGGTAGGCGGTGCCGCCGGAGACGATGACGCCGGGCGAGACCAGCGAGTCGATGGCCCGGCCGACGCGGTCGCCGTCGTTGTGCACGAACTTGGCGGGCGGCAGCGGGTCGTGCCCGGTGTGGATGGGCCACTTGTCGTTGTAGAGGTTGAAGACCGGATGCGCGGCGATCAGGTCCATGTGCGCCTCGTAGTAGGCGTCGAGCGTGCCCACGTCGCGCCAGTAGCCCCGGTCGCGCTCGCTCGAACCGGGCACCACGTTGTTGGCGAAGTCGTACACGTCGGCCCCGCCGGACTTGACCATCATCGGGATGATGTTGCCGCCCAGGTCGTGCTTGCTGGTGGGGTCGAGGGCGTCCTCGCGCAGCGCGTCGATCATCGCCTGCGTCTTGAACACGTAGTTGCCCATCGAGGCGTAGACCTCGTCGGGCGAGTCGGCCAGCCCGACGGCGTCCTTGGGCTTCTCCCGGAACGCCACGATGCGCCGGCCCTCCGGGTCGGTCTCGATCACGCCGAACTGGTCGGCCAGCGACAGCGGCTGCCGGATGGCGGCCACGGTCACGTCGGCGCCGGAGTCCTCGTGCTGGTCGACCATCTGCCGCGGATCCATGCGGTAGATGTGGTCGGCGCCGAACACGATCACGTGCTCGGGCATCTCGTCGTAGATCAGGTTCAGGTTCTGGAAGAGCGCGTCGGCCGAGCCGGAGAACCAGCGCGGGCCCAGCCGCTGCTGCGCGGGCACCGGCGTCACGTAGTTTCCGAGCATGGCCGACAGCCGCCAGGTGCGCGAGACGTGGCGGTCGAGGCTGTGGTTCTTGTACTGGGTCAGTACGACGATCTTCAGATAGCCGCCGTTGGCGAGGTTGGACAGCACGAAGTCGATGAGCCGGTACATCCCGCCGAACGGCACCGCCGGTTTCGCCCGATCCGCCGTGAGAGGCATGAGCCTCTTTCCCTCTCCACCTGCCAGCACGACCGCAAGCACCCTCCGGGACCTCATGTCCTGGACGCTACCCTCAATCGGCCGATCTATCGACGAATGCGCGTCCGGCTCCCTCCCGTCGTGTCCCGTTCTCTCGGGTTATGTACGCCATACGACGGGCGGTCGTTCCGCATGTCGGGCTTGTCGCCGTGTCGCGGGGAGGCACTTCCTCGTATGGTCGTGTCATGCGTGTTGATCTGCTGAGCAGGGAGTACCCACCGGAGGTCTACGGCGGGGCCGGCGTGCACCTGGAGTATCTGGCCAGGGAGCTGCGCGAGCTGGCCGACGTGCGGGTCCGCTGCTTCGGCGCGGACCGGGACGAGCCGGGCGTGTCGGCATACCGTACGCCCGCCGGGCTGGGGGCGGCGAACGCGGCCCTCCAGGTGCTCGGGGTGGACCTGGAGATGGCCGCCGCCTGCGCGGGCGCGGACGTGGTCCATTCGCATACCTGGTACGCCAACTTTGCCGGGCATGTCGCGAAGCTGCTCCACGGCGTGCCGCACGTGGTCACCACGCACAGCCTCGAACCGCTGCGGCCGTGGAAGGCCGAGCAGCTCGGCGGCGGCTACGCGATCTCGTCGTGGGCCGAGCGCACCGCGCTGGAGGCGGCCGACGCGGTGATCGCGGTGTCGGAGGGCATGCGCCGCGACGTGCTGTCGGCCTATCCGGGGATCGACCCGGCCAAGGTCACGGTGATCCACAACGGCATCGACACCGCCGAGTACGCCCCGGACACCAACCAGGATGTCCTGAAAAAGTATGGGATAGACCCCGACCGGCCGTACGTGATCTTCGTGGGCCGGATCACCCGCCAGAAGGGGCTCGTCCACCTCCTGCACGCGGCGTGCGCCCTCGACCCCGGCGCGCAGCTCGTGCTGTGCGCGGGCGCGCCCGACACGCCCGAGATCGAGGCCGAGGTCACCGCGCTGGTGCGCGGGCTGGACCGCGAGGGCGTGTTCTGGATCTCCGAGATGCTGCCCAAGCCCGAGGTCATCCAGCTCCTCACCCACGCGGCCGTGTTCGTGTGCCCGTCGGTCTACGAGCCGATGGGCATCGTCAACCTGGAGGCGATGGCCTGCGAGACCGCCGTGGTCGCCACCGCCACCGGCGGCATCCCCGAGGTCGTCGCCGACGGCGAGACCGGCCTGCTCGTCCCGATCGACCAGGGCCCCGACGGCACCCCGCACGACCCGGAACGCTTCGCCGGCGACCTGGCCGCGCGCGTCAACGCCCTGCTCGCCGACCCCGCCCGCGCCGCCGCCCTCGGCCGGGCCGGCCGCGCCCGCGCCGTCGAGCACTTCTCCTGGGGCACCGTCGCCCGCCGCACCCTCGCCCTGTACGACTCGCTCACGCGCTGATTGGGCCTTGCCGACCCTCCTGCCCCGGCTCACGCTGGGGGCAGGAGGCGAGGACATGGCGCACCCACTCGGAGTCAGCCGCCCGGATCTCGGCGTCACCGACCTGCCCACGCCGGAGGAGGTCTTCAAGGTCTCCCGGATCGGCCCGGCGCAACTGTTCAAGTACGCGGTCGGGCCCAGCCTGATCGCCCTCGGCATCTCGATCGGCAGCGGCGAATGGCTCCTCGGCCCGCTCAGCGTCGGCCAGTACGGCTTCGTCGGCGTCGGCTGGGTGATCCTCGTCTCGGCGCTGCTCCAGACGTTCTACAACGTCGAGTGCTCCCGCTACGTCGTCGCCACCGGCGAGGCGCCGGTCGTCGCCTGGGGGCGGGTGCCGCCCGGCCGGCGGCTGTGGGTGCCGCTGTCGGTGCTGATCGTCCTGTTCTCCTTCATCGCCGGCGGCTGGGCCGCCTCGGCGGGACAGGGCGTGTACGCGCTCGTCCACGGCCGCATCCCGCCCGCCGGGGCCGAGGAACCCCGGCTGTGGGCCATCGCGCTGCTCGTGGTCGTCTTCCTGATCACCGCGCTGGCCCGCCGGATCAGCCGGGCGCTGGAGCTGGCCAACTGGCTGCTCGTGTCCGTCATCCTGCTCGCGCTGCTGGCCATCGACCTGCTCGTGGTGCCGTGGGAGCTGTGGTGGGAGGGCATCCGCGGCTTCGTCACCCCCGCCGCCCCGCCCGCCGGCATCACCGCCACCCAGCTCGGCGCGCTGGCCGGCTTCACCGCGCTGGCCTCCGGCCTCAACTGGTACGTCATGGGGCACTACCGGGACAAGGGCTACGGCATGGGCCACCGCACCGGGTTCATCTCCGGGCTGCGCGGCGACCGGCGCGAGATCCTGGCCAGCGGCGTCACCTTCCCCGACGACGAACGCAACCGGGGACTGTGGCGGCGCTGGTACCGGCTGCTCATGGTCGACATGTGGGGCGTGTTCTTCGTCGGCGCCATCCTCGGCATGCTGCTGCCCACGATCCTCATGTCCCAGGCCGTCGCGCTCTCCGGCGAGCGGCCCACCAGGGCCGACGTGCCCACGTTCGTGGCCGTCGCGCTCGGCGACGAGTACGGCGGAGCCATGTTCGCCGTCGCGCTCGTCCTCGGCGTGCTCGTGCTGTTCTCCACCCAGCTCGGCATCTTCGAGGCCATGGTTCGGGTGACCACCGACGCCGCCCACGCCACCAGCCCGCGCCTGCGCCGGCTGGTGGAGGGCGACCCGCGCCGGTTCTACTACCCGTTCATGATCGTCCTGCTGGTGGTGATCTCCGTCGTCATCCACCTCAGCCTGCCCGTCGCGCTGGTGGAGTGGTCGGCCAACATGTCGAACCTGGGCGCGCTCATCTACCCGTTCTTCCTCATGTACCTCAACAGCAAGCTGCCCAGGCCCGCCCGGCCCCGCCCGTGGCACTACGCCGTGCTCGGGCTCAACGTCGTCTTCTTCGGGTTCTTCTTCGTCAACTTCATCGCCGACTTCCTCGGCGACCCGCTGGTGACTTTCTGACCCCCGATCAGCGGGTGCGCTCCAGCACCACGATCGGGATCTCCCGGTCGGTCTTCTTCGTGTACTCGTCGTAGTCGGGCCACGTGGCGGCCATCAGCCGCCACAGCTCCGGCCGCTCCTCAGGGGTGGCGGTACGGGCCCGGGCCTTGAACCGGTCACCCTTGACCTGCGCCTCCACCTCAGGCTCGGCCAGCAGGTTCTTGTACCAGTCGGGATGGTCCGGGTCGCCGCCCTTCGAGGCGACGAGCACGAGGTCGTCGCCGTGCCGCTGGTAGATCAGCGGCGTCGTGTACGGGTCGCCCGACGTGCGGCCCTTGGTGGTCAGCAGCAGCACCGTCGTGCCGTTCCAGTCGTGTCCCTCGGCGCCGTCGGTCTCACGGTAGCGCCGGACGTGTTCCTTGCCGTAGAGCATGCCTGCATGCCTACCCCCCGGACAGGCTTCTCACCTGGGCCTGTACGACAGTGGAAGTCCCGTGGCACACACCAGAACTGTAAGCGCTTACCTACCGGCGCCCCCCGGCAGGGGCGGTCCTGTACGCCGGCGCGCACCAGTGAGAGTGTTGCCTTCATGAACGATCCGGCCTGGGCTCTCGCCTCCCGCATCGCGGCGTTCGACCGGGACGCCGACCCCGGGCCGGTGCGGGACGAGACGGCGCTCGCCGAAGCCGAACGGGCCATGCTCGCCTGCGACGGCGGCCCCGCCGACGCCGTCACCTGGCGGCTCATCGGCATGCTCCACCTGGCCCGCTACCGCCTCGACCCCGGAGAGGGCGCCGAAGCCGCCGTGGCCGGCGTGTTCTTCGCCGCCGTGGCCGTCGTCGACCCGCGCGGCCTGCCCGAACGGCTGCGCGGCCCCGGCGCCGCCGACACCCCCGAGACCTGGGCCCGGCTCGTCGAAGAGCTCTTCCGCCACGTCGACCCCGGCGCCCACCCCCATGTCGCCCTCCTCCTGCACACCCTCGTCCGCCGCGCCCTCGCCGAACCGACCCCCGAGGTGTGCGACCGGCTCGCCCAGGTCCTCCTCCAGGAGGCCGACGGCGCCTGGGCGCCCCACGCCCTCGCCCTCCTCGGCGACGGCCTCACCCGCCTGCACCGCGCGACCGGCCGGCCCGAAGCGCTCGACGACGCCGTCCACGTCCTCTTCCGCGCCGCCCTCGGCGACCCCCGCCACCTCGGCGCACTCGCCGCCGCCCTCGGCCGCGCCATGCCCGGCGACGACGAGCTCACCCGCGCCCACCTCACCGCCGCCTGGCGGCCCGACGGCCCGGAACGCTCCCAGGCGCTCCTCGCCCTCCTGGAGCTCGCCGGACGGCGCGCCGCCCAGTCCGCGCACGACGCCGACCTGCTCGCGTTCATCCGCACCGGGCAGGCGGCCCTCGACTTCTGGCACGAGCCCCGCGCCGCCCACCCCCGCGTCCTCGCCGCGTACGCCTCCGGGCTCGTCGAGTGGTACGCCGTCACCGGCGACGAACGCTCCCTGGAGGCCGCCCGCGAAATGCTCGCCGCCCTCGGCGAACCGCCCGGCGACATCCCCGCCGAGCTCGGCCGCGACCCCATCGCCCGGCTCGACCTCCTCGCCGGCCGCCGCTGGCGCCGCTACCGCGCCACCGGCCACCCCGCCGACCTGGACACCGCCCTGCACGCCCTGCGCCACGCGGCCACCCGCGCCTATCCCGGCCACCCCGACCGCCCCCGCCTCCTCGCCAACCTCGCCAACGCCCTCACCCACCACGCCACCCCTGAACCCGCCCTCAGGGGCCCGAGCGGCCCTCTCAGCGAGGACGCCACTACGGCGACGGGCTCCGGCGGCGTATCCGCTTTCGGGCGGCAGAGCGGCACCCCGGGCGGCGCGCCCGCCGCTGGAGGGCGGGGCGACGTGGGTTCTCGTGGGGCGGCCCCTGAACGGGCGGCACGTCCGTACGGTGCGGTGGGGCGGCCTCACGGTCAGGACGCCATCGGGGTCGTGGGAGGGGAGCGGGACGCCCGGGCGGACGAGGCGATCACGGCGGCGCGGGAAGCCGTGGCGGCGTGTTCCGGCGCCGACCCGATGCGGCCCCGGGCGCTCCTGCTGCTCGCCCGGGCGCTCCGGCTCGACCCCGGCCTGCCCGCCGCCGACGAGGCGGTGACCGCCTTACGGCAGGTGATCGACGCCGGTGAGGAACCGGCGGAGGCGTACGCGCTGCTGTCCCTCATGCTGCGCCGCCGCGCTCTGGCAGGCCAGGGATGCCAGGACCTCGACGACGCCGTGCAGGCCGCCCGCCAGGCCGCCGAGACGGCCGCCAAGACGCTGCCCGACCAGCCCGCCGTCCCGGCCCCGCTGGCCGAGGCGCTGCTGCTGCGGTTCGGCGTGCTCGGCGACCCCGCCGACCTGGCCGAGGCCCTGACCGTGCCCGCCACCGCCCTCGACCCCGCCCTGCACGCCCACCTGGCCCGCACCCTCGCCCGGACTCTCGCCCGCCTGCCCGAGCAGCCGTCGCCCCCGGCCGCGGCGGGGCCAGAGCTGGCGGAGGCCGCCGCGCGGCTCGCGCTGGACGTCGACGACGACCTGACCCGCGCCCTCCTGCCCCTCGCCGAACGGCCCGGCCCGGCCCCCGCCGAAGAACCGGACAGCCTGGCGACCCGGCTGCTCGGCATCGCCGGCCTGTTCGCGGACCGGGGCAGGCATCGCATCGCCGCCGAACTGCTCGTACGTGCCGAACGGGCATTCACCGACGCGGGCGCCCCGGCCGGCGCCGCGCGGGCGCGTTCCCTGATCGGCCGCTGCCACGAGGAGCTGGGCGAGTGGGAGGCGGCGCTGCGCTCGTACGAACAGGCCGCGATCACGTACCGCGACCTGGGCGACGCGCACGCGGAGGCGGCGGAGACCGGCCGGATGGGCGCGGCGGCGAGCGGCGGGAACGATCCGGCCCGCGCCGCCGCCCTGCACCTGCGTGCCGCCGACCTCTGCCGCCAGGCGGGCCTGGCCGAGGCGGAGGCGTCCCAGCAGGAACAGGCCGCCGCCGCGCACCTGGCCGCGGGCGACCCGGAGGCCGCGCTGGAGCGTTCGGGCCGCGCCCGCGAGCTGTACCTGGCGCTCGGCGAGAGCGTACGCGCCGCCCGCGTCCTCATCGTCAGCGCCCGGTGCGGCGCCGAGCTCGGCCATCTGCCCGCCGCCGCCGAGGTGATCACCACCTGCGCCGCCGAGCTGGAGGCGCACGGCTCCTGGGACGACGCCTGCCAGGCGCTCGACGCCCACGCGCGGCTCCTTCACGCCCTCGGCCACGCCGGCCACGCCGCCGCGTGCGAGACGGCCATCGTCGAGATCGTCCGCCGCCGGGGGAACCGGCGCGACCCCGCCGACGAGTGGTACCGGATCGCCCGCCGCCGCCGCGCCCGCGGCGACCTGCCCGCCGCCCGGCAGGCCTTCGAACGGGCCGAACGCGCGTACAACGCGATCGGCCACCAGGACGGCCTCGCCGCCGTCCGCCACCAGCTCGGCACCCTCGCCTACGCCGAGGGCGACCCGGACCAGGCCGCCCAGGACCTCGCCACGGCCGCCGACGCCTACGCCCGCCTCGGCGCCCCGTCCCGCGAGGCCGCCGCCCGCACCCTGCGCGGCGCCTGCCTCGGCGGCCTGAACCGGCCTGACGACGCCCGTACGGAACTCGCCCGCGCCTTCGAGCTGGCCGCCTCCGAGGGGGACCTGGAGGCGCTGTTCTCCGCCACGCTGGCGCAGGCCGACCTGGCGCTCCACCCGGCCTCGGCATCGACCGGCACCCCTTCCCGCCCCGAGGCGGGGGGAGGCCGGTCCTCGCGAGCAGCGGCGGAACTGGCTGCCGGGTTCGGGAACGCGCCGGGCGCCGCTTTCGAGGATCGCGGGGGAGCCGGTGACGGGTGGCTCGCCGAGGTGCGGCGGGGGCTGGCGGCCAAGGCTCCGGACAGTGCCGGGGCCCGGGGCGCGTGGGCGGTCGCGGCGGGGGAGCTGCTGGAGTCGGCCCTGGGGATGGCAGCGGGTGACCCGGTGCGCGAGGCGATCGTCCAGGACCGCCTGGCGGTGCTGGCCGCGCGTACCGGTGACGCGGACGGGGAGATCGAAGCGCTCGAACGGGCGGCGGCGGGGCTGCGTCACACGGGCCGTCCCGGCGCGTTCGCTGCGGTACGGCTCGGGTTCGCGCTGGAGGCGCGCGGGGCGCTGGTGCGTGCCCGTTCCGCCCTGGAGGAAGGGCTGGCGGCCCTGGCCGACGACCCGGCCCCCCAGCCGGCCGAGCCGTCGTACGGCCATCGCGCCCCGACGGAGGGCACGGCGTGTTCAGGCGATGGGCCGGCGGGGGCAGAGGCGCCGTACTGGCTGATGGCGGGGCAGGTCGAGGCGGCGGCGCTGATCCGGGTGGCGGAGCTGCAGTTGGCGCTCGGGGAGCGGGCGCGCGGGCGGGCGGCGCTGGCGCGGGCGGTCGCGGGGCTGCGGCGGGAAGGGGACCCGGCGGAGGCGCCGGCCGAGTGGCTGCGCATTGAGGAGGCCGAAGCGGCGGCAGACCTGGCCGGGGCGCTCGCGCCGGCCCGGCAGGCGCTCCAGGTGAACGACGACCCGGGACGCCGCTCGCGGCTGCTGGCGAAGCTGGCCGAGCTGGCGCTGGAGGCGGAGGAGCCCGCGGTGGCGCACGACTACGCCGCCCAGGGGTGCGAGCTGGGTGACGCCCGTCTGGTGGAGCATCTGCGCAACCTCGGCGCGGCGGCGCTGGCGCAGGGGCGGGCCGCCAAGGCGGTCGATCACCTGACCCGGGCCTCCCAGCTCGCCCGCGAGCCCGTCCGGGCGACCCAGGCGGCAGGCACGGCAAGCACGGCCGGCTCGGCGGGGGCGGCGTTGCCGGTGCGGCTGGTGCGGGTGCTGGCCGTGCTGGGGGCGGCGCTGGTCGAGGCGCGGCGGCTCGCGGAGGCCGGAGCGGTGCTGGCCGAAGGGCTGGCGCTGACGGGCGGGCCGGCGTGGCGGGTGCCCAGGGCCGAGCTGCTGGTGGCGCGGTCCCGGCTGCGGCTGGTGCAGGGCGAGCCGGGGGAGGCGGTCACGGGCTGCCTGGAGGCCCTGGTGCTGGGCGAGGCGGCAGGCGACGACAGGCTCGTCGGGGCGGCCTGCGACGGCCTCGCGGAGGCGTACCGGGAGCTGGGGGAGACGGCGCGGGCGCGGTCGTTCGGGGCGCGGGCGGTGGAGATCGACCGGGCCCGGGGGCGGCGGCGGGCCGTGGTGCTGAGGTTGATCCGGCAGGCGACCTTGCCAGCCCAGGGGCTCGGGGCGGGGGAGTCGGAGGCCGTGGCGGGGCTGGAGGAGGCGCTGGGGCTGGCGCGGCGGATCGGGTTCGCGGCCGGGGAGGGGCTGGCGCTGGGCAGGCTGGCCGCGCTCGACGTGCGGGCCGGGGAGCACGCGCGGGCGCGGCAGCGCGCCACGGAGGCCATCGCGCTGCTGCGCGGCACCGGGCAGGAGGAGGCGCTGGGCCGCGCGTACCAGGACAGGGCGGTCGCCTCGGAACGGCTCGGTGACCTGGCGGCGGCGCTGGCGGACGCCGAGGCGGCCGGTGAGCTGTCCGAACGCGCCGGCGACGGCGCCGCCGGGGCGCTGCGTGACAGGGCCGTCGAGCTGGCCGTGCGGCTGGGGCGGGGCCGGACCGCGTGGGCGCACGCCGAGCGGGCGAAGGCCAGGCTCCTGGCCGTCCAGCTCGACCCCGTGGGCCGGGCCGACGGGCCAGGCGCGGGGTGGCGTGACGAGGGCGCCGTGGCCGAGGCCGTGGAGGCGATGGCCGGAGTGCTCGGGACAGCCGAAGCAACCGGGGCAACCGGGGCAACCGGGGCAGCCGAAGCAGCCGGGGCGCGCAGGGGCGCGGGGGCGACCGGCGTGCTGGGGTTCTACCTGAGCGGAGGCCGGGTGCTGGTGCTCGCGCACCGGACCGGGTGGGCGCAGCCGAGGGCGTTCGGCACCCGGGTGGGAACGGAACTGCTCGCGGCGGCGGGCGGCGAGGGCCGGTGGGGCGACGACTGGGCGCTGCTCGGCGACCTGCTCCTGGGCGACGCCCTCGACGCGCTCGGCGACGACCTGGACGTGCTCTACCTCGTCCCCTACGGGGAGCTGGACCGGTTGCCGCTGCACGCGCTGGCCCCCGGCGGCCGGCTGCTGCTCGAACGCTGCCCGGTGGCCTACGCGCCGTCGCTGGCCATGCTGGGCGGCCTCGCCCGGCGGCAGGCGGCGCGGGAGCGGGGTTCGCTGGTGGTCGGCTACGCGCAGGACGCGGTGGCGCGGGTCGCGTACGAGAACGAGGCCGCGGAGATCGCCCGCGACGGCGGCCAGGGCGCGCACACCGGGCCGGACGCCACGGCCGCGCTGCTGGAAGGCGACTGGGACCGGATCCACCTGGCCTGCCACGGCTCCTACGACGGGGAGGACCCGTTCGGGTCGGGCGTCAGGCTGGGCGACGGGCTGCTGACCGCGCGGCGGATCGCGGGGATGCGGATCGGGGCCGGGCTGGTCGTGCTGGGCTCGTGCGAGAGTGGCGGCGCGGCGGTGCTGGGGCAGGCGCTGCTGCGCGCGGGGGCCGGGGCCGCGGTGGCGCCGATGTGGCCGGTCGGCGGGGAGGTCAGGCGGGCGGTGACGCGGCGGCTGCACGCGAGGATCCGCGACGGCGCCGGGCGGGCGCAGGCGCTGCGCGAGGTGACCCTGGAGGCACGCGACAGGCACGGCGCCACCAGGCCGGACCTGTGGGCCGCGTACGTGCTGATGGGCCTGGCCGCCTGAGCCGCGTCGCGCCAGGGCGGGAAACGGGGACGCGGGCCGGTCAGCGGTGCGCGGTGAGCAACGCGTCGACGGGGACGGCGTCGACGGGGAGGGGGTCGACGGGGAGGGCGTCGTCGGGGGTGCGCTCGCGCACGTCGCTGTCGCGGATGGCGAAGACCGCCGGCAGGACGCCCACGTCACCGTAGCGGCCGGTCACGGCCGCGCCGACGGCGCGGCGGACGTCGGCGACCACCTGGCGCGAGGTGCGGCCCGCGCCGGGCACCGTCACGTGGCCGAGCAGGCCGGCGAAGCGCGACTCCGACACCGCCGGGGGATGCTGGCCGGGCGCCACGGGCCGGTCGAGCCAGAACACCTTGCCCGACAGGACGGCGTCATAGCCCGCGCCCTCGCCGCCCAGCGTGCGCGCGGACTCGGCGAGCAGCCGGCCGAACCCGGCCAGGTCGGCGTCCGGCGGCAGGTCGGTGGTGACGAACAGCGGCACGATCAGCGTGTCGAGCATGGGCCATCCCTCCTGTGAGGAGCCTCATCGTAGGGGCCGCCACCGACAATTTCCGGCCGGCTCACTGGCCGCCCGCCGCGCCGGCCAGCCGCGCCGCCAGCACGCGCAGGTGATCGGCCAGCTCCGGCGGCTCGTGGACCTCGAACGGCACGCCCAGCGACACCAGCCAGGACGCCATCTCGTCCAGCGAGTCGCCGCCCGCGGTCATCAGGCAGGAGGCCGGGCCGAGCGGCTCGACGGCGGCGGCGGACGGGGACAGCCGCTCGGCGACCGCCTCGGCGGGGGCGTGCACGGTGAACCGGCCCCGGAAGCGGTACGGCGCCTCGGCGATCCGGCGGGAGGCGTAGCCCGCCAGATCGGTGTCGGGCGGGCGGCGCGGGGTGAACCTCGGCCCGTTCGGCGTCCGCAGCCGCACCCGGTCCACCCGGAACAGCCGCCAGTCGTCACGGCCGGGGTCGAAGGCGACCAGGTACCAGCGCCGCCCGGTGGCCACCAGCCGGTGCGGCTCCACGACGCGCGTGGTCACGGCGCCGCCCGCGCCGCAATAGTCGAACCGCAGGGTCTCGTGGTCACGGCAGGCCGCCGCGATCGCCGCCAGCGCGTCCGGATCGACCGCGGGCGCCCGCCCCGTCATCGGCACGGTCATCGACTGCACCGCGTTGACCCGGCGCCGCAGCCGCGACGGCAGCACCCGCTCCAGCTTGGCCAGGGCGCGCAGCGATGTCTCCTCGATGCCCGCCACGCTGCCCTGGGCGGCGGTGCGCAGCCCGACCGCCACGGCGACGGCCTCCTCGTCGTCGAGCAGCAGCGGCGGCAGGTCGCCGCCCGCGCCCAGCCGGTAGCCGGGCGCCCCGGCGGTGGCGTGCACCTGGTAGCCGAGCTCGCGCAGCCGCTCCACGTCGCGCCGCACCGTGCGCGCGGTGACGCCGAGCCGCCCGGCCAGCTCCGGCCCGGACCACTCGCGATGGGTCTGCAGCAGGGACAGCAGTTTGAGCAGCCGCGCCGACGTCTCCAGCATCCTAGGACCCTACCTGTCCTAGGCCGGTCCTAGCGTGGTGGTCATGAAGCCCTTCCGCATCGACATCCCGCAGGCCGACCTCGACGACCTGCGCGAACGCCTCGCCCGCACCCGCTGGCCCGACGAGCTCGACGGCGCCGGCTGGTCGTACGGGGTGCCGGTCGCGTACGCCAGGAGGCTGGCCGAGCACTGGCGCACCCGCTACGACTGGCGCGAGCACGAGGCGGCGCTGAACGCCCACCCGCAGTTCGTCACCGGGATCGACGGGCAGGACGTGCACTTCCTGCACGTGCGCTCGCCGGAGCCGGACGCGCTGCCGCTGCTGATCACGCACGGCTGGCCGGGGTCGGTCGTCGAGTTCATGAAGGTCATCGGCCCGCTCACCGACCCGCGTGCGCACGGCGGCGACCCCGCCGACGCCTTCCACCTGGTGGCCCCGTCCATCCCGGGCTTCGGCTTCTCAGGCCCCACCCGCGAGCGCGGCTGGGACGTGGCCAGGGTCGCGCGCGCCTGGAAGGAGCTGATGAGCCGCCTCGGCTACGACCGCTACGGCACGCAGGGCGGCGACACCGGCGCGACGATCTCCCCGATGGTCGGCAGGCTCGACCCGGATCGCGTCGTGGGCGTGCACGTCAACGGCGGCCTCGGCCATCCCACCGGCGACCCCGCCGAGCTGGAGGGCCTCACGGAGGCCGAGCTGTCCAGGATGAGCCTGTACGCGGACGAGGACGGCCGCGGATACGCGATCATGCAGGCCACCCGGCCGCAGACGCTCGCCTTCGGCCTGCACGACTCCCCGGCCGGGCAGCTCGCCTGGATCGCCGAGAAGTTCAAGGAGTGGACCGACCCGGCCCGCGAGCTGCCCGAGGACGCCGTCGACCGCGACCAGCTGCTCACCAACATCAGCCTCTACTGGCTGACCGGCACCGCCGCCTCCTCCGCCAGGCTCTACAAGGAGAGCGCCGCCTCCTGGTTCGGCCGGCCGGAGCCGTCGCCGATCCCGCACGGCGTGGCCGTCTTCCCCGGCGACCCCGGCATCCGGCGCTTCGCCGAGCGCGAGCACCACGTCGTGCACTGGTCGGAGTTCGGCAGGGGCGGCCACTTCGCCGCGATGGAGGCGCCCGACCTGCTGGTGGACGACGTGCGCGCGTTCTTCAGGCTGGTGCGGTGAGCCCGCTCAGCGGTCGGTCCACTCGTCCTCCAGGGCGGCGTGGATGACCGAGTCGCGCCAGCCCCACGGCGTGGACACGTGGTGGCGCAGGACGCCCTCCTCGACCATCCCTGCCGTGAGCATCGCGAGCTGCGCGGGCAGGTTGGCGGGGGAGCGGGCGCCCCAGATGCGGTGCAGGCCGAGCTGCTTGAATCCGAACTTCAGCAGCAGTCGCACCAGGTCGGTGCCCATGCCGCGGCCCCAGTGGTCGGGGCGCAGCCCGAGGCCGATCTCGGCGCTGTGCGGATGCTCGGCGTCGACGCGCAGCCGCGCCACGCCGATGGCCTCCGGCTCGCCGGGTTCGAGCACCGCCAGCACGTAGAGCCTGCGCGGCTCGGCCGCCGCCGCCCGCACCGCCTCGTCGACGAGGCCGGCCACCTGCGGCAGCGACAGCGGCGCGAACGGCATGTGCTGGGTCGCGCCCGGGTCGCCGTAGACGGCGTGCAGCGCGGCGACGTCGGCTTCGGTGACCTCACCGAGCCACAGCCGCCCGCCCTTGCACACCACCCGGCGCATGCGGAGAAGGTAACGCGGGCGGGCCGATCTTCACAAGGACGCCGGGTCCGACAAGTACGTCAGGTGGCGAGCTGACTGCCGTAGGCGCGCGCGACCAGCTCGGCGATGGCGCCGTGCGAGCCGAGCGGCTCGGCGTGACCGGCGTCGACCGACGCGGCGGCCCGCTCGACGAGGCCGGCGGGCGCCTCGTGGCCGATCAGGCAGGGCGCGATGGCCAGCCGCTCGGCACCGGCGGCGCGCAGCCGCTCGGCGGCCACGGGCACGCCGGGGTCGCTGTCGAGGGAGGCGGCGACGACCGGCAGCGTGAGCCGGGAGGCCAGCAGCACCGCCGTGGCCTGCACGGCGTGCACGGCCCGCTCGCCGCCGACGGTGCCGAGGATGACGCCGTCGACCGGGCTGGAGACGTTGAGCAGGCGGACGCGGTCGGCCCTGGCCAGGCCGCGCTCGGCCAGCCGGATGTGCAGCGCCTCGGCCAGCAGCGGGTGGGGGCCGAGCGCCTCGGTCATCACGGCGGGGGCGCCGCTCTTGGCCACGGACTCGGAGATCTCGGTGAGCACGACCGGGTCGTCCCACGTCAGCAGGGGGACGACGACGGAGTCGCGGTCGGCCGGCAGCGAGGCGGCCAGCTCGTCCACGGCGGTGAGCCGTACCTCGATCTGGGGGTTGTCGACCCGCACGACGGCGGCGATCTCGGCCGGCACGCCTGAGGTGCCGCCCGGCGCCGCGAGCACGAGGACGGGCGCGTCCGGGGGCAGGGACGTGGGGACGGGACGGCGGTGGCGGCCGCCGCCCGGCCTGGGGGACCGTGCACGTACAGGGAGGCTCACAGGCGCGCAGTTTATGCGTAAACCGTGTCCGGCGTTCCGGGAATCGGCGGCGATTCCGTTACAACGCCCGGCCTGTGATAGAGATCACATCGGCGGACCGGCCCGGCCCCCGTGGCCTGGCGGGCCGGCCCGACGGCGAGCCCGGGTCCGCCCGCGCGGGCGGCGGTGGCAGCCGCCGCCCGCGGCTTTTCGCGGCGGACCGGGGAGCGGGGGTCAGGCGCGCTGCGGCTGCGTGCCGGGGTCGGAGGCCAGGTCGAGGTCGCGGGTCTCCGGCGCGATGGCCAGGCCCACGGCGGTGACGGCGAGCGCGGCCACCACGTACAGCGACACCGCCAGCGTGGTGCCGAACGCGTCGAACAGCTTGATCGCGATGATCGGGGCGAGCGCGCCGCCGACGATCCCGGCCACCTGGTAGCCCATCGAGGCGCCGCTGTAGCGCAGCCGGGTGCTGAACAGCTCGGCGATGAAGGCGGCCTGCGGGCCGTACATGGCCGCGTGCGTGATCAGCGCCACGACCGCCGCCAGCGCGATCAGCGGGAACGAGCGCGTCTCCAGCAGCGGGAAGAACGCGAACACCCACACCGCGGCGCCGATCACGCCCGCCAGGTAGACCGGGCGCCTGCCGTAGCGGTCGGACAGGGCGCCGAACAGCGGGATCAGCGCGAGCTGCAGCGCCGAGCCGATGAGGACCGCGTTGAGCCCCACCGACCGGTCCAGCCCGAGCGGGCCGGTCAGGTGGACGAGGATGTAGGCGGTGAAGGTGTAGAAGGCGACGTCCACGCCGATGCGCGCGGTGAAGGCCGACAGCAGCGCGCGCGGGTGTGTGCGCAGCACCTCGACCAGCGGCATCCGCGCCTTGGCGCCCTGCTGCTCGACCCGCTCGAACAGCGGCGACTCGGTCACCTTCAGCCGCACCCACAGGCCGACGAGGACCAGCACCCCCGACAGCAGGAACGGCACCCGCCAGCCCCACGACAGGAACGCGGCGTCCGGCAGGGCGAACGACAGCACGGCCAGCGTGCCGGTGGCCAGCACGTAGCCGGCGGGCACGCCCACCTGCGGCCAGCTCGCGTTGAAGCCGCGGCGGCGGGGGTCGCCGTGCTCCAGCGACATGAGCACCGCGCCGCCCCACTCGCCGCCCAGCCCGAGGCCCTGGACGAAGCGGAGCAGGGCCAGCATGACGGGTGCGAGCACGCCGACGCTGTCGTAGCCGGGCAGCACGCCGATGAGGAACGTGGCGGCCCCCATCAGCAGCAGCGTGACGACCAGCACGGTCTTGCGGCCGGCCCGGTCGCCGAAGTGGCCGAACACGATGCCGCCCAGCGGCCTGGCCACGAACGCGACCGCGTTGGTGGTGAGCGCCAGCAGGGTCCCGCTGAGCGGGTCGAACGTCGGGAAGAACAGCTTGCCGAAGACCAGCGTCGCGGCCGTGGTGTAGAGGAAGAAGTCGTACCACTCCAGCGACGTGCCGATCAGGCTGGCGAGGATCACCCGCCGGGTCTGTTGCGTGGAGCTTGACATCAGCATCGCTCCTTCGTCAGGGGGTTGGTATCAACATAAGAATCGTTGAACGATTCGACAAGAGGTTTGTTTGATGATTTCCTGTTGCCTGTGGACGAAGCTCTCGTGGATCTCGTACGGGACCGGTCCCGCCTCGGGCGCAGCAGCACCGCCGAGCGCGTCGCCGACATCCTGCGCGACCGCATCATCGAGGGCATGTTCAAGCCCGGCGACCGGCTGTCGGAGGAGACGATCTGCGAGCGGCTGGAGGTGTCGCGCAACACGCTGCGCGAGGCGTTCCGGCTGCTCGGCCACGAGCGGCTGCTGGAGCACCGGCTCAACCGCGGAGTGTTCGTACGCGTCCTGTCGGCCGACGACGTGGCCGACCTCTACCGGGTGCGCCGGGTGCTCGAAGGGGCCGCCGTGCGGCGCGAGCCGACCGCCCGGGCGCTCGCCGTCATCCGCGAGGCGGTCGCCGACGCCGAACGGGCCGCCGCCGCCGGTGACTGGCACGCGGTCGGCACCGCCAACATCCGCTTCCACCAGGCCCTGGTGACGCTCAACGACAGCCCCAGGCTGGACGAGGCCATGCGGCAACTGCTGGCCGAGCTGCGCCTCGTCTTCCACGTCATGGAGAACCCCCGCGCCTTCCACGAGCCGTTCGTGGCGCGCAACCGCGAGCTGCTCGGCCTCATCGAGGCCGGCGAGCCCGACCGCGCCGCCGCCTGCCTCGACGCCTACCTCGACGACGCCGAACAACTCCTCGTCCACGCCTACGAGCCCAGCCGATAGCGTTCCGGCATGGAACACGGCAGCGAGTACGGCGGCGCGTACGGCAGTGGGCCCGGCAGTGGGCCCGGCAGTGGGCCCGGCAGTGGGCCCGGCAGGGCGCACGGCGGCGAACGGACCTTCACCCCCGGCGAGGCGCGGGCCCTGATGCCGGCCATCCTGCGCGAGGCCGCCACCCTGGTCGTCGCCCGCGCCGACCTGGCCGAGATCGCCTACGACCGCCGGACGACCGGCTCCTCACCCCTCGGCGGCGTGCCCGAGCTCAAGGCCGTCGAGGCCCGCATCGAGGAGATCGTCAGCACCTGGACCGGGCGCGGGCTGGAGGTCAAGGGCATCGCGCCCGTCCTGCTCGACTTCCCCGCCGAGCTCGACGGCGTCTCGGTACGGCTGTGCTGGATCGAGGGCGAGCCGGAGCTGCGCTGGTATCACCGCACCGACCTGGGCTTCGCCGGGCGGCGCCCGCTGCCGTAGAGGCTGGGCGCAGGAACTGTGCAGCCGTGGCCAACGACGTCCCGGGGGGCCGTCCGGCAACCTGATCTCCGTCTGACCCCCGTCTTTCAGGAGAGCAGAACATGTCCTCGATCAGCAGGATCGCCACGATCGCGATGGCCGCCGTGGCGCTGGCCGGCGGCACCGCCCTCACGGCGCCCCCCGCCCAGGCCGCGAGCTGGAACTGCCATGCCTCGTGGAACGAGAAGAGCTTCAACCTCCCCGGCAAGCCGGACATGACCGTGTGGGCGCGCTCGTGCGTCTACAAGGACGGCAACACCCGGCGGGCCCGCATCGAGCTCAGGTGGGACCAGGCCGAACCGGTCTACGGGGAGAGCTTCGACAAGTTCGCCGTCCAGGTGCGCCTCGAACGCGACGACACGGTCATCACCTCGGGGTGGTGCGAGTTCAAGCAGACACTCAACGACAACCCGGACGGCTTCGGCTCGTGCACCTCCCGGTATGTGACCAGCAGCGCCCAGTACGGCTGGACCGGCGACGGCAAGGTCGTCTACAACATCAACAACGACGGCAACGGCGACTACACCTGGAACCTGCACGGCTCCGGCGAGGTCAAGATCGCCCCCAACGGACTGGAGGTCGGTGACGAGCCGGAGCCGGAGCCGCTGCCCGACCCCGCCGACACACCCGAGCCCGCCGACACACCCGAGCCCGCCGACACACCCGAGCCCGCCGGCACGTCCGAGCCCGTGCTGTGACGAACCCCCCCGCCCCGGGCCGGGGACCGCTAAAAGGGGCGCGGGGGACTCCATCGCCCTCGCCGGCTGCGGCGGCTGACCCCGGTCAGGCCGCCGCGCTGGTGATGACCGCGAACCGGGCGCCGTGCGGATCGGTCAGGAAGGCCATCCGGCCCACGCCCTCGATGTCCGTCGCCGCCTCCGCCACGGTGCCGCCCAGCTCCTGGCACCGGGCGACGGTCGCGTCGCAGTCGGGCACCTCGAAGTAGAGCAGCCAGTGCGGCCGGCCACCGTCACGCAGCTCGACCAGGCCGGCCATCGCCGTGTCGGCCTGGTCGCCCTCGGCCGGCGAGGCCACCGGGTAGGTGTAGTCGCCCATCGGCATGTCCTCGAACCGCCAGCCGAACACCGTCCGGTAGAAGCCGCGCATGCCCTCGACGTCGGGCGTGTAGAGCTCCACCCAGCCGAGTGAGCCGGGGTCGGTGACCAGGTCGAGCCCGCGCAGGCCGCCCGGCTCCCACAGCGCGAACTCCGCCCCGGACGGGTCGGTGAGCTGGGCGAAGCGGCCCTGCCCGCCGATGTCGCCGGGCCCGGACCGGACCGTGCCGCCCGCCTGCTCGACGGCCTTGACGGCGGCGTCGCAGTCGGTGGTGGCGAAGTAGAGCATCCAGGCGGGCGAGTCGCCCTCGTCGGTCAGCGTGCCGATCGCGGCGACGGTCTTGCCGTCGGCCCGGCACACGCCGTACTCCATGTCGGGTCCGAACGACTCGAACCGCCAGCCGAACAGGCCGGTGTAGAAGGCGGCCGTGGCCTCGAGGGCGGGGCTGCCGTAGTCGATCCAGCACGGGGTGCCCGGCAGGAACTGGGTGGTGAGCATGACGTGCTCCTTCACGCGGTGTGCATGGGTGGCCCCGTCTCCACGGCGACGCCGAATCCGAGCCTCGCACGCCCCGGCCCGCGATGCCGGGCACGACACGCAGTCGAATCTTTGTTTGAACAATAACGTACACTCGACGCCATGAGCGCGGTATTCCAGGCATCTCTGCTCGGCATGGACGAGGAGCTCGGGCTCGGCCCGCTCGGCTCGACGGTCCGCCGCACCGATCTCGGCCGCGGCGCGTGGCTCGACGTGCGTCCCGGCTGGCTGTCGGGGGCCGATCTGCTGTTCGAGCGGCTGGCCGAGCGGGTGCCGTGGCGGGCCGAGCGGCGCCGGATGTACGACCGGGTGGTCGACGTGCCCCGGCTGCTGAAGTTCTACGAGGAGGGCGAGACGCTGCCCGACCCGGTGCTCGCCGACGCCATGCGGGCGCTCGACGAGCACTACGCGGCCGACCCGTTCCGCACCGCCGGCCTGTGCTTCTACCGCGACGGGCGCGACAGCGTGGCCTGGCACGGCGACACGATCGGCCGGGGCGCGACCGAGGACACGATGGTGGCGATCCTCTCGGTCGGCAGCCCGCGGCCGCTGATGCTGCGCCCGCGCGGCGGCGGCCCCTCCCTGCGCCACGACCTCGGCCACGGCGACCTCGTCGTGATGGGCGGCAGTTGCCAGCGCACCTGGGAGCACGCCGTGCCCAAGACCGCCCGCGCGACCGGGCCGCGGATCAGCGTCCAGTTCCGCCCGCGCGGCGTCCGCTGACGGCCTGTCCGACCGGCCGACCCACCGGGCGGCCTGTGGTGGCCCGGTCCGCGCCGGGCGGCCGTTGACCGACCGGGGCTAGCGGTGGCCGATCCTGAGCCGGGCGACCCGGCCCTGCTCCCCGGCGGCCCAGCATGACAGGTCGCGGGTGCACGACACGGTGTCGTACGAGCCGGTGTCGAACGTCCGCCACGTCCGCCCGCCGGTGTAGGTGATGTCGCTGCCGGTCGGCCCGACCGCGACGGCCGCGAACGGCAGGTGGGGCAGCCACGTCACCCCCGACCTGTAGGCGGGCGGCGGCGTCGAGGCGGTCCGCCAGGTGCGCCCGCCGTCCCGCGTCACCGCGCCCGCGCTGGGCGAGGGCTCGCCCGGACGGTAGTCGCCGCCCACCGCGAGCCCGTGGCGGGGGTCGCGGAAGGCCAGCGCGAACACGCCGCGCGCCGGGTCGCCCGCCGGGATCGGCGTGTCCGCCACGGTCCAGGTGCGGCCCCGGTCGCGCGAGTGGAAGACGCGCGCCCGCTCGGCCCCGCCGGCGGCCAGCCACACGTCCCGGCCGCCGGCCGTCACCAGGCACTGCCCGCTCGCCGCGAACCCCGCCTCACCCGGCAGCGCCGGCGGCATCCCGTCGGCGGGCAGCACCTGCCAGCTCCGCCCGCCGTCCTCGGTCGCCAGGATGCGGAACCGGCCGTCGACCGGGTCGCTCATCGCCAGCCCGCGCCGCCGGTCGAAGAACGCCACGCAGTCGTAGAACGCCTGCGGTTCGTCGTTCCTGAACGTCTCGGTCCAGGTACGCCCGCCGTCCTCGGTCCGGTAGATCCGCGAGTCGGCGCCCGCGCCGATCGACAGCACCACGGCCCGGTGCGCGTCGAACGCCTCCACGTCCCGGAACTGCAGCGCGCCGGTGCCGGGCGGTGACACGTTCTCCCAGCTCCGGCCGCCGTCGACGGTGCGCAGCACGGTGCCTTCCGACCCGGAGGCCCACACCACGTCCCGGCTCACCGGCGCGAGGCCGCGCAGCCGCGCGGTCACGCCGGTCTCCTTCAGCTCCCAGCGCGGCAGCTCCCAGCCCGGCAGCTCCCAGCCCGGCGCTTCCCCACCTGGCGACGGGACCACGGCGTGGGCGGGCGCGGGCGCGGCGGCGAGCACGCAGGCGGCGGCCGACAGGGCGCTGATCGCGAAACGAAGCCTCATGCCGCGCAAACTAACCCAAAGGATCACAGCCGTCCATGCCCGAGTCAGGAAAGAACACGCGCCCCGCCCGCCTCGGCGGTGACGCCGCCGCCTTCATCGGACCCGGCCACCGACGGCGGCCAGGTGCGGCCAGGTGTGGCCGGGTGTGGCCGGGTGCAGCCTGGTGTGGCCCGATGCGGCCCGGTGCAGCCTGTGGCGGCCCGGTGTGGCCGGTCAGGCGACGGCCGCCACCAGGTGGCGCAGGACGCGGCGGGTCTTCGACTCCTCGCCCGAGCTGATCTCGACGCCGTGGCCCCGGACCAGCTCCTCCAGCGACGCCTGCGCGGCGACGGCGCTCTCCGGGGAGACGCGCAGCGACAGCTCCAGGAAGTCGAGCTCGTCGCCGACCACCCACCGCTCGGCCAGCGCGGTGAGCTTGCGGCCGGACGCGTCGAGCTCCAGCGGCCCCCAGCGGGTCGCCTCGACCGGCGGCAGCAGCCGCAGGGTGCGCAGGTTGACGTGCAGGCCCGCGCACGTCCTGAGGAAGCGTTCCTGCTTGTCGGTGAACAGCCCCTTGATCGACCGGTTGCCCGTGTAGACGGCCTCGATCCGTTCCGGCGACCGGCGCGCGGTGCACGAGGCGGTGAGCACCTTGCGCGGCCCGGACCAGTCGGCCTCCAGCTTGAACTCCCATCCGTCGCCGTCGGTCGCGCCGAGCCAGTAGTCGTTGAGCTGTGAGCGCCGGCAGGGGCGCAGCTTGATGGTGGAGTCGCTCTTGCGGTTGCCGGTGTCGCGCACCCGCAG
Source organism: Nonomuraea sp. NPDC049725 (assembly GCF_040674795.1). NCBI lineage: Bacteria > Bacillati > Actinomycetota > Actinomycetes > Streptosporangiales > Streptosporangiaceae > Nonomuraea > Nonomuraea sp. NPDC049725. The sequence continues at coordinate 16,142 of NZ_JBFANJ010000002.1, read as the reverse complement.
CACCACGCCGGCGTCGAGCAGCGGGGTGCCGGGGGCGAGCCCGTCGGCGGTGTCCTCGCAGAAGTAGATCTTCAGATCCTGCCCGTCGTCCGGCTCCAGCCCGAACGCGCGCATGGCCGCCCGGACCCGGGGGCCGTCAACCGTTAACTTGATCTCCACTGTGTTGGGTCGCATGCATGCAACAATCCCCCTCCACCGCGCGCTGACACCGCCGCGCGCCTCACTGAGAGGTCCGAAACATCGGAGGTCTGGTCGCTCGCGGCGACGATCCCGCTCCCGGGAGCCCGCATGACCGGGCATGAAGATGGTGGTGGACGATACTGGGATTGAACCAGTGACCTCTTCCGTGTCAGGGAAGCGCTCTCCCGCTGAGCTAATCGTCCTTGGAGGTGGAGACGGGATTTGAACCCGTGTGGACGGCTTTGCAGGCCGCTGCCTCGCCTCTCGGCCACTCCACCAGGAGAGTAGAACTCCGAGCGGAAGACGGGATTCGAACCCGCGACCCTCACCTTGGCAAGGTGATGCTCTACCACTGAGCCACTTCCGCGTTGCCCGCCCAACTCTAGCGGGTTTTCCGAGCGGATGCTCACCCGTCAGCTCTTGCGGAGCTGACGGGCGACGCTGCGCTCGGTCGCCGGGAGGCTGAGGAAGATCTCCAGGATGCGCGTGAGGCGGTGGACCTCGGTGCGGTGGAACGCCGGTCCCTCGGAGCGGGCCAGCATCAGCGTCAGGGCCAGCGGCGGCAGCGGCGCGTGGATGAGGTGCGGGCCGCCGTCGAGCGTGACCGCCGTGGGACGGACCGGGATGAGCTCCGGGAGCGTGATCTCCTGCGGAGCGCGCCAGCTCGCGTAGACGACGCCGCGCTCGGTGGCCGTCGCCGCCCAGTCGGCGCTGAACAGCACCGGCAGCGAGTCGACGAGCGTGGTCAGCGCCCGGTCGCCCGCCGTGGTGATGTACTTCAGGATCTCCAGCTCGGGATAGGTGCCCGGGGCCTCGCGGGTGGTCCAGACGCCCTCGACCGTCACGTCCGCGACCGACTCCAGGCTCTCGCGGAGCTCCGGCTTGGAGATGTCCTCGGGACAGAAGAGCGTCAGGTCGTCGACGGCCATGCCCGCGCCCCTGTCGAGAACCGTCACCTGGGTGATGTCCGCCCCCGCGGAGCCCAGGACCGTGGTGATCTGCGCGAGCGAACCCGGCTTGTCGGGCAGCGCCAGGCGGACTCGAAGAAGCATCCATCACTCCCCACGCGAGATGCCGTGTCACAGACTATCCGCGAATACCGCTCCCGGCCCGACCTGCGCTACAACTGACGGGATGAAGATTGGGCCCATCGGGGTGTGGCCGCCCGTCGTGCTGGCGCCGATGGCGGGCATCACCAACGCGCCGTTCCGGGTGCTCTGCCGCGAGCAGGGCGCCGGGCTGTTCGTGTGCGAGATGATCACGACGCGGGCGCTGGTCGAGCGCAACCCCAAGACGCTGCGCATGATCAGGTTCGCGGAGTCGGAGAAGCCCAGGAGCATCCAGCTGTACGGGGTCGACCCGGCGATCGTCGGCCGGGCGGTCCGGATGATCGCCGAAGAGGACCTGGCCGACCACGTCGACCTCAACTTCGGCTGCCCGGTGCCCAAGGTGACCAGGCGCGGCGGCGGCTCCGCCCTGCCGTACAAGCGCAACCTGCTGCGGCGCATCCTGCGCGAGGCCGTCGCCGGGGCGGGCGCGCTGCCCGTCACGATGAAGATGCGCAAGGGCATCGACGACGACCACCTCACCTACCTCGACGCCGGCCGCATCGCCGTCGAGGAAGGCGTCGCCGCCATCGCCCTGCACGCCCGCACCGCCCGCCAGCACTACGGCGGCGTCGCCGACTGGGACGCCATCGCCCGCCTCAAGGAGGCCGTGCCCGAGATCCCCGTGCTCGGCAACGGCGACATCTGGTGCGCCGACGACGCCCTGCGCATGGTCGCCCGCACCGGCTGCGACGGCGTCGTGGTCGGCCGCGGCTGCCTGGGACGGCCGTGGTTGTTCAAGGACCTGGAGAACGCCTTCCGCGGCAGCGCCGAACGCACCCGGCCCACTCTCGGCGAGGTGGCCGCCGTGATGGCCCGCCACGCCGAAGGGCTCACCACCTGCTTCGACATCGAGCGCTACGCGATCGCCGACTTCCGCAAGCACGTCGGCTGGTATCTCAAGGGCTTCACCGTCGGCGCCGAGCTGCGCCGCGAGCTCGCCACCGCCGAGTCGCTCGACGGGCTGCGCGCGAGCCTCGCCAAGCTCGACCACGACCAGCCGTGGCCGCCCAACACCGACACCCCGCGCGGCAAGTCCGGCGAACGCACCAAGGTCCAGCTGCCCGACGGCTGGCTCGACGACCCCTGGGACACCGTCGTCCCCGAGGACGCCGAGTCCGACCACTCCGGAGGCTGATCCGGCTCCCGGCCGGCCTGGCCCCGACTGGCCCGGCTCTGACTGGCCCGGCTTCGACTGGCCCCCGCTAGTGCGGGCCCGCGGGCGCGCCCGCCTCGGTGCCGCACGGGCCGCCGCCCGTGGCCGCCTCCAGCGTGACCGGCTCGCCCGACATGGTGAGCGTCGGGTAGTAGGCAGCGATCCGCTCCGCCGAACGGCCGACGTAATGGCAGATGAAGCTGCGGCGGAACCGGTCGGCCGTGCTGTTCGGCTCCGAGCCGTGCACCAGGCTGCCGTTGAAGAACAGCACGTCACCCGGCTCCATGTCGACCGGTACGCGCTCCAGGCCGGGCGGCGGCGGCACGTACTCCCTGGTGAAGGAGACGTCGTGGTCCGCCTCCTCCGGGCAGAACAGGTCCATCAGGTGCGTGCCCGGCACCACCTCCAGGCCGCCGTTCGCGCGGTCCACCCGGTCCAGCGCCACCCACGCCGCCACGCACGTGCCCGGCTCGACCCGCAGATAGAAGTTGTCCTGGTGCAGCGCCTGCCCCCGGGCGCCCGGCGGCTTGAAGTAGAACATGCTCTGGGCTGCTATCGGCTCCTCGCCCAGCAGGTCCGCCAGGATCGCGCCGATGCGCGCGTCCAGCAGGTAGCGCAGCGCCACGTCGTTCACCTGGTGCGGGTGCATCACGCGGGGATAGTCGCGCAGGATGTCGTACGGGCCGCCGGGCTCCTGCGGCGTCGGCGTGAAATGCCCGGGAATCGGGCCCGCGGCGTGCAGCGCCATGAACTCGTCACGCAGCTCCGCCACCTCCTCCGGAGCCAGCAGCGCGGGGACGATGACGAAGCCCCGGTCGTGGAAGTCGTTGAGGTTCATGCCGTTCACGCTAGGCGGCGGGGGCGTGCGAGGGTATGACGGTGACCGCTGACGACATGACTGTTCCTGCTGCCGAGCTGATCGTCCTTGGACACTACGACCAGCCGCTCGGCTACGCCACCCGCCGGGCCGCCGGGGCGCCCAGCTGGCTGCTCATGTGGACCCAGGCGGGGGAGGGGCTCGTCGAGCAGGGCGGGGCGGCGCTGCGTGCCGGGCCGGGGTCGCTGGTGGTGCTCGCGTCGGGGGAGCCGCACCACTACCGGGTGGCGCCCGGGGCCCGGCGGTGGCGCTTCTGGTGGGTGCACTTCCAGCCGCGCCCGTCGTGGACCGGCTGGCTGGCGCCCCACGCCCTCGCACCGGGCTGCCACCTGGTCGCCGACGTCCCCGAGGCGGTACACGACCGCATCGACGCCGCCTTCCGCCGCGCCCTGCACGACTCCCGCTGGCTCCCCCCGGCCTCCTACGCGCCGGCCCCTGCCACCGCGTCCCAGGAAGGGCCCCGGAGCCCGTACGACCCCCAGGACCCCGCCCCGACGCTGACGGACGCACCAACGGCGACCGGCGAGACGGCGCTGCGTGAGGCGATGGGCGGCGGGACGCGCCCGGCCGAAGTGCAGGAGGCGGTGGAGTGGGTGAGCGCCGCCCCTGCACCGGAGGACGCACCCGAGGGGAGCGGTGGGACGGCGGCCGCCGTCCGGGCGGGCGAGATGGCGGCCGGGGAGGTGGCGGTGGTGGCGGGGGTGGGGGCGGCGCGGGAGTTGGTGATGGGGGCGGTGGAGGAGGTGCTGGTCGTGGCGACCGCGTCGGTGCGGGCGGGGGAGGAGGGCGGCGACGGGCGGGTGCGGCGGGCGCTGGCGTTGATCGCGGCCGAGCCGGGGGCGCCGCACACCGTGGGCTCGCTGGCGCGGGCCGTCGCGCTGTCGCCGTCACGGTTCGCGCACCTGTTCGCGGAGGAGACGGGGCGGACGCCGATGCGGGCGGTGCGGGAGGCTCGGCTGCGGCATGCGGCGATGCTGCTGGAGGCGACGGACCTGGACGTGGGCCGGGTGGCGGCGGCGTCGGGCTTCGTCAGCCCGTTCCACTTCAGCCGCGCCTTCCGCAGGGAGCACGGGGTGCCGCCGCGCGCCTACCGGGCGCGCGTGCGAGGGTGAGCGGCGCACCGCCGCGGCGACCGGACGGCGTGCGGTCGTGAGGGGGCGCGCCGACGGAGGACGCATGCGGCCGTGAGCGTGCGGCGGCCGGCGCCGCGCGCGGGTGGGTGGGTCAGCGGGAGAGGGGGAGGGGGCCGGCCTCGGGGGTGAAGAAGCGGCGTTCGACGTGCTCGACGGCGTAGTCGATGGCGCCGACCACCACGCATTCGTCGCCCAGCGTGGAGGCGCGGATCTCGGGGGTGCGGATGCAGCGGCGTTCGAGGCGGTCGCGGAGGGGGCCGAGGAGGACGTCGGCGGAGCGGGAGAAGCCGCCGCCGAGGACGACGAGCTGGGGGTCGAGGAGGAGGACCATGGCGGCGGTGCCGACGGCGAGGTCGTCGAGGTAGCGGCCGACGGCTTCGAGGGCGACGGGGTCGCCGTCGCGGGCGGCGGCGAGGGTGTGCCCGGCGGCGTCCTCGGGCGGGGTGCCGGGCGGCACGGCGGCGCTGGTGTTGAGGTGGTCGGGGGCGTCGAACCAGCGGGCCTCGGGCAGCATGGAGATCTCGCCGGCGGCGGCGCCGAAGCCGCGGTGGACCTTGCCGTCGATGATGAGCCCGGTGCCCATGCGCCTGCCGACGTGCAGGAAGACGACGTCGCGGGCGTCGCGGGCGACGCCGCGGCGGGCTTCGGCCAGGGCGGCGAGGCGGCTGTCGTTCTCGACGAGGATCTCGCACGGGAACATCTCCCGCAGGCGGCCGGCCAGGTCGAGGCCGGTCCAGGCGGGGACGGCGGCCGAGAAGGAGATGCGGCCGTCGGGGCTGATCGCGCCGGTGGTGCCGGCGGCGAGGACCCACAGGTCGTCGGGGGTGCGGCGGCTGAGGGTCAGGCAGCCGGAGACGGCGCGTTCGATGGCGGCGAGGCGTTCGTCGAGGGGGGCGTCGGGCTCGACCGGCTGCCGGGTCTCGGCGAGCACGCGGCCGTCGAGGTCGGACAGGGCGGCGCGGACGTTGTGGCCGCCTATGTCGACGCCGACGAGGTGGCCGTTCTCGGCGCGGAAGCGGTAGCGGCGCGCGGGGCGGCCCATGGTGCCGGGGCTGGGCGGCACCTCCTCCACCCAGCCGAGGGAGCTGAGCTCGTCGACGACCTCCTTGGTGGAGGGGCGGGAGAGCCCGGTCCGTTCGGCGAGGGCGGAGAGGGCGAGCGGGCCGGTCTCGCGCAGCGCCCGGATCGCGGTCAGCGAGTTGAGCTGCCTGAGCCGGGACAGGTCGCCGCCGCGTAGGTCTGCCAACGCCCCGTCCTTATGTAGGTCTCCTTTGTATGCGCCGATTATGCCAGCCGCCGGGCAACGGCCAGACCATCAAGAACCCCCACATGACCCGGTAATCCACCATTGACCCACAGAACTCAACACTGCTACTAATGAAGCGCTCCTTCGTAAGTGAGATGAGGTTCGAGTGTCTTTCGCAGACATCGGCGAGGTCGCGTGCGCGCCGGAGAAGGCTCGGGTGTTCGAGCACGGCTGGCAGTCGTGGAGCCCCACCGGCGCATACCGGCTGGACGACACCCCTCCCCGCCCGGCCGACGGCAACATCCAGACCCTCTGCTACCGCCCCGGGACGCCGGTCCCCGCCGGCTCGTTCCAGGGCGAGGGCCTGCTCGCCGTCGACCCGGGCGACGGCGGCCCGGTCGAGCTGTGGTCGGCGCCCGGCCCGCTCGCCGTGCCCTCCATCCGGGCGCGGCCGGTGGACGGCCGGCTGGTGATCTCCGCCGACGGACCCGTACGGCACGAACGCGTCGAGGGCGGCCTGGACCGCGCGCTGCGCCACTGGGCCGACAGCCTGGCCCCGGGCCGCGCCTTCCCGGCGGTGCCGCCGATGTGGTGCACCTGGTACGGCTACTTCGACAAGGTCACCGAGGCCGACGTGCTGGAGAACCTGGCGCTGGCCGCCGAGCACGAGCTCGGCGCGGACATGTTCCTCATCGACGACGGCTACGAGGCGGGCATCGGCGACTGGCTCGACCCCAGGCCGGGCTTCGGCTCGCTGGAGCGGGCCGTCGGCAAGATCACCGCGACCGGCGCCCGCGCCGGGATCTGGACCGCGCCGTTCCTCGCCGGGCACGACAGCCGCCTGTTCCGCGAGCACCCCGACTGGCTCGTCGGCGGAGCGCACGCCGGGCACATGTGGGACCAGGACCTGGCCGTGCTCGACGTCACCCACCCCGACGCGGCCGCGTACCTGGTGGGGGTCTTCGCGCGGTTCGCGGAGATCGGCATCAGCCACTTCAAGCTCGACTACCTCTACGCCGGCGCGCTCGCCGGCCGCAGACACGACGCCGGCCTCGACCCGATCGCCGCCTACCGGCGCGGCCTGGAGCTCGTCCGCGAGGGCGCCGGCCCGGACGCCACCCTGCACGGGTGCGGCGCGCCGATGCTGCCGAGCATCGGCCTGGTCGACATCATGCGCGTCAGCCCCGACATCGCGCCCACGCTGCACCCGAGGAAGGGCGACATCAGCCAGCCGTCGCAGCTCGGCGCCCGGCTGACCGGCGCGGCCCGCGAGTTCCTGCACGCCCGCTGGTGGGTCAACGACCCCGACTGCCTCATCGTCCGCCCCGAGGTGGAGGCGCGCGAGGAGTGGGCCGCGCACGTCGGCGCGACCGGCGGGCTGCGCGGCTCCAGCGACCCGATCGCCGCCCTGGACGCGTGGGGCCTGGAGACCACCCGGCGGATCATGAGGCCCACCAGCACGGAGCCGTCGTGAGGCGCCGCGGCTCCTGGTACGCCTACCTGTTCGTCGGGCCGAGCCTGCTGGGCGTGGTGGCGTTCCTGCTGCTGCCCGTGGTCATCGTCCTGGTCCTCAGCTTCTTCGACTGGGAGCTGCTGTCGGACCCGTCGTTCGCGGGCCTGGACAACTACGCCCGGCTGCTCGGCGACGGCGAGGCGTGGCACTCGCTCTGGGTGACGGTCCTGTACGTGGCGCTGTGCGTGCCGTTGCAGACGGTGATCGCGCTGGGCGCCGCCATGCTGCTCAACCAGCGGGTCAAGGGCGTGCGGTTCTACCGGTCGCTGTTCGTGGTGCCGTGGATGGCCACCCCGATCGTGCTCGGCCTGGTCTGGAACTGGATCTTCGATCCGCGTGACGGCGCCATCAACCGGGCGCTGTCGACGGTGGGAATCACCGGGCCCGACTGGCTGTCGGACTCGGCGTGGGCGATGCCGGCCGTCGCCCTGGTCACCGTGTGGCAGTACAGCGGCTACAACATGCTGTTCTTCCTCGCCGGGCTGCAGGGCATCCCGCAGGAGCTGTACGACGCGGCGGCCACCGACGGCGCCACCCCGCGCCAGCGGTTCTGGCGGCTGACGCTGCCGCTGCTCAACCCCACGATGTTCTTCGTCATGGTGACGAACATGATCGGCGCCTTCCAGGTGTTCGACACCGTCTACGTGATGACGAACGGCGGCCCCTCGGGCAGCACCGCCGTCCTCAACTTCACGATCTTCGAGACCGCCTTCCGGCAGTTCGACTTCGGCTACGCCTCCACGCTGTCGATGCTGCTCTTCGTGATCATCCTGGTGGTCACGCTGGTGCAGGTCAGGTTCTTCGGCAAGCGCACCACCTACGACCTGAGCTGAGAGACAGATGACGAAGCGGATCCTGCTCTACGCCGCGCTCGTGGCGGGCGCGTTCATCTCGGTCTTCCCCTACCTGCTGGTGGTGCTGACCGCGTTCAAGACCAAGGCGCAGCTCAACTCCACCGAGCCGTGGCTGCCCGGACTGCCGCCGACGCTGGACAACCTGGGCCAGATCCTCGGCGGCGACTTCCCCCGCTACATCCTCAACACGCTCGTCATGACCGTGCTGCTGACGCTGGGCCAGCTCGTGTTCACCACGTTCGCCGCCTACGCCTTCGCCCGGCTGAACTTCCGCGGCAGGGACGTGCTCTTCTGGCTGTACGTGGCCACGATGATGGTGCCGAGCGCGGTGACGATGATCCCGCTGTTCCTCATCATGCGCGAGCTCGACCTGGTCAACACCTGGTACGGGCTGCTGGCCCCGTACATCCTGGGCACCCCGTACGGGATCTTCCTGATGCGGCAGTTCTTCAAGGGGCTGCCCGCCGGGCTGGAGGAGGCCGCGCGGATCGACGGCGCGGGGCCGCTGACGGTGCTGGTGCGCATCCTGCTGCCGCTGTGCAAGCCCGCGATCGGCACGCTGACGATCATCACGGTGATCTCGTCGTGGAACAGCTTCCTGTGGCCCCTGATCATCACCAGCGGCGACGGCACCAAGGTCATCACGGTGGCCATCGCCGCGCTCAAGGTCGGCATCGGCGTCGACCACAACCTCATGATGGCCGGCGGCCTGATCGCCCTCGTCCCCATGGTGGCGATCTTCATTTTCTTCCAGAAGTACATCGTCCGGTCGGTCGTCCTCACCGGCCTCAAGTAGGAGAGCCCCATCATGCGAACCCCCCGAACCCGCCAGGCCGCCCTGCTGGCCGCCGCCGCCCTGCTCACCCTGACCGCCTGCGGCTCCGGCGACGCCGGTGGCGGCGACGGCGGCGGCGGCGAGAAGGTCACGCTCACCTACCGGCTCTGGGACGAGCAGCAGAAGGCCGGATACGAGAAGGTCATGGCCGCCTTCGAGAAGGCCAACCCGACCATCGACGTGCAGATCGAGCTGCTGCCCTACGACCAGTACTGGACCAAGCTGACCGCCGACGCCGTGGCGGGCAGCGCGCCCGACGTGTTCTGGATGACCCCCACCCAGTTCCCCGAATATGTCACCAAGGGCGTGCTCGCCGAGGTCAAGGTCGACGCCTCCAAGTATCACCCGACCGTCGTCGGCTCCTTCACCTACGAGGGCAAGCTGTACGGCGTCCCGAAGGACTGGGGCACCGTCGGCCTGCTCTACAACAAGGACCTGTTCAAGAAGGCCGGCGTCGAGATGCCGGACAAGCTCACCTGGAGCCCCGACGGCGGCGGCACCCTCCTGGAGGTCGCCCGCAAGCTGACCGTCGACGAGGCCGGCAAGCACCCCGGCGAGGACGGCTTCGACCCGGGCAAGGTCAAGACGTACGGGTTCGGCTCCTGGAACCACTACCAGACCCAGTGGATGAACTGGGTGAACTCCAACGGCGGCAAGCTCCTGGACAAGCCGTTCGGCAAGTACACCTTCAACGACGAGGCGTCGGTCCAGGCCCTGCAGTGGGGCGTCGACCTGGTCAACAAGCACCACGTGTCGCCGCCCGCCAGCCAGACGAACCCGCCCACCGGCAAGATCACCGACATGTTCACCGCCGGTGAGGTGGCGATGTTCCCGGCCAACAACGCGCTGCTGCCGTTCGTCGCGCCGGGCGCCGGGTTCGAGATGGGCGTCGCGCTCATGCCGGAGGGCCCGCAGGGCCGCTCGGTCAACCTCAACGGCCTGTCGGAGGCCGTCTACGCCAAGAGCGAGCACCCCGAGGAGGCCATGAAGCTGGCCGCCTACCTCGGCACCGAGGAGCCGCAGAAGCTCATGGCCGACGGCGGCTACGTCTTCCCCGCGATCAACGGCCTCGCCCAGGGCTACGTCGACTACTGGAAGGCCAAGGGCCTGGACGTCTCCCCGTTCCTGGAGGAGGCCGAGGGCACGACCTTCCCGCTGCCGGTCACGACCGGCTTCACCGGGTTCGAGACCAAGCTGAACCAGATCTTCAACGAGATGTACCTCGGCAAGCTCACCCCCAAGCAGGCCGCGGACCAGGCGGTCGCCGAGGGCAACGCCACCATCCAGTAGGGAGCCCCCCACCCCATGATCACCCGGCGTGCGTTGTTCGCCGGGGGCGCGAGCGTGGGCCTCGCCGCCGCACTGGGCCCCGGCCCGGTGCGCGCGGCGGCCGCTCGCACCCCCCTGTCCGACCCCTTCCAGCTCGGCGTCGCCTCCGGCGAGCCCGCCTCCGACGGCGTGGTGCTCTGGACGCGGCTCGCCCCCGACCCCCTCGCCCTCGACGGCTTCGGCGGCATGCCGTCCCGTCCCGTCCCCGTCCAGTGGCAGGTCGCCAAGGACGAGAACTTCAAGCACGTGGTGCGCCACGGCGTCGAGATCGCCCGCCGCGAGGAGGCGCACAGCGTCCACGTGGAGCTCGACGGCCTCGACTCCGGCGCCGAGTACTTCTACCGCTTCCGCACCGGCGGCGAGATCTCCGAGACCGGCCGCACCGTCACCGCCCCGGCCCCCGGCGGGCGCAGCCGCGACCTGAACCTGTCGTTCACCTCCTGCGCCGACTACCAGAGCGGCTGGTTCACCCCCTACCGCAGGATGGCCGAGGACCAGCCCGACCTGATCGCCTTCCTCGGCGACTACATCTACGAGTACGGCGACTACAAGTACCCCGTCCGCGACCAGGCCGGCGGCGAGTGCCTGGACCTGGCCGGCTACCGGCTGCGCCACGCCCAGCACAAGGCCGACCCGGAGCTGCGCATGGCCCACGCGATCGCCCCCTGGGTGGTGGTGTGGGACGACCACGACATCGAGAACGGCTGGGCCGGCGACGTCCCCGAGCAGCCCGACCCGCCCTTCCTCAAGCGCCGCGCCGAGGCCTTCCAGGCGTACTACGAGAACATGCCGCTGCGCCGCGCCCAGCGGCCGGACGGGTCGTCGCTGCGCCTGCACCGCTCGATCCGCTGGGGCGCCGTGGCCAACCTGCACCTGCTCGACACCCGCCAGTACCGCGACCTGTACGCGTGCACCGGCCGCAGCGGCACCGTCGGCCCCGACTGCGCGGAACGCTTCGCGCCCAACCGCACCATCCTCGGCCAGGAGCAGGAGGCGTGGCTCGACGGCGAGCTGAAGGGCTCGCGGGCCACCTGGGACCTGCTCGGCCAGCAGGTCTTCATGATGGAGATGGACTGGACGAACGGCGAGGGCAAGGGCTACTCCAACGAGGGCTGGGACGGCTACGTCGCCTCCCGCGACCGCCTGGCCGCCGCCGTCGACACTTACGGGCGCAACGCCGTCGTGCTCACCGGCGACGTGCACTCCCACTGGGCGGGCGAGATCAAGCGCGACTACCGCGACCCGGAGTCGAAGTCCGTCGCCGTCGAGCTCGTCACCACCTCGGTCACCAGCGCCGGCAACGGCATGGACGAGTACCCCGACACGCGGAACCTGCTCGCCGAGAACCCGCACGTCAAGTTCTTCAACGGCCGCCGCGGCTACGTCCGCACCCGCATCAGCGAGCGCGAGATGAAGGTCGACTTCCGCTCGCTGTCGCGCGTGACCGAGCCGTACGCCCCGGCCTACACCTCCGGCTCCTTCGTCATCGAGCCGGGCACCCCCGCACTCAACCCGACCTGACGGGACCCCCATGCGCACCGCACCGGCCGCCCTCGCGGCGGTCCTCCTCACCATGCTCTCCGTCCCCTTACCCGCCGCCGCCCAGGCTCCCGCGGCGGGCCCGCCGATGGGCTGGAGCAGCCGCTCGCTCGGCTGTTCGGTCTCCGAGACGTCCGTCAGGGCCGCCGCCGACGCGCTCGCCCCGCTCGCGCCGCTCGGCTACCGGTACGTCATCCTCGACGGCTGCTGGCTGGCCCCGCAGCGCTCCGGCGGCGCGCTGGCCGCCGACCCGGCCCGCTTCCCCTCCGGCATCGAGGCCCTGGCCGCGTACGTGCGCGGCAAGGGGCTCGACCTGGGCGTGAGCCTGTCGGCGGGCACGAAGGCGTGCGCCGGCGGCGGCCCGGGCTCCTACGGCTCCGAGGCCGCCGACGCCGCCCAGGTCAAGGCGTGGGGCGTCGGCTACGTCAAGTACGACTGGTGCGACATCCCCAAGGCCGACTTCCCCGGCCAGAACGTCGAGCGGATCGCCCGGACGCTCTACCCGCGCATGCGCCAGGCGCTCGGCGACGGTGTCGTGTTCGCGATGAACAACGAGGACGGCAGCACCGTCCCGTGGCTGTGGGGCAAGGAGGCCGGGGCCACCACCTGGCGGACCAACGTCTTCAACCGGCCCATCGCCGACAGCTACGCGACCATGGTCGACATCTGGGAGTTCAACCAGCTGCGCGCCGAGTACGCGGGCGCGGGGAGCTGGGCCGACCCCGACCTCATCCAGGCCGGGCTGGGCGGCATGACCGCCACCGAGTACCGCGCCCAGTTCTCCCTGTGGGCGATCGGCGCGGCCCCGCTGATCCTCCAGGCCGATCCCGCCAGGGCACCGCGCGAGATCGTCGCCGACCCCGAGGTGATCGCCGTCGCCCGGGACCCGCTCGGCGCGCACGGCGCCCTGGCCCGCTCCGACGGCTGGTACCACGTGCTGGTCAAGCCGCTGGCGGGCGGCGACCGGGCGATCGTGCTGTTCAACGAGAGCGACCGGGCCGCGACGATCTCCACGGACCTCGGCCCCGGCCACCACCGGATCGAGGACCTGTGGACCGGCGCGGTGACCGGCAGCACCGGCGAGCTGGCCGCCCAGGTCCCCGCGCACGGCGCCGCCATGTACCGGGTGTCGGACGGCCGCGCCGGTACGCCGCTGGTCACGTTCGAGGTCGACCCGGCCGCGCTCGGCGACGACCGGCCCTCCGTGCTGGAGCCCGGCGTGACCGGGGAGATCGTCACCCGGGTGGTCAACACCGGCGCCACCGGCGCGCTGCGCGACCTGACCGTGACGCTGGCCGTACCCGAGGGATGGCGGGCCGAGGCGCGCACGCCCGCCGCCACCGGCAGGCTGCGCGGCGGCGAGACGTTCACCGTCACCTGGGCCGTCACCCCGCCCGGCGGCGCGGCGCTCACCGAGCACCGGCTCACCGCCGTCGCCGCCTTCGCCGGCGGCCGGGTGCCCGGCGAGGCGGTCGTCAGGGTCGCGCGCGCTCCGGGCGCCGGCACCACCCACCTCAGCGACCTGACCTGGACGGCGGCCAAGAACCACTTCGGCCCCGTCGAGAAGGACGCCAGCAACGGCGAGCGCGCCGCCGGCGACGGCCGCCCGCTCACCATCGAGGGCGTCCGGTACGCCAAGGGGCTCGGCGCGCACGCGCCCGCCGAGATCGAGTACTACACCGCGGGCCGCTGCGCCACGGTCCGGTTCCTGGGCGGCGTCGACGACGAGGTCGGCCAGGCCGGCTCGGCCCGCTTCGAGGTGTGGGCCGACGGCGGGCGCGTCGCCGCCTCCGAGCTCGTCACCGGCGCCGACCCGGCCGTCGAGGTCACCGCCTCCGTCGAGGGCGCCCGCCATGTGCGGCTGGTCGCCACCAACGGCGGCGACAACGCCTACTCCGACCACGTCGACTTCGCCGACGCCACCGTCACCTGTCACTAGGGGGAAACCGTTCATGATCGTGCCCAAGCCCGTCCACTGCCAGGTCCTGCCGGGACGCTTCGTCCTCGGCCCGGACACCGCGCTCGCCGCCGATCCGGCGCTGCGCGCGGCGGCCGCCTGGCTGCGGAGCGAGATCGGCCCCGTGACCGGCGGCGACCTGCCGCCCGCCGCCCCGGGGCCGGGCACGATCACGCTCGCCCTGGCCGATCTGCCGCCCGAGGCGTACCGGCTGACCGTCGGCGAGGACGGCGTCCGGATCGCCGCGGGCGGCCCCGCCGGGGCGTTCTACGCGGCGCAGACGCTCAGGCAGCTCATGCCCCCGGCCGCCTTCCGCAAGGCCGGGCCCGGCGGCGAGCTGGAGATCAGGGCCGCCCACGTCGAGGACGAGCCGCGCTTCGGCTGGCGCGGCTGCCTCCTCGACGTGGCCCGGCATTTCATGACCAAGCAGGACCTGCTGAGGTTCGTCGACCTGATGGCTTTGCACAAGCTCAACGTGCTCCACCTGCACCTGACCGACGACCAGGGCTGGCGGGTGGAGATCCGCCGCCACCCCCGGCTCACCGAGGTCGGCGCCTGGCGCACGCAGAGCCAGACCGGCTGGAACGGGCCGTTCGACGGCCGCCCGCACGGCGGCTACTACACCCAGGACGACATCAGGGAGATCGTCGCCTACGCCGGGCAGCGCAACATCACCGTCGTCCCCGAGATCGACCTGCCCGGACACACCCAGGCCGCCATCGCCGCCTACCCCGAGCTCGGCAATCTGGACACGCCGCTGGAGGTGCGCACCGGCTGGGGCATCGGCACGAACGTGCTCAACGCCGAGGAGAGCACGATCCGGTTCTTCGAGGACGTCTTCGACGAGGTCCTGGAGCTGTTCCCGAGCCCGTACGTGTGCGTCGGCGGCGACGAGTGCCCCAAGCAGCAGTGGCGTGACAGCCCCGCCGCCCAGGCCCGCATCCGCGAGCTCGGCCTGGCCGGGGAGGAGGAGCTGCAGAGCTGGTACATCCACCGCTTCGACACCTACCTGAGCGCCCGCGGGCGGCGGCTCGTCGGCTGGGACGAGATCCTCGAAGGCGGGCTCGCGCCCGGCGCGGTCGTCGCCTCCTGGCGCGGCGACCTCGGCGCGGTCACCGCCGCCAGGAACGGCCACGACGTGATCAGCACCCCCAACACGTCGGTCTACTTCGACTACCGGCAGGGGCCGGGCGAGGACGAGCCGGTCCCGTTCGGCACCGTGCTCACGCTGGAGGACGTCTACGCCTTCGAGCCGATCCCCGCCGAGCTGCGCGGCGAGCCCGCCGCCGAGCGGGTGCTGGGCTCGCAGTGCGCCGTGTGGACCGAGCTCATCGACTCGCCCCGGCAGGTCGACTACATGGCCTTCCCGAGGCTCGCGGCCTTCGCCGAGACCGTGTGGAGCCCCGCCGACCGGGACCTGCCGGACTTCCGCCGGAGGCTGGCCGCCCACCTGGAACGGCTGGACGCGATCGGCGTGGAGTACAGGCGCGAGAGCGGGCCGCTGCCCTGGCAGACCCGCCCCGGCGTGCCGGGCAGGCCGGAGACCGTCGACGGCTGGCAGTCGCAGCTCGACGCCTGGACGGCCAACCTGCGCCGCTAGACGTCAGGCGTTCGTACAATCTTGGCTCATGGTCTCCATTGTGGCGTTAACCGCCGCCCTCGCCCTGGGCATCCCCGGCGGCTTCATGCTGTACGAGAAGGACGCGGCCAAGCACGACCCGAACCCCGAGCACAGCTGGCAGGTCAGCGGCAGGACGAGCGCCCGGCTGGTCGTCAACCCGTGCCAGAAGGCCACGCTGGGCCGCGCCGGGCGCACCGCCGCCAAGACGCTCACCTACACGGCCGTGCCCGACTACTCCAAGTCCGAGCAGGTCATCCTCTACGGCTCGGCGGGGGCGGCGAAGAAGGCCGTGCGCGACCTGCGCGCGGCCGTGCGCGCCTGCGGCACCGCCGACTACCGCTACTCCTACCGTCCCGTACGGCTCGGCGACGAGGGCGTCTCGATCACCGGCCAGGCGTACCAGAGCAAGAAGCCGGCCATCGGCGGCGAGCGGGCCGTCGTGACGCGCCGCGCCAACGCGCTGATCGTCTACACGGTGTCGGGGGAGTGGGGCAAGCCCGCCGCCGCCGACTTCAAGCAGCAGACGAAGGACGCCAAGCGGATGCTCGGGAAGATTTGCCGCATCGCCGCCTGCTGACGGGAAATGTCCCGATCTTGAGACATTGTCATGACGCGTTGCCGAAGTACGCGACCGGAGAATAAGAGAACAGGCGTGTGCCGGAGCGCCCTTGCCAGTCCGTTCCGGCACACGGCTATCTCCCCTAGGAGCTGTTTGGGGTTCGGATCATGTGGTTCAGGTGAGGACCTTCACCCACATGATCGAGCCTCGAAGAAAGAGCCCAGCCTCGTAGTTCTC